>CAIOLO010000090.1 GCA_903859155.1 uncultured beta proteobacterium
CTTGCTCTGTGCTTGACTCGCCTTGCTCTGTGCTTGACTCGCCTTGCTCTGCGCTTGACTCGTTCTGCTCTGCGGTTGACTCGTTTTGCTCGACGGAGTCGGCCTGCGCAGTGGGCTCGGACGGCGGAGGGGTCTGGGTGAGGTCAAGGGATTTGGCTATTTCATCTAGGGGGGGTAACTCTTGGAGCGAACGTAATCCCAGGTCGTCCAAGAACATTTTCGTCGTCGCGTACAGCGCTGGCCGTCCCGGAACATCGCGGTATCCCACCGTGTCAATCCAGTTTCTGGCCTCCAGCGCCCTGATTATGCCCGCTGAAACGGTAACGCCGCGGATGTTTTCTATGTCGCCGCGCGTTACCGGTTGACGATACGCAATAATGGCGAGCGTTTCCAGTACCGCGCGGGAATATCGGGGCACCTTTTCCGGATCGAGCCGGTCAAGGTAGGCACGAAACTCCGGGCGCGTCTGGAAACGCCATCCTGAGGCGATGTTGACGAGTTCCACCCCCTTGCCCTTCCACTCTTCGCGCAACTCCTCGAGGAGATGCCCTAACGTCTCGGCGCTGGGATCGTCGTCAAACATCTTTCGCATCGCAGCGATCGACAGGGAGCCCTGGTTGGCCAGCAGTGCCGTCTCCAAAATAATCTTTATTTCGCTGGGGCTAAGCATTGGAAATTTTCACGTAAATTGGTGCAAATGGCTCGGATTGCGTTACCTCGATCAGGCTTTCCCGAACTAGTTCCAGTACCGCGAGAAAATTGACAATCAGCACTTCGACTCCGCTGCCAACCTCGAACAGCGTACTGAACTCGGTAAAAGCCCTTCCACCGAGCCGGCGCAGGATTATGCTCATGTACTCGCGCACGGACAACTCGTCCCGTGTAACGCGGTGGTGCTGCGTCAATTTTGCCTTGGCAAGCAATTGCCGCCACGCCTGCTCCAGGTCCGCGATATTCACTTGGGGCAGGATGTCGGCCAAATCGGATTCCAGAAAGACCCCGACTGCCTGAAAATCCCTTCCAAGCTGCGGCAGATAATCGATCCTCAAAGCCGCCTGTTTGATCTGTTCATACTCCAGCAGGCGACGCACCAATTCCGCCCGGGGGTCTTCCTCGTGCGCCTCCATGGCTTTGGGCTTGGGCAGGAGCATGCGCGACTTGATCTCCATGAGCATCGCAGCCATGACCAGATATTCGGCCGCCAGTTCCAGATTCCGGTTGCGGGTGCGCTCCACATATTCCATGTACTGCGTGGTGAGTTTTGCCATCGGAATATCGAGAATGTCGATATTCGCCTTGCGGATCAGGTAGAGAAGCAGATCGAGCGGCCCCTGGAAGGTTTCGAAAAAAACCTCCAGCGCGTCCGGCGGAATATAGAGATCCGACGGAAACTCGGTCATCGGCTCGCCCCGAACCATCGCAATGTGCGTCACTGCGACCGCCTGGGCAGCCGGTGTTGCTATTTCAAGTTGTCCAGTCGTTGGTTTGATCATTTGTATGCCAGGCCCATGGCATCACGCACTTCGCGCATGGTTTCCTGAGCCAGCTTGCGTGCTTTTTCACATCCATCGGCCACGATATTCCTTACCAGCGTGGGATCATCAAGGTACCTCTGGGCGCGCTCGCGCATCGGGCCCTGCTCCGCAATTACCGCATCTATGACGGGTTGCTTGCACTCCAGGCATCCGATACCGGCGGATCTGCACCCTTGGTTCGCCCACTCCCGTATCTTATCGTCGGTATAGACCAGGTGAAACTGCCAGACCGGGCATAAATCCGGATTGCCCGGATCGGTTCGTTTTACCCTGGCGGGGTCGGTGGGCATGGTCTTGATCTTCTTCCTCACCGACTCGGCATCCTCCCTCAACCCGATCGTGTTGCCATAGGATTTCGACATCTTCTGGCCGTCCAACCCCGGCAAACGCGATGCATCGGTGAGCAGCGATTCCGGTTCCACAAGTATCAACCGCCCTCCACCCTCAAGATAGCCAAACAGCCGATCCCGGTCCCCGACAGTCAGATTCTGCTGCTCCTCCAGCAGCGCCTTGGCGGATTGCAGGGCATTGGCGTCCCCCTGCTCCTGAAAACGCGTGCGCAACTGATCGTAGAGCTTTGCCTTGCGGCTGCCCATTTTCTTTGCTGCCGCCTTCGCCTTGTCCTCGAACCCCGCTTCCCTGCCGTAGACGTGGTTGAAGCGCCGGGCCAGCTCGCGCATGAATTCGACATGGGGCACCTGATCCTCTCCCACCGGAACATATCTTGCCCTGTAGATGAGTACATCAGCGCTTTGCAGCAGCGGGTAGCCGAGAAATCCATAGGTGGCAAGATCCCGGTCGGCAAGTTTCTCCTGCTGGTCCTTGTATGTGGGAACCCGTTCGAGCCATCCCAGCGGGGTGATCATCGACAACAACGTATGCAGTTCGGCGTGCTCGGGTACTCTTGACTGAATGAACAGCGTCGCCTGTGAAGGATCGATGCCTGAGGCCAGCCAGTCGATCACCATTTCCCAAACGCTTTGCTCGATCAATTCCGGCGTGTCGTAGTGCGTTGTCAGCGCGTGCCAGTCCGCCACGAAGTAAAAGCACGGATGTTCGGCTTGCAACCGCACCCAGTTCTTCAACGCGCCATGGTAATGCCCGAGGTGTAGCGCGCCGGTCGGGCGCATTCCCGAAACTACTCGATCTTCATACATAAGAGAGCATTCCCTGCCGACTCCGCGATTGAGATATGAATTTCCGGACCATGGATCCAGGGTGCAAATGACACCTCACAGCCAAAACAAGGTTTCGATCAAACCTATCGATGCGTGAACCAAGGGCGACAGAATCGCCCCCAGAAAATTGGTAAATATCAACACCAGCAAAATGGGAAATCCAAAAGGCTCCGAGCGCGCATACATCGTTGCCAGCTTTTCCGGCAACAGACTCATCGCTATGCGACCTCCGTCCAGAGGCAGGATCGGCAGCAGGTTCAGCGCCATGAGGACCACGTTTACCGCAATGCCGGCCTCGGCGATCAAACTCAGCGGCACGGTGAAATAATTCGCTGCGATGACATATGACAACTTCAACAACCCCGCCCACGCAAGCGCCATCAGCAGATTCGCAGCCGGCCCGGCAGCGGCCACCCAGAGCATGTCCCGCTTGGGATGCCGCAATGCGTGGTAGTTGACCGGAACCGGTTTTGCCCAACCGAACAACAGCGCGCCTCCACCCAGCAGTTTGCTGGCAACCAATATGGCCAGCGGAACCGCAATGGTACCCACCAGATCGATGTGCCTGATCGGATTGACACTGATACGCCCCAGACGCCAGGCTGTCAGGTCACCGAAATACCGGGCCACATAGCCATGGGCGGCCTCGTGCAGGGTTATCGCAAAAATAACCGGAATCGCGTAAATCGCGATTACTTGAACGAGATTGAATTCCATTTCTTGGAGGGGACCGGCGTTTGAGGCGCTCTTTTGGAGGGCCGTATTCTATCAGGCTTGCAATCCAGCCGCCCCCACATCTCCCTTGCCGCCGCGTATCACAATGACCTCCGGACCGGTCATGTCCAGCACTGTGGTCGGAATGATTCCGCAAGGCCCAGCGTCCATCACCAGGTCCAGTTGATGCTCGAGGCATTCGCGTATTTCATGGGCATCGTTGACAGGAACCGGATTGCCCGGAAGAAACGCAGTTGCTGAAAGCATCGGCTCACCCAACTCCTCGAGCAGCATCAGCGCAACGGGACTCTCCGGAATCCGGATGCCGATCGTCTTGCGTTTCGCGTGCAGCAATCGCTTGGGTACTTCACGGGTTCCCTCCAGAATGAAGGTATAACTTCCCGGCGTCAGCTTTTTCAGCAGCCGGAAATAAGCATTGTCGACGCGCGCATAGGTCGATATTTCGGCCAGGTTCCGACACATCAGGGTCAGGTGGTGCCGGTCGTCAATGTTCCGGATTCGGCGCAATTTCTGCTGCGCATCCTTGTCGCCAATATGGCAGCCAAATGCGTAGCAGGAGTCCGTCGGGTACGCGATGACTCCGCCATTGCGCACGATCTGCGCAGCCTGAGCTATCAGGCGGTGTTGCGGGTGTGTCGGATGAATGCTGAAATACTGGGACACGTTACAGAACCTGTTCGGTCAACCCTGCTGGTTGGAATCGGCATTTTCAAAGGGAAACGCCCGCAAGCGGCAATTCCCGCGCCAGTTTGTATTTTTCAATGGGGGTCAATCTCAAGCAATTCCCAAATGGGCTTCAAGTCCGAAGGCAGTGGCGCCAACGCGCCCAGGTCGACCCGGCTCTCACCCGGGCTGTGAAAATCCGAGCCACACGATGCCGCAAGTCCGTATTTTCGCGACAATTCCGCGTACAGGCGCGCCTGATCCGCGGTATGGCTGGCGGTAAGCACTTCAATGCCTTTGCCACCGCAGTCACGAAATTCCCTGATCAACACGCCGGCCTGGTTGCGGGAGTGACCGTAGCGGCCGGGATGCGCGATCACCGCGACTCCTCCGCTGGCGTCAATCCATGCCACCGCCTTGTCCAGCGTGGCCCCCTGATGCGGAACATACCCCGGCTTGCCTTCTCCGAGATACTGGTGAAAAACCGATCTGACATCCCTCGCATAGCCTTTCTCGACCAGGTGGCGCGCGAAATGTGTGCGGCTGAGGGTCTGCGGATTGCGCGTGTAAGCAAGAGCCGCCTCAAAACTGCCCTCGATGCCCAGTTTGGCAAGCTCGGCTGCGATCAACCGGCCGCGGCTTACGCGGCTGTCGCGTACGCTGGCGAGGCCCGCCGCAAGCGCCAGGTTCTCGCTGTCGATGCCCAGCCCGACAATGTGAATGGTCTTGCCGCACCAGGTCACTGAAATTTCCACTCCGCTCACGAACCGCAGCGGAAGATCCGCGGCCGCGGCCGCAGCCTCAGCCAGACCGTCCGTCACGTCGTGATCGGTCAGGGCCAGCACGTCTACGCCATTCTTGTGAGCCCGTCGCACCAGCTCCGCGGGCGCAAGCGTCCCATCCGATGCGCTTGAATGGCAATGCAGGTCAAATTTCATCAATTCGGCACGTCAGGAGAAGAAATCATTCAGCACCTCGGCCACCTGCTCCGGGCGGTCGTGATGCAGCATATGGCCCGCGCCCATAATCGTTCTGTGGACACAATTGGGAATCTGGCGCCTGCGTTCAGCGACTACTTCCCGCGACAATTTGAACTTGGTGAACAGATCGCTCAATTCACCCTCCACCCAGATTACCGGCGCCGTAATGCCGCGCAGGCATGCCATCGCTTCTTGTTCCCGGTACAGCACCGGATTCACGCGCTTGTGTGCCGGATCGCTGCGCAACTCGACGCGACCGTCATCACGCAATACGCCCCAGTGGCGGGCAAGGAACCGGGCGCGCTCCGGATCCAGGCGGCCATTGGACTCGCAAAGGCGCGCGGCAAGATCTTCATAAGACGCGTAGCCGCGAAACTGCTGCGGCCTGGCAACATCGTCGAGCCATTTCGCGTAACGCTTGGGGGCATCCTCCGCACTACTATCGCGCATTCCCAACCCTTCGAGGTTGACCAGGCGGCCGATGCGCCCCGGTCGAACACCCGCAAAAATGCAGGCGATGTTTCCTCCCATGCTGTGTCCTGCCAGGTTGACCGGTTCCCCCGGTTGCAGCGCGTCGAGCAGCCCTTCCAGGTCCGCAAGGTAATCGGGATACCAGTAGGAATCGACGCCGCACCATTCGCTGAGCCCGAAGCCGCGCCAATCGGGGGCCAGTATCCGCCAGTCCCCGCGCATCGCATCGACGACAAACTGGAATGACGCGGAAACATCCATCCATCCATGCAGCAGAAAAATCTTCCGTGCCTCTGGGTTTCCCCATGCCCGGACGTGATACCGCAGTCCCCGGATCTGAAGAAAAATCGACTCGCTTGGTATCATGCCTCGTGCCCGCCGGAAAGGCGGCATCATAGCAACTCAATGCTATGATCGCGCCGCCACGGGAGGGAAAACATGGCTTTGTACGAGTTAAACGGCAGAAAACCGGCAACCAGCAGCGACGATCGCTATCTTGCGCCCAATGCAACGATCATCGGCTCCGTTGCCATAGGCCACCAGGCGAGCGTCTGGTTCAATGCAGTGATCCGTGGCGACGATGAGCACATCACCATCGGGGACCGCAGCAACGTCCAGGATGGAGCGGTGCTGCACGCCGACCCCGGCTTTCCGCTGATGGTGGGCAAGGACGTCACCATCGGCCACATGGTCATGCTCCACGGTTGCACCATCGGCGACGGCACGCTGATAGGCATGGGCGCGATCATCCTCAACGGGGCGAAAATCGGCGCGGGCAGCCTGGTCGGCGCCGGCGCCCTGGTTCCCGAAGGAAAGGTCATCCCGGAGGGGGTTCTCGCGATCGGCTCGCCGGCCAAAATTGTCCGCCAGCTGACCCCCGAGGAAAGCGAGAACCTGGCGCATATCGCCGAGATTTATGTCCAGCGCGCCAGGCGTTATCGCCAGCATCTCAAGATTCTCCCTGCCGAGTAGCCGTAGACCGGATGACACCAGGGCCGGGGGTGATTCCTTTTCCCAATTCAGCCGGCAAGCAGTAGCCGGCGACCCTTTGAACGGAGAAAACATGAGGCTCGGATACTTCACCATGCCGGTTCACCCGCTGCACAGGAGCATGACCGAAACGCTGAAGGAGGACCGTGAAGCCTTCATTCTTGCCGACAAACTCGGATTCCATGATGCCTTCGTCGGCGAACATCTTGCGGACAAGGCGGAAAACGTCACCAGCAGCATGCTGTTCCTGGCCACGCTGATACATTCCACCAAGACCCTGAGGCTGGGTACCGGCACCGCCACCATAGCGCACATGCACCCGGCGCAAATTGCCGCCCATGCGGCGATGTTTGACCACCTGTCCGAAGGACGGCTGATCCTCGGAGTGAGCACCGGGACGCCTTTTGATTCCGAAGTGCTGGGATTGCTTGACGACGATCGCAACAAGATATTCGCTGAAGCCGTCGATGTCATTCTGGAAATCTGGAAACGCGAAACACCCTACGACATTGACCTTCCGGACAATCGCTTCAAGATAACCACGCGCAGAACCATGCAAACGGAATTGGGTGTCGGGATCATGCCCAAGCCGTTTCAGACTCCGCGCCCGGAAATCGTCGGAACCGTCGTCGCCCCGTTTTCCAAGGGCGTCATCATCATGGGCGAGCGCGATTTTCATCCGCTGTCGGCCAATTTCCTTCTGGACAAATGGCTTTCCTCCCATTGGCAGAACTATGCGCAGGGCAAGGCCAAGGCGGGAAAAATCGCCGACACGGGCGATTGGCGCATCGCGCGAACCGTATTCGTCGCCGACGACGACAAGGTCGCCGCATCCTATGGACGCGACGACCCGAACAGTCCCTATCGCTTCTACTACCAGCAACTCGCCGCAAAATTCTTCCGCGGTGGCAGGCAGGCAGTATTCAAGGAATCGAAAGAACAGCCGGACTCGGAGATCACCATCGATTTCATCCTGGATCGGCTTGTCATCGCCGGCACGGTCAACAAGGTCGTGGATGAACTGCTCGCCATGCACGAACGCACCGGCGACTTTGGCGAACTGGTCTATGGCGGCATGGACTGGGCAGACCCTGCCCTGGCCAAGCGCTCGATGGAACTGATGGCCACTGAAGTCATGCCACGCGTCAACGCCGCCTTGAAGCAGGGAAATACCGCCGGCGGGGCGCGTAAAGGCTGAGGCTCGCCCGCGCTACTGAGCGAGGACCAGATTCGTCAGGCGCTGGGGGTCGGCGAGCAGTTCTGCGCTCGCGCCGGCGTAGATGATGCGCCCGCGATTGAGCACCATGGCCTGCTGCGTGACCTCCAGCACCAGTTTGGCCGATTGCTCGACCAGCACCACCGTGAGTGCGGTTTCTTTGATCAGGCGCTGCATTGCCAGCAACAGCATATCGACAATTGTGGGAGCAAGGCCCTCGAGCGGTTCGTCCATGAGCAGCAGGTCAGGATTTCCCATCAGCGCGCGGCCAATGGCCACCATCTGCTGCTCGCCCCCGGAAATCTGGTTGCCCATGTGGCTGCGTCGCTCGGCAAGGCGCGGGAACAGGTCATAGACGCGCTCCAGGTTCCAGTTGCCCGGACGCTCCGCGACAGTCAGGTTTTCCTCGACCGAAAGCGAAGGAAAGATTTCCCGTGTTTGCGGCACATAGCCGATACCAAGGCGCGCACGGTCGTACACCGCCATGGTCGATATCGGCCTGCCGCGGAATTCGACAGTCCCCCGGTGCAGCGTCGTGAGGCCGATTATGGTGGCGAGCAGAGTGGTCTTGCCCACGCCGTTTCGTCCAAGCAGCGCCAGCGTCGAGCGCTCGGGCAGCGTGAAATCAATGTCCTCGAGCACCACCGTCTGGCCGTAGCCCGCGTGGACGCCGGAGAGCCGCAAAATGTCACTCACGCCGCTCTCCCAGGTAGACCTGGCGCACCCGCGCGTCGGAGGAAACCTCTGCAGGAGACCCCTCCATGAGCACGGCACCCTGCGCGAGTACAGTAATCTTGCGCGCGAAGCGGAACACCAGGTCCATGTCGTGCTCGATGATCAGAATGGCGATTTCCTTGGGCAGAGCGTCCAGAACCTCCAGGATGCGATGCGATTCCAGCGATGGAATGCCCGCGGCAGGCTCATCGAGCAGCAGCACCTTCGGGCGCATGCCAAGGGCAATCGCAATCTCGACCAAACGCTGCTTGCCGTAAGGAAGCGCGGCAAGCGAAAGCTTGGCATCCTCAAGCAGGCCGAGCGTATCCAGCAACTGCATGCTCTCGTCGACGACGCTCCGGTAGCGGCCGGCGGGACGGAACATTCCCCAGGCGACGCCATGCCGCTCGGCAACGGCGAGGGACACGTTATCAACCACCGTCAGGCTGCGAAACAGGCTGTTGATCTGAAAGGTGCGGCCGAGCCCGTGCTTGACGCGCTGGCGCTGCGATTGCCGGGTGACTTCCACGCCGCCGAGCAGGATGGCGCCGGAGGATGGCGCGAGCCCGCCCATCAGCATGTTGACGAAGGTGGTCTTGCCGGCCCCATTGGGTCCTATCAGCGCATGGCGTGCGCCCGCATCTAGCTTGAAATTGATCTGCTCGGCAACCGTCAGGGCGCCGAAATGCTTGCACAGATTGCGCGTTTCCAAGGCGGGGGTCATGTATTGCCCCGCCGAATTCTCAGAAGCAGCCTGTCCACTATGCCGAGAATGCCCCCGCGGGCGAACATCACCACCAGGACCAGCATCAGGCCGATGCCAAAGTACCAGTACTCGGGAAACTGCTTGGCCAGCGAGTCCTGCGCAAGCAGGTAGACCACCGGCCCGACGAACGCGCCGTAGATCCGCCCGACACCACCCAGAATCAGCATCACCAGCAGATCGCCTGACAAATCGAAACTGAGCACCTTCAGCCCCACGAATTCCGTGGTGTGGGTAAGCAGCCCTCCCGCTACGCCGGCAAGCGCCGCCGAGATCGTGTAGACCGCCACCAGCCGCTGGTACACCGGCGATCCGAGGGCATGCATCCTCGCCACGTTTTCGCGAATTCCGGTCAGCGAAGCGCCAAAAGGCGAATAGATGATGCGCCGCACCAGCCACCACGCCACGAACAGGAACAGCAGGCAATACAAGTACCCGGTCTTATTGAACAGGTCGAACTTGAACAGGCCCAGGATGGGCTTCATGTTGAAGCCGCCAAGGCCGTCGGCACCACCGGTCAATGCCGTGGCCTTGTTGGCGATTTCGTAGCAGATCGAGGTGATCGCGAGCGTGAGCATCAGCAGCGTCAACCCGCGCATGCGCAGAATGACCAGCCCCGTCAGCCATCCCAGCAAGCCGGCAGAGATACCCGCAACCGCGATTCCGATGAGCGGGTCGGCGGTGACCCTGACCGCCAAAATCGCCGCCACGTAGGCGCCAAATCCGAAATAGGCGGCATGACCCAGCGTGATGATTCCGGCATAGCCCAGAATGAGATCCAGCGACAACGCAAACAGGATCATGATGAGGATGTAGCTGCCCAGGGGCAGGTAGGTCGGCGCGGCGAAATAGCAGACAAGCGCCAGCACCCAGGGCAGCCACTCCATGGGGCGCACGCGCGGATCGGAAAGGTAGCTGCCGGTGTGGGCTGGGCCAGTCATGGTGCCGCCTTTTCGCTTGGCGACCAGCATTCGCGCCCGCTGCGGCCCGGCGCCCTCATTGGCTGGCCTTGCCGAACAGTCCGGCCGGGCGCCACAACAGGATTGCGATGGTGGCCGCATAAATGAAGAAAGCCCCGAACTGGGGCAGCCAGTATTTGCACGCCGTGTCGCTGATGCCGATCAGCAGCGCGGCGACAAACGGTCCGCGCAGCGACCCCATGCCGCCCACCGCAACCACAATGAGAAAAGTGATCAGGTTCTCGAATGGGTAGATCGGCTGGATTGCAATGATGTCCGCCCCCAACGCGCCGCCAAGCGCGGCAAGGCCGCTGCCCAGGGCGAAGGTGACGGTAAAGAGAAGCGAAGTGTTGATACCGATCGCCTGTGCCATCGCGCGGTTGTCGACAGCGGCACGCACTTTCGCACCCCAGCGCGTGCGTTCGACCCCGAACCAGAGCACCGCCACCAGCACCGAACTGAAGGCAACCAGGAACACGCGGTAAGCCGGAAAATCCCGGCCGAACAGCGCAAACTGCCCCTTAAGATAGGGCGGAAGGTTGACCGGCTGCTGCAATGTTCCATAGGCCAGGCGTGCCGCCGCCACCGCCATGAATATCAAGCCGATGGTGAGCAGCACCTGTTCCAGGTCACCCGCCGAGTACAGTCGGGCGTAGAGCAGGCGCTCCAACACGACACTTGCTGCTGCCACCAGAACGAATGCCAGGCAGAGAGCCAAAGGAAAAGGCACGTCGTAGCGACTCATCGCGCTCAGCATGACGTAGCCCCCCGTCATCGCAAATACGCCGTGCGCGAGATTGACGAAACCCATCAGCCCCATGGTGACCGACAGGCCGACCGATATGACATAAAGAATCATGCCGTAGGCGATGCCGTGGAAGGCGACGCTGACGAGCGACGAGGCAAAGCCTTGCATGGGTGCTATCTTGTTATTCGCAGACAAAAACCCCGCACCGCGAGGGCGGCACGGGGAAGGGATTGAGTCAGCTTATTTCTTCGGATTCAACTGTTTCCACGGATCCTTGACCATTTTGCCGACCACCTCGATCTCCACGTTGGCCAGTTGCCCTCCCACCTTCCTGACTTCGCGCAGATATTCGTTCTGCATGATGTCGCGGGTCTCAGGGTCGATCGCGATCGGCCCGCGCGGGCTGTTCGCGTTCTTGTAGCTCTTTATGTACTGCATCGTCGCCTGCGGATCCATCTTGCCCTTTTGCGCATTGATCGCATCGAAGATCAGCTGCATCGCGTCGTAGGCGCCGACCGACATGAAGCCCGGATTGAGATTGGCGCCGTATTCCTTTTTGTAGGCGGCAACAAAGGCCTTGTTGGCCGGGCGGTCGGCGGCGGCCGAATAGTGGTGCACCGTCATGACACCCAGCGCCACATCGCCCATGCCCTGCAACTCTTCGTCAGTGGTGATGTCCCCCGGGCCGATGTATTTGACGCCGGCCTTGCCCAGGTCGAGATCGGCAAAACCCTTCATCTGCGCGGTGGCCTGTTTGCCGGCGGGATTAAAACCGAACAGAACGTCGGGCTTGGCATCCTTGACGCGCTGCATGTAGGCCGAAAAATCGGTGGCCGCCAGAGGCACGCGCACGCTGTCCACGATCACCCCGCCGCTTTCCTTGAAGCCCTTGATGAAGGCTTCCTCCGCTTCATGCCCGGGTGCAAAGTCACTCACCATGGTGTAGGCGCGCTTGTATTTCTTCCCGGCCCACTGCCCCAGGGGATAGGACGATTGCCAGAGCGTGAAGGACACCCTGGCGAAATAGTCCGAGGTATAGGGAATTCCGACCCCGGCGGCATTCATGCTGATGAACGGTACTTTCGCCTCGGCGGCCAGCGGCGCAATCGATGCGGCATTGGGCGTCCAGACAAGCCCGGTCAGGAACTGCACCTTGTCGCGCACGATCAGTTCCTGCGCGATGCGCTTGGCGTTGTCCGGGTTAGCTCCGGCATCGTCGCGAACCACCAGTTCGACTTTCACACCGGGCGGAAGCTTGCTGCCGTTGAGCTTCATGAACAGCTTCACGCCCTTGTCCAGCTGGTCGCCCTGGGCTGCCGTGGGCCCAGAATAGGTGCTGATCAATCCGATCTTCACCGTCTGCGCGACGGCAACTCCTGCGCTCGCGGCAAATATCATGGACGCGACGCACGCGATTATTCTCGTTAGCATGACTACCCTCCTCCTAGAGTGAAGAAACCAATGTAATACAGTCTGGAACTCTTTGCCAGGGTTCCTGTCCCAGCCACAGCTGTACAGTCTGGAACTCTTTGCCAGGATTCCTGTCCCAGCCACTGCTGTCCCGGTGAAACGCCATGAGCTTGATTCCTGATTGGATCCGACTACAATCCGTCGACTTATTTTCCGCAAAGGCACCGTGCCATGAGAGATTACTGGCTGAGCAAGCTGTTTTTCGACATGCAGACCCCCGAAAACGCAGACGAGTACGCGGCCGACCGGGAAAAGGTGCTGCGTCGTTATCCGATCAAGCCGGAGGTGCTCAAATCGCTGCGGGAAGACGATGTCGCCGCACTCGCCCCCAAGGTGAATCCCTATCTGCTGCGCTTTTATTTTTTTGCCACAGGCAAATCAGAATCATGGTTTCTTGATCATATCCGCGCACTGGCCGTGAAAAAGGAGGCCGTAAATGGCTAAACTGGTCGGCGCGTTTGCCGCAAGCCATGGTCCGCTCATGGCACGAAACTGGGAGGGCGTCGGCCCGCAGCGCCTGGCAAGCGTCACCCGCACGTTTGGCGAACTGGGCAGGCGCTTTGCCGAATGCCGGGCGGACGTTCTCATCGTCGTTTCACCCGATCACTGGGTCAACTTTTTCATCGATAACCTTCCCAGCATCTGCATCGGTGTCGGCGAAATGCACGAGGGTTCGCCCGAACCCTGGCTGAAGGTTCCCTTTGACAACGCCATCGCAGGGCATCCGGAATTTGCGCTGCATCTGGCCGATACGGCGTTGCAGCGCGATTTCGAGCCGTCGCTTTCGCACCACCTCAAGCTCGATCACGGCTTTCTCATTCCCCTGTGGAAAATGGGGGTCACGCAGCTCCCGGCCATCGTTCCGATTATCGTGAATATCATTGAACCGCCCCTGCCCAGCTTCAAGCGCTGTTACGCCTGGGGAGAGCTCATCCGGCGGGCCATCGACAGTTACCCCGGCGATCTTCGGGTCGCCATACTGGCAACCGGAGGTCTGAGCCATTCGATCGGTGAACCGGACATGGGACGGCTGGACGAGGAATTCGACCGGCAATGTTTCGAGCATTTCAAATCCGGCGACGTGCCCACGCTGATGGAATTCCTCGATCGCCGTACCGAGGCGGCCGGCAACGGCGCTGCCGAAGTGCGCAATTGGGTGGTAGCCCACGGGACAGCCGGTGGACAGGGTTTCGATGCTCTCGGCTATCACCCTTATCAGGAGTGGTACATCGGTTGCGGGTTCGCCTCATGGAACCTGCCGACATGAAAAAGCCGGGATCGATATTGCGATCACGATGAATATTGATCGGAGTCGGAGACCCAATTTGTCACTTTTTGCAGGATTTTCCGTCCAGAATCTTTACTTTCCCCGCACCCATGGCTATAATCCTAGGCTCGGTTGGGGGGTATAGCTCAGCTGGGAGAGCGCTTGCATGGCATGCAAGAGGTCAGCGGTTCGATCCCGCTTACCTCCACCAACCAACCCGGTTCGTCGACCTGTCCCCTTCGTCTAGAGGCCTAGGACATCGCCCTTTCACGGCGGTAACACGAGTTCGAATCTCGTAGGGGACGCCAGACTATGTACCTCATTCGCCCCTGGGTGGCGGAATGAAGAAAAGGCAGTTCTTGAAGTTAGCGGGGCGTTAGCTCAGTTGGTAGAGCAGCGGACTCTTAATCCGTAGGTCGAGTGTTCGAGCCACTCACGCCCCACCATAGCTTTCAATGAGTTAGAAGCGAAGCGGACGCCGGACCTGAAGCGGATGTCTGCCAAGAATCCCGTGCGGGCAGTGTACGGGGGCCATATGACTTTGCCGACATATGGCGCCCGCAATATTTTGCCGTCCATTTTTTGCCGGACAGCAAAGAATGTTTTTTCATGAAGACCCCTATCAGGAGCATTTGAGATGTATGCAACCCCGATCCTGGAACACCTGAAGAAAAAAGGACAGCAACTCGATTTTGAGATTGCTGCAGCGACTGGCATTCCCCTGCCCAAAGTACGCAAATCCATATCCGATCTGTCGGCGCGCGGTGACATCTCCACCTGCAGCATGACGCAGTATTCCAACGGCAAACCGGTCAACGGGACACTTTGCCGGATCTCCGGAACCATCCCGCCCAAGACGCCCGGCAGAAAACCCGGCACCTAGCGGCAAATGGGTGGTTAGCTCAGCGGTAGAGCACTGCCTTCACACGGCAGGGGTCACAGGTTCGATCCCTGTACCACCCACCAATTCTGTGCGGTAACGCAAATCCCGGATGCCAGTCACCCGGGCTGCTTACGGCTGCACGGCCGGCGCTCCAGGGTCTGCGCCAGAACCAGTTTCCTGAAAATGGAAGGTTCACCGACATTCACACCGTCCTTGTCGGCGTGACCACCGCTGGTCTGGGCTGATGCGCTCGGGCACGGCAGCGCCGTGCATGCCGCCCCGACCCGGTGCCATTGAAATGCGATTTTCACTTCTATCCCTATCCTGTCTGCTTTGCCGGTGCGGCACTTGCGTTCACGCCGCAAATACCGGCACCACGCAATCGCCTCCAATTTGTGCACCCAAACTTCGGCGCGGATGCTGCCGCCAGTCCACCGCCCACCCGTGTAATTCTTGGCTCTGATGCCAGGAAAGGCTATCCTAGGGCACTACGCGAATCGAGTAGAAAGGTCCCGGGAATGCTCCCGGGAATTCAAGTTTGTCTATTGCAAGGAGCGAACTGTCATGCCGGGTATCAAGGATATCTCTATAGTTAATTCGAACACTTGCCAGTCCATGCCATTCGAGTCCGGCACGGTAAAGACGCTATGCGGCCCTGCCCTGTGTGGCGCGACCAATTTGACGGTCTATCGGCGAACCATAGCAAAAGGCAGGCAGTTCGATCTCAAAGCCGGCGGCGACTGCCACCTGGTATATGTCCTGCAGACTCCGGTCAACGGTCTTGTCCACTACGACAACAAGGCCCACCAGGCAGAGGATGGTGCCGGCGTGCTGCTCGCCCCGTCAGAAACGGCTCGATTCGAAGCGGCAGGATCTGACATGGACATCCTGCATCTGGTGGTGCCCAAACCCCCGGCTGCCGTTGAAAACGGTTTGCCCGGCGGGCCGGGATATTTTTTCAACAGAAAATCGCTGCGGGCATTGAGCGACGCCAGCGGCGGCCGCGTGCGCCGCTTCTGTGCCGAAGCGACCGTCAAGTTGCGCGATGGCAGCAGACTCACCCAGTCCAATGCTGTTCAGGCCGGGGAGATGCACTACATCGAGGGCGGCTTCTCTCCCTACCATGTGCACAATGGCACCGATGCCAATCCACGGGGACCAGATCACTGCTATATGACATTCAAGGGCCGCGGAAAAGTCGAAATCGGGGAAGAATCCCAGGAAATCGAACCCGGCACGCTGGTGTACTTTCCACCCGGCGTGCCACACCGGCTGCGCGCCCACGGCGGCTCGCTCGACTACTTTGAAATCCAGGCGTGGGGAAGTTTCAAAACCACCGTCCTGAGCGATGACGCCCTGGGTCTGCGCTGGTATTACGAACGCGACAATCCTGGCGATGCACTGGTGGAGTGGAACCAGAGCTGAGCACACGACATTTCGCAGGCCTCGAACGGCTTCGCCGCAACAGCGGCGAAGCCTGCCCGGGCAACCCGCCCAAGAGTTGTCCTCGCATGACAAACAAGCCGCAGGTGCAAGTGGAGCCCGTGTCAGTCGGGAAAGCGGGTTTGACCCCTGGTCCCGGTGTATGGGAAAATTCGCGCCCTCTGGGTGGTTAGCTCAGCGGTAGAGCACTGCCTTCACACTCCCCTATGCGCCTTTGGCAGTGCCTGGAGTTCATTTTTAAGTTGGGCGGTTAACTCAGCGGTAGAGTGCCACCTTCACACGGTGGAAGCCACTGGTTCGATCCCAGTACCGCCCACCAATATTTATCCCGGTTGAAACGTACGGCCCCTGACCTTCAAATCGCGCCGCCACCGACACCCCGATGAGCCAGAGCCAACCCGATAATCCTCTGCATGGCATCACGCTGGAGCGGATGCTGACCGAACTGGTCGAGGCCATGGGTTGGAAAAACATGGGGAGCAAGATCGCAATCCGCTGCTTCACCCATGACCCGAGCATTCCATCAAGCCTGCGGTTTCTGCGGCGCACCCCCTGGGCCAGAGAACAGGTCGAAGCTTTGTACTTGAGACACAAGCACGGCTGAGCTGCGTTGCCACCTGCGGGCCTGCACCCGCCCGCGTCTACTTCCGATACAGCTTGCGCACCGCCCGCAGCACATCGGTGCCGCTGAGGGGCAGCACCTGCTTGAAGGTCTCGAACACGAAATTACCCTCGGGCAGCGCCCGCAGCTCCGCCGATGGCGTCGCCAGCACCATGTCCATGCCAAGGGGCACCGCGAGCGTCAGGAACGCGCATTGCAGCTGGCGTTTCAGGTCCGTCCCGTCGGCCGCCTTGGCCGGGAGCTGCTGTCCGATGTTGGTGATGCCGCCCGAGATATGCATGCCGCGCAGATCCGGGTCGCTGCCCAGCGTGCCAATCGCCTCGAGAGCGGAACGGTTCATGCCGGCCATGTCGGACACCAGCGCGCTGATCGAGACGTCGATGATGATGTCGTCGATGGCCACGCCGTGCTCGCGCACCAGGCGCAGCGCCGCGCGCCGGGCGGTGCCGGCGATTTCCGGGCCGCTGGTGTTGGGCTTGCCGACACCCCCGTCGAGTCGTTCCGAGGCCATCACCATGACCGTGAAGGGGCGAATCTTCAGCAGATCCATGATCTCCCAGCGCGTTTCTGCCACCGAATTCACGATCGGCTTGCGTCCGCGCGCCTTGCCCTCATCGTAAGCCTTGAGGCAGACCTCCTGGATCGCCGCACTCGGATAATCGAAACACAGCGGCACATCGACCGCGTCCTGGACGGCGCGGATCGCCTCGACCAGGAATTGCGGATCGTCGCTGGCGCGCGCGCCGATGGTGAAATCGAGCGCGGCGGCGCCGAGTTCGACCTGCTTTTTCGCCAGGGCCTGCAGCCCAGCCATGTCGCCGGCATCGAGCAGCGCCTTGGTGCTTTTGAATCCCGGGTTGATGCGGTCGCTGATGATGGTTAGATTGAGTTCGTTCACGATGTTCCTTTGTCTGGTGTTCTCAGTGGTTCAGTTGAATCCTATCCTTGCCAGGAAAGTCTTCTGAAAGCCTGGCAGCGTTCCTAGTTCGATATAACGGCAGCGCGCTGCCAGCAGGCGCGAGCGGGCGCGCAGTGCGCGCGATGCGAGCACCATGCGCACACCCAGCCCGGCCGCGTTGCCCACCTGCTCGAAGCGCTCCGGCGGCAGGTCGGGCAGCAGGCCCACTGCGATGGCACTGGCCACGCTCAAATAGGCGCCGAAAGCACCGGCGATGACCACCCGCTCGATGGCGGATTCCTCAAGGCCTGCTTCGCGCAGCAACATGTCGATGCCCGCACGGATCGCCGCCTTGGCAAGCTGGACCGCGCGCACGTCGGTCTGCGACAGCCACACCCCGGGGGCGATCTGTGCCTCGCGGTGGTCGCCCCGCTCGCGCACCAGTGCAGGATCCAGGCCCATGCGTCCGCGCCGGTCGAGAACGCCCGCCTGGCGCAGCGCGGCAAGCGCATCGAGCACCCCCGAACCGCACAATCCCACCGCTTCGGCGTCGGCGATGGTCTTGACCTCCAGCACCCCGTTCGCGAAGGCGACACGCTCGATCGCGCCTTCCGCGGCGCGCATGCCGCAGCTGATGTGGCCGCCCTCCAGTGCCGGCCCCGAGGGGCAGGACACAGTGCGGATCTCACCGGCATGGACTAGCGAAATCTCGGTGTTGGTGCCGATGTCCATGACCACCGCGGTGGCATCGCGCCAGCGCTCCTCGGTGGCCAGCATCGCCGCCACGTGGTCGCCACCGACATAGCCGCCGACGTTGGGCAGCAGGTGCACCACGGCGCCGCCGGCGCAATTCAGCCCCAGGTCGCGCGCCTGTTCCTCGAGCGACCTGCACACCGCCGGCACGTGCGGGGCACGCCCGAGCTGGCGCACCGGCAGTCCCAGCAGCAGGTGGTGCATGGCCGTGTTGCCGGCGACGGCCACCTCGAAAATATCCTCCACCAGCGCGCCGGCCGCCTCGCACAGCGTGCGCGCAAGTTCGTTTACCGCAGTCACGGCGGCCGCGCGCAACTCGTCGCGCCTGGCCTCCGAACCCATGGCGTAATTCATGCGGCTCACCAGATCGGCGCCGTAGGAGGCCTGTGGATTTTCCATGCCGATGCCGTTCAGCCCCGTCCCTGTTTCCAGGTCGAGCAGATAGCCTGCACAGTTGGTGGTGCCCAGATCCACTGCCAGGCCGAGCGCGCGCCGCCCGTGCGGCAGAAAGCCGATTACGACAGCCCCGTGGCACACCGCCCGCAGCCGCCACTGCTGCTCGCGCAGCAGCACCGGCAGAGCGCGCAGCGCCGAGAGGTCCATGCGGGTGACGCCGCTCGGCCTGAGCGCCTGCAGCACGCGGTCGGCATCCGCCCCGGCCTGCTCGAGGGTTGGCTCGACAAGATCCACATCGTGCACCGCCAGCGACGGCTGGAAGTCCCAGCCGCCCTCGCCTTCCACCTCGGCCCTCACCACGCGCGCAAGCGAGCGCGGCGCCACCTCGACGGTGCAGTCACCGCGCGGACGGACCTGACAGGCGCGCACCCATTGCCCGTCCGGGTGCGCGGCACCTGGCGTGCTTGTTTGCAGCGGCAATGCCTGTTCCGAAGTTTCGATCTCGCCCGAGCGCAGGCGCACCATGCAGGTACCGCAAACACCGCGGCCGCCGCAGGCGCCGACGATGCGTATGCCGGCGCAGCGCGCCGCATGGAACACGGTCTCCCCGGGCGCGCAGGCGGCGCTGCGGTCCAGGTTGTCGAAGCTGACCTGAAGCGGCCGGTCCTCGGCCATCACCGGCGCTGGCTGCATCGCTCGCGCGAGCCGCAGCGGACGCAGCGCGACGCCAGCGGCCGATCCGGCACAGCGGCACCCAGCGCGACCACGAAGCTGATCGATTTGAGCGGCCAGAGCATGCCCGATGAATTCATCAGAATGGACTGGGTGCTGATGCCAGAGAGCGCCAGCACGGCCGCCTGTGCGTCCAGCGCAACGCCGGGATCGCCGGGACTCTCGGGCGCACCGGCGTGCCAACCCTGGCTGCGCGCGGCGCGTGCGATGCGCGCGTGCAGTTCATCAGAGAGCCGGAACAGGCGCTCACCGGCCAGTTCGTCCAGTGCCAGCGCCAGCACCCGCGCGTGCTCGCCGCTGACGCGCTCGCGCGCCGCGAACAGCGAAGCCACGCGCGCCTCGACCTGCGCGCCGATCGTGCACGCGGCGGCCGCGACGGCACTCACCTGGCCGAACAAGGCGGCCAGGGCCGGTGCGCGAATCGCGGTGTCGCCCAGATCAAGGACATCGCCGCGGATGGCGCCGACAGGATGGATGCGAAACGCCCAGACCGGCTCGAGCAGCCCCTCCTCGCGCAGCAGGCGCTGCGCCTGGCGTTTGACGCGCGCCAGGGGCGCGCGAACGGCCGGCGACGGCGGGCAGCGCGTTTCAGCCGCGTGCAACGCGGGCATGCGAACTCACGCGGCGTACTTTCGCACCGACGCGAACATCGCCTTTACATTTTCCGGTCTGGCTTCGTCGGGGATGCCGCAGGCGCCATCGAGAATGAAGCCACCGCCCTTGCCGACCTTTTCGATCAGCATGCGGCAATAGGCATCGACCTCCTCGGGCCTGCCGGTGTTCAGCATCGAGGCGGGCACATTGCCGCGTATGCAGGCCACGTCGCCCAGCACCTCCTTGGCCCTGAGCATGTCGGTGCCCTCGAACCAGTAGATGGCCTTGCCGCGCGGAATATCGGCGATCACCTCCAGGCGCGTGGTACAGGTGCTCTCCCAGAAGGCGACCGGGGTCAGGCCGGCTTCGATCAGGCCGAGCAGCACCTTGCGGAAAGGCGGCCAGAAAAAAGTCTTGAACTGAGCCAGCGACATGAAGCTGTCCATTGCCCAGTGGATCGGGATGAAGATCATCTTGCACGGATGGTTCAGCGCCGAAGCGACCGTATGTTGCGTGATGAAAACCGCCGCCTTTTCCAGCGCGGCGAGCAGTTCGTCCTTGCGCCGGTACATGTCGAGCAGGATGCCCTTGGAGCCGCGGAACTGGTCGCCGAAATAGTCGTAGGGAGAACTGCAGGCCACGCCCTGCGACTGCGGAAAACCGAGCTTGTCCATTTCATCCGCGAAAGCGCCCATGCAGGCGCCCAGGCGTGCGCTCTCCTCGCCGGCCTTGCGCAGGGCGTCCAGCGCGGCCACCACTTTCGGGTCGGCGAATTTGGACAACACGCCGAACATGCGCCCGTAATACAGGTTGGGGATCGAGGGCAGGTTCTCCAGGCCCTCGAACGCGGTGCCGATGCGCGGCAGATACTTGGAGAGGAAAAACCCCGACGGATCGAACAGGAATTCCTTGTACTCGTCGGCCTTCATGTACTCGCGGTCCAGGTACTGGAACATCGCATCGTCACTGGTGCCGTGGCCGGGCCACTCGAGCTGTTTGTAGCCCACGGCATCGAGAGTCGGTCCCAGGGCGGGCCGCATCGGCGAGGCATACATGTCCGGTTGCAGGTCGAGCAGCACGTCGCGGCAGGTGTCCATCAGCGCCTGGTAGTCGTACATCGCCCGGCGATAATTCATGCCCGCCATGCGCGCATGCCAGAACTGGGTGTGATAGATCACCGGGACGTGATCGGGCTGCCTGAGCGCGATCGCGTCGTTGACGCGCTTCAGGCGCGCCGCATGGGCTGCGGCGGCTTCGCCTGGCGCGCTGGCGGCGGCACTCATGCCGCAGCCGGTATCCACTGGCGGCACAGCGTCACCGCCGCCACCGCGTTGGAGCCATACGCATCGGCACCGGTGTAGCTGCGCACCGCGTCATCCACCTGTCCGCCGCCGATCATGATCTTCATGCCCTCGCGCAGCCCTTCTTTCTCGATGGCCTGGACGGTTTCCTTCATGGAGTCGAAGGCCAGCGTCAGAAACCCGCTGAGCGCCACCACCGCGGGCTTGAACTCGCGGATCTCGTCGAGGAATTTCTTCACCGGGACATCGATGCCGATGTCGCGCACTTCGTAGCCGTTGATGTCGAGCATGAAGGTAACGATGTTCTTGCCGATGTCGTGCAGGTCGCCGTGCACCGTGCCCACCAGCACTCGGCCCAGCTTTTTCGCCTCGCCGCCGGCAGACTGCACGATCAGCGGCTTGGCGAGCGCGCCGATGGTCTCGAGCATCTCCCCGGCGAGCACCAACTCGGGCAGGAAATACTCCTGTTTCTCGAAACGCTTGCCGACGATGTCCATCGCCTCGCGGCAGAGCTCGAGCACGCGCACCGGATTGTCCCCCCGGTCCAGCATGGTTTTTGCGAGTGCTAACGCCTCGTCCTCGCGCATTTCCGCAAGCGCGTCGATCAGTTGCTGTTCCTGTTCCTTCATGAGCCTCGTTCCCTGTGGTCGCGCCCACGCCGCCATGGCATGGAAACAGGGGGAAGCTAACAGGCGTTCGCTCTCCTGACTTGACCTAGATCAAGCCAGTTTCCGCCCATGCAAAACCCACCGCTCCCAAATCGCATCCCATAGCCGGAACGGTGTCATGGAGCTGCCGAAAAATCGGGCCCACGCCCCTCCCAACGGGATGGGGAGTGCGGCACGCGATGACCAGATAGAGCGCGGTAAGCAAAGTATTCGCGCCAGGCAATGCGGCGCATGCGTACGTCAACGGGGTTCATGGGGTCTTGGTCGGCGGAAGCTCTCCGCCCTTTGCAGGGGTTGCGCGGCGTGGCGCCATGCAGTGAAGCTTACCCCGGTTGCGGGGGGGGGGCGCAGGTTGCGCATCCGTGCCGACAGCAAGCCTGCACGCTCGCGCGCCACAAGCGCGAAGCCCCACGACGCATCGCAGGGCTTCACAGTTTCGCCACTCTCTGTGGCATTGCTTCGTCACGCACCGTGACGATTACCGGCCTGTTGTTACCGGCTTCAGATTAGCGATGTAAAAGTTCTCATCGATAGGTCCGCCTCCATTCACAACGGTGCTACGCCAGTCCCCCGCGGGGGCCAGTGGCGCGGCTCGCGCCGCGCCCGTTGTCGTCTGCATCGGTTCCCTGCCGGGGAAATCCTCAAACTTCATCTCGAGGTTGGTCGCCACCGGTTCGCATCAGGTACACCCGCAATCAGGGCGCGCACAACAGCGAACTTTGCTGCAGCAACCGGTTCATCTGTTGTTGGTCTGAGAATCCATCCCTTGCAGAATCACCGAAACGCTTTCAGTTGACGCCTTTTGCGATCGCACGTCAAGCCGCATGCGCGCCAATATGCCTGCCATCTGATCTGGATCAACAAGGCGCTGCCGTGCGCTGCAATTTGGTACGCGCCGCGCCGCGCTTGGCTTACAATCATCGTTTGCCCTGTTGCGGGAGATGGCAATCCGGCACGCCCGCATACCCGGAGGAAACCCGCGGTTTCCGTCCTACACATGAAGAGCTACCCGCTGTTTTCCTCGGTGAAGCGCCGTATCTGCCGGCGATCGCGCTTGGTCGGCCGGCCGCGCGCATCCGGATCGGGCTTCGGTGCGCTGCGGCGCGCGGCAAGCATCAACTCACGCCGCGCACGGCTCGCCTCATCCTCGCAATACAGCAAGGCTGCTTCAACGGCCGGGCCGCGTTTGGCCGACAGCGCAAGCACCGCCACCGTCCACTCGAGTTCCCCGGCGCGCACCGCCACGGTGTCGCCCGGACGGATCTCTCGGGAGGTCTTGACCCGCGCGCTGTTCAGGCGCGCGTGCCCGGCTTCGATCGCCTGTGCCGCCAGGCTGCGGGTCTTGTAGAAGCGCGCTGCCCACAGCCATTTGTCAAAACGCAGCCGCCCGGTGGATTCGCTCATGGCCCTTCAATTCAAATGGCATCGCATTCGTTGCACCGCACGCATACCCTTCGCGCGCGTTGCGAATCAGTATACTCAGTCAACAAAACCGGAGGAAAAATGATGACCAAACCGCAAATTGCCGCAGCCGTGCTCTTGTGCGCACTGGCACCTGTCGCATCCCCGTGCTTTGCGCAGTCAGGCGCAGCCGATTATCCGCTGCGGCCCATCCGCATGATCGTGCCGCTCTCCCCGGGCGGGCTGGTCGACACCTTCGGCCGCACCGTGGCGCAACATTTGTCGGAGCGCCTGGGCCAGCCGGTGGTGGTGGAGAACCGTCCCGGCGCCAGCCAGGCAATCGCCCTCGAGGCGCAGGCGCGTTCCGCTGCGGACGGCTACACCATATCCATGGCAACGCAGTCGGGCGTGGTCTCGACCACGGTGCTGCGCAAGTCCCTCCCCTACGACGCCCTGCGTGAACTGGCGCCGATCTCCCTGCTGTTCGAATCACCGCTCTACCTGGTGATACATCCGACGGTGCAGGTCACATCCATCGCGGAGTTGATCAAGCTCGCACGCGCGCAGCCGGGCAAGCTCACCTTCGCCTCGATCGGCACCGGCACCGCCCCGCACATCGGCGCCGCGGTGTTCATGAAAATGGCCGGCGTCGACATGACGCACGTACCCTACAAAGGCAGCTCTCAGGCGCTCACCGATTTGCTGAGCGGACAGGTGAACATGATGTTCGAGGGCGGCGTGTCCTCGCTGCCCCCGGCCCGCGCCGGCAAGCTGCGCGCGCTGGGCACCACCGCGGCAAAACGCACCGCCGCAATGTCGGAACTGCCCACCATCGCCGAAGCGGGCGTGCCCGGCTACGAAGTCAACACCTGGTTCGGCCTGATGACCACCAGCGGCGTGCCGCGCAATGTCATCGACCGGCTCAACCACGAGGCAGTCGACATGGTCAAGCTGCCCTCCACGCAGGACAAATTCAGGACGGCGGGCATCGAACTGGTCTCGAGCACGCCCGAGGCCTTCGGCCAGCGCATCCGCGCGGAGATTCCGCTGTGGACCAAGATCATGCGCGACATCGGCATACCCGCGGAATAGATGCCGGTTAAACTGCCCTTCCCGCATCGACCAAGGAGGGCAGCATGAAGCGCAAGTCTTGTGCAGTACTCGCCGTGGCGTTCTGCGCGGCGCTGCCGTTCGCCGCGCCGGCGCAGTCCTACCCGGTCAGACCCGTCCATCTGATAGTGCCCTATGCGGCGGGCGGCGCCACCGATGCCTACGCGCGCCTGTATGCGCGCAAGTTCACCGAAGCCTGGGGACAGCCGGTGATAGTGGACAACCGCCCGGGCGCCGGCGGCAACGTGGGCGCGGCGGCGGTGGCCAAAGCGGCGCCCGATGGCTATTCGGTGCTGCTCAACACCTATGGGCAGGCAATCGCGCCGGCGCTGTACCGCAAACTCTCCTATGACCCGGTGAAAGAACTGCAGCCGGTGGTGATGCTCACGCGCGGCGTCTCGGTGCTGGCGGTCTCGAGCGCATTGCCTGCGGCCAACGTGCGCGAACTGGTGGCGCTGGCCCGCGCCCAGCCGGGCAAGATCAATTACGCCTCCAACGGCGTGGGCTCGGGCCCGCACCTGTCGGCAGAACTGTTCAAGTCACTGGCCGGCATCGACATCGTGCATATCCCCTACAAGGGCGACGCGGCGATGACCCCGGCGCTGATGGCCAATGAAGTGCAGATGGCCTTCATGCCGGCGCAGGCCGCCTTCCCCCTTATTAAATCGGGCAAGATCCGCGCGGTGGGTGTGTCAAGCGCAACGCGCTCGACCTACCTGCCCGATGTGCCCTCCATCGCCGAGGGCGGCGTGGCAGGCTATGACCTTTCCAGCTGGGCGGCGCTCTTCGCCACCGGCGGCTCGCCGCGCGACGTGGTGCAGAAGATCAGCGCCGATTCGATCAAGATGCTCGGCGCACCCGATGTGGAGAAGATGCTCGCCAGCTGGGGCCTCGAATCCGCGGCGATGGGCGTCGAGGCTTTCGAACCGCGCTACCGCGCGGAGATCGACAAGTTCGCCAAACTGGTCAAGGACGCGGGGATACCGCTGGTGGATTGACCGCAGCGGGCGAACCAGCCCGAGCGGCACAGTCGGGCGCGCGCATCTTCTGCGCCTCCGAGGGCATGCAGAGGCGCGCCAGTTCGTAGCCATCAAGGCGCGTGAAATACGCCACGTCGGTCGCCTGCCCCTGCGGCAGGCCGAGCTTGCGGATCGCCGCCGCCAGCCCCAGGCGCCGGTAGTGCTCCATGGTGCGCCCGATGGCCTGCCCGAAGCGCCTCAACGGAATCCGCTTCGAGCCGCGCTGAAAAAGATAAACTTTATTTCGCGGCAATGCCCGGCTGGCCTGCGTTATCGGGCATATCAGTTGTTGACCACGACAACTCTTACATCCGCGGCCGCGATTGCGTTCCCGAGCACCCCTGCCGGCGCGGCGAATTCCGCCGGCGCCATCAGCCGGCGTGTTCCAACTCGAGGATTCGTTTCGTCACCGCCGCCGGAAAGCCGACAAACAGGAACTGGCTCTTGTGGTACAGGTAGTCCTCGCCGCTTTCATCCACGATGCGCACCAGGTCGTCCTTTGCGGCACGAGCGTCGGGGATGATCCGGTAGACCTTGCCCGTGATAAGCGACGCCTTGTAATCGGTGTTGTCGACACAAAGGGCAAATGGCTTTACAGGCCTTTTCACATGCGGTCCAGGTATCTTTTGATTTTCAAGTCGCGCTTGCCGATTCCATGAGCTTCATACCGGTGTAATTCTACCTCTCGCAGTGCGCCATTGGCCAAACGAACCGTGGCGATCCCCTTGAGCTTGCGCCAGCGACCGGGACCATACGCCTTGCGCAGATACGGGCGAACCCGGACACCGGGTCCGCTCGCAATGACCTCCACCCATCGAACCGGGCCGATAACTTCGAATCGCATGATGTTGCCCTGCACGACTGATTTCGGCTTAACGCTCGGACAGGATTCAAGGAATACGGCGTCAGCCGCCAGGCAGGTCTGCGCTGGACGAGCGCGTGGCGGACAACCAGCCGCTGCTCGCGCTGGCGGGGAGGACGCTGATGCTGCCCAAGGAGAAGGGGTTGTGGCCGAAGAGGGAGGCGTTGGAGTGGCGCCTGGGACATTTGCTTGGAATCTGACCACGCGCGGCGACGGGGCCCGGTGGCTGGCCCACTGTATAAAAGTTTAACTTTGTGCCACCAAAATGGCCAGCGGGTGTGCATTTGCGGGCATATCAGTTATTGGAAAAAGCAAATAACTACCTGAGCGGAACACCCCCTGCTATTCCTCGCATCTGGGTCCGGTGCTCAATGACGTGAAGCGCCTTAACGTTAAGGGGCTCGATGCCTTCAACCGTTTGCTTGCGTGTTATGCCGGCGGACGTCACATCAGATCAGCCGTTCGATTTGGGTTTCGCAGGAGAGTGCAGGGTGAACGATTTTCAGGTCCGCAGCGCGTACACTGCAGAGTCCCGGAATTTGATACTTGCAACCAATGGCCAAAGTCTTCCCCGACGGCTGGAAAGAACTGACTGCCACCGGCTCCGCTGCGCGTGAACTGCAGACGCTGGGTCAACTGGCGGCAGGGCTCGACGATACCTACACCGTCTATCACGGCGTGCACTGGACGCGTGTCGAGCGAAACAACTTCGCGATCGTCGGTGAAATCGATTTCGCCATTGTCGGCCCGACCGGAAAGCTGCTGCTGATCGAACAGAAGGCCGGTCATCTCACGGAAACCCGTGACAAAATGCATCGGCCTGGGTTTCAAACGATCGCATATCGCGTTGGTGACTTACCGGGGCCGCCAGAACTCGCTGCTCACCCCCTGCGACAGGCTCGGCCCCTACCCGCTTCAAGCGCCAACCGGCAGATACGACGCGCAGAACAATTCAATCTTCTCCGAGGGTGATCTGCTTGCCGACACGGTACTTCGCTTCAAGGGCCGCGCCGCGCCCTGCGTGGTGTTCACGGAAATCGACTTCGACGTGCTGGATGACAAGGCGGTCAGGCGGCTGTTTGTCGGCGCAACGCGGGCGACGATGAAGCTCACACTGGTGGTATCCGAGCCTTCGGCGAAAATATTGCTCGACCGGCTTTAGTCTCGGCGCGGAACGACATTAGCAGAGCATCTTCACTTGCACGTCCCGGCAGCTCTATTCAGAGATGGCTGTCTCATGGGAATCCGCAAGACAACGGACTTCCTGTGCAATAGCTGTTATGGCTACAGGGGGCACGACCTGCGCCTGCGAGCCATCAAGCTTGGCATGAGGTTTCGGACCCCGCGCAGAAGCCCCCTCACCCCCACGCCATGCCCCCTCTGTCCAGCAGCGCCGCGCGCGCCGTGCCGCGCGCAGGCTGCCCCCGAACGCCGCAGCATCGAGGCCCTTGTCCTCGAGCGCGGCGAGCGTCAGGCCCTTCAGCGAATACCATTCCCCGGCATCGAAGCGCACCAGGTCGATCAACTCCGCGGCATCGCGCGGCGTGCGCACCGATGCCAGCGGGCGCGCGAACGGATTGATCTGCCCCAGCGCCATGTGCTCGTGGATGCGCCGGGCCGACACCCCGTAGGGGCAGGCCTTGAACCGGACTTCGAGGGCTTCGGTGTCCAGAGTCGTCCTGATGCGGCGCGCCCGGGTCCAGCCCGATCAGGGCTTACCGGTTGTCGATTCCGCAAGCAGCTTTTCAATTTCCCCGAGCAACGGCATCAATTCCGCCTGTATCGTGTCCCAGACCAACGCGTGGTTCACCAGGTCGTAACCGTGAATAAGGACGTTCCGAAAGGCAATGATCTTTAGATAGTCGCCGATGCGCGCGGCGGTTGCGGCATCGTGCTGCGCCAGGCGGCGCACCGCCTCACCGACGATTTCGAAGTTTCGTTCTACCGCTTGGCGAAGCAACCGGTCCCCGGAATAGTCTTGAAGCGTCCGTCCGGCGGTGACTTCACGAATGAAGCTCGCCGCGTCGCGAATGTCTTCAAGCAGCTTGGGGGATTTGGGCTGCATACACCGGCTGGCGCGTGCGGTTCACGGAGTCGATGAAAAAAGGGTTCCTCATCGCATCGGCCATGACCAGGTCCACCGTCCTGCCGAAAACCGCTTCGAACTCCTCTTTGAGCCCGAAGTAGCGCTTGAACAGGCTCTGGCCGGGCAAATCTTCGAAATCGACGACGAAATCGATGTCGCTGCGCGCGGCGTCGAAGGCTCCGGTCGCCGCCGAACCAAATACCTCCAGCCGCCTCACGCCGAACTGCCGGCAGAGGCGGTTGATCTGGTCGCGGTTCTTGTCGATTTCGCTGATCATGTCTGGCTCCGGCTGCCATTATGCCGCCCTGGCGTGGCATTTACGAGCCGGGCGCGGCAGTTGGCCGATGACAGGCGAAACGGGAGAGATGGTAGTCAGGGACTTCACGAACGCAGCCTTTGCCTACTTCGATCATTTTGCCGGCGCCGGCAAAATGATGGTCGGCGTTATTTCCTGATTGCTTGCAAGACGTTACAGCGCGCTCGATAGCCTGCTCGAAGCGCCGCCACTGGCTGTAGCCGAGAGTCGGTTGCAGGTCCCGCGCGCTCCAGTATTCAGCACCGTGCCGGTTGGTTTTCTTCAGTGCCTCGAAGGATCCGGCCCCGAGGGAAGGCAGCGACTTATCACTCATCTCGATCCCCTGATCGTTGATCACGCCGACCGGGTTCAGCCGCCGGCGATATCTCCTCGGACATAACGCCGTCATTCGATCACAGGTTTGCCGTGTCAGGTGTCGGTCAGCCAATCGGCGCCCAAGGACCATCGCCCCCACGCCCACCCTCGACCACTACCTCCGTGCCTTCCGCACCCTGCACGTCAACCGCGCGGGCGGCCGCGCCAGCCCGCGAGAAGCCGCGCATGCTGCTCGCGGTGCCGGGCATGGCCGAAGCGGGCGACCTCGGGGAGAACAGGATCCGCTTCGACCCGGCGCTGCTGGAGCGCTACATGACCTGGGCGTCTGGTGAAACCTCGCCACAACCTTGACAACATGTAGCCACAAGGCTACATTCGGACAATGATCGAAATTCGCAAGACCGATGAATTCGCTCAATGGCTCGACGGATTGCGCGACATTAAAGCAAGAGCGCGCGTACAGGCCAGGCTTGATCGGATGGCCGAGGGCAACCCTGGCGATGTCAAACCGGTGGGTGAAGGCGTTTCGGAGCTGCGGATCGACTTCGGACCCGGTTACCGGGTGTATTTCAAATCGCGAGGACGGGTACTGATTATTTTGCTGGCCGGGGGCGACAAAAGCACTCAGGCCAACGACATCAAAACGGCCTTGCGCCTCGCGCGTAACCTTTTGGAGTAAGTTCAATGGCTAAAACAGCAACCACTCGCTACGAGGTTGCCGAACATCTCAGGACTCCTGAGGAAATGGCCGCATACCTTGAAGCTTGCTTTGAAGAAGCCAATGGCGATGCCGCATTCATCGCGAAGGCCCTTGGCAATATCGCTCGCGCGAAAGGCATGGCACAAGTGGCACGCGACTCCGGTCTCTCTCGTGAGAGTCTTTACAAAGCACTTTCCGGCGAGCGCAGTCCTGACTTCGACACGATTCTCAAGGTAGTGGGAGCTTTGGGGCTTACGTTGCATGCTGAAGCCAATCACCGCTAGCCCGAGGCCCAACGACCCGGCGCATTCGGACCGCCTCCAGAGCTGCACCTCCGACGGCCGCTCTAGCCCGTGAAAGTCGAACTTTGTCTTTCCAATATGTCCGGCTGCCATGCCTGTCCCGGCATATAGGTTGTTTAACGCGACAACCGACAATCTCCTGAACGGCGGCCCTGATCCTGGCGTAAGCTTTCCCGAACGTCGCGCCGCGCTTTTGCCGGCATACCGGGAAACTTCCGCTCGACGACCACCATGCCTGACGACCTCGCCCGCTACCTGAAGGCCTACCGCACCCTGCACGTCAACCGCGCCGGCGAGCGCGTGGCGGACAACCAGCCGCTGCTCGCGCTGGCGGGGAAGACGCTGATGCTGCCGAAGGAGAAGGGGTTGTGGCCGAAGAAGGAAGCGCTGGAGTGGCGGGTTGGGCGGTTGCTCGGGAACTGAGCGGTGGCGCGGATTCTTTCCCCCTGATGGGCAGCGGCTATTGATGACTACCTGAAAATGCCAGCCATTTCACGGCAGACTTCACGGACCAGCACCCTGCACGTCCACAGGGCGGTGAGGGGCTTGTCATATTACGCCGCGCGTAATATACTTCAGCATGATCCAGTCGTTCAAGTGCAAAGATACACTGGCGTTGTACCAGGGCAAGAGCCCTCGCCGATTCAGGGCGTTCGCCTCTATCGCCGAACGAAAACTTGCTCAACTGGACGCCGCCCAAACCCTGGCGTTTCTGCGCGCGCCACCTGGCAACCGTCTTGAAGCCCTGAAGGGCGACCGCAAGGGTCAGCACAGCATTCGCGTCAATGATCAATGGCGAATCTGTTTTGTCTGGACCGATGTCGGTCCGAGAGACGTTGAGATAGTGGACTACCACTGAAGGAGTGAATATGGCCCGTCAAGTCAACCGCATGCGTCCCGTGCATCCTGGTGAGATTCTCCGTGAGGACTTCCTTGTTCCTCTCGGCCTCAGCGTGAATGCCTTGTCTATCGCCTTGGGTGTGCCGGCAACTCGCATTCACGAGATCGTCAAGGAGCGTCGGGCTGTCACTGCGGATACCGCAGCTCGACTGGCAAAGTACTTTGGGGGAGACGCCGCGTCTTGGCTGGTTCTGCAGGCCAACTACGACTTGAAGACGCTATCTACCCTACGGGACATCGAGCGCGGAGTACCAGTACGCGAGCTCAGTGAAGCCTGACCGTGCCATGCATCGGACAGTCACCAGCGGGCTTCGCCCACCGGTTCCTGCCGCTGACGGCGATCGTCAGGCCTCACGCCGCCCCCGCGGCATCCCCGGCGCACGTCGTCGCCCTCGCCCTGGTCCGAGCGGCGGGTGCCGCTCTCGCGCATGGAAGCCGAGACCTGGCGCATCTTCTTCCCGCGCGCCTTGCTGAAGAGCGCGCGGTCCGCCGAGGCGAACTCATCGGAGTTGTAGCGCCAGCGGCCGTGCTCCACGCTCGAGACCGGGATGACGATGTTCTTGTGCCCGCCCACCAGGATGGTGATGTTGAGCACCCGGTTCTGGCGCGCCCCGACCAGCTCCTCGCCATCGAGCAGCAAGACGCCCTCGTCGGCCTGGTTGTCGAAGGCGAGCTCGGGCACGCTGCCGCCGCAGGACACCTCGGTCACCGAGGCAAGCTTGCGCCGCAGCGCCTCGTCCAGGACCAGGTAATCCGCATCCAGGTGCGCCGGCGCGGTGAGTGGATACACCGTCAGGTTGGAAAGCCGCTGCGGCGCGGTGATCGACAGCGCCGCCGGCAAATACGCGCTGCCGGCCGACGCACCCGCGCAAGCCGCGCGCAGCGCCGCCTTGCGCCGCATCGTCAGCGAGAACTACGACTACCGCTGCGCCGCCTCGGGCTGGCGCATCATCCTGCCCGAGGGCCGCGTCATGGTGCAGGCCGCGCACCTCATCCCCTTCGCCGAAACCCGCGACGACGACCCGCGCAACGGCATCGCGCTCGCCCCCACCTTCCACTGGGCGCTGGATGCTTGCATCTACACCCGGCCCCGACTATGCGTGGCACGTGTCCAAGGCGCTGGACGAGCGCGTGGCGGACAACCAGCCGCTGCTCGCGCTGGCGGGCAAGACGCTGATGCTGCCGAAGAAAAAGGGGTTGTGGCCGAAGAGGGAGGCGCTGGAGTGGCGGGTCGGGCGGTTGCTCGGGAACTGAGCGGTGGCGCGGGTGCGTTCCGCTTTCGAGATAATCACCGCCAATAGCCATACAATCGTATGGCTCTATTACCATATTCATGGTAGCCTTCACTCATGACAAAGGCCCGATTCGAGTGGGATGCGAAAAAGGATCAGGAAAACCAGGATAAGCACGGCGTTGCGTTCGCCATGGCGCAATTCGCGTTCGCGGACCCAAACCGTGTGATTGCTGAAGATCTTTCGCACAGTTCGCACGAGACGCGGCACTACTGCTTTGGCCGCGTCGAAGATGGAATCCTGACCGTCAGGTTCGTGTATCGCGGCGGCGTGATCCGTATTTTCGGGGCAGGTTATTGGCGAAAAGGAAAGCAAGTCTATGAGCGCGAAAATCAAATACACAAACGAGCCCCTCGGAAAGATTGAAGTTGCTTCCGATTTTCTTCCTCTTCCCGAGGACTTGGTATTTCGGGATGACGGAGTCAAGGTGACGCTCGCCCTGAGCAAACGCAGCGTTGACTTCTTCAAGGGGCAGGCGCTCAAGCACAACACTCAGTATCAGCGAATGATCCGGCGGCTTCTCGACGCCTACGCGGAGCACCACGCCCAAGCTCCAGCTTCGCGCCCAAGCCGGACGCGGCCAAAAGCGCCGCGCCGCCTGGCTGCGCGTTAGGCCTCGCCCTGGTCCGAGCGGCGGGTGCCGCTCCCGCGCATGGAAGCCGAGACCTGGCGCATCTTCTTCCCGCGCGCCTTGCTGAAGAGCGCCCGGTCCGCCGAAGCGAATTCATCGGAGTTGTAGCGCCAGCGGCCGTGCTCCACGCACGAGACCGGGATGACGATGTTCTTGTGCCCGCCCACCAGGATGGTGATGTTGAGCACCCGGTTCTGGCGCGCCCCGACCAGCTCCTCGCCATCGAGCAGCAGGACACCCTCGTCGGCCCGGTTGTCGAAGGCGAGCTCGGGCACGCTGCCGCCGCAGGACACCTCGGTCACCGGGGCAAGCTTGCGCCGCAGCGCCTCGTCCAGGACCAGGTAATCCGCATCCAGGTCCGCCGGCGCGGTGAGTGGATACACCGTCAGGTTGAAAAACCGCCGCGGCGCGGCGATCGACAGCGCCGCCAGGGTGTCGTTGATGAGTTTCATGCGGTTCTCCCCGTGTCAGGCACACCCGCGAGGGCAATGAACCGAGCTTACGTTGCGGCGGGCTCACTGGATGAGCCTGTCAGTTCTTTATCAGCCGGCGGGCGAGGTGCCGTATCGGTGGATGCAGCCGGTTCAAGGCGGTGGATCCCGCGGCTTCTCTGACAACGGAGATCCTGCGCTTGTATTGTATATGCACATGCATCTACAATAATCCGCATGAACACCTGGGACGAAGCGAAGCGAGGCCGCAATCTGACGGAACACGGCATCGACTTCGCAGATATCGAGGGATTCTTTGACGGCGACCTGTTGACGCGGGAAGACGAGCGAGACAGCTATGGAGAGCGCCGCTACCAAAGCATCGGGGTGTTCAATGGCGTTGCCCTGTTCGTGGTCTGGACCCCGCGCGGCGAAGAGGGCGACATACCTCATATCATCTCGGCCAGAAAGGCAGAAAATCATGAAGAAAAAAGCTGGGCGCGTTACTACAGGAAGCAACGCCAGGGGAAAGACAAATTGGGCAAAGCTTGCTGCGATGCCGGATCGTGATATCAAATTCACGAAAGATGCTCCGCGTACCTCACCTGCGGATTGGGCGAACGCAGTAGCTCATCGCGGGCTGCCATTGCCTTCGCGCAAAGCGCAAATTGCGCTGCGTGTGGATATAGATGTGCTCGCTTGGTTCAGGGAGCAAGGGGCGGGATACCAGACCCGCATGAATGCAGTATTAAAAGCGTTTCGTGACGCCCATAAATCGTAGTCGTCGTACCATGCCGCCCAACAACCCGGCGCAGCCGGACCGCCTCCAGCGCTGCGCGTCCGGCGGCCGATCCACCCCGTAAAAGTTAAACTTTATTTTTCCGTTATGCCCGACTGTCGTGCCTTCACCGCCATCGCGTTCGGCGCATCCTGGATGCGCTCGCGCGCAAGTTTGTCGCGGGTCTGGGTCATGCGGAACTGGTTGGCGGCCAGTTCAGTCGGATTCATGCGGTCCGCCGGACCCGAGGTCGACCATTTTGCCGGCGCCGGCAAAATGGTGGTCCGGATCATTTCCTGATTGCTTGCAAGACGTTACAGCGCGCTCGATAGCCTGCTCGAAGCGCCGCCACTGGCTGTAGCCGAGAGTCGGTTGCAGGTCCCGCTCGCCCCATGCCCACCCTCGACCACTACCTCCGCGCCTTCCCCTACCTCAACGTCATCCGCACCGGCGGCCGGGCGAGCCTGCACAAGCCGTGCATGCTGCTGGCGGTGCCGGGGCTCGCGATAAAATCTGCATTCGCGGTGAAATAACATATTTGTTATTATGCAAACTGTGGATTACAAAATCACGTACTACAGCGAGGCCGTACAGGCCGAAATCCTGGCATTGCCGGACACGCTGGCGGCACGCTATGTGGTCTTGTCCCGCCGGATGATTGTGTTCGGGCCGAATCTGGGCGAACCACACACCAAGGCGTTTGGCGACGGCCTGTTTGAGTTGCGCTTGAAGGGCGCGGAGGGAATTGCCCGCGTGTTCTTCTGCACGCTGGTCGGCCGGCGAATCGTGATGCTGCACAGTTTCACCAAGAAGTCCGACAAAACCCCGCCGCGCGAGCGGCAGATGGCAGAAACCCGGATGAAGGAATTGAAAAATGCGAAGCCATGACCAGATCGTAGACAAACTGATGAGCCGTCCCGGCGTACGGGCCGAAGTGGAGAAGCTGGAGCGCGAAGAATTTGTCCTTCTTGATGTGCTGCTGAAGGCCCGCCATGAGGCCGGCCTGACCCAGGCGCAGGTCGCCAAACGCATGGGCACGCAAGCCCCGGCAGTGGCGCGGCTGGAACGCGCACTCGCGACCGGCAAACACTCGCCATCGGTGGCCACACTGCGAAAATATGTAAAGGCCTGTGGCAAGAGGTTGGTTCTGAAGGTCGCATAGAAACCTGATGCCCGGCGCAAGACCAGCCTGGTCGCGGACTTGCTTCAACTCCGAAACGCGGACTCCTCCCTCACCCGCGACCTCCACGCCTTCCGCGCCCTCAACGTCAACCGCACCGGCGGCAGGGCGAGCCCGCACAAGCCGTGCATGCTGCTCGCGGTGCCGGGCATGGCCGAAGCGGGTGATCTCGTGCAGAACAGAAATCAGGGCCGCCCGATCGAAGCAATCCGCTCCAGCCGCGCGGCCACGACAGCTGCGCGGTCCGGCGAGGTTTCGTCTGCCGCAAGCATTCCGGGCAGAGTGTTGAGGAAGTGCGGCAGCGCCAGCAGCGATTCGCAACGGCTCGTCAGATATTGCCGGAGTTCGCTCTCCATCCGCTCGATTTCGGCGGTAAGTTGCGGGCGGCCGTCGATGACATTGATGATGTCCTCGAGATCGTGGCTTTCGAGCACATCCTCCCGCCCGCGGTCTGCGAAAGCTTCGAACTTTGTCGCGATGAACACCGGCGCCGCGACCAGACGGATGGCCGTGCCGGGCGGCAGCGTGAACGTCATGGAAGTTTTCATCGCAAGCGGATACCACCGATTGGCGAACCCGAGAATGCGCTCGTCCGAAGGCATCAGATCGACGACGAGATCGCGGTAGCGCCAACGGCAGATCGGCACGTCATTGGACAGGTCGCGAACAAACCCCAGTTGCGAGAATCGCTTTTCCATCCGGTGATAGCCCTGCAACGCAGCGACCTCGGCAACCAGATCGATGTCGTAGGTCAAGCGCACCGGAGCTGCTGCAGGATCGGTGATCAGCAAGCCGGCGGCACAGCCGCCGACAAATACCAACTCGTCTTTCAACGGCCCAAGAGCCTGCGCGATCAATTCGACCTTGACCAGGTTAGGGTCCGCAGGATTCATTTGAAGTAAGCGTCGAGCAGATCGCGCGCGGCGTTGCGCTCCCGCGCCTGGCCCGAGCGGATGGCATCGAACAGCACCAGCAAGGCATAGAGTTTTGCGTCGCGAAGCGCTGCCTCCGGAACCGAAGGGTATAAAGGCGCGAGGCTGAGTCCGCGAACCGTGCCCGCCGCGCTTGGCCAGACAGGCACAGGATCGCCCGATGGCGCGATGATGGCGTTAAGCGGCGGCGCGGCATAACCGGTGGGAACGCCGCGACTCAGCGCTCCCCAAACCGGCGGATAGGCGTACATCGCGCCATGCAGAAGAAAATCCTTCAGCGCAGATTTCAGGATGACCGGCCGGCGATCCTGAAACATCAGCAGGCGGGCAGTGGCAGCGCGTTTCAGCGCCCCATGGACGGCAGAACTGGCCAGCCCGGTTTGCGCCGCCAGATCTGGATAGGTCACCGCACCGCCGTCGCGGCTGAGCAAGGCCAGCAGGACATAAAGATCCTGCGGCTTGAGCATCATTTGCCGGTTGCTGATGCTGGCCATATTCTTGTTTCATGAATTGAGAATTAACTAATTAAATGTATCATAATTATGTAGTTACTGTAATATTTCTCGTTTCATGAATTAAGAAAATCGTACTGGACAAGTCCTGAAATATCCTCCGCTAAGACGATTTCCGACTTGCGTGGATCAGCGTTCCGGGCGACCACGGGCAGAACAGGATCCGCTTCGACCCGGCGCTGCTCGCGCGCGCGTGAAGTTCTTCGAGGCCGTGCGCGACGCATCCGGCCACGCCCATCCGCACTACCCGTACTTCCATTTGAAGACCGAAGGCTTCCGGCACCTTGCGTCCCTGCCCGGCCGCGAGGCCGTGGTCGAGGCGATGGCAACCGCGCGCTCGGTGGCGGCCGTCACCGGCAACATCGCCTGGGTGTCGCTCGACCCCGAACTGCACATCCTGATGCTCGCAGAACCTTCGCGGACCGCGCTGCGCGAACAACTGCTGGCGGCCTGGTTCGGCGGCCGGCACGAGGCCCTGCCGGCGGTGCTCGATGAGGAGCGCGGCATCGACCGCTACCAGACCCGGCTTCGCGACAGCCCCGCCTCGGGCTGGCGCAGGATCCGGCGTGAAATGTCAACCACTTCACACTTGATCCTCGCAAATCACGCCACAGCGGCCATAGCGAATCCGCTATACTAAGGCAGTGAACTGGAAAGTCACCTTTTACAGCGATCAAGTCGAGGCCGGGATCCACGCGCTGCCGGCTGGTTTTGTTGCCCGCTTTATACGATACGCCGAGCGCATGGAGATCTATGGCCCCGACCTGGGAATGCCCCACACTCGCCCCATGGGCGACGGGCTTTTCGAATTGAGACTCAAGGCCGCCGAAGGAATTGCGCGCGTGTTCTTTTGCACCGTGGTCGCGCGGAAGATAGTGGTGCTTCACCAGTTCGTAAAGAAGAGCGAGAAGACCCCGAACAGGGAGCTCAAGGTTGCACGAAATCGGATGAAGGAACTCAGAAATGGCTAGCTCTCTCAAGCAGTTCAAGGCACGAGCGCTCGCGCGCCCGGACGTGAGGAAGGCATACGACGAACTTGCCGGGGAGTTCTCGTTTATCGATGAAGTGCTCAAGGCACGGGCTGCCTCAGGACTTACCCAGGCGGAATTGGCGGCTCGCGTGGGTACGACCCAGTCGGCCATCGCCCGGCTGGAGTCCGGTACTCCGAAGCACTCCCCCTCGATCTTGACCTTGCAGCGGTATGCGCGTGCCATGGGCCATCGAGTCGAAATCAAGCTGATCAAGGATCCAAGGCCGACCGCGCGTTCGAAGGGACGCGCATAAAGCCGCGCGCCGTTGAACGCAGACGCAATACCGCAAACTCGCCGTTCGAAGTCAAAGAGAGACGGTTGCGCCAACCCAGTTCAGCCGCCGCCGATGTGTGTTCGGAAGTAACGTCCTGATCCGGCCACAGGCTTGCCGTGTCAGCCCCCTGTCAGCCCCGCCCCCGCCGGCCGGGGCGGATCAGGCGTCGGCGGCCGATCCACCCCGTAAAAGTTGAACATTATTTTCCCGCTATGCCCGGCTGGCGTACCTGTCCAGGCATGCCGGTTGTTCAACGCAACAACTGCCAATCTCCTGAACGACGGCCCTGATCCAGGCGTAAGCTTCCCCGAACGTCGCGCTGCGCTTTTGCCGGCATACCGGGAAACTTCCGCTCGACGACCACCCTGCCTGATGACCTAGCCCGCTACCTGAAAGCCTTCCGCACCCTGCACGTCAACCGCGCGGCGAACGCGCCAGCCCGCGAGAAGCCGTGCATGCTGCTCGCGCTGGCGGTGAAGACGCTGATGCTGCCCAAGGAGAAGGGGTTGTGGCCGAAGAAGGAGGCGTTGGAGTGGAGGGTTGGGCGGTTGCTGGGGAACTGAGCGGTGGCGAAGATGCGTTCCGCCCCATTGGTGAAGGCAAGCGTTTCTGCCGGCATGGAGTAAACTATCTGCTCTGGAGGCAATCATGGACACATCTCTCGTCAGTCGCGACCCTGAGATCATGAGCGGAGCGCTCTGCTTCACTGGTACTCGAGTGCTCGTCAAGAACTTATTTGACTACTTTGAAGGCGCGTCGTCTTTAGAGGATTTTCTCGAAGACTTCCCATCCATATCTCGCGATCAAGCCATAGCGGTACTTGAGGCGGCAAGAGAGCGCCTTGTAGTCGATGCGGCTGCTGCTTGACGAATCGGTGCCGAGTCGGCTTCGGCGATCGTTACCGGAACACGAAGTTCATACGGTTGTCGAGGTCGGCTGGTCCGGAGTCAAGAACGGCAAGCTTCTTGCGCTCGGCGCGGTCGGGTACGACGCGCTCATTACGGTTGATAAAAGCCTCCAGTATCAGCAGAACTTGGCAACACTGCCCGTCGCGGTAATCCTATTGGACGCGGTATCGAATGAGTTGCATGTGTTGTTGAGCCTGGTGCCTGACCTTAAAGTGGCCCTGCTCGCATTGAAGCCTCGAACCTTCGTCATAATCAAAGCCGGGGCATAACAGCGCGCTGCACGGGACTGAGAACCCGCCCAGCAGTTCATCGCTGCCCCCTAAGTAGCTGACGCCCGCGCCATCCTCAGTAAAGCGGGCTGCGGCGGGCGCCTGTGCGCCTTTTCGCTTTCGGGCTGTCCGCATCCATGGCGAACGCGGCAAGGTGCACCACCCGCTCGCCCCGCACCAGCGCCCCGCCCGTGATCGAGCCGCCCTCCAGGCGCACGTCCTCGCCCTCGCCCAGCGCCTTGAAGCTTTGCGTGGCCGCGGCCTTCATCTGCTCGATGAACCGGCGCACCGCCTCCTCCACCGGCGGCACGCCGTCGGGCTGCCGGGTCTCCGCCGCGTCCATGGCGTAGCTGCGCACGATCTTGGGCAGGTAGCGCGCACAGGTCGCCGGGCTGTCGAAGAACTCGATGCCCGCCACCCTGCCGTCCACGGCGAACACCGCGCCGCACTGGCGGGGCAGCGGCTCGATGGCGTTCACGTACTGGTCCAGGCGCGCCTTCTCCTTTTCGTAGACGTCGCCCATCGCCTCGGTTGCCGAGTCCACGCAGAAGCTCGCCTGCTTCTGCGCGATGTCGGCCCAGACCTCGCCCTGGTCCGAGTAGTTGAACTTTATTTTTCCGCTATGCCCGACTGTCGTGCCTTACCAGGCATACCGGTTGTTTAACGAAACAACTTATCCCCACCCGTCCGTATCGCCGTCTCATGCCCGGGTAAGTCCAGGTCTTGCTCAAGGGGAGCAAGCAATCCTATGCAAATTCGAAGACCTCCAGCGGCACGGTCTTGTTTGGCCGGCCCGCGCCATGAACCAGCAGGCGGACGCGTTCGGTCGTCTCCCGCGAGATTGATGTCTCCGAGCAGCGCGTGCACGCCAGCGCTGGAATATGCTCGACCAGCACGCGCCGGCCATCCACCTCCAGCACCTGGCTGACAATTTCTTCTTTGGCGGATTCACCGCCGCAGACGTGGCATTTGAACGCCGACATCGTTACCTCCGTATTTCAAACTTCGTCCACTCGCCGGAATCCGGTTCGTAGAGCGTAATGATTCTTGCCAACTCCGAATCCATCAACGATACCTGAATATGCAATGGACGCCCAACCGCTGCGAAACCCAGCATCAATATGCTTGGCGAATACTTGTCTTCCGGATACGACTCGATTGTCCGGGCTTGCCCGCCCGCAACCCGGATTTCCTCATCGCTGATGTTGCGCTCGACCGCGCGTATGAACGCGTGCCGGCTTAAATCGAATTGACCGGCTGCCAATTGCTGCCGGATTTGATCGGCGGTTTTCATCACGGCATAACGTCCGCGATCCGTTTCCGGTACACAATGTCAGCAACCAGTCAGCTCAACGCCCGCCCCCATGCCCGCCGATCTCGACCACTACCTCCACGCCTTGCGCACCCTGCACGCCAACCGCGCGGGCGAGCGTGCCAGCCCGCGAGAAGCCGTGCATGCTGCTCGCGGTGCCGGGCATGGCCGAAGCGGGCGACCTCGGGGAGAACAGGATCCCTTTCGACCCGGCGCTGCTCGCGCGCTGCATGAAGTTCTTCGCGGCCGTGCGCGAGGAATCCGACCACGCCAATCCGCACTACCCGTACTTCCACCTGAAGACCGAAGGCTTCTGGCACCTCCAGCCCCTGCCCGGCCGCGAAACCGTGGCAGTGGTCTAAACCCTGGCCGTGGCGACGGCGATGGCATTGACGTGACGGTTCATTTCTTGCGACCTTTCGCTGGCACTCGCCTTCCGGTTGTCTTTGTCGCTACGGGCGTAAGGTCGCGCAGTTCGCGGCGCAGCTCGCGTTCCAGTTCCTCCACCGTCGGCAGGTAAAACTGGTAGCGGCTGGTGAAGATATTTCGCTCCTGCTGCTCGCCCAGCGTGTACTTCACCACCGCGTCGTTCTTGTCCGGGCAAAGAATCAGGCCCAGGGTCGGGTTGTCGCCCTCGGTGCGCCGCTCCCGGTCGTAGTAGTTCACATAGAACTGAATCTGGCCGAGATCGGTATGGGTCAGCTTGCCGACCTTCAGGTCGATCAGCACATAGCACTTCAGGATGGCGTGGTAGAAAACCAGGTCGATGTAAAAGTGGTCGCCCTCGAGCGTGATGCGCTCCTGCCGTGAAACGAAGGCGAAACCCTTGCCGAGTTCCAGCAGGAAGGTCTGCAGGTTGCCAAGCAGCGCCTGTTCCAGTTTCGATTCCACCAGCCGCGGCGATTCAGGCAGGTCGAGGAACTCGAGGATCATGGGGTCCTTTAGCGCATCAATGGGTTGTATTACCTCTTGCCCGTGAACCGCCAACCGCATCAGGCCCTTCCTGTCCCTGCTCTTCGCCAACCGGTCGAACAACAGGCTGGCAATCTGTCGCTCCATTTCCCGTGCCGACCAGGCGTTGCGGATGGACTCGATTTCGTAGAAGTACCGCGCGTCGGGCCGGCTGATGCGAAGCAGATTGCGGTAATGGGTCCAGGAAAGATGCGGTTGCAATACGCCCGCCTGCAAATCTCGCGAGCGCGTCGAAGGCGTGCGGGCCGATATCGCCTGTGCCGCGTAGCCGCTCGCAGCGTGGAGAATTTCCAGCGTGCCTGCCACTGCCCCCGATTTCCTGCGCACTGCCCCGGTGTTTTCCAACAGCCCGGATTTCCGACGCAGTGCGTCGGAATTTCCCCGCGACAGCAGATGCGGATATTCCCGATAGAAGCGGCGAAAAAGCTCGAGATTGTCCACCCCGTAACCAGAGCCGAAGTCCGCCTTCAGACGCGCAGCCAGGTCGCGAAGCTGCTCGACGCCATAGGCCGCACGCCGTTTTCCGGATTGCTCCCCCTCGACGATTTCGCGCCCGATGAGCCAGTTGGCCACTACTTGGGTGGTGTTGACCGTACGAGCAACATTTGCCCGCGCCGATTCAAGGATGTCGCGTATGCGCTGGTACAGGATATCCGCCGCCCGCCCACCCGCACCTCCAACCCAGCCCCCATGCCCACCCTCGACCACTATCTCCGCGCCTTCCGCACCCTGCACGTCAACCGCCCCGGCGGCCGCGCCAGCCAGCACAAGCCGTGCATGCTCTGGGCATGGCCGAAGCGGGCGGCCTCGTGCAGAACCAGATCCGCTTCGACCCGGCGCTGCTCGCGCGCTACATGAAGTTCTTCGCGGCGGAGCGCGAGGAATCCGACCACGCCAATCCGCAATACCCGTTCTTCCACTTGAAGACCGATGGCTTCTGGCACCTCCAGCCCCTGCCCGGCCGCGCGGCCGTGGCAGTGGTCTAAACCATGGCCATGGCAACGGCGCCGCCTCATGGTTTGCGCTTTCTTTTCAGCGCGGAAACCGAGCCCTCCAGCCGCTTGGTCGCAGATGCGCTGACCAGCGAACGCATTTGGCTTATGGCGATGTCGTTCAATTGCATCAGGCGTTCAGGAGAAGCAAGCCCTTGATGAATAAGTACCGCATTAATGCTTTCCAGGTTCGAAAGCACAACCAGTTGCTCCAGCGTTGCCGCATCGCGCAGGTTTCCTGACAGTTCAGGGCTGCCCTGCCGCCATCGCGTGGCGGTGACTCCGAACAACGCCACATTCAGCAAATCAGCTTCAGTGGCATAGATCGTACTTGCCTGCGCCTTGCTCACGCGGGAAGGAATCAGATGATCCTTTATGGCGTCGGTGTGTATCCGGTAGTTGACCTTGGCCAGAGTGCGTTGAAAGCTCCACTCCAGGGACAATGCGCGGGACTCTTCATCCTTGAGGCGCTGGAATTCCTTGATGAGATACAGTTTGAATTCCGGGCTAAGCCACGACCCGAATTCGAAAGCGATGTCCCTGTGCGCATAAGTGCCGCCATTCCGGCCGGATTTTGCATAAATACCTATCGCGCCCGTCGCGTCGATCCATTTCCTGGGTGAGAGGGAAAACCGGTTAAGTCCGGCCTGATTTCTAAACCTCTCGAATTCGAGAGGTTTAAATAGCGGGTTATACAACTGCTCCCAGATTCCCAGGAATTCAATGGTGTTGCGGTTGCGCAGCCAGTTATAAAGGATGCTCTCATCGCCAAAACGCCTGATCATGTCGGTGAGCGATATGTAATCGGCGTCGTGCCGTGACACGATGGCGATTTCCGTTCCCTTGACGCGGATTGTGCGATTTTTCATCGGTCAGCCGGCCCCGTTATCCCCGCCTTCCACTATTGAGCAGCGCCGGTTCATTAACGCCTGGTGCGATCAGATGGTTGACCAACCGGTTCGCCAATTCCGAGGGTAAGCTCCCGCAATCGCCCCCACACCCGCACCACCCACCAACCCGCCCCCCATGCCCGCCGATCTCACCCACTACCTCCGCGCCTTCCGCACCCTGCACGTCAACCGCGCGGGCGAGCGCGCCAGCCCGCACAAGCCGTGCATGCTGCTCGCGGTGCCGGGCCTGGCCGAAGCGGGCGACCTCGGGCAGAACCAGATCCGCTTCGACCCGGCGCTGCTCGCGCGCTGCATGAAGTTCTTCGCGGCCGTGCGCGACGCATCCGACCACGCCAACCCGCACTACCCGTACTTCCACCTGAAGACCGAAGGCTTCTGGCACCTCCAGCCCCTGCCCGGCCTTATTCGAACCGCGCTGCTATACTTCAGCTATGAGTTCCAAACTTTCCACAGGCAACCCCTACCTGCGCGACCCGGCCATGCGCCGGCGGAGCGTGTTTCTCTCGGCATCCAGTTCCTCGGCCATAGAAGGCATCCATGCGCCGTTCAAGCCGGCCGCGCCGGCGCCGGGGAATGCAGCGGGATTGCCCGCAACCCGCCGCCGCATTAACCGCCCCAAACCCTAGTTCGCGAACGCAAGGTCCTTGCCATGACGGCGCGAAATATGCGCGTGATCGGGGCGTAGTCACGGCCCATCGCAGTCTGAATCGCCGCGAAATATCGGCGCTTTTCATCAGAACGAATCCCGCCGAAATCCAGCGTTGGTAACTTTGCCTGATATGCCATGAGTGTCGCCAGAAGGCGGGCACAACGCCCGTTACCCTCGCGAAACGGATGAATCAGGATCAGCTCCCCGATCGCCGCTTTTGCGGCGCAGATGACTGCCTGAAAATATCGACCATTTCAGTTTCGGCTTGCTTGTAGCACATCCGTCCTTGACGTATGATGCGGCATGTTCACCGTCGTTGAGACTCCTGCCTTCAGCAAGCTGTGCGTTGACTATTGGACTGAGGATGAGCGCGGGGCTTTCGCTGCGTGGATCGCGGCCAATCCTGAGGCCGGTGATGTCATCCCCGGGTCCGGCGGCTGCCGCAAAGTACGGTGGTCTCGCGCGGGATCAGGTAAGCGCGGAGGAGTGCGAGTCATACATTACAACCAGCTCGCGGATGGACGTATCTATTTATTGCTCGTTTATGCCAAGAGTGCTCAAGACAATGTCTCTGCAAAAGTTCTATTGAAAATCAAGGAGGCGCTCCATGCCCATGACTGAAAAGAAATTGCTGGCCCGAGATGCAAAACGCGATATCGGCGCAGAGTTGCTGGCATCGGTGCTTGAAATGAAGGCCGGAAAAACGGGCCGGATTCATCGCATCCCCCTGTCCGAGGTAACGCAGGCCAGGGCGAAGTCCGGCCTGTCACAATCTCAGTTTGCACAAGTCCTGGGAGTGTCCATCAGGACGCTGCAGGAGTGGGAGCAAGGCCGGCGCAAGCCATCCGGAGCAGCACGGGCGTTGCTCAGCATTGCGGCCAAGCGCCCGGACGTCATTCGCGAGGTCTTCGCACTTTAGCGCGAGCGCATGCCGGACCCATCAGGGCACCCCCAGCCATCCCGCAATCCCGATCACTGGATCTTGAACATGACCACCTTGAAACTCGGCCCGCCAATCCCCCCGGAGCAGAGATTCAATCAGTCGGCGGGCGAGGTGCTGTATCGGTGGATGACCGAACCGAAGGGGCCGCCTTACCTTGCCGTGATCCAAGGGGGCCGCCCGCCGGCCGGGGCGGAGCAGACGCCCGCGGCCGATTCAGCCGGTAAAAGTTGAACTTTATTTTCCCGCTATGCCCGACTGTCATACCTGTCCGGGCATATCGGTTGCTTAACGCGACAACGGACAATCTCCCGAACGACAGCCCTGATCCAGGCGTAAGCTTCCCCGAACGTTCCGCCGCGCTTTTGCCGGCATACCGGGAAACTTCCGCTCGATGACCACCATGCCTGACGACCTCGCCCGCTGCCTGAAGGCCTTCCGCACCCTGCACGTCAACCGCGCCGGCGAGCGCACCAGCCCGCACAAGCCGTGCATGCTGCTCGCGGTGCCGGGCATGGCCGAAGCGGGCGGACGCGAGACCGTGGCAGAGGTCTAAACCATGGCCATGGCGACGGCGCTCTATCCCTCGGTCGCAAACGTCACTGTGCGCGGCTCCTCAACGCGCCTGGAGGCATCAAGCACCTCGATCGACACAATATTGCCGGCCGCATCGTAATCGAGGATCACGCCGGGTTTGTCTTCATCACTTTCGGCGACGGGAACGTCGCGGAAGACAACGGTGAGCGTGTCCGTCGTGGCGTCGTAGTTCACTTTCATGGGCTGCTCCAGTATTTGTCGATCTTGCTGGATCGATAGACCGTAACCACCGTATCCCCATCCTCGCTGGAATCCACCACCACTCGTACCAAGTACAGTGTAGCCCCTTCCGGCATGGCTATGCGCGACTGTCTCACCTCGCGGCCCCGGCGTACGGGCAGCCGCTGTTGCGGCGATCGAGCGACACCGAGCACCACATCCTCATTCAGTCCCCGTCGCGCCGCCTGCAATCGCGCGTGCTCGGAAAGGACAATCTTCGGGTTCCCGGCGGTCAAATCAAATCCCTCCGACCTGGACACTGAGCTGGGGTTTTCATCCCCGCTAAACGCATGCGATCTGCTTCCGGTAGACAATGTCAGCCGCCAGTCAGCATAACGCCCAGGCCAACGCCCATGCCCGCCGATCTCGATCGCTACCTCCGCGCCTTCCGCCGCATCGTCAGCGAGAACTACGACTACCGCTGCGCCGCCTCGGGCTGGCGCATCATCCTGCCCGAAGGCCGCGTCATGGTGGAGGCCGCGCACCTCATCCCCTTCGCCGAAACCCGCGACGACGACCCGCGCAACGGCATCGCGCTCGCGCCCACCTTCCACTGGGCGCTGGACGCTTGCATCTACACCCGGCCCCGACTACGCCTGGCACGTGTCGAAGGCGCTGGACGAGCGTGTGGCGGACAACCAGCCGCTGCTCGCGCTGGCGGGGAAGACGCTGATGCTGCCGAAGGAGAAGGGGTTGTGGCCGAAGAAGGAAGCGTTGGAGTGGAGGGTTGGGCGTCTATTCGGGAATTGAGTGGTGGCGCGGGTGCATTCCTCCTGACGAATAGCGTTTATCCGCCGCCGATATCGCCCCGGCAGGATTCAACGTTCGCGGGGCGGTGGATAAACGCTATTCGTTCAAGATTGAACCGTTCTGCGTAGATCCCTGCTCCTTGATATGCTGACCGAATGAAAGTCGCCGAAATCCTGCGAATGCTCCATGATGACAAGTGGTTCTTAGTCGCAACACAAGGTAGCCACAGACAATTTAAGCATTTGGTGAAGCCTGGTCGAGTGACCGTGCCAGGCAAACCGTCTGACGACTTGGCACCCGGTACGCTAAACAGTATCCTGAAGCAGTCTGGCTTAAAGAAATGAGGGGCCTATGCGCTATGCAATCGTAATAGAGAAGGCAGAAGGCAATTTCTCGGCGTACGTTCCTGATCTTCCAGGTTGCGTCGCTACCGGCGCCACTGTCGAGGAAGTCGAATCGCAAATGCGGGAAGCCATTGAGTTCCATCTCAATGGCATGCGCGAAGATGGCACACCTATTCCGCCACCCGCTAGCCGCGTCGAGTACGTCGACATTGCGGCATAACACCCCGCTGCATGCGACGGGCCTGCGGCACGCCCATGAGCAGGAACGATCGGCCGCAAAAATACAGCGATTGGTCATCATGATGTGTCCCATCGTTATCGGAAGATGTCTGTCGTCCGTCCGCAATTCTTCATCCCGATAATTAGCTTGATTGGATTCCGATCGCAACCTTGCTCGCTCACAAGCTCACCAGGTGAGCTAATGCCACACAATTCGGCAGTTTCGCAAACTCACCCCTGAGCCCCGTCTGCTGTAGAGTGGGCTGACATGCAAACCTCCCCCTCCGGCCTGCTCTTCTCCGCCACCGATCTGGTGAATTACCTCGAGTGCGGGCACCTGACCGCGCTGGACCAGATCCACCTCACAACACCCCTGCCCCGCTCCGAAGACAGCGAAGAGGCCCTTCTCTTCCAGAACAAGGGCCACGCCCACGAAGCGGCGTTTCTCGACATCCTGCGCACGCGCCATGGTTCCGTAGTAGACATCCGCGCGGCAAAACTTGGCATCGACAATGCCGTTCAGGCCACGCTCGATGCGATGCGCGGCGGCGCGCCGGTCATCTACCAGGCAAGCTTGCGGAGCGGCAACCTCATCGGCCACGCCGATTTCCTCTACAAGGTGCCGGGCAAATCCTCGCTGGGCGACTTCCACTACGAAGTCGCCGACACCAAGCTCGCGCGCTCGCCCAAGGCCAAATTCCTCATCCAGCTTTGCTTCTATTCGGACCTGCTCGAAAAATCGCAGGGCGTGGCGCCGGCAATGACGCACGTGGTGCTTGGCGACGGCACGGAACTCAGCTATCGCCTCGCCGACTACGCGCACTATTACCGCGAAGCCCTGGCGAGGTTTCTTGCCTTCGCCTCCGCCGCCGGCGGCGGCACCTATCCGGACCCCTGCGAGCGCTGCGAGATCTGCCACTGGCGCGGCCTGTGCGAAGAGCGGCGTCGCAAAGACGACCACCTGGTGCAGGTGGCCAACATCACCAAGGTGCAGATCCGCCGCCTCGCCGGGTCCGGCATCGGCACGCTCGAGCGCCTCGCCAAAGCACCGGCCACTCCGGTCCCGCCGCACATGCACCGCGACACCTTCGCACGCCTATGCGCGCAGGCGCGGCTGCAACTGGCCAGGCGCGAAACCGGCGCGGACCAACTGGAACTGCTGCCCACCGCGACGGGCCGGGGCCTGGGTTTCGACCATCTGCCGCCGTTTGACGACGGCGACCTGTTTTTCGACATGGAGGGTGACCCTCTCGAAAATGGCGGCCTGGAGTATCTCTTCGGCGTGGCGTGGATGGAGCAAGGCAATCTCCGCTACCGCGCTTTCTGGGCGCACGACCGGGCCGGAGAAAAGCGCGCCTTCGAGGCCTTCATGGATTTCCTGGCCGCCCGCCTGGCCGCCCATCCCCGGCTGCACATCTACCACTACGCCCCTTACGAAAAAACCGCCCTGCAGCGCCTCATGTGCCTGCACGGCACGCGCGAGGCGGAGGTGGATGATCTTTTGCGCCGCGGCACGCTGGTCGATCTGTACCGCGTGGTGCGCGAATCGATACGCGTATCCGAGCCGCGCTACTCGATCAAGAACCTCGAAGCCTTCTACATGGGCCCGCGCAGCGGCGCCGTGAAGGACGCCGGCGCCAGCATCGTTTATTACGAACGCTGGAAGGAAAGCCGCGATCCTGCAATC
>CAIOLO010000091.1 GCA_903859155.1 uncultured beta proteobacterium
CACTTCCTTGAGCCTCAAAGCGGCGTATCTACCAGAGGGTACCGGCGGGTTTCGTCCGCTTGGTGCCCCGCTTTCCCGGATACCGCACCGGGGACGGTTGAAATCTATGCGGCCTTGAACGGAATCACCTTCGCGCCTTTGCGGATCGCGTCCAGGTGGTTCGCCCACTTCCTCATCATCTCCTTGCGCTCTGGTAGGTACTCAGCACGGTTGTAGGCGCCTCGAACTTCATCGCGCTCGCTGTGTGCAAGTTGGCGTTCGATCACGTCACCACGAAATCCCATTTCGTTGAGGCTAGTGCTGGCCACGGACCTGAATCCGTGTCCGGTCATTTTTCCTTTATAACCAAGGCGATACAGGGCAAATAGCATGGTGTTGTTGCTGATGGGTTTGTCCCGGTTCCTGCCAGGAAACACGAACCGGCTGCCGCCGTTGATCTCGCGCAGTTGCTCAAGGATGGCCAAGGCTTGCTTCGCGAGCGGGACAACATGCTCGGTTTTCATCTTCATCCTCTCGGCCGGCACGATCCAGATACCGGCGTCGAGGTCGATTTCTGCCCATTCCGCGCCGATCAATTCATTGGTACGCACGAAGGTTAGCGCGAGCAGATCCAGCGCGAGGCGTGTTTGCTTGTCGCCCTGTGTCTCGTAGCCGGCGATTGCCCGGAGTAAATCCGGCAGTTCCTCGGGACGTACAGCCGCTTGGTGCTGTTTCTGGTGGGGCGTCAGGGCTCCGCGTAGGTCGCGGGATATATCACGCTGGCAGCGGCCGGTGGCGATTCCATAGCGGAACACCTGACCACATACTTGCATGATCCGGTGCGCGAGGTCGTGAGCGCCCCGCTTCTCGATCGGGCGGAGTGCATCCAGTAACTCCGGCGCTTCAATTTCACTGATTGGGCGCTTACCTATCTTTGGAAAGACATTGACCTCCAGCCGCCGTTTCACGCCCTCGGCATGGCGCGGCACCCAGGTATGCAGTTGTTTTTCATACCACTCCAAAGCAACCGCCTCGAAGGAATTTGCCGCCGCCATGCTGCGCCGGAGCTTGTCGGCGCGACGTTCAACAGACGGGTCAAGATTGCCGTCGAGACGCTTGCGCTCGATCTCCAGTTTTTGCCGAGCGTCCTTGAGACCTACTGTGGGGTACACGCCCAAGGAGAGCGATTTTTCCTTCCCCTCCTGCCAATACCGAAGCCGCCAATATTTGCGGCCATCGTGGTAAATCCAGAGGTACAAACCGCCACCATCGGCGAGCTTGACGATCCTTTTATCCCCGCTTGTGGTGTTCCGACATTTGGCATCCGTGAGCATTTTGCCCTCCGTGGTACAAATGGACCATTAATTCTGATCGATACCACAGATTATTACCACGGTTTCCCCCCGGATGCAAGCGGACGCATCTGGACAGCCTTGGATGCTTTCTTAGAGGGAGAATCGGGGGGTAGCTGGTATTTGCGGACTTATTTGGACAGCTTTGGATACTGTCTTGGCGGAGAGGGCGGGATTCGAACCCGCGTTAGGTTATTAACCTAAACACGCTTTCCAGGCGTGCGACTTAAACCGCTCATCCACCTCTCCGTTTTTCCTCGCCAGCCTGCCATTTGGAATTCCTGCAATGGCAGGCATCTTCAGCGAAGGTCGCGCAGCATAAACTACTGTCCGTCCCCGGGCAAACGGATACAAACTCACCGGTCCGGGCTAGAGGCTTTGTTTGAGCTGATCCAGAATGCCCGGATTCTCCAGCGTCGAAACATCCTGGGTGATTTCTTCGCCCTTCGCTATGGAGCGCAAAAGCCGGCGCATGATCTTGCCCGAACGTGTCTTGGGCAGGTTGTCGCCAAAACGGATGTCGCGCGGTTTGGCAATCGGGCCGATTTCCTTGGCCACCCAGTTGCGCAGTTCATCGGCAATCTTTTTCGCCGCTGCGGCGTCGCTGGGACGGGCGCCTTTCAGAACGACGAAGGCGCAAACGGCTTCGCCGGTGAGATCATCCGGCCTGCCCACCACGGCCGCTTCGGCCACCAGTTCCGAATTGGAAACCAGCGCCGATTCGATTTCCATGGTGCCCAGGCGGTGTCCCGAGACATTCAAGACATCATCGATGCGGCCCATGATGCGGTAGTAGCCGTCCATGTCGGTGGTCGCGCCGTCGCCGGCCAGGTAATAGCGGCCCTGAAAATCCTCCGGGTAGTAGGTTTTTTTGAAGCGCTCCGGATCGCCCCAGATGGTGCGGATCATCGAAGGCCAGGGCCGCTTGATAACCAGGATGCCGCCTTTGCCCTTGCCCACCGATTGCCCGGTTTCATCGACGATGTCGGTAATGATGCCGGGGAGCGGCAGGGTCGCCGAGCCCGGTTTGGTGGCGGTGACACCGGGGAGCGGTGTGATCATATGGCCGCCGGTTTCGGTCTGCCACCAGGTGTCCACGATCGGGCAGCGTTCGCCACCCACCACCTCGTGGTACCACATCCAGGCTTCCGGGTTGATGGGTTCGCCCACGGTGCCCAGAATGCGCAGCGATTTCATGTCGTATTTCTTCGGCTGTTCGGGACCCGCCTTGATGAGCGAGCGGATTGCCGTCGGTGCGGTATAGAACACGCTCACTTTGTGGTCCTGGATGATTTTCCAGAAGCGGCCCGCATCGGGGTAAGTGGGCACGCCCTCGAACACGACTTCGGTGCCACCCACCGCCAGCGGGCCGTAGCAGACGTAGCTGTGGCCGGTCACCCAGCCCACGTCGGCAGTGCACCAGAACACATCCTGGGGTTTGTAATCGAAAGTCCAGCGCATGGTGAGCATGCACCACAGCAGGTAGCCCCCGGTGGCGTGCTGCACACCCTTGGGTTTGCCGGTCGAGCCGGAGGTGTAGAGAATGAACAAGGGGTGTTCCGCGTTGACCCACACCGGGTCGCAGCTATCGGCCTGCCCATTAATGGCGTCGGCCCACCAGATATCGCGTCCGGCGGCCATCGGGATGGCCGAGCCCGAACGCTTGTAGACAAACACCGATTTGATGATCTCGCAGCCGCCCAGGGCCAGAGCTTCATCGACCACCGGCTTCAGGGGGATTTCCCTGCCGCCGCGGAACTGGCCGTCGGCGGTGATCACCGCAACAGCACCCGCGTCGATGATGCGCTCCTGCAGCGATTTCGCCGAAAAACCGCCGAACACCACGGAGTGGGTCGCGCCGATCCGGGCGCAGGCCTGCATCGCCACCACCGCTTCGATCGACATCGGCATGTAGACGATGACGCGGTCGCCCTTGGCGATGCCGCGCGATTTCAGCGCGTTGGCGAATCGGCAGACCTCGTGGTAGAGCTCCTGATAGGTGATCTTCGTGACCTTGCCGTCGTCGGCCTCGAAAATGATCGCGACCTTGTCCGGCTGGGTTTTCAGGTGCCGGTCAAGGCAGTTGTAGGATGCGTTGAGTTCGCCGTCATGGAACCACTTGAAAAACGGCGGGTTGGATTCATCCAGCGTTTTTGAAAAAGGCTTTTGCCAGAGCAACTGCTCGCGCGCCTGCCGGGCCCAGAAGCCTTCAAAATCCCGATGGGCTTCGTCGCATAAGGCCTGATAGGCCGCCATGCCGGAAATATTCGCCTGCTTGGCGAATTCGGCGGACGGCGCAAACAGTCGGTCTTCGTGCAGGACGGATTCAATGGTTCCACTGGACACTTTATTACTCCTCCTCAACTGGGGTGCGGTGACTCGGCCCGGATTGGAAATTTCACGCGAAGTATCAGCCCGGAAGTATCAGGCCGGAATCTTGCATAGAGCTTACGACATCGCAAGGGGCCGTCAGCCGCCGAGCGCCGCTTTCACCGCATCCATCAGGGCGCTGGATTTTGCCGGCTTGGAGAGATAGGCATCGACGCCCAGCGAAACGCCCTGCATCAGGTTCTCGGGGGCGGTTTCGCCGCTCAGGATGATGACCGGCAGGCTCTTGAGTTTCGGGTGGGCACGGATCTTTGTCAGGATCTTGAAACCGCTGACATTGTCCTTCAAGTGAATATCGAGTATCACCAGATCGGGCAAGGGCGCTTTTTGCATCGCCGCGATGAACTCGGCCGCGCAACCCGCCCGGCGGGTCAAATAGCCTGCGCGACTGAGCAACATGTGCAAAAGATACTGGGTGGTGGTGTTGTCCTCGACAATCAGTATCGTCGTCCTGGCGACATCGACAACACGCGCCGGACGGCGGCGCGACAGGTTGATATAACAATTGCCCTTCAGCAGCTCCTGGGCGCCGATCAGAATATCCTGCGGGACCTTTTTCGGCGGCGGCAGCGGCGGGTCGGGTTTCAGGTCCTGGAGTTTGAACACCCCGGTGAAATCCAGGTCGATCGCTTCATCCACCGGGGCGGTCGGCGACTGCGCAGGCGAATGGGCATTCTGATCGGGACGAACCTGGGGCATGGGAGAGTTCAGTCTTGAATTTGACGTTACAGCATTGGCAGCCAAGGCTTCAAGCTTAGCATCCCGCAAGCTTTTCCATTCCCGAATTTAAGCCTCCGGCAGGCAAACATTCCACAATCCGGCACTATCCGTAGATATACGTTCGCATTTGCACAAACAGCGAGGGGCAGGCATTCTGCTTGCCAGTCTTATTCTGTCCTGCCGAACCCGACCATGAAATTTTCCGAAAAATCAGGCATTCTGCTGCTGTCCCTCGCGCTGAGCGGGTGTGCGAATTTTGGACTGGGCGAAAGCCTGATGAGTTCAAAACTCGAATTGCGTCCGCTGCCGGAGGGGTTCGTCGCGACGCAGCGCGCCGGTGTCGACAAACTGGCGAACGATCCGACCTGGGAAACCATACGGCGCCAGAATCTGCTGAGTGCGGTGCGCGCGGCCGGTTATTGCCCCCAGGGGATCGAGAGTCTCGAGCGCAGCGCGACGCCGGTCCGCAGCGTGGACTTGGGGACCTCCCGCGATCTCGTCTATACCGGACGGTGCCGGCCGGCACAGTCGCCTGCCGCCCCCGCGACCGCGCAGCCGCGTTTGCTGTGACCTCGGGCGCGCTGCATCTGCGCTAGCCCGGATTCGGCCTGCCGTTATTGCGGTAGATCAAATGGAACCGCCGATTGAGGCAAGCGCCCACGACTGAGGTGTCGAGTGTGGACTGATCGGTTATGGCGTGTCTTAAGTCCGTCCCGGCGGGTATACTTCGACATCCGATTCAACCCAAGCGCAAGCGAAGACCATGACAAGCATAAAACGCGAAGACCTCGTTCAATCCGTCGCCGACGGCCTGCAGCACATCAGTTATTACCACTCCCCCGACTTTATCCAGCACATGGCGCGCGCTTACGAGCGCGAGCAATCGCCGGCCGCCAAAGATGCCATCGCCCAGATCCTGACCAATTCGCGCATGTGCGCCGAGGGCCATCGGCCGCTGTGCCAGGACACCGGCATCGTCAATGTCTTCATGAAAATCGGCATGGACGTGCAGTGGCAGGATTTCGGCAGCGGGTCGATAGCCGACGCGGTGAATGAGGGCGTGCGCCGCGCCTACACCAATGCCGACAATCCCTTGCGCGCCTCGGTTCTTGCCGACCCGATCTTTACCCGGAAAAGCACCAAAGACAACACCCCGGCGGTCATCCACATGGAAGTGGTACCCGGCAACAGGGTGGATATCACCGTTGCCGCCAAAGGCGGCGGTTCGGAAAACAAGACCAAATTCGCGATGCTCGAGCCCTCGGATTCCGTCGTGGATTGGGTGCTCAAGACGGTGCCGATCATGGGCGCGGGCTGGTGCCCTCCCGGCATGCTCGGCATCGGCGTCGGCGGCACTGCGGAAAAAGCGGTGCTGATGGCCAAGGAATCGCTGATGGCGCCGCTGGATATGCACGAACTGCTCGCGCGCGGCCCGAAATCGAAGATTGAAGAACTGCGCATCGAACTTTTCACCAAGGTCAACGCCCTGGGAATCGGCGCGCAGGGACTGGGCGGCTTGTCCACGGTGCTGGATATCAAGATTCTCGATTACCCCACGCACGCCACCTCCAAGCCGATCGCCATGATCCCCAATTGCGCGGCGACCCGTCATGCCCATTTCGTGCTCGACGGTTCCGGCATTGCGGAATTGCCGCGGCCGTCGCTGGCCGACTGGCCCAAGGTGACCTGGGCGCCCTCGCCCGCGGCCATACGCGTCAACCTCGACAAGCTGACCCGCGAAGAAGTCATCGCCTGGAATCCGGGCGACCGCCTGCTGCTCTCGGGCAAACTGCTGACCGGCCGCGATGCCGCGCACAAGCGCATCCAGGACATGCTTGCCGCCGGCGAGAAGCTTCCGGTGGACTTCAACGGCCGGATGATCTATTACGTCGGGCCGGTGGACCCGGTTCGCGACGAAGCGGTGGGCCCGGCGGGTCCGACCACGGCATCGCGCATGGATCGCTTTACCGACACCATGCTCGGCAAGGCCGGATTGCTCGCCATGGTGGGAAAGAGCGAGCGCGGTCCCGAAGGCATCGAAGGTATCAAGAAGCACAAGGCCGCCTACCTGATGGCGGTGGGCGGTGCCGCGTACCTGGTTTCCAAGGCAGTGCGCAAAGCCAAGGTTCTGGCCTTTGCCGATCTGGGCATGGAGGCCATCTATGAATTCGAAGTCGAGGACATGCCGGTAACCGTGGCGGTGGACTCCAAGGGCACGTCGGTCCATTCCACCGGGCCGGTGGAATGGCAGAATAAGATCCGCGAATTCAAGATCCCGCTGACGGTTGCATAGTGTTCTGCCCGGTTCACCTGAAACCGGGGCCGGAACCATCCTTGGAGGAGGAGCAATGAATCGAGTGGCAAAGCGGCTGGCCGCAGCGCTGGCATCGGCCTGTCTGGCCGCGCTATCGCCGCTCTCCGCAGCAAACTATCCGGCCAGGTCGATTCTATTTATTCAGTAAATTAAAAAAATTAAAGTCAGTTATGACTTAGTCAAAACACGATTTACAATCTCATTATTAGACTGAATTCAGGCGACAGAACCGGATCTGCGGGGGATCGCTTGCGGGGGGCTGCATGGAACACGAATTGAAATCGGGCATCGAGTATGCCCGGCATGACGGACTGGGCATCAGCGGCGATCTTTACCTTCCAAAGGGACCGGGAAAACATCCCGCCGTGGTCGCCGTGCATGGCGGCGGCTGGCAACAGGGGAGCTCGGCGTTTCACCGCAGTTGGGGAGCGTTCCTCGCACACCACGGCATCGCGCTTTTTTCGGTCAACTATCGCCTGATCAAGGACGGCCGCAAGGCCTATCCGGAGGCGGTGCACGACGTGCGCGCCGCGGTGCAGTTTCTCAGGGCCCAGGGTGCGCAGTTCAACATCGATCCGGAGCGCCTGGGAATCACCGGGGATTCGGCAGGCGGGCATCTGGCGGCCCTGGTGGCCCTGGCCGGAGACAAGGCGCCCTTCGCAGGCGCCTATCCCGAGAGTCCGCTCGCCAAGATCAGCACGGCGGTGAAGGTCTGTATCGGCGTCTACGGTGTCTACGATATGGCGGCCCAGTGGCAGTACGATCTGCTCAATCGGCCCGGCGACAACATCGTGCAGAAATTCCTGGGGGTATCGCTGCTCGATGACCGCGATTTGTATTTTGAATCTTCTCCCCTGTCCCATGCGACCCGCGACCGGAACCAGACGGCGTTTCTGCTCGCCTGGGGTAGCGAAGACGACACCGTGAATCCGCAAAACCAGTCCAAGGCATTTCTGCTTGCACTCAAACAGGCTGGCTTTTTCGCCAGGACCACGGTGCTGCAGGGCGCCGCGCACTTCTGGAATACCGAGCCCATGGATGAGCCGGGAAGTTATTCAGGATTTCTTGCGCCCAGGGTTCTGCGCTTCCTGCAGGAAAAGCTGTAACCACCAATGAAAACAAGCAAGGAAAGATAATCCAGTGAATGCAAACAAACCGGAAATCCTCATCGCCGGCGGCGGCATCGGCGGTCTGGCCGCCGCGCTGGCCCTGGCGCACAAGGGAATGCGCTCGCAGGTCTTCGAAAAAGCGCCCGAATTTGGCGAAATCGGCTTTGGCCTGCAACTAGGGCCCAATGCCCATCACATGCTCACGCGGCTGGGTATCGCCGAGGCTGTCGAGCAAACCGCGGTGTTTCCCAATGCCTTGATCGAGATCGACGCGCTCACCGACCGCGAACTCACGCGCATCAACACCGGTGATGCTTTTCGCAAGCACTTCCGCGGACCCTACATGGTGGTGCACCGGCGGGATTTGCATGGCGCCCTGCTCGACGCCTGCCGCGCCCACGCCGAAATCACCCTGCACACCTCCAAGCAGTTGGTCCGGTTTGAAGACCGCGGCGCATCAATCCTGGCGCACTTCGCCGACGGCGCCACTTGTTCGGGCACCGTTTTGATCGGGGCCGACGGGCTCAACTCCTGCGTGCGCGAAAACGTCATGGGCGACGGTCCGCCCAGAGTGTCCGGACATGTCACCTACCGCGGCGTGGTTCCGGTCGATGAAATCAAGGACAAGTCGCATTTCGACGACATGGTCATCTGGGTCGGGCCCGGCCTGCATCTGGTGCAATACCGCCTGCGCGGCGGCACGGTGATGAACAATGTGGCCACCCTCGACAGTCCGCGCTTTGCCGCGGGCCAGAAGATCAATTTCGGCGGTCCGGAGGAGCTTCTGGAAGTGTATTCGCACACCACGCCGCATGTGCAGGAGATGCTGTCCTACGTCGGCAAGGACAAAAACTGGGTGCTGTGCGACCGTGAGCCGCGTCCGGAATGGAGCCGCGGCAACGTCACCTTGCTCGGCGATGCAGCGCATCCGACACTGCAATACCTCGCGCAAGGGGCCGTCATGGCCCTGGAGGATGCCGTGGTGCTGGCCGAAAAGCTGGCGGCCGCCGGCGCGGACATTCCCGCTGCATTGCTCTCTTATCGGGATGCGCGCTACCTGCGCACCGCCAGGGTGCAACTCACCTCGCGCATTCACGGCCAGATCATGCATGCGCGAGGAGGGGCGCGCGACCTGCGCAATCACCTGATGTCGCTTCGCAACCCGGATAATTTCTCGGAAGTCGAGTGGCTCTATCGCGGCATCTGAAGCCGGGATCCGGGCCGTGATCGTCGACACGCATGTGCATGTGCTCGGTGCCGACCGCAACAAGTATCCGCGCCAGCTGCACCGGGTGATTCCGCCGGATTTTTCCTGGACGCAGGACGATTACAGCGCCGAACAACTGCTCGCCGACATGGACCTGTGCGGCGTGGACAAGGCACTGCTGGTGCAGGCGCAGAACGCCTACCGCAGCGACAACAACTACGTTGCCGACATGGCAGCGAAGTACCCGGATCGATTCAAGGCGGTGTGCGTGGTCGATGCGCGCGATGCCGATGCGCCCGATCAACTGGAGCGCTGGGTCAGGGAGCGCGGCGCGGTGGGCGGACGGCTCATGTTCCAGACCCCTGAGTTTCAGATCGACGACGCGCGCGTACTGCCGGTGTTCGAGCGCGCACAGAAACTGGCGGTTCCGCTGTGTATCTTTGTCCGGTGGCAGGACCTGCCGCGATTGGCGGGCGTGGTGCGCCGCTATCCGGAACTGCTCATAGCACTGGATCACCTGGGCCATCCGCCTCTGGAAGACGGCACGCCCTACGCCTGCGCCGCGCCCCTGCTCGAACTCGCGCGGCATCCGCGGTTGATACTGAAGTTTTCGACCACCACCTTGCTCGCCGCGGCCAAGGGCTCGAGCACCGTGCGCGACTGGTTCAGCTGCCTGGTCAGCGCCTATGGCTCAAAGCGTTTGATGTGGGGGTCCAATTACCCGATGAACCACGAGCATGCGCCGCCGGGGCTGGTTGAACTCGCGCGCAGCGGGCTTTCATTTCTGCCGGAGCAAGACTTTGACAACCTGATGGGCGAGACCGCATCAAGCGTCTATCCCTCACTGGCATAACCCTCGCGTACAGCCGCATCTGAAGCGCTGCAAATTCGTCGATAGCGTCGTGTATAGTTTCGCCTTTCCGGTTCTCCCATTGGTTACAAAAGCAGAATGAAAGCAAAGACAAAAAGCAGCAAACCAGTCTCCCGTGCGTTGAAGCGGCCGGCTGCGAAGGCGCGGGTTTCCCGCCCCGCCCCACCACGCGCCAACAGGGCCGACGCGGTGTTGACCGAAATCATCAGGAACGGCGTCCTTGCGGTCACCGAGGAGATGAAAACCAACCTGATGCGCACCGCCTACAACCCGATCATCTATGAGGCGCTCGATTTCACCGTCGGCCTGTATACCGCCAGCGGCGAGACCGTGTCGATCGGCCTGGGCCTGCCCTCCTTCATTCGCGGCATGGCCGAGACCATCAAGGCAAAGCTGCGCCACTTCGCGCAGGTCGGTCCAGGCGATGGCCTGGAGCCGGGCGATATTCTTGTCACCAACGACGCCTACACCACCGGAAGCCATCTCTATCATTTCACTTTCACGCAGCCGATTTTCTTTGACGGCAAGCTCACCGCCTTTGTGTGCACCATGGCCCACTGGAACGAGGTGGGTGGCGTGCTCGGCTCGATGACCACCGATATTTATTCGGAGGGCATCCAGATCCCGATCATGAAGTATCAGAAAGCCGGGGTGGTCAACCAGGACCTGGTCGAGATCATCAAGATGAACGTGCGCATCCCCGAGAAGGCCATGGGCGACCTGCGTGCGCAGATCACCGCGCTCAAGACCGGCGAGCGGCGCTTTACCGAACTGCTGGGCCGCTACGGCCGCGAACCTGTGCTCGATGCCATTCGCAATATCATGGACAATTCCGAGGCGGCCGCGCGCGCGCGCACGCGCACCATCCCCGACGGCACCTATGAAGCCGAGTCCTATATGGACGATGACGGGGTCGAGGTCGGCAAGCGCATTCCGATTCGCGTCAAGGTGATCAAGAAGGGCGATGAAATGACCATCGACCTGTCCGAGATCGGCAAGCAGGTGCGCGGTTTCTACAATTCCGGGCCTTCCACCGGTTACGGGTGCGCTCAGGTCGCCTATAAATGCCTCACCTCGCCCACCGACTATCCGGTCAACGAGGGAAGCCTGCGTCCGCTGAAAGTCATCACCGGGGGCGGCACCGTGGTAACCGCGGTGCGTCCCGCGGCGATGCGGGTGTGGATGACGGTCCCGATGACGGTCGTCGATACCGTGTTCAAGGCCATGTCGCAGGCTATTCCCGGACGCACCATCGCCGGCCATTTCGCCGATCTGGTCTCCGGCTATGTCAACGGCATCAATCCCAAGGACGGTCGTCTGTTCATCGGCGGTACCGGCGGTCCGATGGGCGGCGGCTGGGGCGCCAAGCTCAACGAGGACGGCATGAGCGCGACGGTATGCCAGAACGACGGCGATACCCACAATGCGCCCTGCGAGCAGACCGAGGTCAAGTTTCCGGTCCTGATACGGCGCCATGCGCTGCGCCAGGATTCAGGCGGCGCTGGTCGTTTCCGCGGCGGTCTGGGCGCGGAAAAAGTGGTCGAACCGCGCTGCAACGTCACCTTGGGCACGCAGATGGAGCGCGTCAATTGCCCGCCGTGGGGCCTGGAAGGCGGCCATTCCGGCAAGGGCAATCAGATCACCATGGTGATCGATGGCAAGGAGCGAAACGACTACGCCAACGGCAAGGTGTTCAACACACGCCTGAAGCCCGGCGACAGTTTTACGCTGCACTCGGGCGGCGGCGGCGGATTCGGCTTGCCGCAACTGCGCGACCCGGAGCGCGTCGCGCATGACGTCAAGCAGGGCTACGTCAGCAATCGTGTGGCGCGCGAAATCTACCTTGTAGCCTGCTCGGATGACGGCGTACTGAATGACGCCGAGACGCAAAGACTGCGTTCGGCGGCCTGATCCGTTGCGGCGGGGGCTGGCGGAGGTCAGGCTTCGCCGTTCCCCCGACGGGCTGCGTCGACCGCAAACCGATTTGTCCCGCAGCCGACGACGCGGCTTCCGCCTTGGGGGGAAACGCATGGAGGGAAACACATGAAACTCGCCTCACTGAGAAGTGCTTCGCGCGACGGTCAGCTGCTGTTGGTATCGCGCGACCTGCGCCTGGCGGTGAGTGCGGCAGATATCGCACCTGATCTTCAGCATGCGCTCGATCATTGGGAACAGACCGCGGTGGCGCTCCTCGCCCGCTATGAAGACCTCAATCGAGGCAAGGCCGCCGGGGCATTTGCCTTCGATCCCGCCAAAGTCGGCCCGCCCCTGCCCCGCGCCTACCAGTTTGTCGATGGTTCCGGCTATCAGAATCACGGGGAACTGATGAAGAAAGCCTTCGATACCAGCAACAGCATCGCCTTCCCCACCGATCAACCGCTGATGTACCAGGCCTGTTCCGACGATCTCATGGGGCCGCACGACCCGATCGAGGCCGGTGACGAAGCCTGGGGAGTCGATTTCGAAGGCGAAATCGCGGTCATTGTCGGGGATGTGCCACGGCAGACACCTCGCGAAACCGCGGCATCCCATATACGCCTGCTCATGCTGGTCAACGACGTCAGCCTGCGCAACCTGATCATGGGAGAACTGGCCAAGGGCTTCGGGTTTTACCAGTCCAAACCGGCCTCGAGTTTTTCCCCGGTCGCGGTGACGCCGGACGAACTGGGCGACGCCTGGCGCGATGCGCGCCTGCATCTGCCGCTACGCATTACCCTGAACGGCGAGGTGTTCGGTCGTGTCAACGCCGGGAGCGGCGCGACTTTCAGCTTTCCGGATTTCATCGCCCATGCCACCCGCACGCGCAAGCTGCTGGCGGGCACCATCATCGGCGGCGGCACCGTTTCAAACGCCGAGCCCGGCGCGGGTTCCTCCTGCATCGCGGAACGGCGCGCCCTGGACCGCATCCAGTTCGGCGAAGCACGCACGCCGTTCCTGAAGTTCGGCGATCAGGTGCGAATGGAAATGCTGGATGCGTCCGGGCAGTCGATATTCGGCGCGATCGACCAGAAAGTGGTGCCGTTCGCCAGGGCTTGACGGCCCCGCCTGGAACTCACGTAAAGCAGACCCGGGCTGCGTTGCGTATCCGAACCGCCTTCAGGCGGCGGCTCGCCGGCGATGCTTGCGGGCTTGGGCATGCAAATACGCGGTGCGGGCTACTGCCTGGGAATCTTGACGCGTTCGATCACCGCGCCCCATTTTGTGATTTCTGAGGCCAGCAACTTCTGCAACTCATCCGCCACGCTGAGAAAAAAAGCCTTCGCTTGGAAGTGCGTGAAAAAGCGGAAATATGCAGTTTGCATGGTTTTCTCCTGAGGTCCGCCCCGAGTGGTGTGCGAGAACGCCGGACCGCTCCGCGCCGCGGTGTTGCCGGCAATACTCAATGCATTGAGCTAAATCAAAAGAGTCTCGGATTAGGGGGTGCGAAGAATAGGCAAACCGTTCGTCTTGTCGTACAATTTTTTTTCAGGTGAGGCCTATTCCTGATTATGCCAAGGATGGACGGATACCCAAGGAAAATGAACAAGTTCGGTTGGTTTTGCTGGTTGTTGATCCAGTTTCTGGCGCCGGCCTGTTTCGCGCAGGCGGCCCTTGCCCAGAACGCGGTTCCGGTAGATCAGGCGCGGCAGTTGCTCCAGGCGGGCAATGCGACCGCAGCTTTCGATCTGCTTGCCCCCCTTGAAGATCAGTTCTCCGGCAACATCGAAATCGACTACCTGTTCGGCATCGCGGCGCTGGACAGCGGCAAGGCCGATCGCGCGACCCTCGCATTCGAGCGTGTCATCGCGCTCAACCCCAATTTTGCCGGTGCCCGCCTGGACATGGCGCGCGCCTATTTCCAACTGGGCGACCTGAACCGCTCCAAACAGGAATTCGTGATCGTCCGTGGCCAGAATCCGCCGCGCGAGGCGCTGGCGGTGGTCGAGCGCTATCTCGAACTCATTGAAAAAACCGAAACTGCGCAACAGCGCCAGATCCGCGGCTATGTGGATGTGGTCACCGGGCGTGACAGCAATATCAACAATTCCGGCAGTCAAACCACGATCAACGTTCCGGCCCTCGGCAACCTGCCCTTCAACCTCTCGCCCAGCAATCTTGCCACCAAGGATTCGTTCTGGACCTATGGCGCGGGGGTGGAGTACACGCAGGTTCTCACCCCTGAATTGACAGCCTTCGCGGGCGCCGATCTGCGCAAGCGCGACAATTCGAACTCCGACCGCTTTGACACCTTGAACCAGGATTTGCGGCTCGGGGTGGCGGTAGGCGCGGCCGCTAACCAGTTGCGCCTCACGGTCGGCGGTGGTCGCTACGAGCTTGACAAAAGCCTGTCCAGGCGTGCTGAAACCTATTCGGGCGAATGGCGCTACCAGGTCAATCCCGCCAACCAGTTCAACCTGTTTTCCCAAATTGCCCGCAGCCGCTTCACCGATCCCGCCACGCAGGTCAACAGCTTCGATGCGACAACCTCCGGGGTTGGGTGGCTGCATATCCTCGGTGAAGGCAAGGCGGCGCTCATCGCCAGCATTTTCGGCGGCAAGGAACGCGATACCGAAGGAAGGGCCGATGGGTCGAAGCGCTTTTACGGCGTGCGCCTTGGCGGCCAATGGAGCGTGCATGAAGACGTCGATCTGTTCGGCTTCGGAAGTTCGCAGCGCGCCGGATTCGGCACGGTCAACGCCGCATTCCTGGAAAAGCGCAACGATAAACAGACCGATTTCGTGGTCGGCGCCAATTGGCGCTTTGCCAAGGACTGGACGCTGCGCCCCCAAGTGGTCTACTCGCGCAATAGCGTGAATATCCCGCTGTACCGCTACGAGCGGCAGGAGATATCCGTGGCTGTAAGACGCGATTTTTGAGCACTGACGACCGTGGGAAGAGCATCCCCCTGCTCCCTGTTACCGAATATTGTTTCACGCTGAATCCTCCGGGAACAGCCAGGAGAAGCCTCATGAAGTCATTCCCATCAAGACTACTTTCCTTCTTGATTGCCTTGGCAGCCGCCGGCATGCTGCAACCGGCGCAGGCCCAGATCGGCACGGTCCAGTTCGTTGCCGGCGAAGTCCTGATTACCGGTCCGGCAGGAAGCCGGCCCGCGACCCGCGGCTCGACCTTGCGCGAAGGGGAATCCATCGTCACGGCAGCCAACTCCAGCGCACAGGTGCGGATGATCGATCAGGGCTATATCGCGGTGCGCCCGGAAACTGAAATGAAATTCGATCAATACCGCTTTTCCGGACGCGATGACGGTACCGAGCGCGGTGTTCTTTCGCTGGTCAAGGGCGGATTCAGGACGATAACCGGCGTGATTGGGCGGATAAACCGCAGCAACTACACCATCACCACGCCCACTTCCACCATCGGCATCAGGGGCACCGACCACGAGGTGGTACACGTGGTGGCGGCGCCGCCCCGGCCGCAGGGACCGGTGGGTAGCATCGCCCCCATTCAGGTTGCGTCGGCCGAACTGGTGCGCACCGATGTTGGAATGATCAATCTGGCGCAGGCGGCGGCCGTCCCGGTTCCGTCGGCGGGTCCGGGTATTCCTGCGGGCAGTTACAACCGCGTAAACGTCGGCGCAACGGTCATGCGGACCGATGTGGCAGTACTGAACCTGAACCGGAATCAGGTCGGCTATGCACCGTCGCGCAACGAACCGCCCCGGTTTGCACCGCCCAATGTGGTGAATCAGCTGTTTACCACCACTGCACGACCTGGCCAGGCGCAAAAACCGGCAGCGCAGCAAGAGCAACAGCAGGGACAGCAACAAGAGCAACAGCAGGGGCAAAAGCAGGAACAGCAGCAGGGGCAACAGCAGGGGCAAAAGCAGGAACAGCAGCAAGGGCAGGGGCAGCAGCAAAGCCAGCAACAGTCCCAGCAGGGACAGACGCAGCAGTCCAGCGCCGCAGTGTCGGAACCGGTTCGTGCGGTCGCAGTGGTTGACAGCCCATCCCAGATAGCAGCCGGCATTTCCAACGCGGCGTCGGGCTCGGCATTAGCGCAAACCGCCCCGGCAGCGACGTCCTTCGCTCCGACGCCATTATCGACCACCGGTGGAGCCTCGACGACTACCAACAGCAGCACGACCAGCAGTACTACCAGCACCACCGTCCCGATTATCCTGACCAGCACTGATGGCTCAACGGTTAACACCACTAACCTGACAGTCACGGATACAACCGGGGCGATTGCACCGATTGCAGTCGTACTTCACCCGGTTCCGGTTGGCTCCACCGGACAGTACAAGACCCGCGTGCAGTATCCGATCCGTGGAAGCAATGGCTCTTGGTTCCAGGCCTCAAACGGAGTTGACGCTAACAGCACGCCGCCTTCGCTGCCGAGTACCTCTTTTGTCGTGGATGGCGCCGGCAAGCTGCTGCAGGTTCTTGGCGGTACCTGGAATGCATTCAGCGGAGGTACGAGCACACAGTGCCTGAATAATGCCCCTTGCCTTGTCATCCCGGCATACAGCGGTGCAACGCCATCCCCCGATACCCAATCTGCCCTTATCCTGGCGGATGGAACGGTCGGCGCCGCCGGATTCAGCTTCGGTACCAATGGTGACAAATCCGGCAGCGGCGCCGCCGAGTACTACAATGACAGTGTCAACGGCATACGTTTTGGGCGTTATCAAGGCGGTGCTGTCAATGCCTCGCCCAGCAGCGGAAACGGCGCGGGCCTGTTGACGATTCTGGGCAGCAACAGCGCCTCGTGGTCAATGCGCGAAATCCCTGCGTCGATCCCGGTAAGCGGCAGTTTTCATTACCTGCCGAAGTTTGCCACCGCACCGACCGACAACTTCGGCAATGTGGGCACTTTGCACAGTGCCACGCTGGATGCCAACTTCAGCAGGCAAACCGTCAATACGTCGGTGCGGCTGGATATTGCCGGGGCATTGATTTTCGGCAGCGTGCAGTCGGTCCCAATCGGTTCCAACGGCATGGGATTCAATGTAACCAGCTCGGCAAGTGAAAATGCCAGCCTGAGTCCTGCGCCGCCGGTTCCAATCACTGTAACGTGCTATGGCAACTGTCCGGCCTTGCCGGTTGGCATCACCAGCGGTTCATCATACGGGGCCTCGTTTCACGGCGGCTTTGCCGGAGACGGTACCGCCAATGGTGCCGATCTGCGCTATTCCTTCGCCACCCGCTATGACACGGCACTCACACCGGGTTCGGGCCTGACCGGCGCGGCGCCGACGGGCGTCGTGCCCAACCAGATTATCAACGGCATGGTCGGATTCGGCAAAGGGCCGGAACTCGTGGTGCCCTCCAACTGGGGCAAGGCCGTGGGAATTTCGTTCTACGCATTCAATGCCCCGTTGAGCTACGGCGTGAACGATTTCATGTACGTCCGCTCGAATAGCTCCCCCACTCTCGTCGCAACATTCACCGGGCCCAACGGCAATTTAAGCTCATTGCTCGATTCCAGCAGCGGCGGCGGCAATTCGATCACCATAGGCGGCGTGACCAGCGGTGCCTCCACGGTTACGACACTCGGGAACGGAATTTCCTTCGGCCGTTACGATGCCGCACACGCCGCCGGTCCCGCCGGCCCGGCGCTCACCCTTACCGGCAGCGATA
>CAIOLO010000092.1 GCA_903859155.1 uncultured beta proteobacterium
CGCCGGCGAGCAACCAATTGATACTTCGAAGAGTCATGCGGCGAGAATAGTGGCTCCTCCATTCGGGCACAAGCGCTTGTCGCGGGTTTTTAGACTTGTCCGGTTCTGTAGCACATGAATTGTCCGCTTTTTCTGTTGAGGGCGGGAAGCGGCGCAGGGCGTAGCCCGTAGCCGATTTCCGCCCTCAACGGCGCGCCTGGCGGACGGCTCAGGCGGCCTGTTGCATCTCCTCAGTGATTGGGCTCCCATCGGGGGTGAAATAGGCCAATCCGCGCGGTCCGTGAAACAACGCGATCGCTCCGTTCGCGTAGCGATTTACTCGGATCCGAGCTTTGACGTAATGGCAACGGTGTTGATCGGCTGGAATCTGCAGAATCATCCCGTCGAAGCGCACGCAGTTGTCGTGACTGACGGTGCGTTCAAACTGCTCGCACAGGATGTCTTCCAGGCAGCCCCCGATCCAAGGCACAAAGGCCGACCCTTCCTCCATTGCCGGCTGCGCAAACTCGGTATTGAATGCGGGCAAGTAGGCCTTGGCCAGGTACTGGTTGGCGTGGGCCATGCTCGTGATGCCCGCAAGTGCTAATTCCTGCGGCAAGCGCCCCTGATGCGTGCCAAAGGCGCGCTCCGAGCGTCCCCGCGCCTCAGGTGAATAGGCGGGGATCATGTCGATACCCAATTGCTTCATGGCGCGGCCAAACTGGGTGAGCTTGTCGCGGTCGACCTTGCCATCTGCGTCCGGCGTGTGCCAGTAATGGCTACCTCGATCGCTATAGAACGAGCTGAACAGGCCCCGGGTCGCAATCACATCCTGCACACCCCGCAAGCTGCTCGCCGTGCCTTCCTCTTCAACGAAAAACATCGAGTAGTGCTCGCCGGTGGCATCGTCCATGGTGACGATCAAGTCCCACTTCTGTCCGAGTACCCATTCGTGGCTGCTCCCGTCCTGATGGATCATCATCCCCGGCAGAGCCGATCGCTCCCGGCGTTTGCGATGAGCACCACGCTTCTCGGCTTTAGGTACCAGCTTCGCTTCTTGCAGGCGATTCTTCACCCAGGTATAACCCCGCGTGCCGCCTTCGCGTTTGTACCAGCTGTGGAAGTGCTTGACGTTCCAGCCACTATGCCAGCTTCGATACCGTTCTGTCACCGCCATCACTTCATCGACCGGCGCCTTCCGGTTCGATACATGCTCCAGCCGCCGGTCAATCAAGCCCTCCAGCCCCTCGACCTCATACCTAGTCAGATATCGCCTAAAACTGCGCTCGCACATCCCCAGTATCTGTGCCGCTGCGGCCTGCGTCAGCCGTCCTTCGCTCCATCCCTCGTACGCTTCCTCGAATCTCATCTTCCGTATCTCCTGCAGCACTTGCGTCGGCGTCATTTCGCACCCCCTTCGGGGCACTATGACAACCGGACAGATGTCGTGCTACAGAACCGGACAGATCGTGAGCTCGCGACACACCACCTTGTCGTTTGCTGCCAAACCCGTCCCGTTGCGCTACCATGCATGCAGGGCAGTATTCGCCCTCGGAGCGAGTCAATGGGACAATACGATTACGACCTTTTCACCATCGGCGCGGGTTCAGGCGGCGTGCGCGCAAGCCGCTACGCGGCGCGCCTCGGTGCCCGCGTCGCAGTTGCCGAAGAGCGTTATCTCGGCGGTACCTGTGTCAATGTCGGCTGTATCCCGAAAAAGCTTTTTTCCTACGCGGCGCATTACGGCGAGGACATGGCACACGCCGCCGGCTATGGCTGGCGCGTAGTGCCGCCCGCTTTTGACTGGCCGACCTTGATCGCGAACAAGGACCGCGAGATCGCGCGCCTGAACGCGGTGTATGCGAAGCTGCTGACCGGCGCCGGTGTCGAGCTTCTGCAGGGCCGCGCCAC
>CAIOLO010000093.1 GCA_903859155.1 uncultured beta proteobacterium
CTCACCACGGCACTGAAATCGACGTCGATCTGCCCCCATGCCCGGATGAGGAGTTCGTCACCCGGCCCGATGGTGTAATCGGGGGTGACGGGGATGTCATCCACCGGCGCAAAGGTACTCGGGGCGCTGCGAAAAAGGTTGGCGCCAAACAGTGGCAGATCGCGCCCGGTAGACTGAACGACGAAATCCTGGAACTCGATGCGTTCGCGGGATTCTCGCATCAGCGACTCCTGAATCATGGCATCGTCGCTGGGGGATGCGCCTCTTCCTGCTCCCTGCGCACCCGTGAGTGAGCGCTGTCGAGTTATTGTGGTCGATCCAGCAGACCCTCCGGTAGAGCCCGGAAAAACCACGGCTTGAGAGCCACCGGGAGAGCCGGCACCCTGCTGGCTTGCCCCCTGCCCCTGCTGCGGCACCTGGCCACCAAAGAGCCCTAAAGGCGTTTGTGCCGCAACGGTCATGGAACCTGCCAATACCGCGGAGGCTACCAATAATACCGACCACTTACTCATAGGGATGAACACCAGAAACCAGGAAATGGGTCAAAACGGATATGAAGATGGCATCTCTTCAAGCGCGGCAATAGTATAGCGTTTCCCCAGCGACGTCCACGGGTTGGGCGCTCTCCTGTCGGCGCTCTCCCTGTTGCGCACTCCCGCGTGGGCCACAGGCGCAAGTCGAGATTTTACACCCGGTTCTCCCAAGGAAGGTCTGCATAAGTTTAAAAGTAATGCCATGAATCGTAAAGACAGGAATCCGGAAATAATCGATAGATCTGACTGCATTCCGGCATTCTGTTTTCTTTGTTTTCTTGGACATCGGTATGCCGTGGCATTGCCTGCAATCAGGCATTAGTGCATTATTCGGTGGGAATTAATATTATTAATCTGAATAATGCCAACCAATGATTGCGAGGTGTTTCCATGGTCAAACTCACTTATAAATCGCTGCAAAGCCAGATTTCCCAATTGCAAAAAAAAGCGCAAAAAATTCTGGCTGCTGAATCAAAAAATAAAAATGCCGGGTTAGCGCGTGTTTTGCAATTAATGAAGCGATTGGGTATTACCCTCGCCGACCTGCAACAGCACGAATCGGGAAAATCTGGCACCCAAAAAGCCAGGCAGGCCAAGACTGCCGGCAAGGGCCCGAGAAAACCCGTAGCGGCAAAATATCGCGATAGTTCGACGGGAAACACCTGGTCCGGACGCGGAAAGTTGCCGCGCTGGCTGGTGGCACGGGAGGCCGAAGGCCGCAAGCGCGAGGAATTCAGAATTCCCTGACATTGTTCCCCGTCATTTTAAGTGCCGGATGTAATCATTTGTCTTGCTCAAATGGGCCGGGGTTAGTTTTTTAAATTGCCAAAAAAATAAAGAATCTGATTATGTCCGGTAAAGTAGTCCCGATAATCCTTTGCGGCGGCTCCGGCACCCGCCTTTGGCCGATGTCGCGCAAACTGCTGCCCAAGCAGTTTCTGCCGCTGATAACCGATCGTTCGATGCTTCAGGAAACCGCGCTGCGCGCGGCAGCACTTCCCGATTCAGGCAGTCCCTATATTGTCTGCAGCGAGGAGCACCGCTTTCTTGCGGCAGAGCAATTGCTTGAGGCCAGCATTGCCCCGGTGAAGATCATTCTCGAACCGGTTGCCAGAAATACCGCGCCGGCCCTGGCGGCGGCGGCATTGGCGATTGCGGAGACTGACCCGGCGGCGATTATGCTGGTTTTGCCGGCGGATCATTTGATTGCGGATCTGGGCAGTTTCGGCGACGCCGTCACCCACAGCGCCACGATCGCTGCAACCGGTGCGCTGGTCACCTTTGGCATCGTCCCGCAGGGGCCGGAAACCGGCTATGGCTATATCGAGCGCGGGGAAACGCTTGGAACCGCCGGGTTCCGGGTGGCGCGCTTTGTGGAAAAGCCCGACGCCGCGCGCGCCAGGAGCTTTGTTGAGTCCGGCTGCTATTACTGGAACAGCGGCATGTTCGTGATGACGGCAGGGCGCTATCTGGAACAACTTGAAAAATTCCGACCGGACATCCTCGCTGCCGTTAAGGCCGCCTGGTCCGGGCGCAAGCTGGATATGGATTTCTGCCGCCTCGAGGCCAAGGCATTCGGCGCCTGCCCGGCCGATTCCATCGATTACGCGGTAATGGAGCGCACCAGCGATGCCGCGGTGGTGCCGGCCGACATCGGCTGGAGCGACGTCGGCTCGTGGGCGATGCTTTGGGAGACCGCCGGCAAGGATCTCCAGGGGAATGTCACCCGGGGCGACGTCGATCTTCACGACACCCGCAACAGCTACGTGCGCGCCGAGAGCCGGCTGGTGTCGGTGAGCGGCGTGGACGACGTGGTGGTGGTGGAGACCAGCGATGCGGTGCTGATTACCCACCGCAACAAGGCGCAGGCGGTCAAGGACGTCGTCTCGCGGTTGCACGACGGCCACCGCACCGAGCACCTCTCGCATCGGCGCGTTTATCGTCCATGGGGCTATTACGAGAGCATCGACGCCGGCCCGGGCTATCAGGTCAAGCGCCTGATGGTCAAGCCCGGGGAGATCCTTTCACTGCAACTGCACCATCACCGCGCCGAGCACTGGGTGGTGGTATCAGGCAAGGCGCGGGTGACCCGGGATGAAGACATCCTGAATCTGACGGCCAACCAGTCCACTTACATTCCGGTGGACACGCGGCATCGGCTGGAAAACAGCGGATCCGAACCCCTTTTTGTGATCGAGGTTCAGTCGGGGGATTATCTGGGCGAGGACGATATTGTGCGGTTTGAGGATCGGTATTCGCGGGGGTAAGCTGGCAGGCCAAGCCGGCCAGCGCGACACCATAATTGGCAAGTCAAAGTCAAGAGCCCCCCGAGAGGGTCAAGCAGCGGCCAAATGTATTCAGCCCGCGCCCGGGCAAGCACAACCGGCGCAGGCCGTATCGGCCAATGGAACCCCGTCCATTGCTGCTGCAAGCGGGTAAACTGTGCCTTCACTGCTGCCCAAACCTCACATGCGAATCACTCCCGAGCAAATCCGCACCATCCTCGCGGTTGTTGGCGAACAAGCCGGACCCGGCGCCCGCGTCGTGCTGTTTGGTTCGCGAGTTCGTGACAGCGGCCGGGGGGGCGATATCGACCTGCTCATCGAAAGCCCCACGCCGCCAAACTTGCGACAGCGCGCCCGGATCAAATTGCTATTGGAAGACGCTCTTCGCACTCCCGTCGATATCGTTGCAAAGCAAAAGGACGCGAAACCGAAGCCATTCCAGGCCATCGCGCTCATGACCGGCCTCCCTCTGGGGACAACAGCATGACCCATGCACTGCTCGACCAGGAAAAGCAGCACCTTGCCAACCTGCTGGAGGCCATACAGCGCTGCGTGTATTTTCTTGACGCGGCGAGTTCCACCCTGGTTTGGCCCCTGAATCCGGAAGCCCTTTATCGGCAAAAGAAAAACAAGGTGTTGTTTGGCGCGCTGGCAGCGGTCAATGAACGCTTCGCCAAGCTGCAAGACACGCTCGGCGCGGCAATGCGACACGCAATGGGATTATTGAGCGAGCCATCAGAAACTTTTCTGAAGGTGCTCGCCTTTTACGAAAAAGTCGGCGTCATCGAATCTGTCACTGTCTGGCAGACCTGCCGCACGGCGCGCAATCTCGCGGCCCATAGCTACGAGACCGACTACCTGGCCATCGCGGAGCATTTCAACACGCTCGCCGAGATGCTGCCGGTGCTATATCGCGCATCCCGCGAGTTCGTATCGTACTGTCAGCTCACCCTTGATGTTGCCCCCTCCAGCAACGATTTTGCGGAAGAATTTGCTGCCATTGTCGGTCCAATTCCACCGTAACCGGCGCCGGGGGATTATCTGGGCGAGGACGATATTGTGCGGTTTGAGGATCGGTATTCGCGGGGGTAAGCAGGTAGGCAAATCCCGCCAATGCAACGTCATAGTGCAATAATAGCCAAGTCAATGTCTTAGCATTCCGGTATCCGGTTTTTTGCCATGCGCCTGGACAGTGAAACACGACGTGAAATACGCGATGCAGCCCAACGTTTTTTCGGGGCTGAGGTTTACCTTTTTGGTTCGCGCACCGATGATTCCAGAAAAGGCGGGGACATCGATCTTTATATCGAGGTGCCCATGTCCGCCGACGAGGCGGTGAGAGCTCGCATGGCCATGCTGGGGCATCTGTACAGCCGCATCGGCGAGCGCAAGATCGATCTGGTGGTGAATACCGGCGGCGAAGACAGGGCGATATTCCGGGAAGCACGGCAGCAGGGACACAAGCTGTGACGCCGCAACTCGGCGCTCTGCTAGACAGCTGCCGGGCGCACGCGCGCTATCTGCTCGCCGCACAAGGACGGCTGCCCTCCCCGGTTACGGCCGCCAACATCGCCGCCAGTGATGACGTTCTGGTTGCCGCCCTCGATCAGTTTGCGTACCGATTTGTGCGCCTGCAGGACACGCTCGGGGGGCGGCTTTTTCGACGCCTGCTGGTTGAGCATTTCGGCGAGCCGTACGAAGATTCCTCGCTGCGCGATGTACTCGACCGCCTGGAAAAGCTGGGCGTCATCGCTTCGGCTGAGCGTTGGGGGCAGTTTCGCGCCATGCGCAATGCACTGGCTCATGATTATCCTGAAACCGCCGAAGAAAAGGCTGCCGCCATAGAATTGGCGCGCGCGATGAGCCGTGAAATGGCGTTGATGCTGGAGGCTATACAGGCGCTCACGAATGACACCACTCCGGGGTCTGGCGCGCGTTGACGCTTCCGCGCCTATTGACGCCAGGCTGCAGACTATGTACGTTGAATATGTACATTATAAATTTTGACCCTTGCAAAATCACCCCGATGGCAAAAGTCAACATCACCGAGCTCCGCCGGAATCTTCCGACCTACATCGCCTTAGCCTGATGAACTCAGGGCGTGCGCTTTTGGGGACGTCCGAAAGCCCGGCGGCGAGTGGGCTCAAGAGATGGCATTGCTTTTCGGGATTGCTGCTGGTTCAATGTCCCCAACCCGCCGGCAAATACGACTTCAGCCATGAGTTCATCATCGAGCTGATAGCCACCTAGCGACGACCGCCATACTATCTCGTCCGCCACCAGCGCTTCCATCGCCTTCTGAACCATCGGTGCAGTAACCTTCATTCCGCCGATGTCGCGCGAATACCAGTCAAGGGACTCCTTGCTAAATAGGGGGGTAGGCGTCGCGCCTTGAACAACCGCTGTAGCCGCCAACCGATGCACTATTGAACGTTGGATAGCAGGAAAATTCGCCACTTGCTTGTGCAGCCTCTCAACGATGGCCACGTAACGCGCCTGGGCGGCAGCTTCGACGGCGGCAGAAAGATCGGCCTCGGGCCGTGTCACGGCATCAGCAATAGCTTTGGCCAGTTCCTCCGGACGATAGCCCAGTCGCTTAAATGCCTGCATCACACTATCCGCGTCAGGCAACTGTTCTTCAGGAAACCTATGCAAGAGCATCGACCTTAGCAGATGGCAAACAAAGTCCTTGCCCAGCATTGGGAACTCGGCCACTGATGCGCCGTAGAAGGCTTGGTTCTTTCGCATCACAAGGTCTGAAAGCTTGCTGCGCATCGACCCTGTGGCCAGAATTGCGAGGCCTGGACGGTCTGAGGTAAGGTTGAGTGCGTCACGTGCTGCCTTTAATGCGAATAGGGTGCTTTCTCCTTCGGTGGTCGACAGGGCATGCTGCGCTTCGTCGATGATGAATACGATTTGTTTCCCAGTGGCCGCCCTCAGTCCCTCGAAAGCCTTCGCCAACGTGGCCCCCCCTGGTTTGCCAACAGTGTCAATTTCAAATCCGAGTTCTGCTTCAAATCCGGAGAATTTTGCCTTGGCACTCGCCTTTTTTACGCGACCGAGCCAGGAGCTCGACTTGCCTAGTAAGCCGGCCAAGCTACTAAGCTTATCGCGCACAGCTTCGGCAATGAGGTCGGCCGGGTTGCGCGTCTTGTCGGTCCAAAGGTCAACGTAAACAGCGATTGCACCAGCCGCCTCTATGGCCGGGATGAGGTCGCTGCGCAGGAATGTAGATTTACCGGTTCGCCTCGGCGCGGCCAGGAACAGCCCCGAGTGACCGGATTGGTTTAGAGGGTCGTCTCCAATTAGCGCCGCTGTCAACCTGATCGCGATGTCTGGTCGATGAAAAATGAGCCTTTTATCCACAATTATCCATATAAGATAACGTTATCTAATTTGGATAATAGCAGATAATCGGCAAAAGACATGACTGAGCGCGCTTGCTTTCCGTCGCTAGCGAGGCATCTGCGCGGCCTCCTCCGAACCACGTTTATAAGGAGCGTCAAGGCTGTAGCCAAGCCTCGCTTAGCCAAACCAAGAACTCTCGCTGGCGCTGGAGTTCCCAGATTTGTTCCTGAATGGCTCCCTGCTCCTGGATCTGGCGCGCGTTGACGCTTCCGCGCCGATGCTTCCGCGCCGATGCTTCCGCACCGATTGACGCCAGGTTGCAATTTATGTACATTGAATATGTACATATTAAATTTGCCCCATACGCAAATACCCCGATGGCAAAAGTCAACATCACCGAGCTCCGCCAGAATCTTCCGACCTACATCGCCAGTGTCGCCAAGGGCGATGAAATTGAGGTCGTGGTTCGTGGCAAGGTGATTGCCAGAATCGTCCCTGAGCAGGACCATGCGCGCGAAGCGCGCGAGCGGCTGCGTGCCTTGCGCAGGAATGCGGTTATCGGCGACGTTCTCAGCCCGATTGGCGAGGCCTGGGACGCGGAACGGTGATTGTTCTTGATACGCATGTTCTGATCTTCGACGCCCTGCAACCTGGCCGCTTGTCGCGCAAGGCCCGCATGGCCATCGAGCATGGCGCGCAAACCGATACCCTGACGTGCTGTGACATCAGTCTCTGGGAGATTGCCATGCTGATTGCCCGTGGGCGAATTGATCTGGGGACGGATGCAGTGCAATTCATTGAAGATGTCATTCGGGCCCGTTCCTTGAGCGTCCTGCCCGTCACGCCGCGGATCGCGGTGCTGGCCCAGTCGGAACTGTTTGCCCACGGGGACCCGGCAGATCGCATCATTGCCGCCACGGCGATGGATGCCGGGGCGAAACTGGTGAGTGCCGATAGTCGCTTGCGCAAGCTGAAACGCGTTGAGGTGGTGTGGTAACCGGTCCGCGAGAGCGAGGGCCTAAAAGCGCTCGCTGTGCCAATGCAAATGCATAAAACATACTGATTTTATTAAATAAAACAGCCATTACCCAATAATCCCCAATTTATTGGGTAATGGCTCACGGCGTCATCGCCGGGTTGCTACGCTCAAAGACTCGTTTCTTGATGCTCCTGAAGTTTTGCAGAAATCAGTTCAACTTCGGGTGCCTCGGATACAGGAACTTCTGGTTGCCCACCCTGAAACAGGGGACGCCTTCAAAAGGCTGACGTAGCCGGATGCCCCCGAATTCCCAAGGCAGTGGCTTATCCGACTGACAGTCGATTGCTGTTTCGCGCACGAGCAGGCAAAGGCATGCCACCGAGTGGCAACGCAGCTTCGGGTGATTCAAAATCGCCATGCATATGCCAACCCCTTGGTTTTGGCAGAAAATCACCCCGCTTGAAACCGGCCATTTAAGCGGTCTTTTATGCGGTATTAAATAATGGATAAATAGATGTAATACATTGATATATAATTATTTATGTCTAAACTAAAACCGGATATTAAAGCGGACATTACAGCAGCAGTGGATCGCAGTGAAATAATCTCCAAGATGGAACCACTGCTGATCGCGGAAGGCTCTCGGCATCGCTCGGCCCTGACCGATCTCACGCTGGAACTGGCGCAAAGAAATGCCGGCTTCCGGCATTCGTTACCCGATGGCATTCTCGCCTCCCTGGCAGATCTCGTGCGGTCGATGAACTGCTACTACAGCAACCTGATCGAGGGCCATGAGACCCATCCGATCGATATTGAACGTGCGCTCAAAGGCGATTACAACCACGACCCCCGGAAGCGCGATCTTCAGCTGGAGGCCAAGGCGCATATCGCCGTTCAGCGATGGATCGATGGCGGTGGACTCAAAGGCCGTGCCGTCGCCGCCGATTCTATCTGCGAGATTCACCGGCGCTTTTGCGAACATCTGCCAGACGATCTCCTGTGGGTTGAGGACCCCATGACGAAAGAAAGGATCAGGATCGTTCCGGGCGTGCTGCGCCATTGCGATGTTGCTGTGGGCAGGCACGTCCCGATCAGCGCACCCGCCGTGCCCCGTTTCCTTGAGCGCTACGAGGCCGTCTACTCGGGGCTGGGGAAATCCGAGACCATTCTTTCAGCAGCTGCTGCGCATCACCGCCTTGCGTGGATTCACCCTTTCCTCGACGGTAACGGTCGCGTGGCAAGGCTGGTTTCGCATGCGACGCTATTGGAGGCGCTCGACACCGGCGCGGTGTGGTCGATTGCGCGCGGGCTTGCGCGCAATGTGAACACCTACAAGGAACACCTTGCCGCCTGCGATCAGCAGCGCCGCAACGATCTCGACGGCCGCGGCAATCTGAGCGAAGAAAATCTGGCGGAATTCACGCGCTTTTTCCTCAGGACATGCATCGATCAGGTCGCCTTCATGGAGCAGTTGATGCAGCCCGAGCAGTTGCGCGCGCGAATCCTGCTTTGGGCGGAAGAAAAGATCCGCCTCGACAAGCTGCCGCCGAAATCCGGCGCGGTCCTCGAAGCCTTGCTCTATCGGGGCGAACTCCCGCGCGGTGACGCCGCCGCGATCGTTGGCACGGGCGAGCGCCAGGCCCGCCGCGTGGTCTCCGCATTGATCGGCCAGGGCGTACTCAAGTCTGAGAGCACACGCGCGCCGTTGCGTCTCGCCTTTCCAGCAACGCTCGCCTCGCGCTGGATGCCGGGATTGTTTCCCGAGCAAACGGGATAGTCTTCTCTGCGAATTAGGCATTATTGTCTAGTTAAACGTATCTTATTTGATTTAATATACGTTTGTTCATATATTTTATTGATCGCGCCGCCTCTCTTTGATACACTGAATTACCCTGAATTCCAGATAGGGACTGCTTCAGCGTGACCCGCCTGCTCAAACTTACTGAAACCGCCCCTTACGCGGTGAAAACGGCTGCGCGCGAGCTCGGCCACCGCATTCGCCTGGCCCGCAAACGTCGGAAAATGACGTTACAACAACTCGCCGCTCGTGCCGGCGTCGCCTATCAAACCGCGTTTGCTGCCGAGAAGGGTCATCTGATGACAGGAATCGGTGTCCACCTTGCGCTCATTTGGGCCCTGGGACTCGAAAGCGAAATAGCACAATTTATGGACCCTGAGCGGGACCTCGAAGGCAAACAACTTGCGTTGGCTGCAACGCCAAAGCGGGTACGCGCAAAAGCAGAGGTCGCAAACAATGACTTCTAAGGAGCGCGCTTATGTCTATATCCAACTCCCGGGGACGCTGGAGGTGTGGACAGCCGGCTACTACGAGCTAGAGAACCGTTCTGGCGTTCCAACCGGGATTTTTGTTTACAACCCGAAATACATCGAGCATCCGCAAGCAGTCTCGCTTGAACCGTTTGAGCTACCACTGCGCAAAGCCCGTTTCGAGACAACCAGGTTAAACGGTATCTTCGGATGTCTTCGCGATGCATCCCCCGATTCCTGGGGGCGGCGCCTCATCGAGCGACACTTGGGCCGCAGCGACCTTACTGAAATTGATTACCTGCTTCATTCTCCTGAAGACCGGGCCGGCGCCCTGTCCTTCGGCCGGGGGAAAGAACCTCCATCTGCGCAAACACGATTCAACCGCGTAGTGAGCTTGCCCGCTTTACTTGCGTACGCAGATGCCGTGGCCGAAGACAGGGCGCCTTCGGAAGGTTTGTCCGTGGAACTCGCAACCCAGATTGCAGAGCTTGTCCAACCTGACAGCGCTCTGGGTGGAGCACGCCCGAAAAATGCAGTTGAGGACGACGAGAGTTTGTGGATTGCGAAGTTTCCAGAGCGCAACGATAGATGGAATTTCGCCCGAGCGGAGGCTGCGACGCTTGCGCTTGCCCGCCTCTGTGGGATTCATACCCCTGACACCCAAGTTCTTGAGATTGCCGGTCGAAGCGTCGTTCTCATCCGACGATTTGACCGCATCAAGACTGAAGGCGGGTACTTCCGACCCAGGATGGTGAGTGCACTCACCATCCTGGGCGCTGGTGACACAATAAACGACCGGGCCCGGTGGAGCTATCCGCTGCTTGCGGACGAACTTCGCCGCAGGAGCCATCGTCCGAACGCGGACCTTGTTGAGCTTTATCGACGCATGGTATTCAACGCCCTGATATCCAACTCAGACGACCATCCGCGTAACCACGCGCTAATTGCCCCGGGACGTGATTGGGAGCTGTCACCCGCCTATGACTTGATGCCCAACCCGCAAACGTCTTTGGAAAAGCGCGACCTTGCCATGGCTATCGGACGGTTCAACCGCTACGCGAATCGCGAAAATCTGCTTTCGGAGTCCGCGCAGTTTCGGCTATCCCGCGAAGCCGCCGCGGCCATCATTGACAAAATGCACGGCATCGTCCGTGCAGAATGGCATGCCGTAATGCGAAGCCATGGCGTGACCGATACTGATTGCCAACGACTCGCCGGAGCATTCGTGTACCCGGGATTCGACCTTGACCCGCAAACAGTCCTGGCCAGCCTCGCTTGACTAAACCGCTCCTGCGCTACGCCCGCGACAGAACTACAGGCGACAGGACTACAGGGGGCCTGCTTGTTCACCGGAAGCTATAATGGCGGACTTGTATTTCCCCCATTTACGCTCCAACAGGAGAGACGCATGAAGACAGGTTCCAAGTTGGCCGGTATTGCGCTGGCACTGATGCTCACCACCCCGGGTCAGGCCGCGGACAAGGTCAAGGTCGGCCTGGTCTCCACGCTCTCCGGTCCGGCCGGCGCGCTGGGTGTGGATATGCGCGACGGTTTCAATCTCGCGCTCAAGCACATGGGTGGAAAACTCGGCGGGCTGGCCACGGAAATCATCGCCAGCGACGACCAGTTCAATCCCGATACCGGCAAGCAGATTGTCGATCGCTTCGTCAAGCGCGACCGGGTCGACTTCGTCACCGGCATCATTTATTCGAACATTCTTCTGGCCGCCGCGCCGACGGCTTTCGAGTCGAAGACGCCCTATGTCAGCGCCAATGCGGGCCCCTCGCAATACGCGGGCAAGGGCTGCAGCCCGTATTTCGTCTCTGCCGCCTGGCAGAACGACGCCTTTCACGAGGCCGCAGGGCAGCACGCCACCAGCCGCGGCATCAAGGATGTCTATCTGATGGCGCCCAATTACCCGGCCGGCCAGGACGCGCTCACCGGTTTCAAGCGCTTCTACAAGGGCAAGATCAACACCGAAGCCTATGTCAAGCTGGGCCAGCTCGATTTCGCCGCCGAGCTCGCACAGATGCGCGCCGCGAAACCCGAGGCGGTCTATGTGTTCTTCCCCGGCGGCATGGGCATCAATTTCATCAAGCAGTTCGTCGCGGCCGGGCTGTCGAAAGACATCATGCTGTTGCTCCCGGGCTTTTCGGCCGATCAGGACATCATCCCGGCGGTGGGCGAGCCGATGCTGGGCCTGATGAGCACGGCGCACTGGGCGCTGGACCTCGACAACGCCGAGAACAAGCGCTTCGTCGCCGACTTCGAGACCGATTACAAGCGCATCCCCTCCGTGTACGCGGCGCAGGGCTACGACACCGCGCTGCTGATCGACGCGGCGGTGCGCGCGGTCAAGGGCAAGGTCGAAGACCGCGACGCGGTGATGAAGGCGCTCAAATCGGTGAAGGCTAAATCGGTGCACGGTCCCTACCGCATCAACAACAACGGCTATCCGGTGCAGAACTACTACCTGCGCGTGGTCGGCAAGGACGCCAAGGGCCGCATCGTCAACAAGACCATCGGCACTATATTTACCAATCAGGCGGATGCGTATGCGAAAGAGTGCGCGCTGAAGTAGCGTAATTGCCGGCCCCCGGCGCACCGCCGGGCTGGCGATGCAGGTCGGCGGTGAGCTCAGCGCAACCCAACGTTAGCGAAGGCGGCCAGACGGTGTCGGGCAGCGCGCTGCCCGGCCAGGGCCACGCGACGAATGCAGGAATGACAATGCAGCGGCCGTCTACGACAATGCAGCGTCCATATTCAGCGGACTTCACCCACTAATGTCCGGCATCCTCCTTCTGGAACAGTCCTTGAACGGCCTGCAGTTCGGGTTGATGCTGTTCCTGCTCGCCGCGGGCCTGACGCTGGTGTTCGGCATCATGGACATGATCAATCTCGCGCACGGCTCGCTCTACATGCTCGGCGCCTACCTGATGGCCACGCTGGCGCAGGCCACCGGATCCTTCCTCGTGGCGCTGCCGCTGGCCATTGTCGCCACCGGCATCCTCGGCGTGCTGCTGGAGATGTCGCTGCTGCGCAAACTCTACCAGCGGGACCACCTGGCGCAGGTGCTGGCGACCTTTGCGCTGATTCTGATTGCCAATGAGGTCGTGCGCATGATCTGGGGGGCGCAGCCGATGATGCTGGCCACCCCCGCGGTGCTCTCCGGCCCGGTGGATCTGCTGCCCGGGCTTTCCTATCCCTCCTACCGGCTGCTGGTGATCGGGGTGGGCCTTGCGGTGGCCGCGCTGCTCTATTGGCTGGTCACGCGCACGCGCACCGGCATGCTGGTGCGCGCCGGGGCCTCCAACCGCGAGATGGCCACGGCGATGGGCGTGAACATCAAGCGCTTGTTCACCATTGTGTTCGGCATCGGCGCGATGCTGTGCGCGCTGGCCGGCGCGCTGCTGGGCCCGTTGCTCGCGGTGCAGGTGGGCATGGGCGAGGAGATCCTGATCCTCGCGTTCGTGGTGATTGTCATCGGCGGCATCGGCTCGATCCGCGGCGCGCTGGTGGGGGCCTTGCTGGTGGGCATGGTCGACACCATCGGCCGCGCCTTTCTGCCGGCGCTGTTCCGCGAGTTCCTGCCGCCCCAGTACGCCGCGGGCCTTGGACCCGGGCTCGCCTCGATACTCATTTACCTGCTGATGGCCCTGGTGCTTTTCTGGAAGCCGCAGGGGCTGTTCCCTGCGCGCGGTTGATGCGATGAACCAGCGCAGCCTTGCCATTGCGGGAATCGTCGCGCTTGCGCTGTTGCCGCCGGCGCTGCAGGCCCTGGATCAGGTTTTTTACATCGGCTTTGCCGCGCGCATTCTCATCTACGCCATGGCCGCCTCCAGCCTGAACCTGATCCTGGGCAATGGCGGCATGCTCTCCTTCGGACACGCCGCCTTCATCGGTGCCGGGGCCTACACGGTGGGCATTCTGGCGGCCGAGGGTGTCGGCAGTGCCTGGGTTGCCTGGCCCCTTGCGATTGTGTGCGCGGCCGCCGCGGCGCTGGTCATTGGCGCGATTTCGCTGCGCACGCGCGGCGTGTACTTCATCATGATCACGCTGGCCTTCGCGCAGATGGTGTACTACATCCTGGTGTCGATGAAGGCCTATGGCGGCGACGATGGACTGAACCTGGGCTCGCGCTCCGCGGTCGGCTTCGGGCTGGATCTCAAGGACGAGTTCACCTGGTATTACACCTGCCTCGCGCTGCTCGCCGTGGTGCTCTACCTGCTCAATCGCATGACAGCGGCACGCTTTGGCCGCGCGCTGGAGGCCATCCGCGAAAACGAAACCCGCATGGAGGCCATCGGCTTTGCCACCTACCGCCACAAGCTGGTGGCCTTTGTCATCGCCGGGGCGATCGCGGGCCTCGCCGGCGCGCTGCTGGCCAATCAGAGCAGCTTCGTCAGCCCCAAACTGATGCACTGGACGCAATCGGGCACGCTGATGGTGATGGTGATCATCGGCGGCGTGGGGCATCGCTACGGCGGCCTGGTCGGCGCGCTGGTGCTGCTCGGCCTGGAAGAATTGATCGCCGAGTTCACGCTGTATTCGCAGCTGGGTGTGGGCATGGTGCTGCTTGGTATCGTGCTGTTCGCGCCGCAGGGCATCGCAGGCCTGTTTCAGCGCAGCGCGACAAGGCCGCTCCCATGACCGCGGCGGTGCCCGCCATGACCGCACCGGTACCCGCCAGGACCGCGCCGGTGCTCGAAGTTCGCGGCCTGTCGAAGCATTTTGGCGGCGTTCAGGCCAATGCCGATATCGAACTGGCCGTCGCCGCGCGCGAAATCCACGCGCTGATCGGGCCCAACGGCGCGGGCAAAACCACGCTGGTCGCGCAACTGGCCGGGATGCTTGCGCCGGATACGGGCAGCATTGCCTTTGAAGGTCGCCAGATCCAGGCGCTGGCGGCACACCAGCGCGTGCGCGCCGGATTGGCGCGTTCGTTCCAGATCACCAGCATTTTCCGCCGCTTTTCGGTGCTGGAAAATCTCGCGCTCGCAGTACAGGCGCGCAGCGGCACCAGCCTTTCCTTCTGGCGGCCGCGGCACGAAGACACGGCAATATTCGAGGAGGCGCGCGAGCTGGCGCAGGATGTCGGGCTCGCCGATCGCGAGGAGGAGCTTGCGGGCGCGCTGGCGCACGGCGAGCAGCGCCAGCTCGAAGTGGGACTGGCGCTGGCGACCTGTCCGCGCCTGTTGCTTCTGGATGAGCCGATGGCGGGGCTGGGGCCGGAGGAGTCCGAGCGCATGATCGCGCTGCTCGCCGCCCTGAAAGGACAAATCGCCATGCTGCTGGTGGAACACGACATGGACGCGGTGTTCCGGCTGGCCGACCGCATTTCGGTGCTGGTTGCCGGGCGCATCATCGCCACCGGCACGCCGCAGGCGATTCGCGCCGATGCCGCCGTCCGGGCGGCCTATCTTGGCGACGCCGAATCCGCTCAATCCGGACCTCGGTCCAGGTGAAAGCCTAGCGATGCCGGCGCTGCTTGAAATAGACGCACTGGAGACCGCCTACGGCGCGAGCCAGGTGCTGTTCGGCCTGTCGCTGCAAATCCGCGAGGGCGAGGTCGCCACGCTGCTCGGCCGCAACGGCATGGGCAAGACCACCACGGTGCGCTCGATCATGGGCCTGACCCCGGCGCGGTCGGGCTCGATCCGCTTTCGCGGCAAGGACATCGAAGCCTGGTCCCCGGATCGCATTGCGCGCGCGGGCATTGCACTGGTCCCCGAGGGCCGGCAGATTTTTCCCAATCTCACCGTGGCGGAGCACCTGGTCGCGTTTGCCGCCAACCGCAATGGGTCGAGCAATCCCTGGACGTTACAGCGCGTCTACGATTTTTTCCCCCAGCTGGCCGAGCGCTCGCGCAACATGGGCAACCAGCTCTCCGGCGGGGAGCAACAGATGCTGGCCATCGGGCGCGCCTTGATGACCAATCCGCACCTGGTGATCCTCGACGAAGCCACCGAGGGCCTCGCGCCGCTCATCCGCGAGGAGATCTGGCGCTGCCTGACGGCGTTGAAGGCGGCGGGCCAGGCGATTCTCGTCATCGACAAATACGTGGAGCGGCTGATTGAAATCGCCGATACCCACACCCTGATCGAGCGCGGGCGGGTCGCCTGGCAGGGCAGTTCGGCCGAACTCGCCGGCAATCCCGGCCTTTGGCATCGCTATCTGGGGGTGTGAGCGGGTCCGGCGAGACCGGTCCGTTGCCGGATAAGCGCCGGTGGGCGGCGGTTTAGGCATGACCGTGCCTGCCAAAAGCGCCGGCGGGCGGTGGTTCTGGCCCGGTTGTGCCTGCCAAAAGCACCGGCGGCGCGGTGGTTCTGGCCCGGTCGTGCCTGCATTACAATAGCCTTTGCAAAATACCAGAGTCGAGTGCCACATGATCCTTGAATGGTCCCCCCAACACGAACTGGGCGTCTCGCGCATGGACGCCACACACCGCGAATTTGTCGATCTGCTCAATGCGCTGCACGACGCCCCGGACGAGGGCATGCTCGCCGCGCTGGATGTGCTGCTCGCCCACACCGAGGAGCATTTCGCGCGCGAGAACCGCTGGATGGAAATGCTGGAGTTCGCGCCGGCGCACTGCCATGTGCCCGAGCACGAAGGCATTGTGCAGGTCAGCCGCGACGTGCGCGCCATGGTCGTCGAGCAGAAATTTGAAATCGGCCGGGTGCTGGCGCGCGAACTGGCGCCCTGGTTCGTGAATCACGCCGCCACCATGGACCAGAAGCTGGCCGAGTTCATTCTGGCAAGGGGCTACGACCCGGATGTTCCCCTGGAGGAACAGAAGCTGAACATGACCTGCGAGCTGCCGGCCTCCTCGTCCTGCCTGGGGCCGGAGTGCGCGTCGTTTACATCACACGAAAATTCTTGAACTGCCAGGGATCGCGTCACAGCGCGCGAGCCGGTTTGGCGCAACACAGGCGGACAGCGTACTGAGACTTACCCCGCCGCTTATGCGCCAGCCGATGCCCTGGCGCGATAGGTCGCGAGGTTTCCGCCCACCTTGATTTTGCCTGGCAGCGCATGTCCGACGAGGCGCTCTGCCTGCTCTGCCGCTGCGATCATGAGGTCGAGATCGATGCCGGTTTCGATGCCCATTTCCTGGCACATGAACACCACATCCTCGGTGCAGATATTGCCCGCGGCGCCCTTGTGCGCCGCAAACGGGCATCCGCCCAGGCCCGCGACGGCGGCGTCGAACCGATCCACGCCCACCTCCATCCCGGCGACGAAATTGGCGATCGCGGCGCCGCGCGTGTCGTGCAGATGCAGGCAGACGGGGTTGTCGGGCCAGCGCTCGCGCACCAGACCCACCAGTCGCTTCACCTGCAGCGGCGTGCCCCAGCCCATGGTGTCGTAGAGCGTGATCTCGCCGATCTTCATGCCCAGGTCCCGGGCGCGCGTTTCCTGATCCTTCAGCAGGCCGAGGACGCGCTCGCTGCTGATCGCGCCCTCGTAATTGCAGCCAAAGGCCACCGCGACGCCGATGTCGAGCTTGTCGAACCCCATTTCACGGAACTTGGCCACGTAACCGGGCATTTCGTCGAGTTTTTCCGCGACGCTGCGATTGGTGTTTTTCTTGCTGAAGGTTTCGCTCGCATTCAGTGAAAAGCCCGGCGTGATGGTGAGCTTGTCGCGAAACTTCATGGCGCGCTCCAGGCCCTGCATATTGAGCCACAGGCCGGTGTATTCGATACCCGGTGTCTTCCGGATGCCCTCGACCCAGGCATCGGCGTCGGCCATCTGCGGCACCCACTTGGGACTGACGAAGGAGGCGAACTGAATGGCCTTGAGCCCGGTCTCCGACAGTTGATCGACGAACGCGATCTTGTCGGCGGTCGGTATGTGCACCTTCTCGAACTGAAAACCTTCGCGCGGTCCGCATTCATTGACATGGACAAACTTGGGCAGATCACTCATGGCAGGTCTCCTTGATCACTTTTCCGGCACTCCGCTCAGCACCACCTTCGCCGATACTAGCGCATCGATCTCGGCCTGGCTCAGCCCGGCTTCGCCCAGCACCTCGCGCGTATGCTCGCCCAGCCCGGGCGGCGGCCGGCGTATGCCGAATTCATAGTCGCTGCTGTTGAAAGGCAGTTTCGGCAGATTGCCTGTCCTGCCATCCTGCATGGGCGTGGGCAGCAACTGGCCGGTGGCATGCAGGTGCGGGTCATCGAGCAGCTGATCGGGCCGCTGCACCGGCGCATAGGGAACGCTGGCTTTCTCGAGTTTCTGCTGCAGCTGGGCGCCACTGAACTGGATCGCGACCTGCCTCACCAGCGGCAGCATCCATTCCTGCGCGGCGACGCGCTTGGCGTTGTTATCCAGACGCGCATCGGCCAGCAGCTCCGGCATTCCGAACTCCTGGCACAGTCGCTCCCAGTGCGCATTCGAGGTCACCCCGATGAACACCTGCTGGCGGTCGGCGGTATCGAACAGGTGAAAGATGCCCCAGCCCATGCGCACCGACTGCCCGATCTCCGCCATCGGAAACGAAGGTTCGCCGGTGGCCACTGCCCGCGCCATCCATTGCCCCACCCAGAACACGCTGGTCTCGAACAGACCCGAGGTGATCATCTGCCCGCGCCCGGTGCTGTCGCGCACATGCAGCGCGGCGAGCACGCCGACGATGCCGTAAGTCGCCGCGCCGATGTCGATGACCGAGGCCCCGGCGCGCAGCGGCCTGCCCTTGGGCCCGGTCATGAAGGCCAGACCGCCCATCATCTGCGCCAGTTCATCCAGCGAAGGCCGGTGCTCGTAGGGGCCGGGCAAAAATCCCTTGACCGCAAGATAGATGAGACGCGGATTGAGCTTCGCCAGATCCCCATAGCCCAACCCCAGGCGCTCCAGCGCGCCGGGCGCATAGTTGTCCAGGCAGACATCCGCGGATTTCACCAGCCTGCGGAACACCTCCTTGCCCGCGTCGGTTTTCAAATCGATGGCAAGGCTGCGCTTGTTGCGATTGAAAAAATAGAACCCGGAGGCCGCCCCGGGCATGTTGCGCGCCTGATCACCGCCATCGGGCCGCTCGACCTTGATCACGTCGGCGCCCAGATCGGCAAGGATCAGGGAGGCCGTCGGTCCGGCGACGATGTGGCCGAGCTCGAGGACGCGCAGGTCCTTGAGCGGAAGCACGCCCGTGGCGCCGTCTGCGAGTGAGCGCATGCGATGACCTCAATCCCCGGGAAAATCCGAGCATACCAAGGGCGTGCGGATCCCGTATCTGCGGGTCCCCGGCTGCCGCTCGCCCGGGGCTGTCACCAAAAATCAACAAAATTGACAGGTTGGCTACTGCGTACTCCTTTGAGCCAGTCACTGGAGCCCTATTGCGGCCTAACTGTAGACCCCTATTGCTCGCATATCGCAATGCGATACAATGTATTTTCATGATTCAGACATTCAAATGCACCGACACCGAATCGCTGCACCAGCGGCGCCGTGTTGCAAGGTGGGTGGGCATTGAGGCTGTGGCGCGACGCAAGCTGGATCAATTGGACGCTGCGGGCGAGTTGCGCGATCTGGCGTCCCCGCCCGGCAACAGATTGGAAGCCCTGCGCGGCAACCGCCAAGGGCAGCATAGCATCCGCGTCAACGATCAGTTTCGCTTGTGTTTTTTGTGGACGCCCCAAGGCCCGACGGACGTTGAAATTGTGGACTACCACTGAATAGGAGTATGAACTTGAGCAAGAAACTGCCCCCCATTCACCCCGGCGAGCAATTGCGGGAGGAGTTCATGATTCCGCTGGGACTTTCCAGCAATGCGCTTGCGCGCGCGCTGAACGTTACGCCTGCGCGCATCAATGAGATCGTGCGCGAACGGCGTGGCATCTCCGCTGATACTGCTCTGCGGCTAGCGAGGTTCTTCAACACCACGCACCAGTTCTGGCTTAACTTGCAAAGCAACTATGACGTGCAGTGTGCGGAAGACGCAGCGGGCAGGGTCATTGCGCGTATCCGGCCGTTTGAAGGGGCTATTGAGCACAGTGGGGCGTAACAAACCCGAGGTGATCATCTGCCCGTGCCCGGTGGTGTCGCGTTCATGCAGGGTGGCGACCACGCCGATGATGCCGTAGGTTGTCGCGCCGATGTCGATGCCTTAGGCCCCCGCGCCGTCTGCGAGTGAGCGCATGCGATGACCTCAATCCCCGGGAAAATCCGAGCATACCAAGGGCGTGCGGATCCCGTTGTCGGGCCCGCCCGCACGCCAGCATCGCGTGGAAAACTCAGCGCCGCTTGCTACCCACTGTTCCCATGTGTTCGGTCACCATTTTTTTGGCTTCTTCGCGCACCAGTTCCACAAATGCCATCGCAACCGGCGACAACTGCTTGCCCAGCGGATAAACCAGATGCCAGTTCCCCCCGGTCGGAAAACCTGCCACATCCAGCGTAGTGAGTTGCGGCTGCTCGGTGTCCAGCCCCAGGGTATGGCGCGACAGGATGGAAATTCCCAGGCCGGCAATGATGGCCTGCTTGATGGCTTCGTTGGTGCACAACTCCATGCACACTTTCGGCGTGAGGCCGCGCTCGGCGAACAGCCGCTGCACCGACATGCGGGTACCCGAGCCGGGTTCGCGAATGATAAAAGGCTCTTGCGCCAGCCGCTCGAAGGGGATGTGGCCCGCTCTTGCCAGCGGATGATCCACGCGGGCGAAAACCGCCATTGGATTGGGAAGAATCGCCTGCTTGACCATGTCATCGCAATCCGGCGGATTGGCGAAGATGTACAGATCGTCGGCATTGGCGGCAATTCGCTCAAGCAGGGTTTCGCGATGATGAATCTGCAGTGACAGCTCCACTCCCGGATATTTGCGCGCGAATTCCGCCAGCAGGCGTGGCGCGAAATATTTTCCGGCGGTGCCCACCGCCAGGCGCAGGCGGCCGCCTTTGACCTGCCGCAGATTGTCGAGCTGGTTCTCCAGATCGGACAGCGCGCCGAAGATGCGTGCGCACGCCTCGCCGACGTATTTGCCTGCTTCGGTGGCATGTGCGTGCCGGCCGATCTGCTCCACCAGCGGCAAGCCAATCGTCTCGCTCAGTTTCTTCAACTGGATCGAGACCGTCGGCTGCGCCATGAACAGGTCTTCCCCGGCGCGCGTGAAATTGCCGCGCCGGATCACGGCGTCGAAAACGCTCAGTTGCGGCAGTGTTCCGTGTTTCAGGTAACGGCGGATATTGCTGTGCGGCATGATGCTCCCCGGTTCGTCAGCCAATGCCGCGCCCATCGCGCGGCGACCTTTTCCCGAACCGGACAGGCGTGCAATCGGCACGCGCAAACAAAAAGACCTTTGCCCGGTCAAGGCAAAGGTCTCGCTCGCAACGCCTGCTGAATACCGTTGCCGCCAGCACCGGGGGAGGTTATCCCCGTATTGACGATGCTGACGTAATAGGCCGGCACCCTCACCAGCCTAACGAAGCTACTCCCCTTTGTAGTCAACCCGCATCCATGCCTGGCATCGATACAAGTTGCGCCGCGATTCTATGCAGGGTTCGGCAGTCAATGCAAGCTCCGTATAAAAGCCCCTCCTTCCATCAGGCATATCGCCTCCTGGCAATGCAGCCTGGCCTTGGCAGGAACGCAATGGCTGCCATTGCAAAAGGCAATCGCCATTGCAGGCCTTGATGGCAGGCATTGCAAAGCTTCATTTCACTAATCGCTGATGCTTTTGCATGATGCGCCACGCAGTTTGTTCAACAAAAAGGATCCGCTTCATGGAAATCTTCTCGGTGCAGTTTTTGAGTTCGCTTGCGGCGATCGTGATGATCGATCTGGTACTGGCAGGAGACAATGCCATCGTGATTGCGCTGGCCACGCGCAAGCTGCCGCTGCGATACCGGAATTCAGCCATTCTCTGGGGAACAGCCGGCGCGGTGGTGGTGCGCAGCCTGATGACACTGGGCGTGGTCTGGCTGCTGGGCATCCCCGGCCTGATGCTCGCCGGCGGCGTGATGCTGGTCTGGATCGCCTGCAAGCTGCTCGCAGACAAATCCCCGGACGAAAAGAATGTCAGCGGTTCCGACACCTTCTGGTCCGCGATCAAAACCATCATCGTCGCCGACCTGGTCATGGGCCTGGACAATGTGCTGGCGGTCGCCGGCGCGGCCCATGGCAGTTTCCTGCTGGTGGTGCTGGGCCTGCTGATCAGCATCCCGATCGTGGTCTGGGGCAGTCAGCTCATCCTGAAGCTGGTCGATCGCTTCCCCGCGATCATCTACCTCGGCGCAGCGGTGCTCGCCTGGACCGCCGCCAAGATGATCACCAGCGAACCCCTGCTTGACGACGTGCTGGCCGGTCGGGTCTGGCTCACCGGACTCATCTACGCGGCCGTCATGGCCGGCGTGCTTGGTGGCGGCTATCGCGCGATCCGGCGCTCGGTAACGCCGCCAGAAATGCCCGCGCACACTTCAGGCTTCATACCAGCGCAACCGACGAAAACCTTTCAACCCATCGCCACCAAGGAGGGATGCAACATGACCAGGATTCTTGTTCCCGTAGACGTATCCAGCAATGCCGTCAATGCCGTGCGCCACGCCGCCAATCTGGCCTTGCAGCAACCGGGCGTCGAAGTGCATCTGCTGCATGTGCGTACCCCGCTGCCGCAATACATCTCCCGCTTCCTCAAAAGGGGCGAGCGCAGATCCTGGCATGCCAGCGAAGCCGAACGCGCACTCGCCCCGGCACGGGAGCTGCTCGACCGCCACGGTGTGGCGCATGCGCAGCACGCCGAACGCGGCGAGGTTGCCCCGAGCATCGATCGCGTCGCGCGGCGCATCAAGGCCGACCAGATACTGATGGGCAGCACCCGCATGCCGCTGCTGGCACGCCTGTTCCAGCGCTCCCTGGCCACCCGATTGATGGAAATCGCCACTGTCCCGGTGCAGGTGATCGCGGGCCAACGGGCGTCGCTGCTGCAACGCTATGGCGTGCCCGCCGGAATCGGGGCGGCGCTTGCGGTGCTGCTGATTGCGGCGGACTGAGCGAGTCCGATGCGATTACCAGACCTCTGCTTTAACCGAAAGTCAACAAATTTGTCATACCCATGAAGCATTGGCGCGCCACAGTGCGCAACGGTGAATACTCGTGACGACACGCCACTCCCCCTCCAACCTCCGTTGCATATCGCGGTCGTAACGGAAACCTTTCCCCCGGAGGTCAATGGCGCCGCGAACAGCATCGGCCGGATTTGCGCGGGTCTGCTTGCGCGCGGCGTCACCCTGCAAATCGTAAGGCCTTATCAGCCCGGTGATTCCGGGCCATGGCACTGCGCGGAGGCCGAGCACCTGCTGGTCTCCGGCGCCAGCCTGCCAAACTATCCCTCCGTTCGCGTCGGATTTCCCGCGGGGCGCCATCTGGCGCGCGCCTGGCAAAAGCAAAGGCCGGATGTGGTGCACATTGCAACCGAAGGGCCTTTGGGCTGGTCCGCGTTGCAAACCGCGCGCAGGCTCGACATTGCCGTTACCAGCAGTTTTAACACCAATTTTCATGGCTATGCGGCGCACTATGGCGCGGGCTGGCTTGCCAAAATAGTAGCGGCTTACCTCCGCTATTTTCACAATCGCACCGGGGTCACCATCGTTCCCACCGCGCAGATGCGCGACGAACTGGCCATGCGCGGCATCTTCAACCTGGCCGTGGTCGGTCGCGGTGTCGATTGCAGGCTTTTTAATCCGGCGCGCCGCAGCGCAGCGCTGCGCGAGGCATTCGGTGCGGGTAAAGAGGCGCCTGTGGTACTGCATGTCGGCCGTCTCGCCGCGGAAAAGAATCTTGACGTGCTGTTCGCCGCCTTCGCCGCAATTCATAGGCATCGGCGCGACGCGAGGCTGGTGATCGTCGGAGACGGCCCGGAGCGCGCGAGGCTGCAGCATGCATTTCCCAAACATCACTTCACCGGCATTCTGACCGGCGCGCCGCTGGCCGAGCATTACGCGTCGGCCGACCTGTTCCTGTACCCCAGCCTCACCGAAACCTTCGGCAATGTCACCCTCGAAGCGATGGCATCTAGACTTGCGGTGGTGGCTTTTGACTATGCCGCGGCCCGCGAGCATCTGCGCCACATGGAGAACGGCGTCCGGGTTCCCTTTGGAGATGCCAGGAGCTTTGTCGACATGGCCTCGATGCTGGCGCGCTCGCCACAAAAGATTCAGATGTTGCGCGAACAGGCTCGCAGCAAGGCGGAAAGCCTCGATTGGGAAAACGTTTTTGATGCTTTTCTGGGGCAATTGACAGGAATCATGTCCGACCACCGGCGCAGGCGGCCCTCTGGCAGCCACCCTGGCGCATTGATGGCGCGCGTCGGCAGCCGCATGACAAAACGGCGAACCTACCCATGATGGAGAACACCATGCAGGAACGCAGCCCGCTATCCGGGGTCCGGGGCAGCCACCCCACCAATCAGTTGTTGCACCTCATCGGCAGTTCGAACTTCGTTGTTGCCTATGTGTGATCTTCTCGCACTTCGCGGCCGCCATTTGGCTTGGACTGGCCGCGCTTTTTCTTCACCAAACAGGGCCCGCGGTCATCGAGCCGCCCTGTCACGACAAGAAACAGTTGCTGCCCGGATGCGACACGCGCAGCACGTCTGTTGCCACATATCGTTCATCGGTCTGAAGTGAATGAACACGCGCAGCAAGCCTGTTGTCACATTTCATTCATGGGCCTGAAATAAATCGACCGTAGCATCCCCCCTTCGATTAATGCTCTCACTCAGCAAAAGGGGAAGCCCAGGTGGTCAGATTTTCAGGTCGTCAGCGTTTGCGTTCAATCTTTTCAATCACAATAATTGCCGGCTCTGTTCATGCCGCTTTTGCGGCGCAACCCACGGATCTTGGAACGGTGGGCACACAGGTGCAGGGATCGGCCAACGCAGGCGCGCGCAATGATTCGATCGTCTCCCGCGCTGCTGCCGCGGCGCCGACGCAAGCCGACCTGGGCGCAACCCAGCCGCAATCGATTATCGACAGGAGCTTTATCGAGAGCTATAAGTCGCCGGCGATCGACTACTCCGGCATCGCAATAATTGCCCCGAGCGTCACCGGCGGCATTTCTCCCAACGGACCGGGCCTGGGCGAATCGAAGGTTGGCATACGCGGTTTCGCGGATGGCCAATACAACGTCACCTTTGACGGCATTCCGTTTGGCGACACCAACGGCCCGACCCACCATTCCACGGCGTACTTCCCCGGAGAGGTCATCGGCAGCGTGGTGGTAGAGCGCGGTCCGGGCATGGCCAGCAATCTTGGCCAGGCGACATTTGGCGGCTCGATCAACCTGTTTTCGCGGGATCTGGCCGCGGAGAGGACCATAAGCCCGTTTCTTTCACTGGGGTCGTGGAATACCAATATTCTCGGCGCCCGCTATGAGTCGGGGGCGATTGGCGATGCCGGCGATATGCGCTTTTCAGTGAACCTGCAACAACTCAACAGCGACGGCGCCAGGACCTTCAGTCCGGTGCATTCGAGCAACATTGCGATCAAGTTCCAGAAGGCCCTGGGCAGCAGCACCTTGCTGACGCTCAACCTTAACCACAACGAAAACCGCTACGACCAGCCCGACAGCGACAATGGCTTGACCAAGGCACAGGTGGCCAGCTTCGGCAAAAATTACGCTTTGAGCGACAACCTCAACCAGTCCGACTACCACCTCTACAATCGGGTGCTAAAGAGCACCGATCTCAATTACGTGCGCATTCAGAGCGATCTGGGCGGCGGCTGGGCGATCGACAACAACGCTTATTACTACCAGTACACCAACAACGGATACAGCACCAACTCCGCTGCGACACCTGGCCTGGCTTTCGCCCCAACCGTGGCGATTCCAGGCTATATCAAGACCAACCAGTACTGGGTCGCAGGAGATATCGCCAAAGCAACCCGGCAAATGGACAATGGCCTGTTGCGCGTCGGGCTTTGGGCGGAAAAGGCCGACACTCACCGGTCCCGATATGACATCGATGCGAGGACAGGTTATGCACGCAATATTGACGCGGCAGTGTCCGGCGTCTATGGCGGGTTGAACAATACCGTCTACGACCAGAATTCCGGATGGAAGCTGTATCAGCCGTTTGCCGAATTCGAATGGAACGTCAATAAGAACCTGAAGGTGACACCGGGGCTGAAACTGATGCGCACCGACCTGAGCATCAATGCGGCGGTCAATCAGACCAGCCGCATTACCCAGAACCTGAGCAAACGGTTCAGCGCCACGTTGCCGTTCCTGACGGGCAACTACAAAATCAACCCGTCCTGGTCGACCTACGCGCAATACGCCAAGGGAATGCTGGTGCCGGACATCAGCAGTTACCAGAGTGCCGGGGCGGACGCCACGGATATCAAGCCGCAGACCTCCACCAATTACCAGCTCGGCGTGGTCCACAAGTCCGCACTGATCACGTTTGACACCGATGTTTATTACATCCGCTTCAACGACAAGGTCGCGCAAATTCCGGCTTCCAACCCGGCGGTCTTTTATAACCAGGGTGGCGTGACTTACAAGGGCGCGGAAGCCCAGGGCACCTATGCATTGAGCAACGGCTTTTTCGCCTACGCAAACGCCTCGGTTAACAGAGCGGCATCGCGCACAACAGGAAAGCAGATTGCCGGTGTTCCCGACACTACCACCGCGTTCGGTGGGCTGTATAAGTCCGGCGCCTGGGCCGGTGGATTGATCCAGAAACGGGTGGGAAGAACCTATGTGCTGGACGACGAGGGCTATCGATTGAACCCCTATTCCACCACCGATTTCAACCTCGCCTACACCATGCAAAATCCCGGTGCGGGGACAAAGTCCGTGAAACTGCAATTCTCGATCTACAACCTCCTAAACAAGCTGAATGCGGTGGCAGTCAAACCCACCAACACGGTGGTCGGCTCCGCGCTTTATGGCATGGAATCCGCGACGGACCAGTTCCTGTTTCAGCCCGGACGCAGCTACATGATGACTGCCAGGGTGGATTTCTGATTATTGCGTTGCGACGCGCCGCCGTGGGGGCATTTTGTCTTCGCGGTCGGCGTAATGGCGTGCAATGCTCTCAAATGGAAGGAAATCCATGAATCTGCAATACCTGCATGAACTCGCCGGATCATCGGGAGGGACTCTGTATCTGATGGTCCTGCTGCTGCTGGTCACCTTGACAGTGATCATCGAGCGGTCCTGGTTTCTCTACCGCTCCATGTCGGGGGGCAGGAGCGTCAATGAACGTGTGGAGCAGTTGCCTCGCCTTCGCAATGACCTGTTGCAGCAGGAAATCGAACGTGCCGGCCGCCTTCCCCACGCCAGCCTGCTGGCGGTGGCACTGTCTAATCCGGAAATCAATGAACGTCAGGTGCTGGCCGATCGCCTGGAGGAAACCATCCTTCATAGCATCCCGCGGTTTGACCGCGCCCTCTGGATTCTGGACACGGCGGTCACCCTGGCGCCGTTGCTGGGCCTGTTTGGCACCATTGTCGGCATGTTCAATGCCTTCTCCGGACTGGGTCAGGGTAGTGCCGTGCCGACCCAGGTAACCGGCGGCGTCGCCGAGGCGCTGATTGCGACGGCCAGCGGATTGTTCATTGCCATGCTCGGCCTCATTTGCCTGAACAGCCTGAACACCCGGGTCCGGCTGCTGGTGCACCAACTGGAAACGCTTAAACAGATGCTGATCAACCGCTACGCGCACATCCACACAAGGGACAACACCAACATTCATCCCACCATGGTTGTCGCACGGACCGGAACCTGAGTCATGCGTTACTTCGAGACGCGCAAACCGCGCATCGAAATCATTCCGATGATCGACATCATGCTGTTCCTCCTGGTGTTCTTCGTCATGATTGCCCTGAACATGATCCCCTCGACCGGGCTGGTCGGCCGGCTGCCCGCGAGCAGCACCAGCCAGGCTCTGCCGCCGGTCAAGGTGTTGATTGAAATCCACCAGGACGGTGGCCTGGTGGTGGACCAGAAGCCAGCCAGTCTGGCCGCGCTCAGGGAGATATTGAAGTCATCCCCCGATCGCGACAAAACGGTGGTGACGATTGCCGGCGCCGGGGCCGCCACGCTCCAACAACTCACCGAAGTTATGGATGCCTGCCGCCAGAGCGGGATCACCCAGATCGGACTGGCGACGCGGAATGTCGAGTAACCCCCCGGTTATCCCAGACCGGCGCGGCGAAACCCTTTCCTACCGAAAAGCGCTGCTGGCGGCGGTCCTGTTGGAAGGGCTGATCGCCGTGTTCGCAACCGCGTTGTTGGCGCATCCCGCAACGCCAGTGCGCAAGGACGACACGATCCTGATGAGCCTGGATGATCCTGTTCCAGCGCCACCCAAGGCAGCGCCCAGGCCGGAGATAAAACCGCCGCCAAAACCGCTGCAACCACCACCGGCGATCATTCCTCCGGTGCCGCAACCGGAGGAGAAACCGGTGCCCAATGTGCCCAAAGCCACTGCGGATCCTGCGCCCACCCAGACTGGCGTGGAATCGCCTATCGTCGAGGTTCCGCCACCGCCACCGCCGCAACCGCCGGCCACCTCCAACGCGGCTCTGGAGGCGCAGTTCGCCGCGCGCCTGCGTGCGGCAATTCAGGCAGCCGTGGTCTATCCGCCCGCCGCGCGTTTCATGGGATTGAAGGGCAGAGCGCGGGTGGAATTCATTTATCGCGATGGCAGCCCGCGCCAGAGGCGCATTTTGCTAAGCAGCGGCAACGGGATAATCGACCAGGCGGCACTGGCCGCGGTGAGCAGCGCGATTTTCCCGCAGGCGCCGGAACTGATGCGCGGCAGGGACTACCAGTACCAGATTGCCGTCAATTTCGACGTGACCGCTGCGCGTTAGGCATTTATCAGCAGGCATCGCGACGTGGCTTCGCCCGCGCCGCGTCGGCACCCCCCCGCCTAATTGCCCTCGACAAGCATCGGCTGAATGGTGAAAAGCGCGCGGGTCTTCGGGTTCACCGTCACCTTGACCCAATGAATGTTCGGGCTGCCGAAGGTTTGCAGCCGCGTAAAGTTTTGCAGGAGGTCGTCCTGCCGGATCAGCGGCGCCATCCTGGGCGCGTCGTTGGCCTTGGCGTAGGGTATGTCTCCCCACAAACCGATGGAGAACGACTGTGCCTGGATGGCTGGTGCTCCAATTTAATGAATTCCCCGATTGAATTCCTTGGCCGGCGACTGGGGCAGCTAGGCGGCATCCGCGCGGCTATAAGTTGCCGTCGCGTCGCGGGATGAGACTGCGGCCGCATGCTCGATTTCGTTCCACTGCACCAGCTCCAGCTGGCCGCTCCAATGTTCGACGATGGCGGTGCAACTATCGACCCAGTCGCCGCAGTTGATGTAGGTGATGCCATCCACCTCCTTGATGACGGCGCTGTGGATGTGGCCGCACACCACGCCGTCGGCGCCGGCTTGCCGGGCATAGTGGAGCACAGCGGCTTC
>CAIOLO010000094.1 GCA_903859155.1 uncultured beta proteobacterium
CGCTGCGCCACGACCACAGCCTGCGCGTGCCGAAATGCAGGGTGTGCTCATAGGTCAGGCCCATGGCGCCATGTATTTGGTGAGCAATGAGCGCCCCCACGCCCGCGGCTCGGCCCGCTCGCACCTTGGCCACTGCGATTTCGAAGCCCGGGTCTGGCTTCGCCATGGCGTTGCACGCCGCTTGTGCCGCAGTCGAGGCCGCGGTCACCTCGCAAGCGAGCAGCGCGAGCATGTGTTGAATCGCCTGGAATTTGGCGATCGGGCGCCCAAACTGGACACGCTCTTTCGCATACTCGACGCTCTGCGCCAATATCGACTCCAAGGCACCGACGATGCCGATCGCACGGGTCAACGCACCGTGCGAGCGGACCGGATTCGACATCAAGCGAGCATCGACAAACGCGCAGTCTTCCGCCAGGACGTCGGACAACACCACATCGTCGCGATGCTCCTTGGCGAGGTTTGCACCCGGCAGGATCGTCATGCCATCGGCGGTGGAGCTGACTCGCAGCAAAACGTCGTGTGCCTCGATCTTGCCGGCGATGACCAGCCACCGCGAGGCACGAGCCCACGGTGCGGCATGGACTCGTCCGGTCACGAGGATGCGGTGATCTCTGCGCTCGATTCGCAGATCGGCCTCCTGTTCAATGAGGCATAGGGGGCCATCGGTGATCGGCATGCCGGCGCGCGCAAGCAGATCGTTGCCCACGACCGTCTCCGCGAGCGGTGCCGGCACTCGGTAGTAGCCCACCGCACGCAACACAGGGTAGGCGTCGGGCCATCCGCCGCCGCTGCCTCCCATCGATTCCGGGACCAATACGCGGGTGAAACCGCTTTCCTCAATCATGCGCCATAGTGCATCCGGATACTTTCCGTCCTCTGCGGCCAACAACAGCTCATGCGTGACTTGGTCGGCGAGCAGACGCTCAATGCTCTCTGTGATGATTTTCCGGATCTCGCTCATCGTATCCCCAGGCCTCTGGCGATGATGCCGCGCAGCACCTCACGCGTACCGCCGCGAATTGAAAATGAAGGTGCCAGCTGGACGAGATAATTCATCATCGCCGCGAGCGAGGAATCCGGATCGACCAGGGCCGCATCGAATAATTCGTGCGCGGACTCCGGAATCTGTTGCTCGAAGGTGGTGCCAAGGTCCTTCACGATCGAAGATGCGAGACCGGGATTCTCGCCGCGGGAGAGAATACCCGCGATCCCAAGGGATAGCTGCCGCAGGGTCGAAAGTTCAGCAACCAGCTTGCCGAGGACAGCCGCGTGACGCGGGTCGTCGGGGTTCGCGCTGTCGAGCATCTCGAGCAGGAGATGCAGACTGCTCAAGTACCGGTCAGGCCCGCTGCGCTCGTATCCAAGCTCGGTCGTCACCTGGCCCCATCCATTGCCGGGCTCGCCCAGAAGGTAATCGGAGCGGACGAAAACATTGTCGAAGGTCACTTCACCCCACTTGGGCTCGCCGGTCAGAAATTGCACTGGCCGAATGGTGATACCAGGGGCCTTCAAATCGACCCAGAACTGCGACAAGCCGCCATGCCGGTCCTCGCCACGCTCGCCGGTTCGCACCAGAGCGACCATGTACGGAAACTGCAGCGACCCGGAGCTCCAGATCTTGCGCCCGTTGATCACCCACCCATCGGCGACACGCTCGGCCTTGGTGCGAATCGAGGCCAGATCGGATCCCGAATCCGGCTCGCTCATGCCGATTGCCGTTGCAAGCTCGCCTCGCACGATCCGCGGGAGAAACGTGGATTTCAACTCTTCGGACCCAAAGCGCAACAGCATGGGGCCGTGCTGGCGATCGGCCGTCCAGTGCCCGCCGCAGGGCGCCCCCGCAGCAAGCAACTCCTCGGTGACCACGTAGCGCTCAATCGCCGAACGTTCATGCCCCCCATAGCACTTGGGCCAGGTCATGCCGATCCAGCCGCGGGCCCCGAGCTTGCGGCTGAACTCGAAATCCACGCCCGTCCAGGAGAGCATCTTCTGCTCTGTAGTCTGAGAGGCCAGCGACTCGGCGAGGAATGCGCGCACCTCCTGCCTTAGCACCTCGCAGTTCCCATCGAGAACGCATTCGCCGATTTCTAGTCCGTGCATGTCATCTCCAATGGTATAGGTTATACGCGCTCATTATTTCAACCACAATCTGTACTCCTCTGAGTTGGCGCAACGAGGTGACCGGAGTAAGTAATTTGCGCCGTACCCGCATCGCACCGCTGGCAAGCAAATTGATACTCGTTTTCGAGAATGCAGTACGAAGGGCAAGGGCCATCATCATCCTGAGCATACACAAACGTATCATGAGTCAATTCTCGTGAATGAGTCATAACCTGATCGATGACTTGTGCGAATGCGACTGATATTTCTTATCGAAGGACGCCGATGCCCAATGAGTCATTGTCTGTCCAATAAGACAGTCCTGCAGAATGCACAAAATAAAATCGCGGTTTATTGCGCATTCACTAGTAAGAATTCGCGCTTCGCAAATTACTCGGACATTGTGATTGACTTGCGTTGGAGAGAGGTCTAGATTTCAAAACGATTGACACGCGTGGCAGGCGAGGCGCATGCCGTGCAGCAGTACGTAACTAGATTCATGATAATGAAGGAGGGGATGCAATGAACCTCGGCTTTATCGTAGTACGTGCAATCGTCCTGCTCGCGGTAACGATGACCCTGTTGGGCGCAGCACAGGCGCAACCGGTGGCCTATCCGACAAAGACCGTGCGCATCATCGTGCCATTTGCACCTGGGGGCACCGTTGATCCTGTTGCTCGGGTGGTCGGCCAGGAATTGGCCAAGCTCACTGGTTTGCCGTTCATCATCGAGAACAAACCCAGTGCCGGCACCGAAATTGCCATCAGATACGTGATGGCGTCGCCGCCCGATGGGCACACCATCCTGATCAACGGCGCAAGCGTGGTGACCGTAGGTTTGCTGAATGAGCAATCAGGGATCAATCCGATCACCGACCTCACCCATTTTGCACGGCTTGCCCTGGCGCCCTCCGCCATACTGATACGCGCCGACTCGCCGTTCAAGACTTTGGCCGAGATGCTCGACAAAGCGCGCACAGCACCGGATTCGATCACTTACGGTTCGCCCGGGGTAGGTACTCCGACACACATATTCATGGAATCGATGGCGTACCAAGCAGGGGTGAAGTTGCGTCACATTCCGTATAAGGGGGCGGTGCCGGCCATGACGGATCTGGTTGGCGGTCACATTTCCATGATGGCCAGTGGCATGTCATCGGCGATACCGCTGATCAAGAAAGGCTCACTTCGCGTCCTGGCAGTGACTTCGCCCGAGCGTCAGAAGGATTTTCCGACGCTGCAGACGGTCGCGGAGTTGTATCCTGGGTTGGACGATGAGTCCTGGATGGCGCTGTCCGGACCCGCCAAGGTGCCG
>CAIOLO010000095.1 GCA_903859155.1 uncultured beta proteobacterium
CCTGGGGCAAGACTCGAAGAATGCGAATGCCTGGACATGTCCGCGCAGAAAGTTGCCCATCGCCGCGTTCAGATAAAACCGCAGGAAGGTCATGCGCGAGTAACTGAGCACCATCACGAACGCCATCAGCGGGCGTATCGCCCGGCCCACGCGCATCTTGCCAAAGAACGCCCAGTCGACTTGGCTTTGTTCGCCGGGCAAGGTGCGAAGTCGTAAATACGCCTGGGCGAATGGCCGCGGCCGTAGTTGCGCGACGATCGCGCGGAAATGATCAGGCCCACCGGCATAGCCGCGCTCGCGCACCATCGTGTACAAGCGGCTGGCGCGAAGGCTGGGGTATTTCTCCAAGGTCTGCAGAATGAAGGCTCGGTACGGGTCGACCAGCATGGTGCGTATTGCCGGCGCGGCCGCAGGCACGCTGGCTTGCGCGAGTACCCGGCGCACCGTGGCGTGATGGAGCCGAAGTTGCGTGGCGATCGTACCGATCGGCCAGCCCTCGGCATGATGCAAGCGCAGGATCTCCGCTTCCAGGGCGCCGGAGATCATCGCAGGGGCTCAACGGTTGCGGCGCAGCGGTCCCATGCGTATCCAGTGTGTGAGCCTGCGCCGGCAAAAGCCACATTCGAGCCAGGTGATTGTGTTGATCGCGAGCGTGGCACCCACTTTGGGATTGCCGGATCCGGTTTTTTTATAAGTCGCATGCCCATCTTCAAGTACCCCTGTCAATTCAATGGCGTCAGCGGGCAATTGAACGGCGGGGGCCACGGCAGCGGAACCCTGATGCGTCACTATTTGTGTTTGGCGAGATCGTAAAGCGCTCTGGCGAGCCGCGTGCCGAGTGGCACCACGGCGGCTTCCTTGGTAGCGCGCTGCGGCACGCCGCAACGACTCCCGGCGGCGCAGCCGCGCACAGATACCGGCGCAGTACCGATTACCGCGGTCACAAGCTCGGCAGATATGCACCGTCTGGCCGCAAGCGGCGCACTGGTACAGCCGATGCGACTGCCTATCGGCTTCATCGAACACCGCCATGCACGGCCTATTTAGGACTGGACAACGCCGTGCATCGCAGGCATAAAGCAGATGCGTCGGTGTTCTCGTGCGAGCCGCGGCGCTGAAGGCCCGGGGTTCCGTCCAAGAACTTACCCGGGCCTTCGTCATTTGCGGCGAAGCCCCAAGCATAGCCAATCCGGCCGGGCACAACTGAGCCCCAACCAATGCCGGCCCGTTTATATGGATTGTTGGATTACAACTGGCATCAGCAGCGCGTACACAGCGCGCCTTCGGAAATTACGAAGACGGTTCGGATGACCTCTGCCAAGGGCGGGGGGCGCTGCCCCCCGCGCCCCCCCGCAAACCGATAGAAAAAAACTCAAACCCAACGGCCAACACCTACTGGTACATCCAAACCTCAGAATCCCGCAGGTTCGAAAAACCGTCCACATTTAGCCGGGCCTCGCTAAAATAGATATCAAACAATCGCAATTCGACCGAGATCATAATATGTACGCGCAACCGATCAGTGACCCGTAAAGGTACAACTTCCTAGGCGACCTTGCGCACCGCGCCGTCCGCGACGAGCAAGCC
>CAIOLO010000096.1 GCA_903859155.1 uncultured beta proteobacterium
AAGGCTCCCCCTGCGTTGCTGAGGCAACTTGGGGACATGAACCTTAACCTGTGCTGATAGCCCGGTGCTAGCCCGACCTATAAAAGAAAAAGGCCCCCATCGCTGGAGGCCTTGCTATGACTGGTGGTGATGAGTGGACTTGAACCACCGACCCCCGGATTATGAATCCGATGCTCTAACCGACTGAGCTACATCACCCCACGAAGGGGCGGAATTATCGTCGGCGCACGCTTGCCTTGTCAAGGCGAGTCCCGGTAGGCGACAATCGCGGGATGGACTTCGATGTCGTGATTGTGGGAGGTGGCCTGGCCGGCCTGGCCCTGGCGGCGGCTTTGCGCCGCTCGAGTTTATCGGTGGCGCTGGTGGAAGGCAGTGTGCCGGTCTTTCCCGACGGGTGGGACAGCCGCGTTTATGCGATCAGCCCGGCCAACGCGCGCTTCCTCGACGCCGCAGGCGTCTGGCAGCATCTGGATGCGGGTCGCATGGAAGCGGTGCGGGCCATGGAGATTCACGGCGACGCCGGTGGTCGCCTCGACTTCAGCGCCTATGGCAGCGGCGTGTCGGAGCTGGCCTGGATCCTTGAATCGTCGCTGATGCAGCGCGAGTTGTGGGAAACGGTCAAGCGCCAGGGCAACCTGACCCTGTTCTGCCCGGCGAGCCCGCAAGCACTGGCGTTTGCGCCGGATGCCGCGCGGCTGACACTGGACGACGGCCGAAGCCTTGACGCGCGGCTGATCGTGGCGGCAGATGGGGCGGATTCCTGGACGCGTTCCGCGGCAGGCATGGTGGCGCGCTTCGACCCTTACGACCAGTTGGGTGTGGTAGCCAACTTCGCGACGGAGCTGCCGCACCGCGGCACGGCTTTTCAGTGGTTCCGCCACGACGGCATACTGGCCTGGCTGCCGCTGGCGGGCAATCGCATCTCGATGGTCTGGTCCGCCCCGGAAAATCAGGGGCGCGAACTGCTGGCGCTCGACCACGCCGCGCTTTGCGCCCGGGTTGCCGATGCAGGCGGCCTGCGCCTGGGCGCACTGCAACTGATTACGGCGCCCGCCGGCTTTCCGCTGCGCCTGATGCGCGCGCCGCAGACCGTGGCGCCGCGAATGGCGCTGATCGGGGATGCGGCGCATACCATCCATCCGCTTTCCGGCCACGGCATCAACCTGGGCTTTCAGGATGCACGGGTCCTGGCTGCCGTTCTTTGCGACAAGCCGGGCCACGTCGATTGCGGCGACCTGGCGCTGCTGCGCGGCTACGAGCGCGCGCGCATGGAAGAAGTGATGACTTTGCAGACGGTGACTGATAGTCTGCACGACCTTTTCCGCCCGACAACGGGCTCTTTGCCCCGCCTGCGCAATTTTGGATTGAACCTCACCAACGCTTTGCCGGTCGTAAAGGACCTGTTGGTCCGCTACGCACTCGCGTCCTGAATCCCCCTGGAGAAACCATGAAACTACCGCTGCTTGCCGCCGCTCTGGCCTGTGTGTCCCTCGCCGCCGTTGCCGACGAGGCCGATGTGAGAAAAGCCGTCGAAGCCAGTATCGGCAAGGTCGAAAAGATCGTCAAGGCGCCCATTGCCGGCATCTGGGAAGTCACTGCGGACAGCCAGGTTTTCTATTCCGACGACAAGGGGGCCTACCTGATGATCGGCAATCTGCACGAAACGAAAACCCGCAGGAACCTCACTGCGGAGCGGATGAAAGACATCGAAAAGGGCCTCGTGACGGGTTCGCTCGAGCTTGCGGTGAAGCAGGTGCGCGGTTCGGGAAAAAATATCCTGGTGACATTCGAGGACCCGAACTGCGGCTATTGCAAGAAGCTGGCGAAAGACATCCTGACCCTGAAGGACGTGACGGTCTACACCTTCCTTTATCCGGTGCTGGGCGATGATTCCGTCGAGAAGTCAAAAGCGATCTGGTGCGCACCGGACAAGTCCAGAGCCTGGACCGACTGGATGAACAACGGCAAGACCCCGCCTGCCGTCCCTGCCAAATGCGATACCGCCGGCCTGGACAAGTCGGCGCAGCTTGGCCGCAAACTGCGCATCAACGGCACGCCGGCGATCTTCTTCGGCGGCGGCGAACGCATCGGCGGCTATATTCCGGCCGCTGAAATCGAGAAGCGATTCAATGGAACGGGGGGCTGAGCCTCACACGGCAGAACCCCGCACTCAGGCGACCACGGCGCCCTCCCCTTGGCGCCTGCTGCAGTGCGACAATCCTCTATCAAAAGTTGGAGTAGTATAAAAACCATAAATCTGCGAATAAGCAGATCAGCCCGGAGTAGCCGCTCCTGGCTTCGTTCACTGGAGAGGAGATCGACACATGCAAGTCACACGGCGGCAGTTCTTCAAGGTCTGCGGCGCCGGTCTGAGCGGGTCTTCCATCGCACTGATGGGATTCTCGCCCACATCGGCCCTGGCGGAGGTGCGCAGCTTCAAGCTCGCCCGCGCCACGGAAACCCGCAACATGTGTCCCTACTGCTCGGTGAGCTGCGGGGTCCTGATCTACAGCACGGGCGACAAGTCCAAGAATTCGAAAGCGGACATCATCCACATCGAGGGCGATCCGGATAATCCCGTGAATCGCGGCACGCTGTGCGCCAAGGGCGCCGGCCTGATGGACATGGTCAAGAGCACCAACCGGCTCAAGTACCCGGAAGTGCGCGAAGCCGGCAGCAACGAGTGGAAGCGCATTTCGTGGGACGAAGCGATCGGTCGCATCACCACCCACATGAAGAAGGACCGCGACGCCAACCTGATCGA
>CAIOLO010000097.1 GCA_903859155.1 uncultured beta proteobacterium
AAAGATATTCCAGATCATGCGAATGCCCACCTGCGGGGGGGGGGGGGGGGTAGCCTGCTGGCTATGCTCCGCTATCGGCCTGACTGGGGCCTTGCCGGGGGCGCATGCTATGGGCTTTCCGGTTGCCATAAAAATCTCTTTGCTTGAGATGGGCGAACTTACACTGTCATGGTACGCCAAGCGCAAAGCTCAGCCTTTTCTTTCTCAGCGGCGGGTGAAGGGCTCTTAACGGACTCTCAGCGAGGAGCGTTTTCCTCCCTACCACCGGCCGGTCATGACCGAAAGCGCCATCCGAAATTTCTCGTGACCTGGCGCCCAATTCGGAAACGCCGGCCACCTTCAAGTGAGATCCTCAATGGCCACTGCGGCCGAGGAGCGGTCCTTAGGACCGATTGGCATCAGGTCTGATCGCAGCCTAACTGAATCATACGATTCGCCCCCGGCTCAAATCGAAAACGCCACGCAAGCGCTCACTATCCCGGTTTCTCGTCGCCACCGGGCCGCTGAATCAGCCGTCTTCGCACCGGAAATGGGTGCAGGTCAAAGCGCTTGCCAATCAGCCCCCAGACGCCTTCGCGCGCACCGAGCATCACGGCCACCGCGACGATGCCCAGCAGAATCAGGTACCAGCTGCCGTAATCGGCCAGCAGTTCGCGCATGGCGAAATAGATGAGAAGGCCGATGATGGGGCCTTCCATGGTGCCGATGCCGCCGATCACCACCATGAAAATCACCACCACGGTCCAGTCGTTGATGCTGAACGCCGCCTCCGGCGAAATGCGCAGCTTCTGCAGAAAGATAAAGGCGCCGAGCAGCCCGGTGCAAAACGCCGTCACCACGTAGATCAGCAGCTTGGTGCGATAGGTGTCCACGCCCAGGCTTTCCGAGGCGACTTCAGAATCGCGGATGGCGGTGAGCGCGAGGCCGTGGCGTGAGCGCAGCAGAATGTAGACAAAGGCGATGACGGCCACCGCGATGGCCAGCGCCATCCAGTACATCAGCATCTCGCGCGCCGCGCGTTCCGGCGCCACCGCGCGCACGATCTCGGGGGTCAGGCTGTAACCCGAGCCGCCGCCCAGTTGCGGCAGCTGCGCGAAGAACAGCTGGGCAATCTCCGCCACCACCCAGGTGCCCACCGCAAAATAGGCGCCGCGCAGACGAAACACGACCAAGGCCATCGGCAGCGAGATAACGGCCGCGGCGACACCGGCGATCAGTATGGCCAGCAACGGGTGCACGCCGTACCAGTCGCACAGGGCGAACAGAAAGTAGCCGCCGGTGCCGACATAGACCTGCTGTCCCACCGACACCAGGCCCGCATAACCGGCCAGCAGGTTCCACAACTGCGCGAGCGCCAGAAAATAGGCCATCTCGGCAATCAGGCGCATGGTGCCGGTCTCGCCCCAGTAGGGCAGGGATACCAGCGCCGTGAGCCCGAGCGCGGCGATCACCGCGCAGATGCGGCTCACCGGTGTGGAGCGCTCGACGCTGAACTGGAGGGCGCGCGCCGCTGTACCGTTCATGCCGCTGTACCGATCATGCCGCAGTCCCTGCCATGCTCAGTCCCTTATTCGCGGAAACAGTCCATCGGGCTTGACGATCAGGATGATCATGAAGGCGATGTGACCGGTCAATATCTGCCATTGCGCGGACACCGGGTTGCCGATCAGCAGGGAGACCAGCGGCCCCACCACGCTGCTGCCCAGCGACTGCGAAACACCCAGGATGATCCCGCCCACCAGAGTCCCCCACAGGCTTCCCAGGCCGCCGATGATCACCGCCTCGAACGCGAAGATGAGGTTGATCGGCCCGGATGCCGGGTCAAAACTGGTGCGCACCGAGAACAGCACCGCCGCCAGCGCGGTGAAGGCAAGCGCGATTCCCATGGCCAGCGAATACAGGTGGCGGTTGTCGATGCCCATCAACTCCGCGGTGTCGGCGTCATCCGATGTCGCGCGGAAGGCGCGCCCCAGCCGGGTGCGATACAACAGGTACTGCAGCGCCCCCAGCGAGACCAGCGCCACCACGAAAATCAGCAGCGGAAAAACGCCCACCGTCACATCGCCGGGCAGCGTGATGCTGGCCGTCTCCATTGCCCCGGCATTGAGCCGGCGCGTATCGGCGCCAAAGACCTCCAGCAGCACGTTCTGGATGATCACCGACAGTCCGAAGGTCACCAGCAGCGGCGGCAGGATGGAAGGACCCAGCGTGAAATTCAAGAGGCCGCGCTGCAGCACATACCCGAGCACGAACATCAGCGGCACCACCACCGCGATGGAAACCAGCGGGTGCATGCCGCTCGCGTTGACCACGATCATCGCCACGTAGGCGCACAGCACGATGAAATCACCGTGGGCGATATTGACCAGGCGCATGATGCCAAAGGCGAGCGAAAGGCCTATCGCGAATAGTGCGTACAGGCCGCCGATCAGCGTGCCCTGGATCAGCACCCCCGCCCAGTCGACATCGGTCAGCCAGTTCACAGGATTTCGCTCATATGCCGAAGTACGCCGCCGTGATTGACTGCCGCTCGACTCCCTGCGCCGGCCCGGCCAGCGACACGCGCCCTTTCTGCAGGCAGTAGAAACGATCCGCCGCCGCAAGGGCGCGGTTGATGTCCTGCTCGACAATCACCAGCGTGGTGCCCTCCGCGGAGATGGTCTCCAGGCGCTCGTAGAGCTCGCGGATGATCACCGGGGCCAGGCCGAGGCTGATCTCGTCGCACAGCAGCAAACGCGGATTGCTCATCAATGCGCGGCCGATCGCGCACATCTGCTGCTGCCCGCCCGAGAGCGAGGTGGCCGGCTGCGCGCGCCGTTCGGCGAGCACCGGAAACAGTTCAAACACCCGCTTCAGCGTCCAGGGACCGCGCCGGCCGAAATCGCCGCCGATCTGCAGGTTCTCCTCCACCGACAGACTCTGGAAAAGCCTTCGTCCCTCGGGCACCAGGGCGATGCCCTGCCGCAATACCCGGTGGGCCGGCAGATGCCCGATGGATTGCCCGTCGTAGCGGATCATGTCCGGTGCGGTTTCGAGCGATCCGGCCAGCGCGCGCAGGAAAGTGCTCTTGCCCGCGCCATTGGCGCCTATGACCGCGACGGTTTCCCCATTGTCTATCTCAAATTCAATATCGAAAAGTGCTTGAAAGTCGCCGTAGTAGGCGCATAGGGCTTTTGTTTTCAGGAGATTGTCGGCGCCGCTCATGCCGCGGGGATACCCATGTAGACCTCCTGCACGCGCGCATCGGCCATCACCGCGCGCGGCTCGCCTTGGGCGAGGATCTGCCCGAAATCCATGACGATCAGCCGGCTGGCGACCGACAGCAGCGCATGCACGATGTGCTCGATCCAGACGATGGTGGTGCCGTGCGCGTGAATGGCGCGGATGGTATCCACCAGTTCGTTGCACTCGTACTCGGTGAGGCCACCGCCAATTTCGTCCAGGAGCAGCAGGCGCGGCCGCATTGCCAGAGCGCGCGCCAGTTCGAGTCGCTTGCGCTGCAGCAGCGTGAGCGAGCCCGCAGCCACATTGGCCTTATCCAGCAATCCGACCCGATCGAGCACCTCGGCGCAGTGGGCATAGCTCTCGCGCTCGCCGCGGCCGGCGCCGAATATTCCGCCCACCAGCAGGTTCTCGAACACCGTCATGTTGGCGAACGGATGCGGGATCTGGTAGGAGCGCCCTATCCCGAGGCGGCTGCGCCGGTGCGCGGCCATGGCGGTGATGTCGGTGCCGGCGAAACGCAGCCGGCCCGAATCCGGCGCGACATCGCCGGTGATCAGGTTGAACAGCGTGGATTTGCCGGCGCCATTGGGGCCGATCACGCCCAGCGCCTCGCCTGCGGCGACGGCGAGCGTGACCTGGTTCGCGACCCGGAGTGCCCCATATGACTTGTCGACCCGGTCCAGCTCGAGCAGGGCCGCCATGCAGATTACCCGTGCCCTTGCGTTACGATTTGAGCAGATCCAGCTTGCTCTCGAGCGGAATATTTTTGGCCGTCAGGTTGTTGACGATGTGCAGGTCGTACTTGAACTGCTTGCCCGGTTTCCACTGCCCGCCCACCAGCGGCGTCAGGCACACGTTTTTCACCGGTCCGTTCTTCCACTGGATCGGGCCGACCAGCGACTGGTAGTTGGTTGCGACGATGGCGTCGCGGATCGCCGCGGGGGTGAGGGCCTTGGCGCGCTTGAGCACATCGACCGCCACTTCCAGCGTGGCGTGCTTGAAGCCCAGCGGCTGCGTCCACTGGCGCTTGGTGACCTTGGTGTAATCCTCGCAGATCTGGCGCGCAGTCTGGTTGGTGAGCCCCGATTTGAAGGGATGGCTGGGCGACCACCACACCTCGGTGGTCATGCCCGCCCCGCGCGCGCCCAGCACCTCGACCGCCGAGGGAAACAGCATCGCCTTGATCGGTGACATGACCTTCGGATGAAAACCCTGCTGGCCGCACTGCGTCCAGAAGGTGGCGAATGCGGGCGGGGTGAACAGGCCCACGACGATCTCGGCATTGGCCTTGCGCAAGGCGCCGATCTGCGCCGAGAAGTCGTTGCTGGTCATGGTGTAGATGCCCTGATTGGCCACGGTGAATCCGCGCGCCTTGAAAGCGCCGGGCAGCCCCTCATTGGCGGCGATGCCGTCCGGGTCGTTGGAAAACAGCGCCCCCACCACCTTGTTGGTGGGCACCGAATCCCACATGTTCATCAGCACTTCACCCGCGGTGTCGAAGCCCCAGAAAAAGTGGTAACTCCACTCGAAGCCTTTCTTGGGATCGCCCTTGCGGCCGAAAAAATACGCCTGCCAGGGATTATCCGAGGTGATGCAGGGCACGCCCGCCAGTTCGCACTGGCTGGCCACCGGATTGACCGTGTCCGAGGTCGATGTCCCCAGAATGATGTCGCACTTGTCGTTGTTGATCAGCTGGCTGGTGACCTCCGCCGCCCTGTTGGGATTGGACTGGCTGTCCTTGTAGATGATCTCCACCGGGTATTGTTTGCCGGCGATGCTGATGCCCTTGGCCAGCGCCGCCTTGACGCCATCGATCACGAACTTGTCGGCCTCGCCGAAAGCGGCGATCTGTCCTGTCTGCGGGCTGACAAAACCGATCTTTACCGCGCGCGACTGCGCATGCGCGCTCTTCAACATCAGCGCCGGCGCGGCGAGCGTGCCCGCTCCCATGGCCAGGGTCTTGAGCGTGTTGCGGCGAACACGATTGGGATTGCGTTTGTCGGCCTTGTTCATGCTGTCTCCTTCCCGGTGGTAAATCGAATGCGCAATATTCTCCGCCAATCGGGCGCAACGCGCTTAAATTGCGGCGCCTGAATATGCGCTCGCGCAGGAGTGGAAGATACAACAAGCGCGCGCGGGCAAGGCGGTTTTCGCCGCCGGAAATTGCCGAAATCGAGGGGCGCCCCACTGCAGGATAGGCGACACCGCGCGCAAACCGCCGGACAGGCGCGGCGCCCGCCCGGCCCGGGGTGTCAGGCAGTGACGGGTTCGCGCTCCTTGGGCGCCGCCTTGAGCGGGTCTTTCAGGCCGAGGATGCGGCGCGCATTGTCGTAGAACACCTTTTGCAGGTCGGCCTGCGAGAGCCCGGCATCCATGAGAACCTTGAGCGCGGCCTCGGGAGTCCAGCACGGATAGTCGCTGCCGTACATGACATGGTCGACGCCATAGAACTCGAGCGCGAACTTCACGCCCATGGCATGCGGCGACACGGTATCGGTAAACATCCGGCGCAGGTACTCGCTCGGCGGCCTGGGCAGCTTGGCCGCTTTGGAGTTCTTGTCCATGCGGCCGGCCTGGTAGGGCAGCGCGCCGCCGGTATGCGACATGAAAATCTTCAGGTTCGGGTGGCGCTCCATGATGCCCGAGAGCACCATGCGGTAGGCAGAAACGCTCACATCGATTACGCGCCCGAGGCTGTTGTAGAGCGCGCCGTCATAGCCATCGAGGATGTCTTCGAAAGCGGCGTCGGTGGGATGCATGAAGATGGGCACGCCCAGTTGTTCGACGCGGTCATAAAAGGGCTCCAGGCGCGCATCATCGATGCGACCTGACTTGCCGATGCTGCCCGGTATGTTGACGCCGACCAGGCCCAGCTTGTTGATCATGCGCTCGAGTTCATCGATTGCGTCCCGGGTGTTCTGCAGCGGCACCACGCCGCTCGCCCACAGGCGACCGGCATGCTTGTTCTGCGCCCAGGCCATCTCGTCATTCCACATCTGCGCCGAGTGCAGGCCCTCCGCAGCCGAGACTTCCGAAAAATAGGCGGAAAACGGTCCGAGCGAGCAGACCACATCCATTTCGTGCCCATGCGCATTCTGGTGCGCGAGCAACCCGTCCAAATCAAACCACTCCGCCCAGGCGCCGCCGCGTTTCCTGCCTTCACCGGTATAGACGTTGTAGCCGCCGTTCTTCGGATTGCGTTCAGCGCGCGGAAAACCGGTTTTGCGTTTGCACAGCTCTTCAAATACCGATTTCGGATACCAGTGAAAGTGGGAATCTATGACGCGCATACCGTTCTCCTCCGGTTTAGGTCCAAAACCCCTCAGGGACCTTTGATAGCCCCATTACTTCGGGGCGGGCAGCATTGAAAAGTGATTGTAGGGGCAGGCAATTGTCCGGTCAACCCGCCCGGCGGGGCCGTCCTGCGCGTCCAAATGTTGGGGGTGAACTGTGGGTTGGGGCGGGGCATATCCCCCAATTGTGGGGGTCGTGACATTTCGCAAATAAGAATTGCGTATGCAATCAATGGCTGGATGGCTCGCTGCTTGGTGGCGAGAATCGTGCATAGGGACCTGCAGGGAAATTCTTTAGATTTTTCATGCCGACCAATAAAAAGGCATAAGCCATGTCATCCGGCAACACCATCGCGCAATACGTCGCGTTGCAGGCGTCGTAGGCGCGTGCTCCGCGTAGCACGTTTTTTTTGCGATTTGACTTTTGCCCTTTGCAGTGGCGAAGGCCGGCGTGAGCCGGCCTTGTTTTATCTGCTCCTCAGATTTTCAGATGGTGATTCACATCGTTCCAGATCTGGCTGAACCGATTCTGTGTGACCGCGCCCTGAAGACCGCCGTGTAGCCACGCGACCCAGCGTTGAACATACTGCCGGAGCCGATGCGAGTCGGCTCCTTTCTCATGAAGACCGCGGGCACGTTCAAGTAGTCGGGTGAGGCTCTGCACAGCAGGTTCCAATAGCTTTTGCGGTCTGAACCGATAGCCCGGAAAGTCGAACCCCTTTTCATTTTTTGCCGATGCGGCGTTTGTCCGGGTGGACGGTGAGTTGCAGGGTGTCGAGTGCGGCATACATCTCATCCCCTGTAGACGCCGGTTTTGCCGAGGTGCCGGAACGGAGAGATCCGGCCAACGGAGAGAGGCAACGGGGTCGAATATCGTCGCCAGGCCCTTCGGCGAAGTCCGCGGAATCCCACGCCCCCCCGTGAACACGCGATAGCAGGCAAAAAAATACCACCCGGAGAATGGGTTGGTATTTTTAAGTGGTGGTGTGCCGGCAACCGGCGACAAACCGCGTATAAAGTGTTAATGCGAGCGAATATAGGTTGCTTCGTGACTGTGCTGGCGAACAACTTTTTCATAGTGGGAGGGCGCCTTTCAGGCGCGATTCTGGCCACCGCGGCCGCTCCTCCGTTTGGTCAGTTCGATTCCGGTTTGCGCAATCGAACCCGCGTCCGCAATTCCGCGAAAGCGCCGGCTGAGTTCCAGCTACTCACGTTTGAGGTCACGATAGAAATTCTCATGTGGACCAACCGCCTCGAGGAAAACCAACCTCACCTGGTCGTCGCGCGAATACCCTAGTAAATAGAGTTGCCCTTGGCTGCGAAACTTGAATACGAAGAGATTGGCCAGATCCCCCTTTTTTCTTTCCCCAATGGCCGGATCCTTGGCGATAGTGTTCACGACCTCATCAACGTCAGTCGCAATATTATCGTGGAGCTTTTTGTATTGCCTGGCAAACCGGCGCGTCTGTTTGACGCTGTAGGTCATGCCTTGCGGCTCCGTGGTATGAACGTCGTCGCGTGTTCACGAGGTTCAGCCATAGATGCTAGTGACTCCGCCACAAAACTTACCGGCAAGTCTGGATTATCGAGTGCCGCCCTCCCGACTTTGGCCCAGAATTCGACTTGGCCAGAAATGGTCCTATGCTCAGCAGCGGCATCTGTCTTGGCTTGGTCGTAAAGAATTTGGTCAATCCTAATGGAGGTGGTGGCAGGCATTGCAGCACTCCTTACTACATTTGTGGTAAAGCGAAGATTAGCGCCAACCATTCGCCTCGTCAAGATGAATAGGAACGGTTACCCAATACGTCAAACGAACTGACGTGTTTCCTGGGAGTGCTGGCGAACAACTTTTTCATAGGGGGAGGGCGCCTTTTAGGCGCGATTCTGACCACCGCGGCCGCTCCTCCGTTTGGTCAGTTCGATTCCGGTTTGCGCAATCGAACCCGCGTCCGCAATTCTGGGAACGACTTGACCGATCGGCCAATCGGAGCGTTCATGGGCTCCCACCAACCCGTTCGGAGTCCTGCATGGAAATTATCCATTTCAATCAGAGAACCCTGGCCCAGCGCTGGTACGTCTGCGAGGGGACACTGGAAAGATGGCGCGCCGAAGGAATTGGCCCAAAGTTCCTGAAATTGCAGGGACGCGTTCTGTATCGACTCATCGACATTGAAGCCTACGAAGAGTCCTGCTTGTCGATTTCCACAAGTCTCAGAGTCGCGGAGGTTCCCGCTAAACAGATTGAGAAATCTATCGAGCGACCGTAGGTTGGAACTCAGTGCAATCGACAGGGGTTCCCATGACCGCCTATACCGGCTGCGGGATTATCACCCGCGTCCTACGACGATTACGGAATCGAACCCGCGTCCCATTTCTTCTCAGGCGATCTGTTTCGTCGTCTCTTTGATGACAGTGTGCAGAACGGTTCTGAGGCAACGCGACTCTCCCGCCATGGTTGCCGACAGATTCGGCCGCTCATTTGAGATGCGTGCATTTTCAGCTTCAACTTCGGCGTAAAGCGCCTCTGCTTCCTTCGCAATGCGGCTGCGCAGATTTTCCATCAGGCGCTCAGCCGTACCCTTGGCTAGATTCAACGCCGCGCCAGCTTCGAGCAGCAATGCACGGTTGATGTCCGAGAAGTGGCGCACACCCAATATCGGCCAGGCAAGTTGAGTTTGTGCTGGCCAGCCCTTTTTGTCGAAGGCGGGCGTGTCATAACTGGCTACGCTGAGCAGGTCATAGAACGGAGCCAGCTGAACACCCTCATGGGATACCAGGAAGCTCAGATTTTTCAGGTGGGCATCGCTATTGCCGACGAGCACATTGAACACCAGCCAGCCAAAGAGCCGGGAGCGAGCCACCGCCGGGCTGCGACAGGCATTGGCCAGCGCTGCCAGGCTGTCCATGCTGCCTTCGCTGTATTTGAAGCTGCGGTCCAGTCCCAGCAATTGGCAGGCATCGATCACATGCCGGCGTTGCCAGCCCTGAGCATCTGGAATCCGATCAAAGCGATCTATCAGATACACCGGTGAGGGCACGTAGCGACGATGAACCTCCGGGGCATCGAGTCTCAGTCGCGTGGCCAGGCGCATCACAAACCACTCATTGATCACGGAATGCGGATAGTCCGCATCCGGGTGATCAGGCTTCAGGATATGGGTAGAGGGGGTGGCGCCGGCGGGTTCAAACAGCGCGCCATCTTGCAGGACAACCGTCAGCTTGTGCTGGGCACCCGCCAGCGACATGCGCTTGATGGCAGCATGCGTCAGCGGCGCCTTGGGCAACTGACGGATACGTGCCTCCAGGGCATCGTCCGGCAACGGGCGCAGTGGCTCTGCGGCTTGATGCCCAGCTTCCGGCGGCAGCAATGTCACCGACCCTGCCGACTCAGCTCCGTACCAGGTCAGCAAACCGAAGGCGTCTGCCGCATCCAGCCTGGCGTCTCCGGCCAGCAAAACACGCTGTTCTTCTTCCGGCAGCAGGTTGCGTATTCCACGTCATCGTGACCGGTGATTTCGCCGCATCGTGACCGACGTTCCAGCGGATCGTGACCGCGATTCTGCGGTCATCGTGACCGATGGAGTGGTTGTTGTATGGATAGTT
>CAIOLO010000098.1 GCA_903859155.1 uncultured beta proteobacterium
CAGGTCAAGAACCTGATCGGTCGGTTGGCCGTAAAAAACCTGGTCGCCTACGACGACAGAAGGAGTGCCGAACAATACGCCGGCACTGTCCTTCAGATACTCACCGCGGAGGTGGAAGCTGAGCTTCTCGGTCGCCTGGACCGATGCATAAGCGGCGATAGCCCAGGTTTGGCCCGGCGATTGATAGAGGTCGAGCCAGTCCCAAGCCACGCCAAGGCGCAGTTCCTTGATCGGGGTTGCAATCGTCGCACCAACGTAATAATTGGCGCAGTTGGCACCGGCATACGGTGCTTGACCATATGTAGGCACCATCCTGGATTGGGTAGCATTCCAGGCATCGTTATTCACATTCGAATTGTAACCGCAAACAGCGCCGCCATAAACGGTTGAGCCCGCCAGGAATCCCCAGCTATCGGGAGCCGTGAGGGCCACGGAGCCCATGAAGCTCTTGTAGGTTTCCGAATCCGGGCCGTAGCCGATAGGCGTCGGGCTGATGGACCGCTGATTAATCTGGGATCCAAGGGTATTTGCAACGCCGGCGGAAGCGCTGAACCAATCGCAGAAGCGATAGCTGGCCAGTATTCCCGTCTGGGTTTGCGGCTCAATGGTGTTGCCGTATGAGCGGGTAAAGTTCGGATCCTTGGAGCTGTCAATGGACTCGTATCCGATGATGCTGTCGAACACGCCGACCTTGAAGTCGAGGCCGTTGCCGAGCGGTGCGCGCAGGGCGACATAGGCCTGTCGAATCCCGAAGTCACTCGTTCCAGTTCCTCCCGCGCCGATCATGGAACCGGTCCTGAGCTGGTTGGCGTAGGGTCCGAACCACAGGTCCGCGCGGTAGCCGGCGGCCCAGTCGGTCTCATCCAGCGGCTTTTCGATGGTGAGCTGGACGACATCCAGGTTGAAACCGTCGGCCATGTTGGGGTTGTTAAACCTGTACGGGGCAACATTGGCATTGCCATTGCCCGGGTTCCACTGCATCGAGGTGTCCACGGTGCCGCTCAGGGTCGTGGGAGAGAGCGCGGTCAACACCGAGCTGGTCTTCTCCTCAGCCTTGGCGGCGGATGCGAGGCTGACCACTCCGACGGCGGCCAGTGCTATTGTCCATTTGTTAAACTTCATTCGTTCCTCCGATTTCTTCGTTTGTTTCGTATTTGCCTTATGCATTCTGAGGGCAAAAACAGTCTGCCCTCGCACCAAAACCGGTGCAATTGAGACTATAACTAGGCCAACCCCCCCTCCTTGACAACAACTTTTTTCATCATTCGAACGGGGCATACTCGCAAGAAGTGTCCCAAAATAAGACAGTGACCTGGGTGATCGGTTATATCGGAAACCCATCCGCATCCTTGCTCATTCGGCCGGTTATAGGCGCAGAACAGGTTAGAAAGCGGCGGACCCTGCTCCAGGAGATTTGGCGCATCATTGCTTTGGAACAAGGGTTGCTTCGGTTAGGCATATCGAATATTTGATATTGAATTTGCAGGCGGTGCCGGTCCGGCGGTTGTCCGGGGTGGCCTGCCGGTGAACTGAACGGCATTTTAGATTATGGCGTCATTTGTATATGTAGCGCGAGAGACCGGGTCCAACCGGGAGATCCACAGTTCCATCGAGGCCGCCACCGAGCAGGTCGCGATTGCCGCCTTGCTGAACCGTAATATGCTCGTCCTCTCCATCCAGGAGAAGGTCAGCAAGCAGGGGCGCACGAGCGGGGGACGTGTTCCCCTGTCCGACCTGGTGATATTCACGCGGCAGCTTGCGACCATGGTGGATGCCGGGTTGGCCATCGTGCAGTCTTTGCAGGCGCTGGCCGACCAGACCACCAATAAAGTCATGCGGGATGTGATCCGCGACATTTGCACGCGCGTCGAGAGCGGCGACAGCTTCTCCGAAGCCCTGCAGAAGCATCCGAAAGTATTCAACCGGTTGTATGTCTGCATGGTGGGCGCGGGTGAGCGGGGCGGTTTGCTGGCGGAAATCCTTTCCCGGCTGGCGGTTTACCTGGAAAACACCGCCCGGCTGCGGAAGAAGGTGAAATCGGCGATGATGTATCCGACCGTGGTGACCGTGGTGGCGATACTGATCACCATTTTCCTCCTGGTGAAGGTTGTGCCGGTGTTCGGCCAGATCTTTGCGAGTTTCAACGCCACCCTCCCGACGCCGACGCTTTACCTGATCAAGATCAGCGATTTGGTCAAACACTACCTCCTGCTGTTCATCCTGCTGGGCGGGGCCGCCGGCTACGGGTGGTATTACTTCGTTCAGACCCCCGCCGGACGGCTTTTCTGGGACTCGCGCCGGATCCGGATTCCGATTTTCGGGCCGATCGCCCACAAGATTTGCCTCGCGCGATTCACCCGCACCCTGGCCTCGCTGATCCGGAGCGGCGTTCCTATTCTGGAGGTCCTGCAGATCGTTTCCCAGACCGTGGGGAACATGGTGATGGAGAAGGCTATCAAGGTGGCGGCGCTGGATATCGAGCGGGGCGAGGGTATTGCCACCGCCCTGGGGCGCCACCCGGTCTTTCCCACCATGATCATCCGCATGGTCACCGCCGGGGAACAGACCGGCAAGATTGACAGCATGCTGGAACGGATTGCAGACTTCCTCGACGAGGAAATCGAGACAACCCTTTCAGGGCTCACAGCGCTGATCGAGCCTATCCTGATCGTTTTCCTCGGTGTGGTTGTGGGCGGCATGGTGATCTGCATGTTCCTGCCCATCTTCAAGCTGCCGGAAATCGTCAACGGCCACTAAGCCGGCCCCGTGCGGCCTTCTGGAGGGCGCTACAGGCGATTGAAGCCGGGGGGTGGGCCCTTTTTCCGGCCCTGCCGCCAGGGCCGGTAACAAATGTGTTGGAGCGCCAGCGTCCTCGCCGGCTTAGCTCTGCCGCCCGGCCTCTTTTTTGTTTCCTTTGCTTCCGGCGCCACCTACGATGCCTACCGGTCACAGCCGTCGTGGCCATTCAGAGATGATTCAATCAACAGGAATGCCAAATATATGCCACTGACACATACTAAAGATCTATTCGCGAAGGCCCTGAAGGGCAAATATGCGCTCGGGGCGTTCAACGTTAACAATATGGAGCTGCTTCAGGCCATCGTGGAGGCCTGCGAGGAGGAGAAAGCCCCCGTCATGCTCCAGATCTCCAAGGGCGCGCGACAATACGCCAACCCGGTTTACCTCAAGAAGCTGATCGAGGCGGCTGTGAGCCTCTCCAATATCCCCATCGCCGTCCATCTCGATCACGGGGACACGTTTGAGCTGTGCAAGGACTGCATTGATGAAGGGTTTACCAGCGTCATGATTGACGCCAGCCACGAGCCGTTCGACAAGAATATCGAGATCTCCCGCAAGGTAGCCGAGTATGCGCACGCCCGCAATTGTGTTGTCGAGGCGGAGCTTGGGCACCTGGTCGGGGCGCAGTTCGATGACGGCGAGGAGGGGGGCAACTATTCCAAGGAAGGGCATTACACCAACCCTGAGCAGGCTGTTGAGTTTGTGAAGCGCTCCGGCGTGGATTCGCTGGCGGTCGGCATCGGCAACTCGCACGGGGCCTACAAGTTCAAGGGCGAGCAGCACCTCGACCTCGAACGCCTCAAGGCCATCAAGAAGGCGCTCATGGATGGCGGGCTAGGCGATTATCCCCTCGTGCTCCACGGCGCTTCAAGCGTCCCGAAGGACCTGGTTGAGGAGATCAACAAGTACGGCGGAAAGCTGGGCACCGATACTGCGGGCGTGCCGGAGGCGGACATTGAAGTCGCCCGGCGGATCGGCTGCACCAAGGTCAACATTGACACGGACCTGCGGCTCGCCATGACGGCCGGCATCCGGAAGGCATTTGCGGATAATCCGAAGGAGTTTGATCCCCGGAAGTACATGGGCCCGGCGCGCGACAGGGTCAAGGAACTGGTGCGGCACAAGGTCCGCAACGTCCTCTGCTGTGCCAGCCATGCCTTTGACTGAGGCTTAGGCGGGCAGATATTCTCGCGGATCGGTGATCTTGCCGGCCAGCGCGCTGGCCGCGACCGTTGCCGGGGATGCCAGGAATACCTGGGATTCCTTGTGGCCCATGCGGCCGGGGAAGTTCCGGTTCGTCGCGCTGATGCACTTGAGCGGCGCGTTCATCCGGCCAAACGTGTCCACCGGACCGCCCAGGCACGCGGCGCAGCCGGCATTTTCGGTCATCTGCACCCCTGCGGCGACCAGGATTTCCCAAACTGTCTGGTTGTCCCATCGCGCTGTCTGCAAGTCATGGACAATCTCCGGTGTCGCGGGCACGCCGAAGGTGTCAATCGCCACGCGTTTGCCCCGCAGGATGCGCGCGAACTCAAGGAAGTCGCTGGTCTTGCCGCCGGTGCATGACCCGATGTAGGCCCGATCGAGCTTGATGTGTCCCAGCTCCCTGGCGAGCTTGCGCTGGCCGGGGTCCGGGTGGCAGGCGACGGTTGGTTCGAGCTTCGACAGATCGAGCACATGCTCATAGACGAACTTCTCATTCTTGTCGCGCGCAGCGGGGTCGTAGGTCGCTTTTGTGCCATTGAGCTTGCATCGGTAATCCACGAAGGCCTGCGTCTGCGCGTCGAACTCGAAAATGCCGTTCTTACCGCCGGCTTCGATCGCCATGTTGGCAATGGTCATGCGGTCGTCCATGCTCAGGCTGGTGGCGCCCGCCCCGTCGAACTGCAATGCGCGGTAGGTCGCGCCGTCGAAGCCGACCTCGCCGATGCAATGCAGGATGATGTCCTTGGCCATGACTCCCGGCTGCAACTTGCCTTCGAGCTGGAAATGCATGGTTTCCGGCACCTTGATGAGCAGCTTGCCGGTGCCCATGACAAAGCCCGCATCCGTGTTCCCGATGCCCGTGGCGAACTCGTTGAAAGCGCCGGCCATGCAGGTGTGGGAGTCGGTCCCGAAGAGCACCTCGCCCGGTCGGGTGTGGCCCTTTTGTGCCAGGGCCGCATGGCATACGCCCGCGTAATGCGATCCGTGCTGGCGCTTGAGGGCGCCTTTGGCCGCATCAAAGACCCAGTGCCCGTTCGGGTCGTCTATCACATCGTAGAAATACGTGATCCCCTGTTCCCTCACGAAGTCCCGCAGGATATCCACGTTCCGGTTCGACTTGGAGTCGGCGGTGAAGATGTAGTGGTCGGGGATGATGACGATCCGGTTGCGGTCCCAAACCTTCGCTTTGTCCCCGAATTCGCGCTTGAACACGCCGATGGTTCCCGGGCCGCAGACGTCGTGGGTCATCAGGACGTCGGCCTGGACCCATACATTATCGCCGGCCTGCACGGAGGCCTTGCCGGCCGCCCGTGCGAGTATCTTTTCAGTCAGTGTCATAGTTCAATCCACAGGTTTTGCTGTGCCCCGCCGCGCTGGCGGCAGGGGGATCTTCTTTTCGGATCGCGGAGGCAGAGTAACTGATCCGGGCCGCGAGTTCAATCGCGAACCGCCATCCGTCTCCCAAAAGGGCGCAACTCACCGTTTCCGAGGACGTGTAAGAATGCGAAAGGAGCGCGGACATTCTTGTCCGCCTCGGCAGGCGTTGGCAAGCCCCAGGCGGACAAGAATGTACAATACCGCTAGGATTTGCTTCGGGTGAAGACCAG
>CAIOLO010000099.1 GCA_903859155.1 uncultured beta proteobacterium
AGCGTGGCGCCGGATTGCTCGGCGGCGGCCCAGAACGGATCGAGTTTGGCATCGCCCAGTTCCATGCCGTAGACGTGCGAGGAGATCTGCACGCCTTTCAAGCCCAGTTCGCCCATGCAGCGCCGCAACTCCTTCGCCGCCAGTTCCGGCGCCTGCAGCGGCACGCTGCCCAGTCCGACAAAGCGGTCGGGTTTTTTCGCCACGGCTGCGGCGACGCGCTCGTTGACCAGCCGGTCCCATTTGAGGCCGGTCTCGGCATCGGCCCAGTAGGTGCAGGTGCGGATAATCATGGAGGTGAGCACCTGCAGGTCCACGCCGGAGTTGTCCATGTCGCGCAGGCGCTCGTCGAAACTCTGCATTCTGCGCACGTTGTTGGCCGCCCACTGGCGGCTCTCGGCCGCAAGGTGCTCGGGCGTATCCGCGGGAATCGAGGAGTCGACCGTGCCATAGGCCTGTGCGGTGAATGCGGCGACTTCCGGGATCGCAATGTGCGCATGGAAGTCAATGACAAACGGGCGCGGCGCGCGTGTGCTGCGCTTTGCCGCTGCGTTTTTTGTCGCGGCATCTTTTGTCACTGCAGCTTTTTTTGCCGTACGCGTCGCGGCCTTGCGGACCTTTGCGCGAACCACGGCTGCGCGGGGCTTGCGGCCGGGCGCCTTCCTGGCGATGGGTTTCGCCTTGACCCTGGCGGACTGTGCCGACTTTGCCGCCTTGCGTGCGGGCTTCGTCGCGGCCTTGCGTTTGCCGGCTTTCATAGTGATAACCCCAGAAATTTTGCCGCGTTGCCGCCGAGAATCGCTTCCTTGCCGGCTGCCGACAAGCCTTTGGCGCGGCGCACGAAGCCCACCGGGTCGTCCTCCCCCGAGGGGTAATCCGAGCCCATGATGATGCGCGAAGATCCCACCCGTTCGACCAACACCTCCAGCAGATCGAGGTTGTAAAGACTGGTGTCGTAGTAGAAATTCTGTTTGATGTACTCGCTTGGCGACTTGGTCATGTGCACGCGCGTATAGGGCTTGTCCATGTAATTGCGGTCGACGCGCCCGGCGTAATACGGCAGATAGCCGCCGCCATGCGCCACGCAGATCTTCAGCGCCGGGAATTCGTCGAGCACGCCTTCGTACCACAGCGAGGCCATGCCCATCGCCTCCTCGAGCGGCTGGCCCAGGCTGTTCCACTGGTGATAGGGGGCGAAGCGCTTGTCGGTGATCCCCGCCGGATGCAGGAACAGCGCCGCACCGAGGCGCTCGGCGGCGGCCCAGAAGGGCTTCATCTTCGCATCACCGAGTTCCATCACCTGGGCATGCGAGCCGATCTGTATGCCGCGCAGCCCCAGTTCGCCCATGCAGCGTTGCATTTCCTTGACCGCCAGTTCCGGCGCATGCAGGGGCACGCTGCCCAGGCCAACGAAGCGCCCCGGCACTTGCGCCACCATCTCCGCCAGGCCGTCATTGAGGCGGCGCTCCCATTTCAGACTGGTCTCCGGATCGGCCCACAGCGTGTACTGGCTGATGCCGCTGGGCGAGAGCACCTGGATGTCCACGCCCTGCGCGTCCATGAGTGCCAGGCGCGTAGACATGGCGCCGGTGCGCATGCGGTGGACCTGTGCCCACTCGGCATCCAGGCGTTTTGCCTCGGCGGTGTAATTCGGGTGATCGGGCACCGAGGCATCCGGCCCGTGACCCTTGCAGAAGGCCACCACCTCGGGCACGCGCATGTGGCAGTGGAAATCGATGACGGTGGATTTGCGCGCGCGCGCGGCGCGCTTCACGGTGGGCGCCGGTTTTGCAGCACGCTTGAGCGCGGGCGACCCGCGCTTTTCAGCCTTGTGGAGTGTCGCCATGTCGTTATAACTATCTTTTAAATGGAATTAAAAATTGCATATTACATATGCCAATACTAGACTTATGTATTATAAAGGTTGTAATTGTCACGACAATTGCCGCTTTACCGGCGGCGCAGGCGAAACCCCGGAAGGATTCCGCCCGAAGCGGGAGCATTTTGTCGACGCCGGCTTAGTCGACCCGCGCCCCCACATCCTTCACCACCTTGCCGTACTTGTCGTAATCGGTCTTGACCATTGCGGCGAATTCCTCCTGCGTGGTGATGAGCGGCTCGAGCGCGCCGGAACGGGCGAACTTTTCCTTCACGTCGGCCAGCGTGAGTATCCGGTTGACCTCGTTGCGCAATTTGGCAACGACGGCGCCGGGCAGGCCCTTGGGAGCGCACAGGCCCAGCCAGATGCTGTTGGCAAAGCCGGGATAGAACTCGCCGATGGTCGGAATGTCGGGGAAGGCGGCCAGGCGTTTCTTTCCGGCAATGGCCAGGGCGCGCAGCTTGCCTGCCCGGATCTGCGGTCCGGCGGTGGAGCCGGCGAATTCGATCGGCACCTCGCCGGCGATGGTGGCGGTGGTGGCGGGCGCCGCGCCCTTGAAAGGGATGTGCACCATGCTGATGCCGGCGCGGACTTTGAGCATTTCCATCGACAGGTGGTGCTGGCTGCCGTTGCCGCCCGAGGCATAGGCCAGCGGCGGATTGGCCTTTTTCGCGTAGGCGATGAATTCCTGGAAGGTCTTGAACGGCGCATCCGGATTGGCGGCCAGAAAGAATTCATTGGCCGCGATGCTCACCACGTGCGCCACATCCTTCATCGGATCGAATGACATCTTTTCATAGACATGCGGGTTGATGACGATCTGGCTGTCGGGGCACAGCAGCAGGGTGTAGCCGTCGGCCGGCGAATTCAACATGATTTCCGCGGCGATGTTGCCGTTGGAGCCGGTGCGGTTCTCGATGATGACCGGCTGGCCGAAGGCTTCGCCGAGCTTTTCGCCGACCACGCGCGCGGTGATGTCCGGCGCGCCGCCCGGCGGGATCGGCACCAGGATCTTGATCGGCCGGCTGGGCCAGGTTTGCGCCGCGGCGGTGTTCGCAAAAGCGGCGAGCGTCAGCGCCAGGGGGAGCAGCAACGCGGGGAGGATGCGGTTCATGCTTTGTCTCCTTTGATGACGCCAAGCTGCGCGCCCTTCATATTGTAAAAAGTCCACATCTTGGCAATCACCTTGGGATGCCAGATCTGGCTCCTCGCCTCGGCCAGTTCCGCGCCCTCGAGTGCCTGCGGCGTGCCGATCTGGCTGGCGCGAAACAGGCGCAGCGCGTTGTCCTCGAGCATCACCGAAGCGCAGAACGCCTGCTCGATGCTGGCCCCGACAATCACCGCGCCGTGGCCGCGCAGGATCATGGCCTGGTTTTGCGCCAGTGTGCGCGCCAGCGCTTCGCCCTGCTCCGGTCGCTGGATCAGCGTGGGATCCGGATCGACCGGCACGGTGGCGCCAAACGGGGCGCCGGTGACGCCGATGGCCATCAGCGGTTTGCCCACCGTGCTGAACAGCGTGGCATAGGCCAGGTGCAGGTGAAACACCGCCATGACATCGGGCCGCGCCTTGAACACGCCGGTGAAGATCGGCGTCTCGCTGGGCGGGTTGTTGCTGCCTTCGACGCGCTTTCCCTGCGGATCGACGACCACGAAATCGTCTCCCTCCATCAGGCCGGGATGGCGGCCCGGCGTGCCGCGCATCTCGCGCGGGATGAGCAGCAGGTTGCCGGTCTCGGGGATGCGCGCGCCGATCAGGCCGCCATGGTCCATCAGGCCTTCCATGTACAGCAACCGGCAGGCGTCGGCGAGTTTGTCGCGCAGTTCCTTGCTTCCTTGCATGCGGTGGTTCCTTTCTGGTGATGAGTGGCGCCGCGGTTTCAATCTTCACGCGGATCCAGGTTCGCGCCGGTCTCCTCTGCCGATGGTGCGTTGCTGGCAGCAAGCATTCAATCCTACTCTTTTCACGCACAGCGACACTTTCCCGCCCCGGCACGCGCGAAGGCCATCGGCATCGCGGCGGAATCTTCCCGGCGCCAAGCGTGGCGGCGCTTGGCGAGCCGCGCAGTTTGTATAATGGTTCGCGAACAAGCAGTCTTTCCCGCATCGCCACCCGTCTGCATCACCACTCGTTGTGCACCGGCCGCATCCGATGCGAGGCGCCTGCTTGGCCTGGAAAGGGGGCGGCATGCTGGTCTGGTTCGTCATTCTTTATCTGATGGTTTCGGTGGGCATCGGCCTTTATGCGGCCACGCGCGTGCACAGCGCCAAGGATTTCGCCGTCGCCGGGCGCTCGCTGCCGCTGCCGGTGGTGACCGCCACGGTGTTCGCCACCTGGTTCGGCGCCGAGGCGGTGTTCGGCATCCCGGCCACCTTCGTCAAGGAGGGCCTGAGCGGGATCGTCGCCGACCCGTTCGGGTCCTCGCTGTGCCTGGTCCTCGCCGGCATTTTCTTCTCGCGCTACCTGTACAAGCTCAACATCATCACGCTGGGGGACTTCTACCGCATGCGCTACAACCGCACGGTCGAGGTCCTCACCACGGTCTGCATCGTGGTGTCCTACCTGGGCTGGGTCGCGGCGCAGATCAAGGCGCTCGGACTGATCTTCTTCGTCGTCACCGACGGCGGCGTCAGCCAGCCGGCGGGGATGGTGCTGGGCACGGCGATCGTGCTCACCTATACCATTTTCGGCGGCATGTTTTCGGTGGCCATCCTCGATTTCGTGCAGATGGCGGTGTCCATGGGCGGGCTGCTCTACATCGCCTCGCTGGTCAGCGACAAGACCGGCGGCGTGGCGGCGGTGGTGAGCCACGCCAGGGCGGCGGGCAAGCTCGAATTCTTCCCGGCGCCCGACCCCTGGCTGTGGCTGACCTTCGTCGGTACCGGCATGACCATGATGCTGGGCTCGATCCCGCAGCAGGATGTGTTCCAGCGCGTCACCTCGGCCAGGAGTTCGCGCATCGCGCTGGTCGGCTCGATACTGGGCGCCTCGATCTACTTCTGCTTCACCTTCGTGCCGATGTTCATCGCCTACGCGGCGACGCTGATCGACCCGAAGCTGTTTGCCGACCTGCTGGCCACCGATTCGCAGCTGGTGCTGCCGACGCTGGTGCTGCAGCACACGCCGCTCATCGCGCAGGTGTTTTTCTTCGGCGCGGTGCTCTCGGCGATCATGAGCTGTTCGTCGGCGACGCTGCTCGCGCCCTCGGTGACATTCGCCGAGAACGTGCTCAAGGGGTTTTTTCCGCACATGGGCGATCACGCGTTCCTGCGCACCATGCGCATCTGCCTGGTGGTGTTCGCGATGATGGTGCTCGCCTTCGCGCTCAACTCCGAGTCCTCGATTTTCAAGATGGTCGAGAACGCCTACAAGATCACCCTGGCCGGCGCATTCGTGCCGCTGGCGTTCGGCGCCTTCTGGAGGCGCGCGACCACGCAGGGTGCGCTGTGCGCATCCGTCGGCGGCCTGGTCTGCTGGGTCATGGTCGAGGTGCTGATCGGCGACAAGAGCCCGGTGCCGGCGCAACTGATCGGCTTCTGCGTTGCGGTGCTGGGAATGCTGGCGGGCTCGCTGCTGCCGCAGTGGGTGGGCCACAAGCTGCCCGGCCGGCCGCTGCACGAACTGCAGGCGGCCGCGGCGACCCACCATGTTGCCGCCCATCCCCACCACCACAACTAGAGTGGGGGCAGGGGCCCCTTGATCAGGGTTTGCCCAGGCGCTTGACGAAGGCCAGCCGCTGGCTCGGCTCGAAACCGGCGCGGTAGAAGAACCCGAGCAGGCCGAAGTTCTCGCGCGCGACCACCGTCTCGACCCGCTCGACATGCAGCGCTTCCAGGTTCACGAACAGTTGCGACAACAGCGCCGTGCCCACGCCGGCGCCGGTAAAGCCCGGGTCGACGCCGATGGTGTCGATCACCGCCACCGGTTCGGTGCGGCCGAAGTCGCCGAAGTCGACGCTGGCCATGAGGTAGCCGACCACGCCGCCGTCGATGTGCGCGCACAGCGAAACGCGGATGGCCGAATCGGCCAGGGCCTCCTCGACGCTGCGCGCAATATAGTCGCCGCGGTCGCGGCCGGTGATATGCCGGTCGAGGCGGGCGATCTGCTCCAGGTCGGCGCGCGCCAGCGTGCGCACATCGGCGCGGTCGCGCGACAGCGCCTCGAAATCGTTGGCCGCCGGCGCGCTGTGGTCGATCTCGGCGCTCAGGTTGCGCGGCTCTGGGGCGAGCACCTTGTCCGCGTCGAAATTGCCCAGGCGCCCGGCATGGACGCCACAGTCGATCATCTGATTGCGCCCCAGGCGGAAGCCCGCGCGATCGAGGAAGCCCAGCATGCCGTGGTTGTTCCAGGCGGCCTGCGTGCGCAACTCGAGTATCCCGTGCGGTTGCGCCGCGGCCTCCAGCGCCTCTAGCAGCGCCGTGCCGATGCCTTGCGTTTGCGCCTGCGGAAGCACGCCGATCACCTCGAGCCTGAGCGCCGGGTCGGCGCGGCCGAACTCGCCCTCGAGCCGTCGCGCCAGCACATAGCCCACCAGCTTGCCGCCTTCTTCAGCGGCGAACTGGGTGTGCAGCGCCGGTGCGCGCAGACCGGCGCGCAGACGGCGGTCGAAGTAGGCGCGGCGCGAGTAACCGCTGATCTGTGCGTCGATGCCGACCACCGCATCCAGGTCCCGCGGCGAGAGCGGGCGCAATGTCATGCCGGTCACGCCGGTGGTGCGGTCTTTACGTTTGCCTAAGGCCAATTTCGTCTCCTGGTTGCGTCTGCAGCGAACTGGATCCTGAGCGGGACCCGGTGCGCCGCTCAAGTGGGTTCGGGTATTCCTGAATTTGCGCCGCGACGCGCACCGGCGCCCGCGGTCACCCCGAGATAGGTGCCCAGTATCTCCCGGTCGGCCCGCAGCGTCTGGCTGTCGCCCTGATAGACGATGTTGCCGCGCTCGAGGATGACCGCGCGGTCGGTCATCGCCAGTATCTTGCGCGCATTCTGCTCCACGATGATCGCGGTCAGTCCCTCCTCGCGCACGATCCGGGCCAGCGCGGCCAGCAGTTCCTGGACGATGATCGGCGCCAGGCCCTCGAGCGGCTCATCGAGCAGCATCAGGCGCGGATTGAGCACCAGGGCGCGCGCCACGGCCAGCATCTGCTGCTCGCCCCCGGAGAGCCGGTTGCCCAGGTTCTGGCGGCGCTGCGCGAGCCGCGGGAACATTTCATAGACCTTGGCCGGCGTCCACGGACCGGGGCGCGACACCGCGGTCAGGTTCTCCTCCACGGTCAGGGAACGGAAGATGTTGCGCTCCTGGGGCACCCAGCCGATGCCCGCATGCGCGCGCTCGAAGGGCCGCAGCGTGCTGATGTCGCGGCCGCCCAGGCGGATGGTGCCGCCCCAGCGGCGCGTCACGCCGATGATCGAGCCTAGCAGCGTGGTCTTGCCCATGCCGTTGCGCCCGAGCAGCGCCAGCGATTCGCCCTCGCCCACCGAAAGCGAAACGTCCGAGAGCACCGTGGCCTCGCCGTAGCCGGCCCGCAGGTTCTCTATGCTGAGCAGTTCAGTCATCGACCTCGTCCTCACCGAGGTAGACCGCCTTGACGCGCTCATCCCTGGAGACTTCGTCGGGCGAGCCCTCCGTGAACAGGGCGCCGTTTACCAGCACCGAGATGCGGTCGGAAAAACTGAACACCAGATCCATGTCGTGCTCGATGAACAGCACCGTGACATCGCGGGGCAGGGCCGCCACCGTCGCCAGTATCTCGTGGCGCTCCTCCTCGGGAACGCCCGCCGCCGGTTCGTCCAGCAGCAGCACCTGCGGCCGGCAGGCAATCGCCAGGGCGATCTCGAGCAGCCGTTGCTTGCCGTAGGGCAGGATCGCAGTGCGCTCCTGCATCACGTCGACGAGGTGAAAGCGCTCCAGTATTTCGACGATCTGCCGGTCCACCGCGCCGCGGCTGCCCGCCACGCGCCACCAGTCGCCGCCGGCGCCCATGCGCTCGGACACCGCCAGGCCGATGGTCTCCAGCGGCGTGAGTTCGCCAAACAGCTGATTGATCTGGAAGGTGCGCACCAGTCCCAGCCCGACGCGCCGATGCGCGGCCAGCGCGGTGATGTCGCGGCCCTCCAGCAGGATCTGGCCGGCGCTCGGCCGCAGCACCCCGGTGAGCAGGTTGATCAGCGTGGTCTTGCCGGCGCCGTTGGGGCCGATGAGCGCGTGGCGCGCGCCCTTTTGCACCTGCAGCGAGACATTGTTCGAGGCGCAGATGCCGCCAAAATGCATGCTGACGCCGATGGTTTCAAGCGCGAAAGACATGCCCTAGCCCTGACCCTTGAACGCGAGGCGCCGGATGGCGCGCAGCCAGCCCGACAGGCGCTCGGTGCCCACCAGCACGATGATCACCAGCGTCAGGCCGACCCAGAACTGCCAGTACTGCGGCGTGAGGCCGGCAAGCCAGTCCTGCGTGATCTTGAACAGCACCGCACCGACCAGCCCGCCATAAAGGTATCCCACCCCGCCCAGGACCAGCACCACGAACAGGTCGGCGGAACGCTCGAAGGAGAACACGTCCAGCGAGCAGAACTGGGTGCTCTGCGTGAGCAGGGCCCCGGCAATGCCCGCATAGGCGGCGGCAATCGTATAAATCGCCACCAGCCGCCAGTTGACGCCGATGCCGATCGCAGCCGCGCGCAGCGCATTGCCCTGCACCGCGCGCAGTGACAGCCCGAATGGCGAATAGACGATGCGGCGCGCCACCAGGAACATCACAAACAGCACCGTCAGGCTGTACATGTAGGCGACGTGACCGCCGATGTCGAAGGTGAACTGACCGAGCAGCGGCGCCATGGTCACCCCCTGCAGGCCGTCGGCGCCGCCGGTCAGGCCAGCGAAGCGGTTGGCCACCTCGCGCAGTATCAGCGAGAAGCCCAGCGTGATCATGATGCGCGTCAGGTCCGAGCCGCGCAGCACCAGGAAACTGGTGATGAATCCGAGCAGCGCCACCACCAGTCCGGTGACCAGCAGCGCGAGCACCGGCTCGCCGATGAGGCCGTGCTTGGCGATCAGGCCGGCGGCGTATGCGCCGAAGCCGAAATACGCCGCGTGGCCCAGTGAAATGATGCCGGCGTAACCGATGAGCAGATCGAGCGACAGCGCAAACAGCGCCAGTATCGCGATCTCATTGAGGATGAGGTGCTTCGCGGGCAGGAAAAACACGCTGGCCAGCGCGGCTGCCCAGAAGACGTATTCCAGGCCGCGCCAGCGTGCGCGGCGCGCCAGGTGATAGGCAACCTGTGCGGTGAGGTCCTGCATCGCCGCGCCGCTCATCGGCTGGTGGTCCTGGAAAACAGGCCCTGCGGCCGCCACAGCAGCACCACGATCATGATGGTGTAGATGACAAAAGCGCCCAGCTTGGGCATGTAGTATTTCCCGGCGACATCGCCGATGCCCAGCAGAATGGCCGCAAGGAACGGTCCGGTGACGCTGGAGGTGCCCCCCATGGCCACCACGATCAGGAAGTAGATCATGAACTTGAGCGGAAACTGCGGGTCGAGTCCCAGGATCTCGGCGCCGAGCGCGCCGCCCAGCCCTGCCAGTCCGGAGCCCAGCGCGAAGGTCACACCGAAGACCGCGTTGACATTGATGCCCATGCCGCTGGCGGTGCGCGGATCATCCACGGCCGCGCGCAGGCGGCTGCCAAAGCGGGTGTTCGCCAGACCGTATTGAAGTCCGGCCGCGAGCAGGCCGCACACCACGATGATCAGCAGGCGGTAGCGGCCGATGCCGATTCCGAATACCTCAAAGCGGCCTTCCAGCGAGGGCGGAATCTGGATGAATACCTGCTGCGAGCCGGCCACATAATCGATCGCCGCCACCGACATGAACACCAGGCCGATGGTAAACAGCACCTGATCGAGGTGGCTGCGCGCATACACCGGACGGTAGATGGTGCGCTCGAGCAAGGCGCCAAGCAGCGCCGGCGCGAGGAATGCGATGGGCAGCGCCGCATAGAACGGCACGCCGAGCTTGTTGACCACCACCACGGCCACGTAACCGCCGGCCATGGCAAAAGCCCCGTGCGCCAGATTGATGAAATTCATCAGCCCCAGGGTGACCGACAGGCCGCAGGCGAGGATGAACAGCAGCATCCCGTAGGCGATACCATCGAAAAGAATGGTCAACATATGCGTTTCTCGTCAGCGTGGGGCGGTCGCAGGCAGCTTTGCGGGGAATCGCCGGAGGGCCGCGCATCGGCCGTGGCGCCGCGCGTCCCGCCTGCGATGGCGAGGAAAACGCGGTTCAGGCTCAATATTCGCAATCCGCTCAACCGCCGCTGCCCTCTGCATCGAGTCAGACCCGGGGGCTTCACCGGTGACGATGAAGCCCTTGTCCCGACCCTCTTTCGGACCCTCTTTATTTCTTGCCTTCCTTGCCGGGGTCCTTGACGTTGGCGAAGGTGGCAAATTCAACGTTGTACAGTTCGCCGCCGACTTTTTCCACCTTGCGGATGTAGATGTTCTGAATGATGTCGCGCGTGCGCGGGTCGATGCTGATCGGGCCGCGCGGGCTCTCCCAGGCCGTGCCCCTCATGGCATTGACGAGCGCCTCGCCGTCGGTCGATCCCTTGGTCTTGTTCAGCGCCTCGTAGATCAGGTGCATGCCGTCGTAGCCGCCGACCGCCATGAAATTGGGCCGCAGGCCGTTGTTGGCTTTCTTGAAGGCGGCAATGAACGCCTTGTTGGCCGCCGAGTTGTGGTTGGCCGAATACATGTGCGCGGTGACCGTGCCGAGCACCGCATCGCCCATGTTGGGCAGCAGATCGTCGTCGGTGACGTCTCCCGGGCCGATCACCTTGATGCCGGCCTTGTCCAGGCCGCGCTCGGTGAACTGCTTCATGAAGGTTCCGCCCTGCCCGGAGGGCACGAAGATGAAGATCGCATCCGGCGAAGCGTCACGCGCGCGCTGCAGGAAGGGTGCGAAATCCGGCGATGCCAGGGGCACCTTCAGGTCCGCCACCACCGCGCCGCCCGCGCCGGTGAAGCGCTCCTTGAACGAGTTGAGCGCATCGATGCCCGGCGCATAGTCCGAGACCATCGTGACCACTTTCTTGATGTTGTTCTTGATCGCCCAGTCGGCGATGATCACCGATGACTGCGGCAGCGTAAAACTGGTGCGCACCACAAACGGCGAGCTCTCGGTGATCATCGAGGTGCCCGCGGCCATGACCACCAGCGGAACCTTCGCCTGCGTGGCCAGCGGCGCCGCGGCCAGCGCGGCGGGGGTGACGCCGAAGCCGGCGATGAAGCTCACCTTGTCATTGACGATCAGCTCCTGGGCGACGCGGCGGGTATTGTCGGGAACCGCACCGTCATCCTTGACGATCAGTTCGATTTTCTTGCCGGCAACGGTGTTGCCTTTTTGCTGCATGTAGAGCTTCACGGCGGCTTCGATCTGTTTGCCGGTGGACGCCTGCGGCCCGGTCATCGGCACAATCAGCCCGACTTTGACGGTGGCCTGCGCGTACACCGAGCCCACGCCTGCGGTCAGCAGCATGGTCGCGCCAAGCAATGAGTTCAGATATTTGTTACTGAGCATGAACGTTCCTCCTCTTTGAATCGGTTAGCCCTGAATTCAGGCCGGTAAATTTCGCGAACCGGCGATCTCTGCAACGACAGCAAGCATCGCCGCGGAAGCCTCCACTTCCATTCTGTGCGATTGCGCCCAAGTCCCGTGAACCACTGTACCCGGTAAAAGCGCCTGCCGCTGGAACGCCACTGTAGTGCATCTGCGGCCGGCGCGTCCACAGGCTCCGGTCAGAGCGGGAGCCAAGGCGTGTCTAGGTTGCCGTGTCGGCCTCACGCCACGTTTGATATAGGTCAAGGCTTGGTCCGCCGGTCAGCCTACGGTGCCGGTATTCTTCTGGCAGAGCGAGGTTGGGCATGCGCGGCAATCAAATCGGGTCACGGGCACGCCGGGCCGCGGTCTTCGAATCCGCAGTGCTTGCCGCCGGCGTCGCGCTGGCGGCGCTGTTCGCGGCGCCTTGCGCGCTCGCCCAGTATCCGGCCCGACCGGTCAAGCTCATCGTCGGCCTGGCGCCCGGCGGCGCCCCCGACATCGCGGCGCGAATCGTCGCGGGAAAACTCTCGCCGCTGCTCGGCCAGACGGCGATCGTGGAGAACCGCATCGGTTCGAACGGCAACATCGGCACGGAATTCGTCGCCAGATCGGCCCCCGACGGCTACACGCTGTTGATGTCCAACGACAGCATGATGACCATCAATCCGCACATCTACGCGAGGATGCCGGTCGATGTGCTCAAGGACCTCGCGCCGGTGGCGCCGGTGGGCCAGACCAGCAATTTTTTCCTGACCGTGCACCCCTCGGTACCGGTGAAGAATTTCCAGGAATTCATCGAATACGCAAGGCGCGCCAATCCGCCGCTTGCCTACGCCTCGGTGGGCTACGGCAGCCAGCACCACATGGCGATGGAAATGCTCAAGGCGCGCGCCGGCATCAACCTGCTGCACGTTCCGTACAAGGGCGGCGCGCCGGCGGCCACTGCCACGCTCGCCGGCGAAGTCGCGGTGATGATCGGCGGCGCCTCGAGCGTGAACATCATGACCTCGGGAAAGCTGCGCGGACTCGCGGCCACCGGCCGCAGCCGCTCGCCGCTGTTTCCCGAGCTGCCGGTGATCAGCGAGTTTTATCCCGGTTATGAGCTGAGCACCTGGATCGGCATATTTTCGCCGGTCGGCCTGAGCGACGCGGTGGGCGCGAGGCTGCGCGCCGAGGTCGCCAAGGTGCTGGCAATGCCCGATGTGGGCAAGAGTTTCACGGCGGCCGGCCTGGAGCCCTACAACAGCACCCGCGAGGAATTTGCCGAGCGCTTGCGCGCCGATTACGAAAAATATGGCAAGCTCGTCAAGATGGTGGGCGTCAAGGTCGAGGAATGACTGCGGGGCTGACCCCGGAAAATCTGCTGTCACCGTCAACTTCGCCGCGCCCGCTGTCGCTTCGCCGAACATCCCCTTTCAACAACGGATTCATGCCATGAAAATCGACGTTCATTGCCACCAGATCGAGGAATTCTTCCACGACGCCCTGAAATCGCTGCCCGGGGTCACGGTGAAGGTGAATCCCGACCGCTTCAGCTATCTGCTCAAGGACGGCAAGACCTGGCTGCCGTTCCGGCCGGAAATGTTCCATCCGGACCATCTGATCCGCGAGATGGACCGCAAGGGCATCGACATGTCGGTCATTTCGATGAATACGCCTAGCGTCTACATTTTCGAGGAAAAGCGGCGCATCGCGCTGGCGCGGCAATTGAACGACTCGATCATGGCGCGGGCAAAGCGCAATCCGGATCGGATCCGGGGGTTTGCGACGCTGCCCCTGCCGGATGCCGAGGCCTCGCTGCGCGAACTCGATCGCATCGCCGACGCGCCGGGCATCGTGGGCATCGGCGTGGGCTCCAACCTGGACGGGGTCGCGCTCGACGATGCGCGGCTGGAGCCGGTGTGGGCGCGCATCAGCGAGCTCGGGCTGCCCCTGTACGAGCATCCGATGGTGCCGACCTTCGCCGCGCAGCTGCCCGGCTATGCGCTGCCCATCCGGGTCGGCTTTCCGTTCGACACTTCGCTGTGCGTGACGCGCATGATCTATGGCGGCGTATTCGAGCGGCATCCCGGATTGCAGTTCATCGTCGCGCATACCGGCTCGGCCTTCATCGGCCTGCTCGAGCGCCTGGACCACGGCTATCAGCTGTTCCACGAATGCAGCGAACACATCTCCCAGCCGCCCAGCGTGTTCGCGCGCCGCAACCTGTACTACGACACCTGCGTGTTCTCGAAATCCTTCATCGAAATGGCGGTCGGCGAACTGGGCGTGGACCGCTTCCTGTTCGGCACGGATTATCCGTTCATCATTTCCGACCCCTCCTACATCGAGGCGCTCGGGCTCCCGGAGGAGCAGAAGCAGCAGATATTCAGCGGCAACGCGAAGCGGCTGTTTGCCAGGCGCCTCGCTCTGGCCAGCCCCTGATATATCTCAATCACAGATAAAAACGTCGCGGATAGGTACGTCGAGTAACGAATAATTTATCGTAATTGGCAAGATTATTGCCGCGACGCTGCCTCAGTTCAGCGCAACGCTGCGCGGCTGCACTGCCAGCACCCGGCTGCGGGGAAAACGCACGGTGAAGCAGCTGCCCTTGCCGGCTTCGCTTTCGATCGCCAGCGTCGCCTGGTGGCGCGCCAGCGCGTGTTTGGCAATCGCCAGTCCGAGGCCGGTGCCGCCGGTCTCGCGCGAGCGGCTGCGGTCCACCCGGTAGAAGCGTTCGGTCAGGCGCGGCAGGTGCTCGGCGGCGATGCCGATGCCGCTGTCGGTGACGCAGTACTCTGCGCCGTCGCCGGCCGCACGCCATTGAATGCGGATGCTGCCCCCCGGCGGCGTGTAGCGCACCGCGTTGTTGGCCAGATTGCTGAAGGCGCTGGTGATTTCTCCGGTGTTGCCGGTCAGGTCGACGCCCGGCTCGACCTCGACGCTCAGGCTGTGGCGCCCGGCCGAGAGCGACTCGGCTTCGTTCCTGACCTGGGCGAGCAAAGCCGCCATGTCGATGCGCTCGTCCCCGGGCGGCTGCAGCGCCGATTCCAGCGTGGACAGCGTGAGCAGGTCTTCGATGATGCTCTGCATGCGGTGGCCCTGTTCGGCCATCAGGTTCAGGTAGTCGCGCGAGCGGCTCGCATCGAGCTTGAGATCGCGCACCGTCTCGAGAAAACCGATCAGTACCGTCAGGGGCGTGCGCAATTCATGCGAGACATTGGCGACAAAATCGCGGCGCATGATGCCCAGTTTGTACGCCTGGGTCACATCGCGCGACAGCAGCAGGTGGTGCGAGTCGACATAGGGCACCATCTGGATCGACAGGATCAGTTCATCCGGTCGCGCCGTGGCGATTTCCAGCGGTTCGGCATAGTTGGCGCTTTTGATGTAACCGGCGAACTCGGGCTGGCGCACCAGGTTGGTGATCGGCTGGCCGATGTCGCTTTCCCTGCTGATGGAAAAGTGCGCCTCGGCCGAATCGTTGCACCAGACGATCTGCATGTCGGGCCCGAGTATGGTGACACCGTAGGGCAGGGCGCGCCCGGCCTGTTGGGAGCGGGCCAGCAGGCGGGCGAAGCGACGGCGTTGGCGGACCTCCAACCGATGTCTGCGGTATAGCCCGGCAAATACCTCGTCCCAGACGCCCGAACTCTCCGGAATCGGATCGGTGCTAGCACCTGACACCCAGCGGTTCAGCAGGGCAAGGTGGCGCAGGTGATAGGCAAGCAATGCGATGAGGGTCGTGCAAAATAATGCCCAGCCCCAATGATCAGCAAGCAGGAGACCGGTAGCGATGGCGCCCAGAGCCGCAGCGAGCAGCATTGCCATGGTTCGCAGCACCAGGCCGTTCATGGGCGGAACGCCGTGAATCTCATCAGGAAATTATCGCACGACAACTCAGCCCGTCGCGGATCGAATCCGGGGTGACGATGCCGCAATGATGGTGCTGTTCAGGGCAGTTCGCGGCAGAAACGGTAACCGGTGCCGCGCACCGTGTCGAGCAGGCGGTCGTGGCCGGTGGGTTCCAGCGCCTGGCGCAGGCGCCGGATGTGCACATCCACCGTGCGCTCCTCGACAAAAACATGGTCGCCCCAGACTTCGTCGAGCAACTGTGCGCGTGAATAAACGCGTTCGGGGTGGGTGATGAACCAGTGCAGCAACCGGAATTCGGTAGGCCCCGCCGCCACGGCTTTGCCGTTGCCGGTGATGCGGTGCGCGGTCGGATCCAGGCGCAGGCCGGCGATCTCCACCGCATCGTCGGTGAGTTGCGGCGCGCGCCGGCGCATCACCGCCTTGATGCGGGCGATCAGTTCGCGCGGCGAGAATGGCTTGGTCACATAATCATCGGCGCCGCTTTCCAGAGCGAGAATCTTTTCCTGCTCGGTGGCGCGCGCGGTCAGCATGATGATCGGGATGTCGCGGGTGCGCTCGGCGGCGCGCAACTGGCGCGCGTAGGCCACCCCGGAGGTGCCCGGCAGCATCCAGTCGAGCAGCACCAGATCGGGAAGCGCGGCGCGCACATGTTCCTCGGCCTGCTGCACGTTGGCCGCGCGCAGCACATGGTGGCCGGCATGCTCCAGATTAACCGCAATCAGCTCCTGAATCGCCGGTTCGTCCTCGACCACCAGAATGGCACCGCTCATTTTTTGGAATGTCTCCGCTTCAGTTCATCGCAGGTGGCGAACGCCGGGCACCGTCTCTCAGGCTTTTGGGAACATTTTTCCATCCGCACCCATTTCAAGCTTGGTGTGGCGGATGTCGGTTCCCATGACGATGTAGATCACTTGCTCGCAGATATTCTTCGAATGATCGCCGATGCGCTCGATGGCCTTGGCTATCCAGATGATGTCCAGCGAGGTCGATATGGTTCTTGGGTCCTCCATCATGTAGGTGATGAGCTGGCGGATGACCGACTTGAACTCGAAGTCGATGACGCGGTCCTCGGTGATGATGCGCCCGGCATCTTCCACATCCAGGCGTGCGAAGGCATCCAGCGCCTGGCGCAGCATGTTGACCGCGGCATCACCGGTGTGGCGGATATTGGCGAAGTGCTGCACATCCACCACGCCGTGTTCGTGGATCTGCCGCGCCATGCGCGCCACCTTGTGCGCCTCATCGCCGATACGCTCCAGGTCCGTCACCACCTTGGTGACCGCCATGATCAGACGAAGATCGGTCGCCGCCGGCTGGCGCCGGACGATGATGTGGCTGCAATCGGTGTCGATCTGGACTTCGAAAGCATTAACCCTGACTTCAGTTGCGACGATCTGGTCCGCGAGCGAAAGATTGCCGTTGGAGAATGCCTGGATGGCGCCGCGCACCTGCGACTCCACCAGCCCGCCCATCTGCAGCACCTGGGAGCGCAAGGCTTCGAGCTCGTTGTCGAACTGCTTGGAAAGATGATCGTTGGCCATGGAATTCTCCGCTCAGCCGAACCGGCCGGTGATGTAGTCTTCGGTTTCTTTTCGCTTTGGCTTGATGAAGATCTCGTCGGTCACGCCAAACTCCATCAGCTCCCCCAGGTACATGTAGGCGGTGAAATCGGACACCCGCGCCGCCTGCTGCATGTTATGGGTCACGATGACAATCGTATAGTCGTTTTTCAGCTCCTGCACCAGTTCCTCGATGCGCGCGGTGGAGATGGGATCCAGAGCCGATGCCGGCTCATCGAGCAGGAGGATCTCAGGCTTCACCGCAATGCCGCGCGCGATGCACAGGCGCTGCTGCTGTCCGCCTGACAGGCTCATGCCACTCTGGCGCAGCTTGTCCCTGACTTCCTCCCACAGCGCCGCCTTGCGCAAGGCCCATTCGACGCGCTCCTCCATGGCTCTGCCGCTGAGGCTTTCATACAAATTCACGCCGAAAGCAATGTTGTCGAAAATCGACATGGGAAAGGGGGTGGGTTTCTGGAACACCATGCCCACCTTGGCGCGCAGGCGGTTCACGTCCTGTTTGGGTGAAAGTACGTTCTCGCCGTCGATCAGGATTTCGCCGCGTGCCCCCTGGTGCGGATACAGCGTGTAGATCCTGTTGAAGGTGCGCAGCAGTGTCGATTTGCCGCAACCGGAGGGGCCGATGAAGGCGGTGACCTTGCCCTCCGGAATCTCCAGGTTGACGTGTTTCAGGGCATGAAAGCTGCCGTAATAGAAATTGAGATCATTGACCTTGATCTTGGTCCGCGTCGTGGGTTTGGATCCAGTCTGCGGCAGGGCGGTTTGCAATACGGCGCTCATCAATCAACCTCTCATCGGGTGCTGCGTTTGTGCCGGGCTAGTGCAGCGGCGTGGTATTGCGGAAGAAAACGCGTGCCAGAATGTTCAATAGCAGCACGCTCAGGGTGATCAAGAGCGCGCCGGCCCAGGCCAGCTGCTGCCAGTTTTCGTACGGGCTCATCGCGAACTGGAATATCACCACCGGCAGGTTGGCCATGGGTGCATTCATGTCCATCGACCAGAACTGGTTGTTCAGCGAAGTAAACAGCAGGGGCGCGGTTTCGCCGCTGATGCGCGCCACCGCCAGCAGGATGCCGGTGATGATGCCCGCCTTGGCGGCGCGGACCGTTACCATGGTGATGACTTTCCAGTGCGGCGCGCCCAGGGCGGCTGCGGCTTCGCGCAAGGTATCCGGAACCAGGCGCAGCATATTTTCGGTGGTGCGCGTGACCACCGGGATAACGATCAGCGACAGCGCCAGGGTTCCCGCCCAGCCGGAGAAATGACCCATCTGCAGCACGAGGGCGGAGTAAATGAACAGGCCGATGACAATCGAAGGCGCCGAAAGCAGGATGTCGCTCACGAACCGCGTTGCCGGCGCCAGCCAGCCGTGGTTGCCGTATTCGGCCAGGTGAATGCCCGCCATGATGCCCACGGGAGTGCCGATCAGGGTGCCGATGGTGGCCATGAGAAGGCTGCCAAAAATCGCATTGGCAAGGCCTCCGATGCTGCCCGGAGGCGGGGTCGTCTGCGTGAACAGCGCCATCGACAGGCCGGCGAAGCCATGCCCGAACAGCACCACCAGTATCCAGCCCAGCCAGAAAAGGCCGAATGCCATGGCGAGCAAGGAAAGGATCAGGTTAATCCGGTTGACGAGCAACCTGCGGGTGTAAAGGTCCATGGTGCGTCGATCAGGTTTTCTGGCCTTCCTGCTTCGACAATTGCATCAGCAATAGCTTGGACAGGGAAAGCACGATAAAAGTGATGATGAACAGCAGCAGGCCCAATTCGATCAATGCCGAGGTATAAAGGTCTCCCACCGCTTCGGTGAACTCATTGGCAAGCGTGGATGCGATGCTGTTGCCGGGCATCATCAGCGAGACATTGATCTTGTGTGCATTGCCGATCACAAAGGTGACCGCCATGGTCTCCCCGAGCGCCCGCCCGAGGCCGAGCATGATGCCGCCCACCACACCTGTCTTGGTGTAGGGCAGGACGATGTTCCAGACAACTTCCCATGTGGTGGACCCCAGCGCGTAGGCCGATTCCTTCAGCACGGAAGGGACGATTTCGAACACATCGCGCGTCACCGCGGTAATGAAAGGGATGACCATGATGGCGAGGATAATGCCCGCCGAGAGCACGCCGATGCCGATGGGGGGGCCGCGGAAAAGCGCGCCTATGAGCGGCAGCGGGCCGAGGACATTGGTCAGCAAAGGTTGCACATATTCGGAAAATACCGGCGCGAATACGAACAGTCCCCACATGCCGTAGATGATGCTGGGCACCGCGGCCAGCAGTTCGATGGCCGTGCCCAGGGGCCGGCGCATCCAGGGCGGCGACATTTCGGTGAGGAACATGGCGATGCCGAAGCTCACTGGTATGCCGATCAGCAAAGCAATCAAAGAAGTGAGCAGCGTACCCACCATCGGGGCGAGCGCGCTGAACTGTTCGGTTACCGGGTTCCACTCGGTATTGACCAGAAATTCGAAACCGAATTTCTTCATGGCAGGCAGGCTGCCGACGAACAGCGAGAGAATAATGGCGGCCAGGACCGCCAGAACCAGCAGGGCGAAGAACTTTGTCGCCAGCTCGAACATGCGATCGAGCCTGCGGTGCTTTTGCAGCAGATGATCTGGAACGCTGGTCATTGTTTCTGTACTGGCGCTTTGCTGTCCAGTTGCTGCGATGGGGCCGGCCATTGCGTTCATTCTATTCGCCTTGGGCAGGGGTTGCTCTGCGTTGGGTTCGATGCTCATTTGCCAAACTCGATCAATCAGGGGAGCCGAAGGTTCCCCTGATTTCCCAACAATCGGTGCTTACCAGACCGCCTTGCCGTTCGAGTCCCGCAGTTGCGCTTTCCAGACGTCTTGCACCAGTTTGACCACCGGGTCGGGCATCGGCACGTAGTCCAGGTCGATGGCCATTTTGTCGCCGTTGGCGTAGGCCCAATCGAAGAACTTCAGCACTTCTTTCGCCTTGCCGGCGTCAGCCTGGGCCTTGTGCATCAGGATGAACGTGGCGCCGGTGATAGGCCAGCTGTTTTTGCCGGGCTGGTCGGTGAGCATCAGGTTGAAGCCCGGCGTGCCTTTCCAGTCGGCACCCGCGGCGGCGGATTGGAAGGTGAGGTCATCGGGGCCAACGTAGCTGCCGTCGCGGTTGCGCAGCAGGGTGTGGGTCATCTTGTTCTGCTTGGCGTAGGCATATTCGACGTAGCCGATTGCGCCCTTGATACGCTGCACGAAGGAGGCCACCCCCTCATTCCCCTTGCCGCCAGTGGCGTTGGAGGCGGGCCAGGTTACCGAAGGTGCTACACCGACCTTCTTGTTCCATTCCGCACTCACCTTGGCAAGGTAATGCACGAAGATGAAGGTGGTGCCCGAGCCGTCAGAGCGATTCACCGCGGTAATCGCCTGATCGGGTAACTTGACGCCAGGATTCAGCGAAACGATCGCGGGATCGTTCCATTTGAGGATCTTGCCCAGATAGATATCGGCGACGACTTCGCCGGTCAGGCGCATCTCGCCTGGCTTTACACCTTCAAGATTCACCACCGGGACCACCCCGCCCATCACCATGGGGAACTGCACCAAGCCGTTTTTCTCCAGATCGTCGACACTCAAGGGGGCGTCGGAGGCGCCGAAATCGACGGTCTTGGCGATGATCTGTTTGATGCCGCCGCCGGAGCCGATGGATTGATAGTTCATGCCGGTGCCGGAATTCTTTTTGTAGGTTTCGGCCCACTTGGAATACAGCGGGTAGGGAAAAGTAGCGCCCGCGCCGGTGATGTCCGCCGCGCAAACCGCTGTGGCCGCGCCCAGGACAGTAAGCGCCGCCCCGGTTGCGACGTATTGCCTGCACTTGCTGAATATGCCCATGTCTAGCTCCTTGTTGTTGCGCTGAAAAGTGATTGAGCATTGTCATGGGCCATTGTTACGCCCGTGTTACAGCGGCACAAAATTGCGTGACAACAGAAGTCCTTCATGGATTCAGATGGTTGAGCCACCCGTCAGGGGAGTGGTTGCAATCGGGTAGGTGACTTGCCGGCGCCCGGTAAGCCGCCTGAATTCCCGGTTGTTAGCGTCGGGTGGCTGATGGTGGCGTTGAATTTGCGGCAAGCCGGTGCTTGTTATCCAACACATACTTTGATAAGATTGGAAATATGGAAATATTAAAATCCTCCGAATATCTCGCCGCACTCGGGCGCGAATCGCGTCTGTCGATTTTCCGCATGCTGGAGCAGGCAGGACCGGAGCGACGCCAAGCTTGCGAGCAACTGCTGCCAGGGCAAGGCCTGTTTGCCTGAGACTTCAGCTGCGTCTGCCAATGTCCGTCCACATCAACGGGTTTCGAAACCCGCCTCCCTGAGGTGACTTATGTCCGATCGAATATACAACGCGCTGTTTCTATGCACCGGCAATTCCGCCCGCAGCATCATGGCCGAAGCGATTCTCAATTTGCCGCTGGTCGGTCGCGGTCGCTTCCGCGCGTACAGCGCCGGGAGCCATCCAACCGGGAAGGTCAACCACCACGTCATCGAACTGCTGCAGAAAAACCGGATTCCCACAGATCATCTGCGCAGCAAGAGCTGGAGTGAATTTGCCGCGCCCGAAGCGCCTGCGCTGGATTTCGTATTTACGGTATGCGACAACGCGGCCGGTGAGGTTTGCCCGATCTGGCCGGGTCAACCGGTGACTGCGCATTGGGGTATTGAAGATCCAGCCGCGGTAGATGCCGGCGAAGAGGAGACGCGCAAGGCCTTCTTTGCCGCCTACAACCAGCTCCACAGAAGAATTGCGATATTCGCCGACCTTCCCTTGGCCAGGCTTCAGGGAATTGCGCTGCAGTCCGCGCTCAACGACATTGGCAAGCGGGATTGACAGGGGTGAATGCCCGTATCGGCTAAAGCGGGGCGCGAGGCCGGCGTTTGACCGGCGATCCTGATGCCGGCCCGATGTGAAGTGAGCGACAGGGCTGCGGCTGCGGCTGCGGCCGTCAGCCCGTTTGGATCCGAATCCGCCGCTGTAATAAATCCTTAACGATGTTGTCACAATGCTGAAACATTGATACATCACCGTTGGAGATGGCCGCGCGCATTCGAACGCGCGGCTCGGAATCAGAAAAACAATCATGGTGCTTGAACACAAAAAACCCCTCGCCGCGACGCCGGTCCACCTTCTGAATCGCGAGATCGGCATACTGGAATTCAACAGACGCGTGCTGGCGCAGGCCGAAGATCCAGAGGTGCCATGGCTGGAGCGCTTGAAGTATGTATGCATTGTCAGCAGCAACCTCGACGAATTCTTTGAGATTCGGATGGCAGAACTCAAGGAAAAGATGCATATCGATTTTCGCAGCACCGGATCCGATACGCAGACATCCCGCGACATATTCTCCGAGGTCAGCCGCATCGCGCACCAGCTGGTGGAGCACCAATACCGGTTGCTGCAGGACAACATCCTGCCCGAACTGCGTCGCGCCGGGATCAGCTTTCTGCGCCGCAGCGAGCTCAACGCCGGGCAACGCGAATGGATACGCGACTTCTTTCACCGCGAAATGCTGCCGGTGCTCACGCCGATCGGCCTGGACCCGGCGCATCCGTTTCCCCGGGTTTTCAACAAGAGCCTGAATTTCGCGGTGGAGCTCGAGGGCCGCGATGCCTTTGGCCGCGCGTCACGCGCCGCCATCGTGCAGGCGCCGCGCATTCTGCCGCGCGTGATCAAATTGCCCGAGGGGCTGCAAAGCGCCAAAAATCAGCAATGCTTTGTCTTTCTTACCTCGATTCTGCACGAGCATGCCACCGAACTCTTTGCCGGCATGAACGTGCGCGGCTGCTATCAGTTTCGAGTCACACGCAACAGCGATCTGTTCGTAGACGAAGAGGAAGTGAAAAACCTGCGCATCGCCTTGCAGGGGGAATTGTCCCAACGCCACCTCGGCAATGCCGTGCGTCTTGAAGTGGCAGACAGCTGTCCGCAAGCCATGGCCGAGTTCCTGCTGGAGCAGACCGAACTCGGGCCGGAGGATCTCTACCAGGTCAACGGGCCGGTGAACCTGGTGAGGTTAATGGAGGTGCCCTCGATGGTGGGGCGCCCCGACCTGCAGTTTCCCGCATTCAATCCGGGCCGGCCTGCCACGCTCGCAAAGCGCGCCGGCATCTTTGCCGCGGTGAGCAAAAACGACGTGCTGCTGCACCACCCGTTCCAGTCTTTTGGGCCGGTGGTCAATTTCATCCAGGAGGCGGCCAAAGACCCGCAGGTGGTCGCGATCAAGCAGACGGTGTATCGCATTGGCACCGATTCGGCCATTATGGAGGCGCTGATCGAGGCGGCCACCAGCGGCAAGGAAGTGACAGTGGTGGTCGAATTGATGGCGCGCTTCGATGAGAAGGCCAACATCAACTGGGCGGAGCGGCTGGAGGAAGTCGGTGCGCATGTGGTCTACGGCGTTGTTGCCCACAAGACCCACGCGAAGATGGCGATGGTGGTGCGGCGCGAGGATGGAAGGCTGCGCCGTTATGTGCACCTGGGAACCGGCAATTACCATCCGCGCAACGCCAGGCTGTACACGGACTTCGGCCTGCTCACTTGCAACCAGGAAGTATGTGCGGACGTCAATGAAGTGTTCAGGCAACTCACCGGCCTGGGCAAATCGGGAACGCTGCATCACCTGTTGCTCGCGCCATTTACGCTGCACGAAAAGATCATCGCCGCTGTCGCGAACGAGACCCGCCTGGCCAAGGCTGGAAAGCCCGGGCGCATCATCGCCAAGATGAATGCCTTGCTCGAACCGACGGTCATCGAGGCGCTGTATGCGGCCTCCCAGGCCGGGGTGCGCATCGACCTGGTGGTGCGCGGCGTGTGCGCGCTGCGCCCCGGTGTCCCGGGCCTGTCGGAGAACATCAAGGTGCGCTCTGTCATCGGCCGCTTTCTCGAACATACCCGCATTTTTTATTTTCACAACGGCGGCGCCGAGAACGTCTATCTGTCCAGCGCCGACTGGATGGACCGCAATTTCTTCCGCCGCATCGAGCTGTGCTTTCCCGTGCTGGAGGGCAAACTCAAGCAGCGTGTCATCAAGGAAGGATTAACGCCCTACCTCAAAGACAACCGCCAGGCCTGGGAAATGGACGCGGACGGACATTACACGCGCAAGAACACGCGCGGCACGCCGGCGCGTTCGGCGCAAATGATCCTTTTGGCGGGACTTGCGCAGGATTAGACTTCGCCGCGCAATCTGGCTAGCGCACGATGACGTTCTTGAACTGCCAGGGATCGTCAAGATCGATGTCTTCGGGGAAAAGGCCCTGCCCGCGATTGTCCAACGGGGTCCAGTCGGTATAGGCGCCGACCAGCCTGCCCAGATAGGGCTCCTGAATCGACAGGATGCGGTCGTGATCAAGTTCGTCGGAGTCGACCACGCCGCGGCGCGGGTTCTCGATGGCCCAAATCATGCCCGCCACTACCGCGGAGGTCACCTGCAGGCCGGTGGCGTTCTGGTAGGGGGCGATGGCGCGGGCCTGATGGACGGTGAGCTGGCTGCCGTACCAGAAGGCGTTCTTCGGGTGGCCGTAGAGCAGCACTCCCAGCTCGTCCATGCCATCGACGATCTCGTCGTTCATCAGCCTCACACGGGACTGCCGGCGCATATTGCGTCCTTGCAGCTCGTGCAGGCTGAGTATGGTGTCGTCGCAGGGATGGTAGGCGTAGTGCACCGTGGGGCGGTAGATCGCCTTGCCATCCTTCTCTACGGTCAGGTAATCGGCGATCGATATCGCCTCGTTGTGCGTGATCAGGTACCCCTGGATCGGGCCCGCGTTCGGCGTCCAGCTGTGCACGCGCGTTCCCGCGCCGGGCCGCGTCAGGTAGATGGCCGCCCTGCACCCGGTCTCGTGAAAGATGGCTTCCGGCGGCACGTGCTTTTCGTGTGTGCCCCAACCGAGTTCGGCCGGCTGCAGGCCCTCGCTGAGGAATCCCTCGATGGACCAGGTGTTGACGAATTCATCCGCCTGCTTGGGGATGTCCGCCCACTGGGTGTCGCGCTCTGCTATGTGCATGCCCTTCACGCCCATCTCCATCGACAGGTTCGCCCAGCCTTCACGCGTGGTGGGCGCCACGGTGTGGCCCATGTCGGCCGCAAGGCGCACCAGCGCACGCTTGAACAGGTGGCTGACCATACCGGGGTTCGCCCCGTGGGCCACCACCGCAGTCGGGCCCGCGCCGCGAATCGCCCGCACCTGTTCTCGCAGGGCATAGTTGGTGCGCTGCGCGAGCGGTATGCCGGCATCGACATAACCGCCGGCCCAGGGCTCGATGCAGGTATCGATGTACAGGGCGTCGAGTTCCCGGCACAGGCCTATGAGCGCCACCGAGGACACGTCGACCGAAAGATTGACGACGAACCCGCCCGCGATCAGGGGGGTGAGCACGCTGCGGTAGTTGTCCGGGCGCAAGGCGATCTTCTCGAAACGCACGCCCTCCAACTCAGCCAGTTGGCGGCAAGAGTCGTCCGGCGAGATCACCACCATCTCCGAGCGCGGCGCGCGTATGTGGCGCAGGATCAGAGGCAAGGAACCCTTGCCGATGGAGCCGAAACCAATGATGACGATCGGTCGCTGAAAATCGATTTGGGCGGGAAATACACGCATTTGTGAGTCCTGTTTGAGTCGCCGATCGTATTACATTCGCGTTGCAGATTGTGGAATTTTGCAGCAACCCGTAATGCCATGGCGAAGAAGCCCTGGAATTTCCCGCAGTTTCGTGATGTCGGTAGCGCCGCAGCACCCCTGCTCCGACAAAATGGCCACGACAACCCGCTATGCGTCTCGTCTTCTATGCGTCTTGCATCCAGTGGCGCACCTGTTGGGCAAGCCACACCCCGTCATTGCACGGGTCGTTAAATTGCCGATGCCCCGGGCCGGGCGAGATGTCGATGATGTCGGAGACGCTGTCCGTTGATGCGCCAGTCGCCTCGGCAACCGGCAGGGCAATTTTATCGGCAATCAGCCGATGCGCCTGTCGCGCCAGTTGTCGCCGGTCTTGCCCGGCGGGTTCGATTGCCGGCAGGAACTCGATATGTACGCGCAGGCCGCCGTTGCCGACGATGCTGCGCAGGGATTGCCACAACGTGGTATCGCCGGCATAAGCAGCTGCCTGGGTTGGCGCGCCGTCGCTTGCGCAATAGCTCAGCGCCGCTGGCGCAACGCGCGCATGGGCATCGATGGCCGATTGGAGTAGCGCGCTGTGAAAAGGCAGCACGAGCTCGCCGCTGGTGGTTGTGCCCTCGGGAAAAATGCAGACGCTGTTGTTCCGGCGCAAATGGTCGGCGAGGCGCTCCTTGGTGCGCATGGCCGCGCTGCGGCTGCCGCGTTTCATGAAGAGGGTCCCGGTGGACGCGCCCAGCCACCCGATCAGCGGCCAGTGGCGGACGTCGTCTTTGCAAACGAATGTCGTCGCTACCAGTGCATTGATGGCATAGATGTCCAGCCACGAGACATGATTGCAGACAATCAGGCCGTCGCGCGGCCGCTTGCCGCAAACGTGAAGGTGCACCCCCAGTGCATCCAGCAATTGCCGTGACCAGCGGCGCTTGAAGTCCTGGCGGCCTGTGACGGGCAGCCAGGGAAACACCAGCGCCACCACGGCCGCACCGCAAAGCAGATGCAACCCGGTGCGCGCCAGACGAAAGCCGGCGCGAATTTCGATGGCAATATTCAGATTTGGCGCTCCACGAAATGGCGGGAATAACGATCCGACACGCGCGACATGGGCAGCATGATCAGCAAGTCGGCGGTATTGAAGTCGGGGTCCCAGGCCGGTTCGCCGCAAATCCAGGCGCCGGCGCGAAGGTAGCCTTTGACCAGTGGCGGCACTTCGGGCTTCTCGGCTGGGCTGATGCGGTCCAGCGGCAGGGGATAGCGCGGGAAGACGTGGTATTCGGCCGGCGCCAGGTGAGCTTCGGCGACGCGGTTATAGATGCCGACGGCATTGTGGCCGCCGTCGCGCATGCCGATGCTGGCGCAACCGATCAGATATTCGTGGCCGTTATCCTGCATGTAGCGGGCCAGACCCGCCCAGAGCAGGGCTATCGTGGCGCCGGTGCGGTAGTCGGCATCGATACAGGAGCGACCAACTTCCACCATGCGCGAGCGAAGGTTGGTGAATCGCGTCAGATCGAATTCGGATTCCGAGTAGTAACTGCCGATCGCGGCAGCACCGTCGGGCGAGAGAATGCGATAGGTGCCGACGATGCAACCGCTGTCCTCGTCACGCACGATCAGGTGATCGCAGAATGGGTCATAAAGATCGTGATCGACACCGGCTGTGCGCGAGGGCAAGCGAGCGCCCAACTCATCGGCAAAGATGCGCCAGCGCAATTGCTGTGCGGCGAGAAGTTCGCTTGGGCTGTTGACGAGCGCAACGTGCAGACTGGGCTTATGGCGTGCGGCAGATTCCTCGCGGGTATTGACGAAATGATCCATGGGGCCTCCTTATCGTGGGTAGACGATAGGGTTACTGTACGAAGTCTTTGTTGCTTGCTTATTGCACCAAGGTTGCGATTAGGTTTCACGGCCGATCTCACGGCGGAACGATTCATCAGACTTGATTTACCAGCGTGCGGTACAGACGGGCCAGTTGTCGCGCCCGTTCGGGCGATGACCATCCGGTTGCGAACGATTTTGCGTCTGCGGCGAGTTGCGTCAATTGATCTTTGTCGCGCACCAGGTGCGCCAGTTCGTTACCGAAGGCCGTCGGGTTGCCGGAGGCGGCGATCGCTCCGCGTTGAGGTTCGACGATGTCGCAGGTGCCCATGCGCGCCAGTGCCAGCACCGGCAGGCCGGCGGCCATGGCCTCGAGCAGCACCAGCCCCTGGGTTTCGGTGCAGGAGGCAAAGGTGAATACGTTGGCGGCAGCGTAGCAGTTGGGAAGTTCGGTCTTGCGATCCAGATAGCCGACAAAGCGCATATGTTCGGTCAGTTTCAACTCGTCGGCTTGCTGGCGCAATCCTGCCAGCGCTGGCCCCTCCCCCGCGATTACCAGCATCAAGGCGGGCAGATGCCGGATGGCATGCACCATCGCTTCCAGGAGGAAGCCGATATTCTTTTCGTGGGCGACACGCCCGACGTACAACGCCACCGGGCGATCCAAAGGAATGTCGTGGCGATGACGAAATTGCAAACCGTCGCCATTGGCGAACTGAGCAATCGGAATGCCGGTGGGTAAAACATGAAGTGGTGCGGTCACGCCGTAGCTCGATAATGTGTCGCGCATCGCACCGGAGGGCACGACCACGGCATCCAGGCCGTTGCATTGGCTGCGGGCGAGATGACGGGCGATGCCGGCCAGCATCCGCCGTGGCAGCAGCGGCAGGTAGTGATGGAAGTACTCCTCGAAATGCGTGTGGTACGTCGCCAATACCGGAACGCCATAATGTCTTGCAGCACGAACACCCGAGTAATGGGCGGCAAACGGTGTCTGGATGTGGATCAGGTCGACGCCGGTGCTCGCAACTTGTCGCAAGGTGTGATCCAAACGCCGCCTTTTCATCAATCGATCCTCCGGATCGAATGGGACGCGCCGCGATGGCACGCGCCAGACGGTGGTCGAATCATGCGGCTGCGGGTAGTGCGGTGCGATCAGCTCGACCTGGATGCCTTCGGCCGCGAGATCGGTGCGGAAGGTTTCGATAGAGGTGGATACCCCGTTGACACGGGGAAAGTAGACATCCGACACCATTATAATTTTCATGGTGTGGATGCTGCGTCATGCGCGTTACGGAATTATTGCAATGGCGCAATGCCCCGGCATTTTGTGGCAATAGCTGCTGATGGAAACGAGGGCTTGCCGGTCAGCGTAGATCAGCCCCTGCGCACTGCTATGCGGCAAAGGACTTATTGTTCTTGATTCAAAAGTTGCGGCGCAACAACGGGCGCTCGGTCCGGGAGTAACTCGAACCGTTTTGCTGCCTATAAAATAGGCAACATTGGTTGAGCACCGGCACCCCCTGGCATGGCTGCTCCTCGAGTCTGAATTTCACCTACTTATACATGACATATCCCCAGAAAAAGTGGATAACTACGAGGGGCGAGTAATGATATATACTGTTTATACTGTTACATAAAATCAAGGACATGCAATGCCAAAGAACGCCGTACCAGCAAAGCCCTCTGCGCTGGCCGCAGCCAAAGGTCTTGCAAAGCGCGCATCTACGAAGACCGAGCGGACTCCAGCGGTTGTGGCGAAGCCGGCCAAGCATCGGAAAGCTTCGGCGACGGATGCGAAGTCGAAAAAAAGCAAAATGGTAAGAGACAGCTTCAACATGCCTGAATCCGAATACAGCCTGATCGCAGCGGTAAAGAGGCGCTGTATCGCGCAAGGGCTCGCCGTGAAAAAAAGCGAAGTGTTACGCGCCGCCATTTTCGGCTTTGCGTCCCAAAGCGACGCGCACATCAAGGCCGCAATGGAGGCCCTGGAGGTAATCAAGACCGGGCGCCCATCTAAAGGTCAACGGTAATCAAGGAGGGACTGGAAAGGAACATTCATGTCGCTAAGACGCAATAAGGGGAGCTCGCCAAAAAAGGAGTACCTCGAAAAGGCGAAAGACCTGAGCAAAAAAGAGGCGGAAAGATTGATGGCGCGAATGCGCGGAAGATTTATTCGCAGACTTGAGGATAAGCAATTTACCGAGACCGAGGCACTGGCCTTGCAGCTTGAATATGAAGACGAGCAGCTAAGGCAGTGGCGAAAGGCTATTGCCGAGGTGAGGGAAAAGCACAAAACATAAGCGCTGCCGCTCGACCGAATTACTGTGCGCTCCGCAGGTGATTCAACGCCACGTCAATGATGTCGAAGTTGCGCATGCGCGACTTGCCCGGGATGCCGGCGGTGCGGCGATTGAACAGCAGAGGCACGGACTGCTCCGATACCCCGCCGTGGGAGCGCAAGGGTGCGTCCAGCCCCGAAAGATCGTGGCGCGACCGGCTCGTGCCAAGCACGAAATATTTTTCCGAGATGACGACCAGATCGCCAAAGCGATCGGGCGGCAATTCGAAGCGCGCGCAGGCTTCCCGGCTGGTCACATCATTGAAATGTTGATGGGGTATACCTCCTCCAGGCTTTTTAAACCGCGACCGCGGAAATGAAAACCGTGGAATCTCATCTATTCCCATGGAGTGAGCTCTAAGCAATGGCCACCAAACCCAAGACGCCAACTGCATCTGCCGCTGCGCCCAGGAAGAAGAGGGCGCCCGCCAAGACGGTGATCGCCGATGAAAGCATGAACGCCGCGAACAACTCCGCGGACGTGGTGGGCGGCGTGTCCAGCGAGAAAAAATCATCTCGCGGCAACCGGGCTGCTCGCGCGATTCAGGCGGGGGAGCGGCACCATTTGATCGAGGTGGCCGCGTATTACATCTCCGCGCGACGCGGCTTTCATGGGGAATCCTCGCACGACGACTGGCTGCAGGCCGAGCGCGAAATAGATGCCATGATTGCCGAAGGACGTTTTGCTGCCTGAGGGGAAGTGCCCGGCGCCTGCCATCGAAGTGGCTCCCCCTGCGGTCGAAGTGGTGGAGCAGACAGTTACCCTGATTCTTTTGCCGGGGCTGGATGGCACTGAAGTGTTTTTTCGCCCGTTACTGTCGGTGCTGCCCGACTGGATAAGCCCCATCGTTGTCAGATTTCCGGCCACCGGGGCCAACGACTACGAAGATCTGCTTCCTTTGGTCATTGCGGCATTCGACGGCCGGGAAAACGTTTATGTTCTCGGCTGGTCTTTCTCCGGTCCATTGGCCCTCATGGCGGCCGCCAGAGAGCCGCTCAGGACCAAGGGTGTGATTCTTTGCGCATCTTTTGTGCGCTCGCCAATTGCTAAGAGCGCCTGGACACGGCTGCTGACCATCGGGCCCGTCATCAACTTTTTGCGTATTGCGCGGCGCGTTCCAATCGCCTTGAGAAAGCGACACGACGATCACTACCGGCGCGCGAAAGCGGAAACCTGGGCACGGGTGCCGGCACGGATCCTAGCTGCCCGTATCCGGGCGATTCTGGCGGTCGATGCAAGCGGATATCTGGGTGAATCCCGGCACCGACTGCTCTATCTCGCCAGTTCAGACGATGAAATCATCCCGCGGCGAAGCGGGGAAGGTATTGTCAGGGATGCAAGACAGGCAGAACTTGTCACCATTGAAGGAGCGCATATGGCCATGTACACCAATCCAGGCGCGGCAGTGAAAGCCATACTGGCTTTCATGCAGGAGGTCTAGGCGCCGCGATCCAGATACTTCGGTGTTTCCGCGGTGTTTATGCAGGTGTTGGCGGCGCCGATACCCCAAAGAATTGCAAATGCTGGCGCGGACTAGGGCGAGGACTTTGTCGCACCCGACGGCGCCGGGGACACCATCATGTAGAGTTGCCCGCCTTCTGCCAGTTCGGCGATGGAAGAAGTGAAATGCGCCTGTGTCACCCCGAGGTAATAGCGCCGGCCGGGCGTGTAGAAGCGGGCATCTTTGACGATGTCGGTGATATCGATGACGCCGGAGTTCTCTTCGTCATTGTTGAAATTGCCATCGCCGTTGCCCGGCTTGATCTGATTGGGGGCCTTGTTGAGGTCGCCGAACCGGTCGGTATCCGATTTGAATATCTGCGTCAGCCTGGTTTTGGCGACGTCGTAAAACCAGATGCGGGAGGCGTAGTCCTGCGCACCCGGATCTTCCATGAGGATGAGGTTTCCGTCTCCGTCCACGGTGATGTTGTCGAACATCTGGTAGTTGGCGGCGGTGGCGCCGTCCTCGAGCTTGAAGTCGCTACCTGTGCCATCGATCACCTGGTCGATTTTTCCGCCCCTGGAGGGATTGCTGACATCGTCAAAGGTGATGCGGTGCAGCCGGGATCGCGCGGGTGCCTTGCCCGTGCCGGTCTTGACCGTATCGAAGCGATCGGTAGTGACCAAGTAAAACACGTTCCTGTTCCGGGTATCCCAATGTCCGTCCTCCGGGCGCAGAAACTGAGTAATGCCCAGGCTAATGCTGTCGGCCTGAATGGTGGCGCCGGTTTTGCTCTGGACGCCGCTCAGTTCTTTCAGGGCAAAGCGTGTGCCATTGGGTATGCCGCCTGAGCGTGCGGCGGCCGAGGGGTTATCCTCCGATGGATATCCGTTCACGGCGATGCCATAGAGTTTGCCGCCATGGAGCCCTGCCTTCTCGATATCGGAGCCGGTGGTCTGCTTGTCGCCGTAATAAACATAGACCTGACCGGGGGTGGAGTCGTCGCTGCCAATGACGATGGTCTTGTCGCCCGAGTCCGGATGCGCCAGCACATTCTCGGCGGAGAATCTGCCCAGGTAAGGCAGTTGATAGGAGGTGCCGGCGTTCGCGCCGGTCACGATATGCGCCATGAGTCGGCCCTCGTCACCGCTTTCTTCGCCGTTCATGAAAATGCGGCCGTTAAAACCCTTGCCGGTGGACGCGTTGTAGAAGGCGCCCAGCGCGGGCAGATCCGCGGAGCAGAAACGCGTGAATGCCGTGTTGCTCGAGTCGACAAAGGTGCCGGTGGCAGCGTCCCACAGCCTGACCTTGTTAATCAGGTCTTCTCCCGATACCACCTTCAGATCGGTTTTGGCAATGATCCACTTCGATATGAACGCGCCTTTGCCGCCGTGCGCTCGCGTGACGCCACTCGCGGCCCCGAGTTCATGGTTCATGAGCAAGGTAAAAGTCCCGTCGCCATTGTCAAAGGCACCCAGACCGTCGGGGATGCCGGCCATTCGGTAGGTTCCGGCGGCCAAACCCGTCCTTTGAACCGAGTCGCCCACAGTCAGTATCGAATAAACGTCCCAGCCCCTGGAGGTGGCGATGACGTAGGGGGTGTCCGTGCTGCTCGGGCCCTTGAATTGAGCGGCGAAGGCCGACGCCATCGGAGACAGGGCCAGGGAAACACCGAGCGCGGCATAAACGCATTTTCGCAGGTGTGGCGTTGAGAATTCGAACATGGACGGGAATCTCCGTGAGGGTGGAAGAACGGCTTCGCACCAGTTTTTGCTTCGCCACAGGCGGCAAACGAAGGTCAGGATGCGAAAGCGATGGCCCATTAACGCATCACCAGATTGCAAATGGATGAACCTCAATTGCGGTGTTCACAGCCAGCGCCGCCGAAGACGCAATGTCATAAAAATGTAACATCAATCATTTTTTACTCATCTGGAAAAACTTATGGCAAATCCGGGTATTGCGATCCCGCGATGCCGTTACCCACATACTTGTCCACAGAATATGTGCATAATTTTGTGCCAGGCGATGCGAGCACTCTTTTTGCGCGTGCAATTTATGCTTGACGCAAAAATGCACGCCGGGGCACAAGCACTGGGATTGTTTTCCTTTTCTGTTTTCCTTTTCTGTCGCGGCTCTACGCGTTTGCTCTTACAATCGATCGCATGCATCCAAATGGAGCGGCGAGCCGCCATGAAGGTTGTCAAGGTCACGCGTGCGCAAAAGCAGCTATTGTTGGTACTGTCCCGGCAGGACATCAACACCATCCGCAGGAATCCCAGACTGGTGTCCAACGCCAAACACTTGCTGTGGGCGTGCAAGAAGATCATAGCGAGGGTGCAGGCGATTCCGGAGTACGCGAACAAGAAAAAACGCGCGACCGCTCACAAGCGCATCGTCGCACTGTGCCAGAAGGCGATCGAGCGGGCGGAGAGCTAGTGGCTTAAGCCTGGCACCTTTGTCCGACGTGCAGCTGCATGACGCAGCGGGCTCTGGCGCGAAACGAAATGCCGGCGCCTGTCACATAATTGAAACATGCGCCCCTTACGATGCCCGGTTGCCTCTTATAAAACTCTGATGGGGTCGGTAGCGTATGCAAATCGAGTCGGAATCCCTGGAAGGCGGCATCCTGAAAATCAATCTCACGGGCCGCATGGATGTGCAAGGCACTCAGGAAATAGATCTCAAGTTTACCGGCTACACGGCCAAGCAGAGCGCCGTTATCGTCGACCTGGCGGCGGTGAACTTCCTGGCCTCCATCGGCATTCGCACCCTGCTGCTTTCGGCCAAGGCCGTTTCACAGCGGGGAGGCAAGATCGTGCTCTTGAATCCCGACAGCAATGTCACCAAGATTCTGGAAATGGCGGGCATCGATACCCTGATCCCGATCAGCCGTTCTCTGGAAGAGGCGCGTCTCGCGGTCGCTGGCTGAAAGCCGGGTCTGCATTTGATGGTCACCATGCCGGGTGAGCGGATCGTCATCGCAAACCGGCTGGACGAATTGCGCCGCATGACGCGTTGGCTTCACGATAGCGCCGCGGCATTCGGCATCGCGGAGAAGGCTTTGTCCACGCTGGATGTTTGCGCCAATGAGGCTGTCACCAACATCATCAGTTACGCTTTCGGTGACCAGATGCGCCACGATATTGCTCTGGAGTTGCACAAGACCGGGACGGGCGCACGCCTTGTTATCCGGGATCATGGCAAGCCGTTCAATCCGCTCGAAGCGCCCGAGCGTGATTTGCCCAAGTCAATCAAGGACGCCGGCATTGGCGGGCTGGGCATTCACCTTATCAAACACCTGATGACCCGCTGCAACTATGAGCGTGTTGACGGCGTCAACGTACTTTTTCTCGAGATCTGATGCATACCAGAGGCGCCGACCGCCGTAGCGTGTCTTCAATCGTTTCGTTGATAGATCTTGGACTTGTCGGCGATCGCCGCAGGGCTGACGATCGGCGGCGCAACGGCTTCATCTCACGGTTGCAGCTTTTTCTCAATATTCCCTACGAGGTGATCGAAGCGGTGCTGGGCGATTGTGTCGCGCGCGACGTGCCTGCGGAGGAGGTGTTGCTTGAGCCAGGACAAAGCAACCATGGGATTCACCTGCTTGTCTCAGGGCGCCTTCGCATCCATTTCGACCGCAAGGACTCCCTGGACTATATTCCCATAGAAGAAGGTGGTTGCTTCGGCGAACTATCCATCATCGACGGTCGTCCCGTGTCGGCTTATGTTGTTGCTGATATTCCCAGTCGCGTCCTGATGGTGCATGACAGTGTTTTCTGGGAGAAGTTGATTCCCTACCCGGGAGTCGCGCGCAACCTTCTCAACGTTCTGTCTGAGCGCATGCGCACCAACGGAGAAATGATCCTGGAGCGGATGAAGGACCGGCTGGCACTGGAACACCTGCAAAAGGAACTGGCTATCGCGCACACCATCCAGCTTTCCATGCTGCCACCGGGAGATCGCCTTTTTCCCGAACGGACGGAAGTGCAGGCCCACGCCATCATGGAACCGGCCAAGGACGTCGGCGGGGATTTCTATGACGTCTTCTTCGCGTCCCCGGATCGCCTTTTTATCGCGATCGGCGATGTTTCTGGCAAAGGCGTCCCTGCGGCTCTTTTCATGGCGCGAACCATTACCCTGATGCGCATGGAAGCGGTGCGCCGGCGCTCCCCGGCGGCCATTCTGGAGGCGGTCAATCAGGCCCTTTGCGAGGGAAACGACTCCGCAATGTTCGTCACGCTTTTCTGCGGCATTCTGGAGATCGAGACCGGGCAATTCAGCTTTGCCAACGCCGGCCACAATCCGCCGTTGTTTCTTGGCTTGGAAGGCAGGCGCGATTTCCTCAAGGTAAGGAAAGGCCTGGTTGCCGGCATCATGGAGGCATCCCGCTACCCGATGGATACGCTGCAACTGGCCCCGGGGGAATCCCTGCTTTTGTATACCGACGGTGTCACCGAAGCCATGAATCCGGCCCAGGATCTTTACTCGGAGGAGCGCTTCCTGGAAGCCGTGAGAGGTTGGGACGGGGAGTCACCTGCTGTCCTGGTGGACGCCGTGCGCGCAAGCCTTGCCGTGTTTTCGCAATCCGCGCCGCAAGCGGACGATATCACCATGCTTGCGCTTCGCTATGTCGGCAACCGGGCAGCAGCGTCCCTGGCTGCTGCTTGGCGAGCCCCGAGTCCGCCTCAAGCACGACCCTGACCGGTGCTGCCGGGGCCGGCATGTCATGAAATTGAAATAATTCTTGCGTAGAAAAGTGAATCAAACATTCTGCCGCCTCAATCCACGGGAATTTCATGAACAAATGCCACTCGATTCATCGCCGGCTGATGGCCGCCGCGCTTCTCATCACGACCACAGCCTGCGGCGCAGAGGCGGCCGATCGCCCGCGACGCGCGAACATCGAATATCCGCCTGTCGCTACCGTTGCCGTGCCGAAGGTGCTGGGAGAATTCAACGGCGTAAAAATAGCGGGAGGTTTTGGCTCCGCACTTGCGCCCGATCCGCGCGCGCCGGGCTATTTCTACCTGCTCACCGATCGCGGCCCGAACGCCGACAGTGTGGATACCGACAAGAAGGTTTTTCCGGTCCCAGGGTTTGCGCCGCAGATTGGCCGATTCAAGCTCGAAGGCGACAAATTGCGGCTGGTCGGCCTGATCGATATCAAAAATGCCAGGGGCAAAAAGATCACCGGACTTCCCAATCCGAGTGACGGAAAAACCGGTGAGATCGCGGTGGACCTGGATGGCAAGGCGCTGGGCACCGATCCCGACGGCTTGGACAGCGAGGGTCTGGTGGCGATGAAGGACGGCAGTTTCTGGATCTCCGACGAGTACGGGCCGTGGTTGGTGCACGTGGATGCGCGGGGGCGCACGCTCGAGCGCATCGGGCCCTTTGGCGCAAAGAAAGCGCTGCCCCGGGTGCTCGCCCTGCGCCGGCCCAATCGCGGCATGGAGTCCCTCACCATCACGCCGGATGGCCGGCTGCTGGTGGGCCTGATGCAGAACCCCGTGGACAATCCCGATTCGGGCATCCGCAAGACTTCGCGGCTGAATCGCCTGGTCAGCTACGATCCACGCACCGGCGCCACACGCCAGTACGCCTACGTGATGGAGGGACTGAGTTCCGTTGTCAGCGAAATCGCGGCGGTGACCGCTACAAGCTTCATTGTTTCCGAGCGCGACCAGCTGTTTCCCGGAGACCCGAAGTCGCCGGCCAGACTGAAGCGGATTTACAAGATCGATCTCACCGGCGCGAGCGAACTGAGCGACCCGCAAGACGGCCCCAACGGCCGCCTCGTGAACGGCAAGACCCTGGAGCAGCTGAACGACGAGGAACTGCGCACCGCGGGCATCGTCCCTGTCACCAAGGAATTGGTGGTGGACCTGCTCACTCTGCCGGGCGGCTATCCCCATGACAAGTCGGAGGGGCTTGCCATCATCAGCGACACCCTGATCGCGGTATCAAACGACGATGACTTCGGCATTGCCCCGGACGGCAAGGGCGGCATTGCGCCCAAGCGTCTGCCGGGTGAGGCAGACAGAGTGGACGTGAACCGGATTTATTTCATCCGCCTGGACAAGCCGCTGAAGTAGCCTGGCGGTCGGATCCGGGTGGCGCTGCGGCCAGTTGCGCTTCATTCCCGATGAATTTTTCAAAGATTAATCGCCCTGTCATACAGCGCCGCTACGCTTGAGCCGAAATCAACAAGATCGGGCAAGGGCCAGGCAGACAGTGATCCAGAAAAACACCTTTCGCGACAGTATCGATCAAACAATTTTCTATGCGGTATGTTCACGTTCACTGGTCTATAACGCCTGCTGGGAAGACCCTGCGGTAGACCGCAAGGCGCTGCGCATCCGGCCCGACGACCGGATGCTGGTGATCACCAGTGCCGGCTGCAATGTCCTTGACTACGCCCTGCTGGGGCCCGAGCGCATCTTCGCGGTGGATGCCAACCCGCGCCAGTCAGCGCTGCTGGAACTGAAAATTGCCGGCATCCGCCACCTGGAATTCGAGGATTTCTTCGCCTTGTTCGGGAAAGGCCGCCACGCCGACTTTCGTTCGATATACCAAGGGGCGCTGCGTCCGCACCTGGGCGGGTTCGCGCGCGAGTACTGGGACCAGCGCGGGCACTGGTTTGGCGGCGGGCATGGCAAAACCAGCTTTTACTATTACGGCCTCTCCGGTTATGTCGCGCGCGGTTTTCGCGCCTATCTGGGGTTGCGCAAGGCCTTGCGTGGCGCGATCGGCGCGTTACTCGAAGCCAAAGACCTGGAAGAGCAGCGCCGCATATACGACCTGAAAGTCCAGTGCTTGCTTTGGACTCGCGACATCAAGTGGATTCTCTCGCGCCAGGCCACCATGACCATGCTCGGCGTGCCGCACCCGCAGCGCAAGGAAGTGCAGCGCCAGCACCTGGGCGGGGTGGCCGGTTTCGTGCGCGAGGCCATTGAATACGTATTCCGCTCGCTGCCGGTGCGCACCAACTATTTCTGGAGCCTGTACCTGCGGGGCCATTACCTGCCCGAGTGCTGCCCCGAATACCTGCGGCCGGAAAATTTCACGGCGTTGAAGAATGGCCTGGTGGACAGCATTGACGTGCATACCGACACCGTCACCGGATTCCTCGAGGGTGGCCAGAAGCGGATCAGCAAGTTCGTGTTGCTCGACCACATGGATTGGATGAGTTCCTTTAATCCTCAGGCTCTGCAGGAGGAATGGAATGCCATCGTCGCCAATGCGGCCCCGGGCGCCAGGATCATCTTTCGAAGCGCGCACCGGCATCCGCAATATCTCGAAAAAATCATCATCGGGGGCAGGCCGCTGCAGGAAGAGTTGCGTTTTCAGGACGGCCTTGCGCTGGCATTGGCGCCGCTCGACCGCGTGCACACCTACGCGGGCTTCCACATCGCCGACATGCCGGCATGAATGCGACGGCGGAATTGCGCACCCTGTTCCAATTGCTGCGCGGCAGGCCGCAGCGTGGCAGCCATGCACAGAGCTTAAAGGCGTTCTACGCCCCGCAGGCGCACAGCTACGATGCCTTTCGCGAGCAGTTGCTGCACGGACGCCAGGCGCTGGTCGAACGGCTTGACCCGCCGCGTAACGCACGGGTGGTGGAACTCGGTTGCGGCACCGGGCGCAATATTGAATTCTTCGGTGATCGCATCGGCACGCTTGCGAGCGTGGAACTGGTCGACTTGTGCACCCCGCTGCTCGATCAGGCGCGCGCTCGTGCCGCCCGTTGGCCATCAGTGGTCAGCGTGGTCGAAGCCGATGCCGAACGCTACCGCCCCGCGCATCCGGTCGATTGCGTCTACCTCTCCTATTCGCTCAGCATGACCGCCAATTGGAGAAAAACGATATGCAATGCGGTGCGCATGCTGCGACCGGGGGGCACCCTGGGCGTGGTCGATTTCTTCGTCTCTGAAGCCACTCCGCCGCCCGGAGAGGCCCGCCACAGCTGGATCTCCAGGCAATTCTGGCCGCGCTGGTTCGCGCACGACGGAGTGCACCTCACACCGGAACACCGGCGCGTGCTGGGCGATTGCACCGACACGCTGCATCTGGAACAGCACACGGCGCCGGTGCCGTGGCTGCCGCTGCTGCGTGTTCCCTACTACCTTTACATCGGCCGCAAACGGCGGAATTGATGGCGGACGCGCTGCGCGAGGTTTTCAACAATTTTGGCGGCATGCCCCTTGGCGCCGCCGCCCCGGAATTGCCTCTCGCGCGGGCGCCGGTGAAGCCGGCCGGATCGCAGCGGCCGTACCGAACGCTATTTCTCTCCGACATCCACCTGGGGACCCGCGCCTGCCAGGCGGAGAAGCTGCTGTCGTTCCTGCGCGAGCATGAGGCCGACACCATTTATCTGGTGGGCGACATCATCGATTTCTGGGCTCTCAACCGCGGCATCTACTGGCCTGCCGCGCACAACACCTTTGTGCAGAAAATACTCAAACTGGCGCGTCACGATGTGCGTGTGGTGTTCATTCCCGGCAACCATGACGAGGCGCTGCGCGAATACGCCGGCGCGCATTTCGGCAATATCGAGATAGAACGCGAGACTGTGCACCGCACCGCCGAGGGCAGGCGATTGTTGCTGGTGCATGGCGACGAATTCGACCAGATCGCGCGCTGCCACCGCTGGCTCGCGGTGCTGGGAGATATCTCTTACAACTGGCTGGTGCGCGTCAACGTGCGGCTTTCCTGGGTGCGGCGCAAACTGCGCTGCTCCGGTTACTGGTCCCTGGCCGGCTACGCCAAGAAGCGGATAAAGGGCGCGCTCGAATTCATCTACGGCTTCGAAGCCGCTGTGCTCCACTATGCCCGGCAAGCCGGCGCCGACGGCGTGGTGTGCGGCCACATCCACAGCGCCGTCATCAAGGAGGTGGATGGCATCACCTACATCAACTGCGGCGACTGGGTCGATAGTTGCACCGCCATC
>CAIOLO010000100.1 GCA_903859155.1 uncultured beta proteobacterium
CCCAGTTCGTCCAGCAGTTGCGTGAACAAGTCGGAAGAAGCCGTAGCCGCCCTCGCTTCAGGGAGCAAGGCCGCGAGTTTCTCCTTGTTCACCGCCAGATGCCGGATATCGAATTCACGCGCGATCTGCCCGATTACGCGGCGCGGGTCGGCACTGCTGCCCAGCACACGTATCGTTTCATTCAGGGCCAGTGCGGCTTTACGCTGCTTGGCCAGGATCAGTTTTCGCGCGAAATCCAGATTCTTTTCGTTGCCGCCGAAATAGGCGCTCAGATAATGACTCTCCATGAGATCGGCCAGAGTCTCGCGCGGTTCGAATTCGCGGGTTTCCAGGAGGTAGGCGCGATAGGTATTGGCCAGTTTCCAGGAGAACTGCGAAAGACGCTTTTCCAGCAAGGCCAGATCGGGGAAGTACTTGAGCGCAATGCGCCAGTCCTTCTCGAGAGGATCTTCGCCAGGAGGGGCATCCTCCTCCATTTCGCCGAGGGGAGATTCGGCCGAACCTGTCCGGGCGCTGCGCAACTGGTCATACGCCTTGCGTTTCTGTGGCTCGGACAAAACGCCATAGGCCTCGTTGAGCTCGGACATGCGGGCATGCGCCCCGCCCTGCGATCCGTTCCTGCGGTCGGGATGGTACCTTTGCGCCAGCGCCTTGTAGGCCGCGCGGATCACGACATCCTCGGCCTGCGGCGACACGCCGAGGATCGCGTAATAGTCTTTTTCGGAATTCACGTGGCGCTCAGGTTCTCGAGGAAAGCCAGGGCTTTCCGTTGGCGCGGACCTGAACATCGGTGCCGTTGAAAAGCAGAGAAATGTTCACGGCCTCGCCGGCCGTAGCGGAGACGGTGGTGTAGTTGGCGATGGCATTGCTCATGCCCGCGCCACCTCCGCCGCGCCTGCCCGGTAGCGGCGCAAAATCCTGCGATTCATTTTTTTCGCCGAATCGCGAAACGTAATCGGCCACCACCGAACTGATTTGCGCGGCGCTTTGCGCCAGTCGATTGGCAAGCCTTGCATCGGCACCCTGTTCGACTGCATGGACGTGCCTGCCCAGCACCGCGAGATCACGGATCTGGCGTTCGATGCCGGGCTGGCTCCCGATCAGGGCGGTTACTGCCGGCGCATCCGCGCCATCGCCCGTGACGCTGATTTTCCCGGCGGGCAGATCGACCTCGAATCCGACCTCGCGCCGGGTATCCACGCCATTGCGGCGTAACAGGCCCTTCAGATCGCCGGCAAGCGCGGTGGACAGTTTGCGCACGTTCTCCGGCGTCGGCGGCATGCGATCGGGCAGTCTGGACATCATCCTGCCCTGATCCGAAAGGCGAACCGTATCGGCGGGGTCGCGCCCGCCGTGGCCCACCGCCGAGGCGTCACCGGCACCGCGTTTGGCAACCGCAATGGGCTGCTGCGAGCCGGATGAGGACAGCACTGGATTCAGACTCATACCCTCATGTCCGTTGCGCAACGACTCCGTTCTGTATGGGAAGCGACCAGCCCGCGCGAAGACTCCGCGCACCGATTATTTTGCCCACCCCTTCGGGGCCACAATCGGGCAAACAGCGCGGTAAATACCTTGGTAATCCGAATTGGTGGCGGACTCATGCGCGGAATCCGGGCGCCTGCAGGCGGTTGCGCGCCCGTCGCTAACAGATGCGCGGCAACTGCTCGCCGGTAAGCCAGTCGACTATGCGTTGCCCGCCAAGGCGGGTCTTCATCTGCACGAAACCGTTGCGGTCCTGCCTGACCTCGCCGATCACCGCAGCGGCAGCTCCGAGAGGATGCGCGCGCATGGCCGCGAGCAGGCGCCCCGCGTCTTGCTGCCGGCAGATGGCAACCAGCTTGCCCTCGTTGGCGACATAGAGCGGGTCGAACCCCAGGAACTCGCACGCCGCCTCGACCTGCGGCGCCACCGGAATGCTCGCCTCCTCGATCATCATGCCCACACCCGACTGCGCTGCGATTTCGTTGAGGGTGGTGCCCAACCCGCCGCGCGTAGGGTCACGCATGGCGTGGATGCCGGGCACGGCTGCGACCATGGCGGCGACCAGTTCGTGCAGTGCGGCCGTATCGGACTCGATCGCGGTGCGGAAGCCGAGGTCTTCACGCTTGGACATCACCGCGATGCCATGGTCGCCTATCGTACCGGACAGGAGAATGCTGTCGCCGGGGCGCGCGTTGGCACCGCTGATATCGATGCCATCGGCGACCACCCCCACGCCCGTCGTGGTGATGAAGACCCCGTCCCCCTTGCCCCGCTCGACCACCTTGGTGTCGCCGGTCACCACAGGAACGCCTGCCAGCAGGGCCGCTCGCGCCATCGAATCCACCACGCGCTTCAATTCAGCCAGCGCGAAGCCTTCTTCGAGGACAAAGCTTGCCGCCAGATAGGCCGGCCGCGCGCCGGACATGGCCAGGTCATTGATGGTGCCGTGAACCGACATGCAGCCGATATCGCCCCCCGGGAAAAACAGCGGCGAGACCACGTATGAATCGGTGGTCATGACCACCCGCCCCGGCGGCAAGGTGAATATCGCCTGATCGTTCATCTGCCGCAGGATGTCGTTGTCGAACGCCGCCAGGAACAGTTCCCGCACCAGTTGTGCCATTGCCCGGCCGCCGCTGCCATGGCTCATCTCGACGCGTCCGTCACGCAGATCCAGCGGACGCACATAGCCGGTGTTGCGATTGCCGCTCATCCCGGGACTTCCACGGCGTCTTTGAAGCGGCCGTAGGAATAGTGCGCGGCGCACGCGCCTTCCGAGGACACCATGCACGCACCGATCGGGTTTTCCGGCGTGCACAGCGTGCCGAATATCGCGCATTCGCTCGGCGATTTCGCGCCGCGCAGGATTGCGCCGCACTCGCAGGCCTTGTTATCGGGCACCGGACGATAGCCCATTGCATAGCGGACCTCCGCATCCAGGCGCCGGTAAGGCTCGCGTATCTTGAGTGCGCTTGCCGGTATCTCGCCCAGCCCCCGCCATTCAAACCGGTCGCGAACCTCGAACACCTCGCGCATGAGCGCCTGCGCCTTGAGATTGCCATTGCGGCCCACCGCCCTGACGAACTCGTTTTCCACCTCGGCCCGCCCGTCATTCACCTGCCGGATCAGCATCAGCACGGCCTGAAGCAGATCCAGAGGTTCGAAGCCGGCGATAACCACCGGTTTGCGGTGGCGTAGCGCGACAAATTCATAGGGCACAGTGCCAATCACGGTACTCACATGGGCCGGGCCGACGAATCCATCCAGCGCCAGCGGTGCGGCGCCCGGCAATACCGGCGACTCGAGGATGGCCGCCATTGCCGGGGGGGTCAGCACGTGGTTGCACAGCACGCTGAAATTGCCGATTCCGGCCGCATGCGCCTCACGTATCACCACCGCGGTCGCCGGCGTGGTGGTCTCGAACCCCAGCGCAAAGAACACCACCTCCCGCTGCGGCTCGGCGCGCGCCACAGTCAGGGCATCCGCTGCCGAATAGATCATCCGGACATCGGCGCCGCGCGCCCTGGCGCGCAGCAGGGACATGCCGCCGGATCCGGGAACGCGAAGCGCATCGCCATACGTGCACAGCGTGACTTTGTGCTCCAGTGCAAGGCGGATCACCGCGTCCACCCGCCCGATGGGCAGCACACACACCGGGCAACCCGGACCATGGATCATGCGCACGCTGGAGGGCAGCAGGTCGGTCAGACCGTAACGGGCGATCGCATAGGTATGCCCGCCGCAGAACTCCATGAAACGATACTGACGCCGGGGTATCGCCGCGCGCGCAATGGCGGCGGCCAAGCCGGCCGCCAGCGTGCCATCGCGATACTCGTCGATGTAATTCACGCGCCCGGGTTCCCGGGCACATCCGCGCAATTCGCTGCGTCGGCAAACATCTGCAGCGTAATGCGGGCCTCCTCCGGGTCGAGCCGGGTCAGTGCATAACCGGCATGAACAATGACATAGTCCCCCGCTGCCACACCATCGACCAGGGCCAGAGAAACCTCGCGGCGCACGCCGCCGAGTTCAATGGTCGCCAATGCGCCGGGCAGCAGTTCCACAACCAGCGCCGGAATCGCGAGACACATCAAATTCCTCCCGTCGTGCAACGCACGCAGTCCATTATCAGGGCGAATGACGCCGCAGTCATCAGTTCGCGCTTCGTTCTGAAAGCGCGTTGTCTCCGGGCACACGCAACAACGGCGTGCGCTGAGCCACCCAGGCCTGACCCAGCGACAGCCCGCCGTCATTCGGCGGCAGCCGCCGCGCCTCGAGCACCCGCAGGCCGGCTGCGGCAAGTTCTCGACGCAATCCGGCAGATAGCAGGCCATTCATGAAACAGCCCCCGCCAAACGCCACGGTACGCAAGTTCGCCTTGTGCGCCGCGACGAGCACCCATTCGGCCAGGCCCGCCACCAGGGTGGCATGAAAAACTGCGGCACCGCGGGCCGCATCCTGCTCACCGGCAAGGTGCCCGAGCAATGGCAGCAGATCAAGGGTTCCGTCACCACCCGCACGATAACCGGCCGCCCAGACGGGCGCCGGGCCGTGAGAAACGGCCAGGGACTCCAGCAGCATCGCCGCCTGGCCTTCGAATGCACTGCGCTCGCGCACCCCCAGGATGCCCGCGGCCGCGTCGAACCAGCGCCCGAGGCTGCTGCTTGGCGGGCAATTCAGCCCCCGCCCGAGCATGGCCGCGACAGTGACCGCCCCGGGCTGCCTTGCAAAGCGCGCTTCAATCTCGCCGGCGCGCCCCAGGGCATGCAGCACCGCAGCCGCCATGCGCCAGGGCTCGGTGGCGGCACGGTCTGCGCCGGGCAACGCAAGTTGCCGCAAATGTCCGAGCCGCACGCAGCTTGCGCCCTCGACACGCAACAACTCCCCGCCCCAGGCTGTGCCGTCCGCACCGTAACCGGTTCCATCAAGCGCCAGGCCCAGCACCGCTTCCTCGACCTGATGTTCGGCCAGTACCGCTGCCACATGCGCATGGTGATGCTGGACCGGCAGCGGAGGAAATCCCAGCGCGGCAGCCATTTGCACAGCCAGCCGGGAACTGAAGAAATCCGGGTGCAGGTCGTGAGCAATGGCGAGCGGAACCACACCGAGAGTGCAGCGAAGATGCTCAATGGTGGCAATCAGGGCCTCGCAGGTTGCCGCATTGTCGAGATCGCCGATATGGGGCGACACGAAGGCCTGCGCGCCGCGCGTCAGCGCCACGGTATTCTTCAGCCAGCCTCCCAGTGCGAGCACCTCCGGCCCGTCGCAAGACAGGGCGATCGCATCCGGGACAAAGCCGCGCGCGCGGCGGATCAGGTGCAGCGCCTGCGATCCCGCAGCCATGGACGCATCGGCTGAGGCCGCTTCGCCGATGCGCAGCACCGTATCATCGCAGCGCGCCACGATGCGCCGGTCATGCAAGAGGAACCCGTCGGCGATCCCGGCGAGGGATTGCAGCGCGGCTTGGTTATCCGTCACCAGCGGCTCGCCTGCGGGGTTGGCGCTGGTCATCACCAGCAGCATCGAATGCGTCTGCGCCATCCAGGTGCTGCCCTCGGGCCTGCCCGCCGCCTCGTGGAACAGCAGGTAATGCAGCGGCGTATAGGGCAGCATGGCGCCCACCCAGGCCAGCCCCGGTGCGATGCCGGGCAGCAGCGCATCGCAACCTGCGGATTTGCGCAGCAGCACGATCGGGCGTTCGGGGGATTCGATCACGGCGCGCGCGGCTGCGCCTGCGACAGCCAGGTCGCCGATCGAGACGCTGTTGGCCGACATCAGAGCGAAGGGTTTTTCATCGCGGTGTTTGCGCCGGCGCAGTCGCGCCACCGCCCCTGCATTGCGCGCGTCACAGGCCAGGTGAAAGCCGCCCAGGCCCTTGATAGCCACCACCAAACCATCGCGCAGCATCTGCAAGGCGCTGGCCAGCGGATCACCGGCAACGGCGGCCCCGGCGCCATCGAGGCACTGCAGCGAGGGTCCGCAGCGAGGGCAGGCATTGGCCTCGGCATGAAAACGCCGGCTGTCGGGATCCTGATACTCCCTTGCGCATTCCGGGCACGGTGAAAAATCGCCCATGCTGGTTCCGGCACGGTCGTAGGGCAGGGCGAACGTGATGGTATAGCGCGGACCGCAGCGCGTGCAGTGGGTGAAAGCGTATCGGTGGCGCCGGTCGCGCGGATTGAACAATTCGGCCAGACATTCGGCGCAAACGGCGGTATCGTGTCCCACCGCAGTGCGAATCCGACCGCCCGAGCTGGGTGCTATAGAAAAGCCGGCGGCGGGAGCAACCTGCTGCGTCCACTCCTCGCCGATGGCATCGATCCGCGCCGGTTCGCGCACCTCGGCGCAAAGTCGCGCGCGCAATGCCTCCAACTGCAGACGCTCTCCATGGGCCTCGATTTCCACGCCTGCGGCATCATTGCGCACCCAGCCGGAGAGGTCCAGTTCGCGCGCGAGTCGGTGCACAAACGGCCGGAATCCGACGCCCTGAACCACGCCGCTCACGTGCAACCTGAGGCGCTCGCAACTGGCAATTCCCGGAGATGCCATGACTCGGCCCGCCTAGGTGCCGGCGGCAGCCGCACCAGCCTCGCCGGCGGATGATGAGCCTTGATCGACGATCCGGGCGGCGGCAATGCGCAGCCCGGATTCAATCCAGCCGAACCATTCCCCCATGCCCTGACCGCTGAGCGCCGACACGCAAAGCACCTGCAACTTCGGATTGACCCTGCGCGCATGCTCCAGCGCCTGCTCCACGTTGAAATCGAGGTGCGGGAGCAGATCGCACTTGGCCAGCAACAGCAGGTCTGCGGCGCGAAAGATGTCCGGGTACTTGAGCGGCTTGTCCTCGCCTTCGGTCACCGAGAGCATGACCACCGTATGCGCTTCGCCCAGGTCGAACGCGGCGGGACATACGAGATTGCCGACGTTCTCGATCATCAACAGGCTGCCCTCATCCGGTTGCAGGGTTTCCACGGCATGACCCACCATGTGCGCATCGAGGTGGCACCCTCTGCCGGTGTTGATCTGCACCGCGCGCGCACCGGCGGCACGGATGCGCCCGGCATCGAGGCTGGTCTGCTGGTCACCCTCCACCACCGCCAGCCGCACACGAAGCCGCAACGCCTCGATGGTGCGCACCAGCAGCGCCGTCTTGCCGGCACCGGGGCCCGAGAGCAGGTTGATCGCAAGAATTCCGCGCTGCGCAAAATAGCGGCGGTTGGCCGCGGCATACTCGGCGTTCTTGCCGAGGATGTCCTGCTCGATGCGCAGCATCTGGCCCTGTGACAATCCCGGCGCGTGTGAGCGCGCAGGACCCTGGCCGAAATCCACCGTTTCACCGCCCCCGGTGTCGTCACCGGCATGCGACGGATGATGGTGCCCGTGGTGATGTCCCGGGTGATCGTGGCCGTCATTGCCGGCCTGCGCAGCCGCGGCAATGTCAGCCGCCCCCGAACCCAGACCACACCCGCAGACAGTGCACATGTATATTCCTTTTGGACCAACCGCCCGGACTCCGCTCAGGCGACTTCGATTTCCTTCACACGCATTTCGTCGCCATGGCGAAGCCGCATACCGGCCGCCCCGCAGCGCGGACACAGGTCATGAAGCGCGGTCATGGCGGCGGTACCGGCGCAGGCCTCGCAATATCCCTCCCCCGCAACCGTGACGATCTCCAGTCGCGCGCCTTCGGCCAGGGTACCTCGCGCCACTGCATCAAAGCAAAAGCGCAACGCATCTGGCGCAACGCACGACAAAGCGCCGATCTCCAGCCACACCGCGCATACCCTTTGTACGCCTTCCCGCGCCGCGGCGCCCGCCACGATCTCGACGACACTCTCTGCCAGGGACACTTCGTGCACGCTCAATCTCCGGCAGGAAGAGCGGTCGATGCCCCGCACACCCTTGGGCGGTCGGCATCGGACTGCGATAGCCACGGCACCAGCAGCGCGAGCGCCGCTTCGAGATTTTGCCGGGCGCCCGCTGACAATTCCTGACCAAGCCCGAAAGAGTACCCCCTGATCGCCAGTACGCGGCTTGGCGGGGCATCGACGCCGTAATGGCTCAGATATACCGCCAGCAACGCCTGCGGCGACAGCGCGTGCGTCGCCGGCGCCGGGAACGCAGAGGCCTGAATCAAGTCGAACCGAAACGGCGCCGGGCCGCACTGCGCCGCGTCCACGAACACCACCTGCCTGCGCCCCTCCAGGTCGAGGACATGCTCGACCTGCAACTGGAAGTCGATCAGCAGTTCCACCTCGTCCATGTTCCAGGCAGCCCGCTCGCGCAGCGCATCGAGCAGCAGCGGCGCCAGAGCGTCGTCGCCCCGGCTCGGGTTGCCGTAGCCGATGACCAGCGTGGACGGAATGCGCGGCTTCACCGCGCGCAGCCGGCCGGGTTCAATCGCGTGCCCGGCTGTCTATCAAGTCGCCCTCGAGCGTGCGCAGTTCCACCACCAGGGGCATCTTGCCCAGCGCATGGGTTGCGCATGACAGGCACGGGTCGAAGGCGCGGATGACCACCTCGATATGGTTCAACAGCCCCTCGTTGATTTCGCGGCCGTCGAGATAACGCCGCGCGACTTCGCGCACCGCTTCGTTCATCACCTGGTTGTTGTGCGTGGTCGATACGATCAGATTGCACATTGTCACCAGGTCGTTCTCGTCGACACCGTAGTGGTGAATCAGCGTCCCCCGCGGCGCCTCGATGACCCCGATGCCGGACGAAGTGCGCGCGCCCTGCACCACCAGATCACCGCCCAGGATAGCCGGGTCATGCAGCAGGTCCTTGATGGTTTCGGCGGCGTGCAGCATTTCGATCATGCGCGCCCAGTGATACGCCAGCGGCGCATGCAGGGGCATGGCGCCGGAATAATCCATGAATTCGCGCCGTTCGATTTCCGCCAGCGGCGTCGGGATGGAGTCGCAGTTCTGCACCCGCGACAGCGGCCCGACCCGGTACCAGCCTTTGTCGGCGCCCAGCGCGCGCAGATAGGGAAACTTCATGTAACTCCAGGGTTTCACCTGCTCCTCGATGATGTCCAGGTACTGGTCGGGCTCGACGCCATCGAAAAGGATGGCCCCATTCTCGTCGCGCGCGCGCAGCACCCCGTCATACAGGTCCATGTTGCCGTCGCGTCCAACCAGCGAAAGTATCTTGGAGCGGAAGGCGCCGAAGCTGTTGTAGAGGGCCGGATGCTGGTTGTGCAGGCGCTTCACCAGCGCCACCGCGTCCCGGCTCCAGGCGATGATTTCATAGATGTTCTGCAGCAGCAGGTCGCGCTCGGCGGCCGTCACGGCCTTGTTGACGCCGCCGGGAATCGATCCGGTGCCGTGGACGCGCTTGCCGGCGGTGATCCGTATTACCTCCTGGCCGAACTTTCTGAGCAGGATGCCGCGGCGCGCCGTGTCCGAATGAGCAGTTGCCACGCCGACGATGTTGCGCCGCGACACTTCGCTGTCAAAACCGAACAGCAGGTCGGGAGAAGCCAGGTAGAAGAAATGCAGCGCATGCGATTGCAGGATCTGTCCGTAATGCATCAGGCGCCGCAGCATCTGCGCGGAGCGCGTGAGCCGCCGCGCACCGACCACCACATCCAGCGCCTTGGAGGCGGCCAGGTGATGGCTCACCGGACAGATGCCGCACAATCGCTGCACCATCACCGGCACTTCCCAGTAGGGGCGGCCCACGATAAAACGCTCGAAGCCGCGGAATTCGACGATGTGAAGCCGTACCTGATGGATGCGGTTGGCCTCGTCGACAAGGATAGTGACCTTGCCGTGTCCCTCCACCCGCGATAGCGGGTCGATCGCGATTCTGCGCAGGGGGCCGGGGTTCGCGGCGGTTTCCAGGTTCTGGCTCATGCTTTTTCTCGCTCCCTCGGTCGCTCAATCGAAATGTATCGTGCGCCGGTCCGATGCCGGCGCGCGCCCGGCAAGCAGGTCGGAGAGGAACGTCCAGATGACTTCCGCCGAGGGCGGGCAACCCGGGATGAAGTAATCGACCTTCACCACTTCGTGCAGCGGATGAACCTTGTGAAGCGGCAGCGGCAACTCCGGGTCGTTCGGTATGCCGCCGTGCGCCAGTCCGGGCCGGGTCGTGTAGACCTCCTGCAGCAGCGTCGCCAGCGGCAGGTGATTGCGCTGAGCGGGCAGTCCGCCGTTGATGGCGCAGGCGCCGATCGCAACCAGCGTGGTGCATTGCTCCCGGAAAGTGCGCAGCACATGAACATTCTCGGCGTTGCACACTCCTCCTTCGATAATCCCGATCTCACAGGGGCCGCATACCTTGATGTCGGTCAGCGGGGAACGGTCGAACTCAACCAGTTCCAGCAACGCGACCAGGCGCTCGTCGATATCCAGAAACGACATGTGGCAGCCAAAGCATCCGGCGAGCGATGTGGTGGCAATGCGGACCTTGGGCTTGCGGGGTGTGTCCATGTCAGCGCTTTTCAGGTCCGCCGCGATCGGATTCACGGATGGGCGCCACGTCGTAGGTGCGCTGGCCGATCGGCACGTTGAAACCCTGGCGCTTGCGCAGTATCGCCCCTACCGGGCACACCTGCGCCGCCTTGTCGGTGGCGGCGAAATCGGAATCGCCCAGCCTTCCGGATTCCGAATTGACGATGAGCCGCGTGCCGATCCCCCGGCCGGCCAGGCCGAATACCGCCTTTTGATCGACGTCCCTGCTGGCGCGCACGCACAGCGAACACAGGATGCAGCGATTGAAGTCGAGCAGGAAATCCGGGTGCGACGCATCGACGGCACGGTCCGGAAAGAAGTGATCGAAGTGCGGCGAGGTCATCTGCAATTCGTAGGCGGTCGCCTGCAGCTTGCAGCGGCCGCTTTGTTCGCAGGACGGACAGAAATGGTTGCCCTCGACGAAAAGCATCTGCACCACGGCACGGCGCTGGTCGTCCACTTCGGTGGTTGCGCTCTCGACCTTCATGCCCTGCCGCGCCGGGGTCGTACAGGAGGCCATCATGTTCCCGTCCACACGCACCGAGCAGACCTTGCAGGAGCCGTGCGGCTTGAGTTCCGGATGAAAGCACAAATGCGGGATGTAATGACCGGCATCCATGGCCGCCTGCAGTATCGTCTGCCCGGCGGCAAACGCAATGCTGGCACCGTCGAGGCTGAAACACGAATCGCTCATGTGTCCTCCTTCAGATGCGCGCCGCTGTCATCGCGCCCGGTCATCTGCCTCGCGGTGGAAAGCGCGCGGTCCAGATCGAATGCCGGCACGAATTCATGGTGCACCAGACGGCTCGCATAGGCCGGGCGGAATTTCGCGATGGTGTGCAGGACCGGATTGCAGGCCGAATGTCCCAGCCCGCAATGGCTCAGCGTCTGCAGATAGATGTTGAGCTTCTCGATTTCCGCGAAATCGTAGGGCGAACCGCGGCCGCCATGGAGCTTGGCCATGAGGTTGGACAAGAGGGAGGTGCCGACCCGGCAGGGTGTGCAGAACCCGCAGCTTTCGTGCTTGAAAAAATCCACGAAATTGCGCGCCACTTCGAACATGTCGCGGCGCCGGTCGAAGATCATGAACGCCCCCGCCGTGGGAATGTCCTCGAATGCGATGCGCCGCGAGAATTCGTCCGGCGCGAGGCAGATGCCGGAGGGGCCGCTGATCTGCACCGCCTGTGTGTTGCGCGCGCCGCATTCATTCAGGACCTCGCGCACCGTGACACCGAACGGAAATTCATAGATCCCGGGCCTGCCGCAGTCGCCCGACACGCTAAGCAACTTGGTGCCCGAGGACTCCGGCGTGCCATGGCGCGCGTACCATTCGCCGCCGCGCTCGGCGATGAGCCTGCAGGCGGCGAAGGTCTCGACGTTGTTGACCACCGTCGGCTGATCCAGGTAACCATGGGTCACCGGGTACGGCGGGCGATTGCGCGGTGTGCCGCGCTTTCCCTCCAGCGACTCGATCAACGCCGATTCCTCGCCGCAGACGTAGGCGCCGGCGCCAAGATGGATTTCGATGTCGAAATCGAAGCCCTCCCTTCCGGCAATATCCTCCCCTAAAAGGCGCTGTCCGCGGCGCCGCGCAAGCACGGCAAGCAGCGCATCGAGCAGGTAGCGGTATTCTCCCCGCAGGTAGAGAAAGCCCCTGCGCGCGCCGATCACGTAGGCGCACACCGTCATGCCCTCAATCACGGCATCGGCATGGGAATGCAGCAGCACCCGGTCCTTGAAGGTACCGGGTTCGCCCTCGTCGGCGTTGCACACGACATAGCGGGTGTCGCCCTGCGCGTTGCGGCAGGACTCCCACTTGGTACCGGCGCTGAACCCTGCGCCGCCGCGACCGCGCAGCTTCGATTGCAGGATTTCCCGCAGCGTGGCCTCGGCACCGCGGGCAAACGCGGCCTGCAGCGCCGCGCCGGGGACGGCTTCGGCTTTGAGCAGGATGTCGCGCCGACGGATGTTGTCCTCGACCGCAAAAAACGCGCTCGGCCACGCGGCGATGGGCACCTGATCGGTAATAAGGTCGCAGATAGCATCGACGCGCTCCGCGCTCAAGCCGGCCAGCGCAATATTGTTGACCAGCATGCCCGGACCCTGGTCGCACATGCCGGTGCACGAGGTGGTGTCGACACTGACCAGACCGTCCTCCGAGACCTTGCCCTTTTCGATCCACAGCCGCTTGCACATCTGCTCCAGCAGTTCCCTGCTGCCGGCCATATGGTCGGTAATGTTGTCGCTGAACAGTACGCGGTAACGCCCGCGCGGCTGCAGGTAAAGAAACGAGTAGAAGGTGGCGACCGCCTCGATTTTCAGGCGCGGCAACTGCAAAGCACGACTGACGATCCCGACCGACTCCGGGGAAATCCAGTCGCAGCACTCCTGCACCTCGCGCAGGATCTGCAGCAGGCTGGCGGGCTTTGCCTGATAGCGGGCGACGATCTCGTTCACCCTTGCGGCCTGCATGCCGGTTGCGGTGCTCATGGCATTCCCGCGCTATCGGTCAATCCCGCGCTCCCGCGATGGCAACGCCCGTCGCCGTTTTGATCAGCTGGAATCATGTTTATCCACCTGCGTCATGCCGTGGATTGACCTTCCTGTGCGCTCCGGACGAACCCTTAGATCAGTAACGGCCGTGCTGCTTGGTGATGTAGTTGGACAGTTCCACGAACTGCATGTTCATGCGGCACAGAATGGAGTGAACCGTGCGCAGGATGGTGCGCATGACCCCGTATATCACCCTCGGGTGCGTCTGCAGCAGGGATTCGAACTGACTGCGCTCCAGTATGAACACTTCGGTGGGACCGATCGATCGCAGCGTTGCACTGTGAGGCTGTCCGTCGATGAAGCCGAGCTCGCCAGCGAGGTCGCCGGTTTTCAGCACGTGCAAGGTTATCCAGCCACCGCCGGTATGCCTGCATACCTCCAACGCGCCGCTGATGACCGTATAGAGCGAGTGATCGACGTTATTTTCCTCGATCAATATTTCTCCGTTGGCCAGGGTTCGCCGCGTCACCACGCCGGCCAGGATCGCGCACTCGGCATCGGACAGCTCGCCTGCGATCGAGGAGCCACGGACAACATTCAAATCCACTTTATCGCTCATTCCAATTCCTTTCTTGTTTGCTCGAACCGGGCCGCTCGACCGTGTTCAACGGTCGGCGCAGCCCGAATTGCCGTCACTGCTCAAGAACATAGGATCCGGGCGCATCTGCCAGTTTCGGATACTCCCGGGTCGAGGTCGGCCGCGGAGTCGTCTGGGGTCCGCATTGCGGCTTCAACCAGGCAACCCAGTCCTCCCACCAACTGCCCTGATGCTCCTCCGCGTCGCTACGCCATCCATCCGCCGTGTGGCGCCGGTGTGCCGCGGCCACCCAGTACTTGCGCTTGGGTGGTTGCACCGGCGGATTGACGATGCCAAGAATATGGCCCGAACTCGACAGGACAAAGCGTTTCGGCCCCTGCACCCAATGGTTGATGCGGAAGGTCTGCCGCCAGGGTGCCACATGGTCGTCCTCCGCCGACACCGCATACAGCGGTTGCCGGATGCGCTTGAGCGAAATGGGCTCTCCGGCGATGGTGAGGGAATCAGGCTTGATCAGCCGGTTGTTCAGGTACATCTCGCGCAGGTAGAACTCGTGCATGGCCGCCGGCATGCGCGTGGTGTCCATGTTCCAGTAGAGCACGTCGAAGGGCGGGGGGCGCTCGCCGTACAGCCAGCCGTGCACCACGTAATGCCAGATGAGGCTGTTCGAGCGCATCAAACGGAAGGTGGCCGCCATCTCCTTGCCGTCGAGGAAGCCCTGCTTGCGCATGTTGTCGCTGATCCAGGCGACGCTGCCCTCGTCCAGGAACACCTCAATGTCGCCGGGCGACTGAAAATCGGTCAAGGTGGTGAGCAGGGTCCAGTGCGCAACCGGCACGTCCTGTTCGCGCTCATGCCGCCGGTTGAGCCAGGCCATGTAAGCCGACACCAGCGTGCCGCCAATGCAGTAACCCACCAGGTGCGCGCGCGGAGCAGCGGCGATTTTCCGGGCGACATTCGTCGCCGCATCCACGCCGTCAGTCAGATAATCGTCGAAACTGACCTCGGCCATGTCGGCGGTCGGATTCTTCCAACTGGTGATGAACACGCTGAAGCCCTGCTTGAGCAGGTACTCGATCAGGCTCTTCCTGGGTGTCAGGTCAAGCACGTAGAATTTATTGATCCACGGCGTCACGATCACGATCGGTGTCTTGTGCACCTTTCCGGACATCGGCAGGTAGTGGATCAATTCGAGCAGGCGATTGCGAAACACCACTTCACCCGGCGTGGTGGCGAGATTTTCGCCGACCTTGAAGTCCTCCGGATTGGTCATGCGTACCGAACCCGCCCGAAGGTCGTCCAGCATCACCTTCATGCCCTCGGACAGGCTTTCGCCCTTGGTCTCAACAGCTTTGCGCAAGGCCACCGGATTGCTCGGCAGATAGTTGGTGGGCGCGACCGCATTCAGCCATTTTCGCCACCAGAAAGCGGCGCGGCGGCGTTCTTTCGGGGCAAGGCCGGGCGCCTCGAACAAGGCGTCCTGGATATTGCGTGTGTAAAACAGGTAGGACTGCTTGAGAAAATCCCAACCCGGCGACTCGGTCCACACCGGGTCCGCAAAGCGCTGGTCGTCGGAATTCGGCAGCACCAGGTCTTCTTCCATGCCCCCGCCAAAGCGGCGCGCTGCATGCGCCTGCAGCGCGAGCAGGTCCTGCGAAGTGCGCGTCATCCATTCGGCCAGTTCCTGCGGATGCGCCAGCCACGCCGCGTGAGCATGCAGTATCGGCGCAAACATGCCGATCGGATCGACTGCCGCCCTTTGCTTTTCGAACATGCTCTGCCACGCCCGCCACACGGCGTCCGGGGCGGGCTCGCGCCCGGCACCGGAGGCAGGAAGATCCTGGGAAATGTCGCCAAGTTTCATGGCATCAACATAGTCCTAATTCGGCAAGACCCGTTGAGCAATATCAAAGCATTCTTGCGGGAAATCTGTTTGGACTGTCATCGACTGCGCCTTCGATTACCGCGCGGGATTCATCCTGCCGTCAGATCCATCTCCGCGTTGAACTCGGATCCCACCCGCTTCAGTTTGAAACCGATCTTGCGCGACACGTGCTGCATGGCGACGTTGTCACCCAGCATCGTGGCGACGATGCGTTCGAGCTTTTCGTCCCGGCCGATTTGCACCAGGCGGCGCAACAGCTCGACACCCAGGCCGTGTCCCTGAAGGGCATCGCTGACCAGAATCGCGAACTCCGCCTCCGCGGTCTGGTGCAGTTTGCTCAGTCGTCCTATCGCCAGTATCGCGTTCTCGCCGGTATCCGGATCCTTGCGCTCCACCACCAGCGCCATCTCCCTGTCGTAGTCGATGAAACAAAGACGCGTCAGGCGCTCATGCGCAATGCGCTGGCTGTACTGGATAAACTGGAAGTAGCGCATGTACACGCTTTCCTTGGACACGGTCGCGTGGAACTTCACCATCAGCGGCTCGTCTTCGGGGCGGATCGGGCGGATGGTGACCGACAAGCCGTTCTTCGACGTCCATCCCGACACATACTGAGCCGGGTATGGGCGGATGGCGAGCTCGGGCAACTGGTCTTCGCCCACTTCGGGTCCATGCAGGACGACGCGGGCATCCAGGGCGAGGAGTCCGGTGGCACCATTGGCGGCCGCCTCACCCGCCAGCCCTGCCGCGAGCAGGGGGTTGATATCAATCTCCTTGATCCAGCGTTGCTCCACCACCAGCTGGCTGAACTGAACCAGCAACCGCGACAACGCGGCAATGTCGACCGGCGCACGGCCGCGCACGCCTTTGAGAGCCTTGAAAATGGTGGTCTGCTCCATCATGCGCAGCGCCAGCGTGGTGTTGAGCGGCGGCAGCGCCAGCGCGCGATCGCGGAACACTTCCACCAGCTGTCCGCCCGAGCCGAACAACAGCACCGGTCCGAATTGCGCGTCGATGCTGCAGCCCAGTATCAGTTCGTAGCCGTCCAGCTTGACCATCGGCTGCACGGTCACGCCGAGAAAGTGCCGGGAGCCGCGCGGAGGCGCCTCGCTCACCGCCTCCGCGCCCGCTTTAATCTTGCGGAAGGCCTGCCGCACCGCATCCGCATCGGCAAGGTTCAAACTCACGCCGCCGACGTCGGTCTTGTGGGTGATCGTCTCCGAATGCAGCTTCAACACCACCGGATAACCGGTCTCGGCTGCGCATTTCACCGCATCGTCCTCGCTGACCGCAATGCGGGTTGGCACAGTGGGAATACGGTACGCGGCGAGCACCTGCTTCGACTCGAATTCGGTAAGGAGGGTGCGGCCGGACTTGCGCGCCGCGGCAATCAGCTGCTGCACGCGCGCGCGATCCGGCAACGCCTCCGCCACGGTCTCAACCAGTGTGGGCGTTTCATACAGGGCGCGCAGGTTGTAGGCGTAGCGATACATCAGTGTGAAGGTGCGCGCCGCGGTGTCGGGATAACCGAAGGTCGGGATGTTCGCCTGGTTGAGGATGGCCTCGCCCGCCACCACATCCTTGCCGCCCATCCAGCTGGCGAGGACCGGCTTCCCCTTGGTCGAAGCGAAAGCGCTCAGGCGCCTGGCCGTTTCGGTCGGATCGGTCATCGCCTGCGGCGTCAGCGCCACCAGCAAGCCGTCGCTGTTGGGATCTTTGGCGGCGATCTCCAGCGCCTGGGCGTAGCGCTCCGGATCCGCATCACCGAGGATGTCGATCGGGTTGCCGTGGCTCCAGTGCGCCGGCAGAACCTTGTCGAGCTCACCCAGGGTTTCCTCGGACAATTCGGCCAGCTCGCCCCCCATGGCAATTAGCGTATCGGTGGCAAGCACCCCGGGCCCGCCGGCATTGGTAACGATGGTCAGACGCGGTCCGGAAGGACGCGGCTGCTTGGCCAGCACCTCCGCCATGTAGAACAGATCTGAGATGGAATTGACGCGCAACACCCCGCAGCGGCGGAATACCGCGTCGAGCACATCGTCACTGCCGGCCAGCGCCCCGGTATGCGAGGCGGCGGCCTTCGCCGCAGCCGCGGTGCGCCCCGCCTTGATGATGATGATCGGCTTTGTCAGCGCAACCTCGCGCGCAGCCGAGATGAACGAGCGCGCATTACCGATCGACTCCATGTAGATCATGATGCTGTGCGTATTCGGATCGTCGCCGAAATAGTTGATCAGGTCGCCCCAGTCGACATCGAGCATCGAGCCGACGGAAACGCAGGCGCTGAAGCCGACGTTCTCGCGAAAACTCCAGTCCAGTACCGCCGTGAGCAACGCCCCGCTCTGGCTGATGAAGCCAACCGACCCGGGCCGCGCCATCGCGCTCGCAAAGGTCGCATTCAGGTGCGACACCGGGCGCATCACCCCCAGGCAGTTCGGGCCGATGAGTCGCATCCTGCCGCGCGCGTACTCGGCAATCCTGCGCTCGAGCTCCACGCCGGCGGCCCCGGCCTCTTTGAAACCGGCCGAAATGATGATCGCGCTTTTGACGCCTGCCGCGACACATTCCTTGATGAGGTCGGGTACGGTGGGCGCGGGGGTGACGATGACTGCCAGATCGATCTGTTCGGGTAGGTCCGCAATGCACGAATAGGCCTTGATGCCCAGCACCTGTTTGTGCCGCTTGTTGATCGGGTACACCGCGCCGCCAAACGGATTGCTGACAAGGTTCCAGAGCACGTTGCGGCCGACCGCACCCTCTTTCTCGGTAGCGCCGATGACGGCGACGCTTTTTGGCGCAAACATGGTGCGCAATGAATTGCGCTCAAAATGCAGCACATCCAGCGTACGGTCGGCGCCATCGGCCGGTTTGCTTGCTTTGGTATTCATGACACTGCTCCCATTCATTTGTCCGCTCCAGCCCGTTGGTGGTGCGCAGACGAACGTTGTAGCCGGCGGCTGGGTCGAATACGGTGGGGCAGAGTTACAAGCAGGTTCGACCGGGTCGGGCAGCAGTTCAGGCGCGTCGGTGCGCCGCAGTTCGCCGGCCTGGTTGGTCAACGCGGCAAGTACATAGTGCCGGAGTTCCTTTCGGGCACGTTGAGCTAGGTCAAAAATGCCTCAGTGCCATCATGGCTAATTCAATGGGATCGCAAAATCATTCATGTAAGGCACGCAGGCGTGCGGTGTGGCGCGGACGGCAAAAAAAAACAGGGAAGATGTCTCCCCTGTTTTTTTGCGGCGCCCCCACAGAATGGAGGCCCCGAAACCAAATTCCGATCCGCTTATTGCGCCTTGCTCTTTACCCAGGCGACGAGTTCCTGCACGTCGGTGCTGGCGGGCTGGCGCTTGGCCATTTCATCGACTACCGGCTTCATTTCGTCGTAAAGCAGATAATCCTGCAGAACGCTGTAGAGGTAAAGTTCGGGGGTGATGTCATCAGCCGGCGCTTGCCCACGCATCGTCTTGTAGGTGCCTTTGGCGGCATTGACCTCGGCCTGCTGCGCAGCGGTCAGGCGCGGGGGCTGCCCACCGCCGCGAACATTCACCCCACCGGAACGGCCCAGCTTGGCGATCTGGATGAGTTCCGGCACCTGGGCAATCTTCTGCGAAACCGCCGATGGCAGAGACGAGACCAGAAGCGGCTGGCCACTGCTGGCCTCGCTTTGCTGGCCACCCGCGCGGAACGCAGAGGGTCCGCGCCAGGTTTCCTGGCGTCCACCCTGAAAATAAACGACACGGATCTGGGCGCCCGCCGGCACCGTGAACCGGTCCCCCTGGCGGACCTTCATGAAAGTCTGCACTTTGGCCGCCGGCGTTCCATCCGACTGATAGCTCACATCACCCTGGAGCAGATTCACCAAACCGACATCCGGTGTCTGCGCCTGCGTCGATACCGCGAACCCCAGGCCCACGGACAAAACAGCCAAAACTCTGGCAAGAGCTCTCATTTTCACCCCTGATTTCAAAGATTTACGCCGTAAGCATAATCCCGTGATGGATTAGCGTCAGGGAATTTGTCACGTTATCGTGCGACAACTCAGCCTAAATGAGAAAAATACCGCAAAACCAGGCAAATTCTGCCAGGACCAGCCGCGGCCAGGCCGTTTTCTCACGCCGGGCGTCGCGGGGGGGCGTCGCCCGGCAGGCGCTATTCCTTCATCGCCATCACTTCATAGACCTCAATAGGTTCCGCGCGCCCCTTGACCGTGACGGTCTCGGTCTTGCCGGTGGTGATGCCCTCGCCGGCCTCCTTGAGGGTCGCGGCGCTTGCCACCAGCCACACGCCCAGTTCCTTGGTGACCCCCTCGAGCCGCGAGGCCGCATTGACGGTATCGCCGATCGCGGTGAACTCAGTGCGCCGCTCGGAACCGATATCCCCCACCACGCAGGAGCCTGTATGCAGGCCCACACCGATCGCGAATACCGGCAGTCCGCGATCCGGAAAACGCGCCTCCATCCAGTGGCGGAAGTCCTTGCCCTCCTGGACCATGTCTATCGCCGCCGCGAGGGCGCGCCGGGCATGGTCCGGATAAGCTTTGGGCGCGCCGAACACCGCCATGACGGCATCGCCGATGTACTTGTTGACCATGCCGCCGCGATTCAGGATCGGCTCGCATACCTTGGAAAAATACGCATTGAGCATCTCCACCACTTCGTGGGCATTGAGCTTCTCGGAAATGGTGGTGAAATTGCGGATATCGGAAAACAGCACGGTCACGTGGCGCTCTTCACCGGAGAGGTCGGGCCGGTCGTCCTCCGCCAGGAGTGTATCCACGACATCGTCCGACACGTAGCGGCCGAACATGTGCTTCAAGCGGGCGCGTTCGCGCTCCTCGCCGGTAAGTCGCAATGCAATGGTGCTCAGATAGGCGATCGCCAGCCCCACCTGCACCGTGCCTACCGGGATGATCCAGTCCTGCAGAAACAGCAGAAACGCGGGAACCAGGCAGACGTTGGCAAGGATCACTATCCAGCCCATGCCGCGGGGCACGCTGAAATACAGGAACAACAGTGTCCCCGCGACCAGCCATGCAAGCACATAAGGCCAGAAGATCCAAACCGGCAGTTCCCGCGGATAATGGCCCGACAGTACAGTCTCGATGATGTTGGCGTGGATCTCGCCGCCAATCATCTGGTCGCTGGCAAAAAACAGCCCGCCGCGCGAATAGGGGGTGAAGTGCCGGTCAGAGGTGCCGGCGTTGTTCGCCGCGATGATGACCGCCCGCCCCTTGAGTTGCTGCACCTGCGGATCGGACAGCGCGTCCGGGCTGAGAAGTTTGCGCATCGAAACCGTGGGAATGGTCCCGGCGGGGCCGACATAGCCGATGCGCATCCTGCGGCGCTCGCGCGGCCACTCGACGCCGGCGATGGTCCATTTGTCCCGGGTGGGGTCCTCGCCCGCGGCTCGCAATGCCAACTGCATGCCAAAGCCCACGCCGGGCGCCTGCGGGTTGGAGTCGAACGCCGGATAGAAATTGCGCACCAGCTTGTCTGAATCCGGCTCCAGATTGGCAATCCCGAGGTCATTGATGCCCCCGGGCAGCAGGAACAGCTGGTCGCGAGGCGGGAGCAGGAGCTCGGGTTCGCCCTCGGCGCTCTCGATGAGGTGGGTGATCAGTATCTTGTCGCCCGCGGCCAGTTGCGCCCGCAACGGCGAATCGTAGTTGCGGCTGATATCACTGCCTGGCAGGTTGAGCTTGGCGAGCCAGGATTCCGCGCTGACGGTATAGATGAAATCAAGGCCGGTGGCTTTTACCCCGGCCTGCGTGAGCGTATCCATCGCCTGGGCCCAGTACGGCGCCCAGAACGCCAGCGGATCGTCCTTGTACTCGAGCAGCGTCGCATCGTCCACCGCGATCACCGCGGTATGCAGGGCCTCGCGCCGCACGCCCGCGAATTGGTGCCAGTAATCGTAATAGACATCCTCCACCGGCTGCAGCATCCCGGCCCGGTCCAGACCGAAAGTCAGCAACGAGGACACCAGGATGACGATGATGAACTGCGTCCTCCGGGAGGAGCGCGGCAAGTGCTTCAGTAGCGAGTCGAGGTTCATTGCCTCTTTCCAGAAAGGGTGATTCGCGCGGGCGGCGCGCAATTCAGGAACGCGTGATCGACACAATCTCCATAGCGACGACTGACGCAGCGATGACCTGCGAAAACTGCCCGGATTCTAGCAGCAGCCTGTATTCCCCCGCATCGCAGCCATCCCGGTTGCCGCGTTCAAGTGCGCATGGCCCAGAACGAATACGTGCTCGATGGTGCGCAGGGGCGATTCAAGTCGGCGCCATCATTCGACGCGGACCATCGGCCCGCGATGACCACGGGAGATGCCCTTTGCGGATGCGCTAGCGGAGGACCAGTTTCACGATGGTGATGAGCACCAGCACCACCAGCACGGCACCGATGATCGCGCCGATGACCACCTGCGGCAGGGAGACGATCGCGCCGTCCTTTTCCCAGGTACCCTTGCGTCCTATCATGAACAACCCCCAGAAAATGGTTGCCGCGACCTGGAGCAGCCCCGCTTTTTTCGCGGGCTTGCCCTTTTGTTCCTGAAACGGCTGGTTCATACCCGATTCAACATCCCCTGAGTGCTCCGAAGCTGGGCTACGTGCCGCTTGGCGGCGGCAGGTAGCGTAAGCTTCATAAATGCTCGACTGGACCGAATACGCCAAAATCTGCCTGGCACTTCTCGTGATCGTCAATCCTGTCGGCGCCGTGCCGTTGTTCGCCAGTATGACCTTGGCGAACACCGAGGAGGAGAAAAAACACATTGCGCGGACCGCCAGCATTGCCGTTGCCGTGGTCCTGGTCATCGCCGCCGTCGGCGGCCAGGCGCTGCTTGCCCTGTTTGGCATCAGCATCGCGTCTTTCAAGGTGGGTGGCGCGATCCTCATTCTCTGGCTAGCCATTTCGATGATGCACGGGGCGCAAAGCTCACAGAAGCAGACCCCGGATGAAGCCAGGGAAGCCGAAGACAAGGAAAGCATTGCCGTGGTGCCGCTCGCCATACCCCTGCTTTCGGGGCCCGGTGCAATTTCGACCATCATCATTTACGCAACCACCCGGTCGTCGGTGGCGCACCTGTCGGCCATCATCGCTTGCGGCGTGCTGGTGGCGCTGGTGACCTGGATGGCGCTGCGCGTAGCGACCCCCGTGAGCCTGTGGCTCGGAAAAACCGGCGTCAACATTGCCACGCGACTGATGGGACTGCTGCTTGCCGCGGTGGCCGTGGAAATCTTCGCCAGTGGAATTGTGGTGCTGCTGCCCGGGCTCAAGTAAGCCGCGGCACGGCGCCGCCGCCCGCTACCCGATGATCCGGGGTATGAATCTGTCGCGCCGGACACTGGATTTGCCAATCGCGGCGCATTGCCCGAGCGCGCCTGATGGAACGATTGCGCAAGCCCGCCGGAGTGCCTATGATTCGCCCTCTCCCGGTGTGCGCGGCCTCACAGCGCCGCGCCCGGTTCCAGAGAACCCATCCCAGAGGAACACCCTATGATAGAAAAACACGTCGATATCGCTACCGGTGCCGGTGCCGCCGACACTTTCGTCTGCTATCCGGAACGCGACGGCCCGTATCCCGCAGTCATTTTCTACATGGATGCCCCTGGCATTCGCGAAGAACTGCATGACATGGCGAGGCGCATCGCGGCGGTGGGCTACTACGTCATCCTGCCCAATCTGTTTTACCGCAGCGGCCGCGGCGCGCTGCTGACTGCAGAGGCGACGGTTCACGAAAGCGCCGAGCAGAAAAAGATGTTCGGCCTGATGGCGACGATTTCCAACGGACTGATCGCGCAGGACACTGCGGGCTTTCTCGCCTATCTGGATGCGCAGGCCGACGTGAAAAAAGGTCCGATCGGCGCGCTCGGCTATTGCATGAGCGGTCCCTACGCGATGGCCGCCGCCGCCAGCTATCCCGAGCGTTTCGGGGCCGCGCTGTCTTTCCATGGCGTTCCCTTTGTCACCGACCGGGACGACAGCGCCCACCTGATGATGCACAGGATCAAGGCACTGGCCTACTTCGGGTTCGGCAGCAAGGATTTTCTGACGCCACAGGCGGACATCGACATACTTGCGGCAGCGCTGAAAAAAACAACACTGAAATACGAGATCGAGATGTACGACGACTGCAGCCACGGCTTCGTATTCCCGCAGCGCCCGCTCTACAACAAGCAGGGTTCGGAGCGCCACTGGGAACGCCTGTTCGTCATACTGCGACGCACCCTGGGCTGAGTGCGGGGGGACGGTCGTATGCAAACGACATGCACGGCAGGGCGACGCATGCCCCATCAAGCAAACCGCTGACAAACAGGAGGCAGTATGGATTTGAAACTCAAAGGCCGCAGTGTGCTGATCACCGGCGGATCCAAGGGCATCGGCTTCGGTGTGGCGCGATGGTTCGCACAGGAAGGCTGCAATCTCCGGCTCGCCGCGCGCTCGCAGGAGGACCTGGCCCAGGCAAAGAAAAAACTTCTTGAGATCGCCAACGTGGATGTGCAGACCTTTGCCATGGACCTTTCCAGGGCCGAGTCGCGCGACAAACTGGTGGCCGCGTGTTCGGACGTCGACATCCTCATCAATAATGCCGGCGGTGTTCCCGGGGGCACCATCGAGGACATCGACGACGTCAAATGGCGCGCCGCGTGGGACCTGAAGGTTTTCGGCTACATCAACATGTCACGCGCATTCTTCACGCTGATGAAGGCGAGGAAAAGCGGTGTCATCATCAATATCATCGGCGTCGGCGGCGAGCGCCTGGACGCAGGTTACATTGCAGGGGCCACCGGCAATGCCGCGCTGATGGCCTTTACCCGCACGCTGGGCTCGACCAGCATAGACCATGGCGTGCGCGTGCTGGGAGTCAATCCGGGGCCGGTGGAAACCGAACGCCTGGAATTCCTCGGCCGCAAACGTGCGGCCGATCGCCTTGGTGATCCGGAACGCTGGCGTGAATTCTTCAAGCACATGCCGCTGGGTCGTGCCGCGAGCGTCGATGAAACCGCCGCGAGCGTGGTGTTTCTCGCTTCGGATCTCTCGGCCTATACCTCGGGCATCATTTTCACCATCGACGGCGGACTGGTGTCGCGCGGCGCATTGCCATGAACCTTCGCTACGCCGAGGATTACATTCCCGGGGAGATCATCGACCTGGGCAGCCTGCAGATCAGCGAGGCTGAAATCCTGGAGTTCGCGCAAAAATACGACCCGCAGCCGATCCACATCGACAAGGAATTCGCGCAGCGCTCGCAGTTTGGCGGCCTGATCTCCAGTGGCTGGCTGACATCCCTCCTTTTGTTTCGCCTGATGCTGCGCGGCTTCATCTGCCAGGAAAACAGCCTCGGCTCACCCGGGCAGGACGAAACCCGTTTTTTCAAGCCGGTTCGCCCCGGAGACACTCTTCATGGTCGCGTAGAAGTGGGCGAAGTGCGCATTTCAAAAAGCAAACCCGACATGGGCTTTGTGCAGAACACCGCAACAATGACCAATCAGGACGGCGACGTGGTGCTGCGCATACGCAGCACCGCGATTTTCAAAACACGCATGACGGCGATCTGAATTTTAATCCCCCACGTAAACAAACGCCGCCCAGAAAAACGGGTGCCCGCGCGAGAAGTGGTACTCGCCGCTCGTATATTCCGCCGACAGCAGCCCGCGCTGCGCCTCACTCATGGCATTGAGCGCCGACTGTCCGGCCTTGACATTGCGGAACGTACCGGTCATCAGCGCCTGCGTGGAAAAACTGTCCACGCTCCAGTGGGACACCAGCAGGCTTTTCGCGCCGGCGTACATGAATGCACGAGTCAATCCGGCAAAGCCCTCGCCGTTATTGGCCTGCGCAGTTTCACCTGCCGTGTTGCAGGCCGATAGCGCCACCAGTTCCGCATTGAGCTCCACGTCCTCGATGACTTCCTTCATGGTGAGCATGCCGTCCTCACCCTTGAGGTCACCCACCAGGGTCAAGGCCAGGGCCGGTTGCGATTTGAATTTCTGCGAGGCGCGCAGCACCACGTTGGCGCCCGGATCCAGCGGCGCCTCCGCCGGCGGAAGATACTCGCCACCGAGGAATCCATGGGTGGCAAACAGCACAAAGCGCGCGCCCCCCAGGTCGCCGCGCTTGGCCATCGATTCCTGCGCGTTGTCACCAAGGTAGAGGTCGCTCGCACCGCCGAGAATGGTGGCGATTTCACGCGCCTCCACGGCGGTCTCCTTGAGCTCCGGTATGTTGGGTCGGCCATCGCGGCCGCGCGGCACGGATCCACCCATCGCGTCAAGCACGGCCAGGGTATCGGCGGAAATGATTTTGCCCTCCACCGGGTTGAATATCGGGTCCGCGAATGCGATCAGTTCGCGCTTGCGCTCGGACTGGGCCTTGGGATAGAGACGCTGCGAAGTCAGCGTCGACAGGCTGGGCAGATAGGCGAAGCGGAAAGATTTTCCCAGGTAGTCCAGGGGGGCGTATTCCGCCAGGAACGGCTGCTTGGCCGAGCCGTCGGAGCCCTGCCGCGCGGCGCGGAACGCCTTTTCCTCGACGGCGCCGTACTGGCGCACCAGAAATTCCAGCGGTATGGTCTGCAGCGGTCCATCGGCCACCACGATGATCTTGGAATGCCCGACCATGGTATCGGCCACCGGCGCGACCAGATCGCGGTACAGGCCGTTCAATACCGCCGGATCCACTTCGCGCAGGAACAGCACCGACTCGCCACCGGCAACTTTCTCGATGGAGCGCCTCACGCCGTAGATCCGGGCGGCGATGTCCTCGCGCCTCACCGGTGCGGCCACCATTTTCAGGCGCTCCCGGGTCACCGCGAAAATCACCGTCTCCTGCGGCAACAGCACATAGGTGAGCAGCATCTCGCCCTCGCGCAACAGGCGTTTCTGCAGATCATCGACGGTAACCGGCCTGGGGTTGGTGAGTTCCATGAAACGCGGATAGCGCTGCAACAACTCGCGCTCGATGACCGCCAACTCCCGGGTGGCGCCCTCGAGCTGGCCGCTCAGATCGGTGCGCCGCGCCTCGGTCTGAGACTGACCAACGGGAACCGTGACGATCGCCTGGCGCAGGCCGTCGATGCGATCCTGCAGGGCCTGGCGGCGATCGCGCAGCGTGATGAAAACCGGCTCGCTGGAGAAGCGCCCGACGTCGGCCTGGCGCATCAGCTCGGTGAAAATGCGGCTCTGGTTGCGCGATGCAATTTCGAGGATCTGACGGTCAAAGCCTTCGTTCGGATTGGTGCGATGCAGCTGCAGCATCAGCTTGATGGTTTCAAGATAGATATTGCCGAACTGCCCCATGAACACCGCGCGCGTTTCCTCGGACAAGCCGCGCGTGCGCACGTACAGGAAATCCAGCGAATCGATCGCATCGCGGTAAAAAGGCAACGCCTCGCGATTGCGGCCGCGCTTGGCCAGCGCAAAACCGAGGCGGCTGGCATTGAGCAGCAATGAGCGCGGATTGCCCGCGCTGCGCGAGGTCTCCACCGCGCGGCGGTAGGTGGCTTCGGCTTCGACCAGCTTGCCCTGGCGGTCAAGGGATACCGCGAGCGTCGTCAGCGTCGCCGCGGTATCCGGGTGCAGCGGCCCCAGGGTCTTCTCCAGCACGGCCAGCGCGCGCCGCTGCAGCGGCTCGGCTTCCGAGTGCCTGCCGCCCTGATCCAGCAAGGCGCCAAGATTGTTGAGCGTCGCGGCGATGGTCGGATGCTCGGCACCGAGCGCCTCCTCCTGAATGGCGAGCGCACGCCGGTACAGTCCCTCGGTTTCCGTAAAGACGCGAATCTGGTCGCGCGCGCGCGCGCGTTGCTCGGAGGGGGCCAGTTGTTCGTCCTTGCCCTGCTCGAACAGGACGTTGGCCAGGTTGTTCAGGCTGGTTGCGGTATCAGGATGCCCCGGGCCGAGAACCTTCGTCCTGATCGCCAGTGCGCGCCGGTGCACCTGCTCGGCTTCCACGAATTTGCCTTGAAGGTAAAGAACGTTGCCCAGGTTGGAGATGCTGGTGGCGGTCAGCGGATGCTCCGCGCCGACGGCTTTCTCGTGAATCTGCACGACCCGTTGCTGCAGCGATTCCGCCTCGCGGTATTGGCCCCGGGCCGCCAGATCGCTGGCGCGCGCGGCGAGTGCGCGCGGATCATCGCCGGAATCGGCGGCAACGCTGGCCGATGCGCCAAACTTGCCCTGCGCATCCAGAACCCGTCCGAGGTTGGACATGGTGGTGGCGGTATCGGCGTGGTCGGGTCCGAGCAGCTTGCGCAAGGTGGCGAGCGATCGCTGCAGCAGCAGTTCCGCGCCGCGGTAATCGCCGGTCTTCTCCAGCACCAGCGCCAGATTATTCAATGCCGATGCCGTTTGTGCCGCATCCGGACCGACACGGTTCTCGTAAATAGTCAATGCCTGCCGGAAACGCGCCTCGGCCTCGGCATAGCGGCCCTGGCGGAAATACACCGAACCCAGTACGGAATGGCTGGCGGCAATATTGGCGTGGTCCGGGGGAAATATCCGGGTCCCTTCCTCGACCAGCAGGTGCCCCGCGGCTTCTGCCGCGGCGTAACTGCCCTTGGCCAGGTTGTCCTCGGCCTGATCGACAAGTTCGTTCCAGCGGCGGTCGTCGATGGCCTGCAGCGGTGCCGCCAGCCCCGCCGCCGGTTTCTGCACCTGCACCGGCGCCGGCTGCCTGGGGGCAGGCTTGGGCCGCGTCGTCTGGGTCTGCGCCTGCGCCGCCCCCAATACCAGCAGCAACGCCATGGCAAGGGCGGGCGGCGGCAGACGTCTAAAAATTCGGGGGAAAATCATGACGGCAAAATTATACGGTGCGGGACGCGCGGTCCCCGCCGTCATTTCCGTCGGAAGTGCTTGATTTCCGTCCTCAAACCTGCTCAAGGGCGATCAGCACGCTGCACGGGGAAATATCGAGCAGGGTCTTGCCCACTGATCCGCGCCACCAGCGGCTGGCTATCGAGGTCTTCTGGCTATGGCCGACTATGATCAGATCCACTTTGAGCGCCGAAGCCAGACGCGATATTTCTTCCACCGGCTCGCCCACCGCCAGATGGCCGGTGGCCTGATAGCCGCTGGCCTTCAGCTGTGCGATACCCTCGTCCAGCACTTCCTGCGCGCGCTTTTTTTCGTCTTCCATCAGTTCTTCCGGCAGGAACCCCTCGGTGAGAAACATGCTCGAGGGCATCCCCGCCACCGCCAGCAGGTGGGTTTCCGCCTTGGTGAACGAGGCCACTTCAGCACACGACAGCAGCGCCGTCTTGCCGTCCAGCGAACCGTTATAGGCCAGTAGAATTTTCTGAAACATCCCGTACCTCCAGCAAAGTGTCGAAGCCCCGGAGAGCCAAATGATGAATTTGCGCCGGTTACCTATAAAAGCTGCGTCAGCTTGCCCAATTCCCCACGCGCAGTCAAACAATAAAAAGGGTATTTCCCGTGCCTGACGCGTCCGGGTAACGGGCATCTGACGCTACAATCGCGTCAGGCAGTTTTCCAGCCCCGGATGACCGGGCGCTGGCAAGTCCTTTGGCACTGACACAGCGGCGCGTCAATTCAGTATCCACGGAACATGCAACGAACGAAAAATTGCCCTGTCTCGGTAACCGGCCATTAATGGAGAACACAGCATGAATGCAAAGGAAAGCAGCAAACCGTCAAAATCCAAATTCGTCTGGCAGGATCCCTTGCTGCTCGACCTGCAGTTGACTGAGCAGGAACGCATGGTTCGCGACGCCGCCCAGGCCTACTGCAATGACAAGCTTGCGCCGCGCGTGCTCGAGGCGTTCCGCCACGAAAAGTATGAAACCGCGGAAATTTATCGGGAAATGGGCGAACTCGGCCTGCTCGGTTCCACACTGCCCGCGGAGTATGGCGGGGCCGGACTGGGCTACGTGGCCTACGGGCTGATTGCGCGCGAAGTCGAGCGCATCGACTCTGGATATCGCTCGATGCTGAGCGTGCAAAGCTCCCTGGTGATGCTGCCGATTCACCAATTCGGCACCGAGGCGCAGAAACAAAAGTATCTGCCCAAGCTCGCCACCGGCGAGCTGGTCGGCTGCTTCGGCCTGACCGAGCCCAACCACGGTTCCGACCCGCAAAGCATGATCACCCGCGCCAAACAAGCGCCCGGTGGCTACAGCCTATCCGGAGCCAAGATGTGGATCAGCAACTCACCCGTGGCCGATGTATTCATCATCTGGGCCAAAACGGAGGATGGCGTGGTGCGCGGCTTTATCCTGGAAAAAGGCGCCAAGGGACTCAGCGCGCCGGCCATCCACGGCAAGATCGGCCTGCGCACCTCGATAACCGGTGAGGTGGTGATGGACAACGTCTTCGTTCCCGAGGAGAACCTGCTGCCCGGAGCACAGGGAATGAAGGGGCCGTTTACCTGCCTGAATTCGGCGCGCTACGGCATCGCCTGGGGCGCTTTGGGCGCGGCCGAGGATTGCTGGCACCGCGCCCGCCAGTATGTGCTGGACCGCAAACAGTTCGGCCGGCCACTCGCCGCCAATCAACTGATCCAGAAAAAGCTTGCCGACATGCAGACCGAGATCACGCTGGGCCTGCAGGCCTGCCTGCGCCTGGGGCGGATGAAAGAAGAGGGCATCGATTCCCCCGAGATCACCTCGATCATGAAGCGCAACTCCTGTGGAAAGTCGCTGGACGTGGCACGGCTTGCCCGCGACATGCTTGGCGGCAATGGCATATCCGACGAATTTGGCATTGCCCGTCACATGGTTAATCTCGAGGTCGTCAATACCTACGAGGGCACCCACGACGTTCATGCGCTTATCCTGGGGCGCGCCCAGACGGGTATCCAGGCATTCAGTTGAGCCTGGACGGCGGCGCCGACGGCAGGCGCCGCTGCCCCTGGTGTCTCGGAAGCCCCGAATACATCCGCTATCACGATCTCGAATGGGGCGTTGCGGTGCATGAGGACCGGCTGCTGTTCGAATTTTTGACGCTGGAGGGAGCGCAAGCCGGATTGTCCTGGTCGACCATCCTCGCCAAGCGCGCCGGTTATCGCCGTGCCTTTGCGAATTTCGATCCCCGCAAGGTGTCCCGCTACACGCCGCGCGATGTAGAACGCCTGATGCTGGATGCCTCGATAGTCAGAAATCGCCTGAAAATCGAGTCCACGGTGAGCAACGCCGCGGCATTTCTCGAGGTCCAGCGCGAATTCGGCAGTTTTTCCGCGTTTGCCTGGGCTTTCGTGGGCGGCAAACCGCTGCAGAAGCGCAGGCGCAGCATGCGAGAGGTGCCGGCGCAGACCCCGTTATCCGATGCCTTCAGCAAGGAACTCAAGCGGCGCGGCTTTCGCTTCGTCGGAACCACGATTTGTTACGCTTTCATGCAGGCGGTCGGCATGGTTGACGACCACCTGACTTCCTGTTTCCGGTATGCTTTACGCATCGGACCTGCGAAAAATCCGGTCGCCGCAAACCGGGCGACCCGGCCGCTGTCATCAACGCGAAAGGAAGCTGGCAAATGAAGATTGGGCGAACAACGGGACGCAATCTGGCTGCCTTGGCAATTTGCGCGCTGGGCGCCTTCGGATCGTTGGCGATGGCGCAATCAAAAAGTGCCGAGCCCGAGGCGGCAATCCTGGTGGCCTCGCCCGGCCTGCGCGACGCCGATTACCGGCAGGCGGTTGTCATCGTCGTTCCGGTTGAGAACGACCGCCACCTCGGTGTCATCGTGAACCGTCCGACGCGCCGTACCCTGGCCAGCCTGTTCCCCGAACACGCCCCCTCGAAAAAAGTGACCGAACCGGTGTTCGTCGGCGGCCCGATGTCGCGCGGCGCGGTGGTTGCCGTGGTCAAGAGCGAAAAGGACCCGGGCAAAGGCACGGTCGGCCTGACCAAAGAAATGTATCTGGCAATGACCGTCAATGTGGTCGATCACGTCATCGAGGACACCCCCAATGACGCGCGTTATTACGTCGGCTACATCGTGTGGCGCCCGGGCGAATTGCGCTCCGAAATTGACCGCAAGGTATGGAACGTGGTCAATGCCAGCCCCGACGTGGTGTTCCGCAAGGACACCACCGGCCTCTGGGAAGAACTCTCGCGCATGGCACGCGCCGTCACCGCTTCGGTGGATGACACCCTGCTCGCCGGGGCGGTGCAGGACCATCCCTAGCGGGTGAATCCGCCGCCACGACTGCGGGAATTCTCCAGGTATTCACTGAATTGCATACGCCATCGCAAGCAATGGCGTGAGCTTTTTTACAATTTCAATACTGTTATCGGGATAGTCGCCAGGAAACAATGCGGCGGCGTCAGCCCGGGATTGGTGCGAAGAAACGCAACGCGAGCTTCAGGCCTTGCCTATGACCTCATAGGTTTTGATCGTGGCCGCCATTCCCGAAGAACTCCGGGCGTGTTGCTTCACCTGTTCGCACTCCGGGCTCGCCCGATAGGCATCGATGGCCTTCTGGCTCTCCCATTCCGCCACCGAGATGAACTCGCTCGGATCCTCGATACAGCGCAGCAGTTCCTCGCGCACGCAACCCGGGCGCTTTTTCATCAGCGGGCCGCATTCCTTGTTCCATATGCGCTCGACCTCGGCAGCCCGGTCGGGCGAGGTATTGACAATGATGAATCGCAGGATCGTCATTTGCATAACTCCTCAGGTGGTTGACAAGCGCTGGCAGGCTTGGTGAATCCCTTGCGTCCTGCAGGATTGGCCGCAGCGGAGATCAAGAATACACCCTGCCCGCCAGTGCTCGCCGCAGCCGGAACTTTCGCAATTCCTCCAGCGCCCACATCAGCGCGGCGCCGGCCAGTGCCAGCCACCAGGCCTGGGGCCCTATCGGCGCGGTGCCGAACAACCAGTTGCCGGCCGGTGTGTAGACGATGAACACGATCAGGGCCAGTTCCACGGCGATGCCGAGCAGGATCAGCGGGTTGCTGAACAGGCCAAAAGACAGCGACGACTTCCACGGGTGGCGGCAGACAAACACGTTGGCCACCTGCATCACCACGATGGCCGCCAGGCAAGCCGTGGTCGCCTGCAGATAGAGCGGATCGGTCCTGGCGGGCAGATCGCCGTAGCGCCAGCCGGCCGCGTCAAGGACGAAGAAGAACACCGCCATCGCCGCTGCCGCCTCGAGCAGCCCCAGAAACAGGTAGGCGCGTGCGATCAGGCCCCACGACAGCAGGCGTTCGCCGCGTGCCCTGGGCGGGCGGTTCATGACGTCGGGGTCGGGTTTTTCGGCGCCCAGTGCCAGCGCCGGCAACATGTCGGTACCGAGGTCGACCGCCAGGATCTGGATGATGGTCAGTGGCAGCGGAATCCTGAACAGCATGAAGGCAAGATAGGGCACCAGCTCGGGGATGTTCGAGCTCAGGATATAGGTGAGGAACTTGCGGATGTTTTCGAACACCGTGCGCCCCTCCTCGATGGCGGCGACGATGCTGGCAAAATTGTCATCCAGCAGAATCAGGTCGGCCGCCTCCTTGGCCACATCGGTGCCGCCTATGCCCATGGCGATGCCGATGTCGGCGGTTTTCAGCGCCGGCGCGTCGTTCACGCCATCGCCGGTGACGGCGACGATCTCGCCCTTCTTCTGCAGCGCCTGCACAATCAGCATTTTCTGCTCGGCCGCAACGCGCGCAAAAATAATCTCCTTCGCATCCAGCGACAGCTGCAGCTGCGCGGGCGACATGGCCCGCAGCTGCTCGCCGCCGATCACCAGCGGCTGCGCGGACTTCACCAGACCGATCTCGCGCGCGATGGCCAGCGCCGTATGCGGGTGATCGCCGGTGACCATGATGATGCGGATGCCGGCGCTGGCGCAACGCGCAATGGCCGGCGCCACCTCGGGGCGCGGCGGATCTTCCAGCCCGACCAGCCCGCTCAGGGTCATGCCGCCCTCCTCGAGCGGCAATGGGCCCGGGTTGGCGCAATCGGCAAAAGCCAGCACCCGCAGCCCGGCATCGGTCATCGCATCCTGGGCCGCCAGCAAGCGCGCTTTCACCGCGGCATCGAGCGGCACGACGCCGGCGTCGAGGCGGACGAATGCGCAGGCCGCCAGCACCGTCTCCGGTGCGCCCTTGCAGTAAAGCACGCGGCCCTGCGGCGTCTCGCAGAGCACCGACATGCGCTTGCGATCGGCATCAAACGGAATCTCGTCGATGCGGGAGAAATCACTGCGCCCGGCAGCTGCACCGATTGCCTGCCGCCCGGTGTCGGCCAGCGCCACTTCCATCGGGTCGCCCAGCCATTGGCGCTGACCGTGATCCTCCACCTCGGTGAGGTTGTGGCACAGGGCGGCGTTGAGGAACAGTTGCCGGTTCTCCGGCACCCGCTGCAATTGCGCCGCCACCTCGCCTGGATCGACAAACCCGCCGCCCAGCCACAGGCGGCGCACCGACATGCGGTTTTGCGTCAGCGTGCCGGTCTTGTCGCAGCAGATGGTGGTGGTGGAGCCCAGGGCCTCGACAGCGGGCAGATGGCGCACCAGCGCGTTGCGCCTGGCCATGCGCTGCGTCGCCATGGCCAGCGACAGGGTGACCGTCGGCAGCAGCCCCTCGGGCACGTTGGCGACGATGATGCCGATGGCAAACAGCAGGTTCTCCCAGGTCGGCAGCCCCAGCAACTGGCCCATCAGGAACATGGCGACTCCCATGCCGGTGGCGAGCGCCGCGACGACGCGCGACAGGCGCGCGATCTCGCGCTGCAGCGGCGAACTGGCTTCGCCGGCGGTTTGCGTGAGGTGGGCGATCTTGCCGAATTCGGTGCGCATGCCGGTGGCGTACACCAGGCCGCGCGCCTGGCCCGACACAATGGAGGTGCCGGCGAGCACGGTGTTCTTGGCGAACAGCAGCGACTCCTCCACGCTGGCCTCGGTGTTGCCTGCCCTGGGCAGCGATTCGCCGGTGACCGTCGCGGTGTTCACGCGCAGCGCAAAAGCCTCGACCAGCCGGCAGTCGGCCGGCACCCGGTTGCCCTCCTCGAGCAGCACGATGTCACCAGGAACCAGTTCGGTGGCGGGAATCTCCACGATCTCGCCACCACGCCGCGCCTTCACCGTCTGCGGCAGCAGCTGGCGCAGCGCCGACACGGCGCGCTCGGCCTTGTATTCCTGCCAGAAGGAGAAAATGCCGTTGACGACGATGACAGCGACGATGGCAACGCCAAGGCGCGCCATACCCTGGCCGGGATCGAAATAGTCGGCGAGAAACGCCAGCGTTGCGCCAACCCAGAGGATGATAGCGAAAAAATGCGTGAACTCGCGGGCAAAGCGGACGAGCAGATGCTCGCGCCCCACCTCTTCAACATGATTGGGCCCGAACTCGACCCGTCGGCGCGCCGCCTCGGAAGGCAGCAGGCCGGCGAGGGAAGTTCTCAGGCTGGAGAGTGCTTCGTCGGTGGCGAGCCTTTGGATGTGCACGGAGCAGTGAGGTCAGGTCGCCAGGCCACCCTGGCAGAACTGCATCGTAGGCTGTTCAACGAAGCGTGCATTGACGTTGGTCAAGCCAAATCGGGCGCAAGGTCAACGCTGGCGCGTTGCTGAGTTGCCAATGACAATGGAGAGCGCGGATACCACGCAAGCGAAACCAAAATGCTCCGGCCATCGCTCAGGTCGACGCAAAGCGTGTCGTCCGAAACAGTCAAGTCCTTGGCAAAGAGCACTTCCATCTCAAGGCTGCCCGTACCAATGAAGGTTAGTCACCTGCATGCGATACGCGGCGGCGACGGGGCGCACGCTGGTGCTCACTGAGCCACTCCTTAAGGGCGGTGTTCATCCGAGTTTGCCAGCCTGGACCATCAGCGCGAAATGCCGCGAGAACCTCGGGGTCGATACGAATAGCGACCTGTTCCTTAGTGGGATTCTTGTTCTTTCCACGGGCTTTTCGCAACGTCCCAATTGTTGCCGCGACTCCTCCACCCGGCGTGACAACCCCGTGACTCCAATCGATTCCGTCGGGAGGTGCGGGTGGTGCGGCTGCCGCTTTTGCGGCAGCGACTTGCTTTGGACTAAATATTTTCAAAATATCCTTGGATTTGTGAGCGGTCTGCATAACGGCACGAAATCAAATGAGCGGCGTCTTGCCTCTCTGTCCACACCAGAAAAATGATCCGTCCGCGCCACATAGCCAAACTTTGCATCCGCAGTTCGCCGTAAGCCTCGCGATCATCTTCCACCGTGATCATCGGAGAATCGAAAGCGCTCTCAAGAGCCGCTAGATCAATGCCGTGCTTCTTGAGATTGGATTTGCGCTTGGGCTCGTCCCAGGTGATCATTAGGCAAAATGTAGATGCATTTTGATATTATGTCAAGGATCTGACCAATCTCGTCGACTTCGTCTTCGATAATTGGGAGCATGGTGCTTGACACCAATGCGGTCATCTCCGCGGCTAAATCTGCTCGTTTGCACTCCTGTCTGGCCGACAACGCACATGCGAACGATGTGGTTCATTCGTCACCTAATTGTGGAATCTACAGCGAGCGCGCTACGCCTCCTGTGCTTTCTGCATCTCCCGCAACCAGCGCTCCGCCCTCACGCGCAATTCATCGCGCGCAACCGCCCCCATCGGGATGGGGTCGAAGCGAAGGCGGTAGTGCAGATTGGCAATAGCTCGCAATTCCTCCACACGCAGTTCATTCCGCAGAATTGATTTCTCCTGCAGCTCATCGCTCTTGCTAACCGCTGCACCAACGAGTGCGATTCGCGCTAACCACTCCGAAACCGGCTCGGAAGAATTGCGCCCGAGGCTGCGCGCGGCAAGCCACTTCTCGATCCGATAGAACTCCGAGTCCGCGCCATTGACGATTACCGCAGCCTTCGCGCCGCGGACATCGGCCTCCATGCGCCGCGCCGGCCGCCGCAAAATACTCCACGCAAGCCCGGCAAACAGCACCGCCAGCAACCCCAGCAGCACCGGCCGCGGGAGCGCATCCTCGTCGGCCGTCTGATAGCGGCCCCAGGCAAAGCGGATCCACGACCAGGCATCGGTGATGGTCTCCCAGGCACTGCCCTTGCCGCCCTCGATCTCGAACCACTGCGGCGGCGTGTTGTCGATGTCCACCCAGGCGCCGTCGATCCAGGCGCGCGCCCAGGCATGCGCATGGCGTTCGCGCACCAGGTAGTCGTCGCCGGCGCTCTTCTCCTGCACCGAAAAGCCGGTGGCATAGCGCGCCGCGATGCCGGCCTCGCGCAACAACAAGGTGGTGGCGCTGGCGAAATATTCGCAATGGCCGGCATGCGTTCTGGTGAGAAACGCCGACAGCGGCGTGGGCGCGTTGGGCGAGGAGGCTTCCAGCCAGGTGGAGTAGCGGAACTGCCCGGCGAAAAACAATGCGATCCGGCGGCGCGCTTCCGCAGCATCGATGCCATGCAGGCCGAGTTCGGCGGCGATGGCGCGAATGGTTTCCCGCTCCTTCGCGGGCACGCGATAATCGGCCTCCTCCGGTGCACTTTCGATCGCCGCACCCGGTCCGCGATGCGCCCGGTAGCGCATGAACCCCGGCGCGGTCTCCACGCTGGTGCTGCCCAGGCGGCTGCGACGCACCTCGGCCGGCGGCAGGCCATCCAGCAGCACCGTGCCCATCGGCAGTGAAAGAATGGTTTTGCCGTTGCGCGCGTATTCCAGCACCTCGACCGCGCTGTCGCGCCCCTGCGGCGGAGTGCTGCCCGCATCTGCCATGACACCGGCGGCCTCGCGCATCGGCCATCCTGCCGCCGGCTCGCCGGGCAGCGCATCAAAATTCACCGGCCGCGCAATCCAGCTTGGCGAAGAAAACACGTTGTAGCTGGCGCGATGCAGCAGCAACGGCGTGCGCTGCCCTGCGGGCAGGCGCACCCGCAGCAGAATCCGCTCCGACTGCTTGAGTTCGCCGATGGTGCCGATGTCGGTATGGGTGCGAAACGGATTGGTGTGCGCCGAACGATCGACCAGATCGCCAACCCATTCGGTGAGCGCGCCCTGCAGGTGATTCAAGCCGATGTGGCCGGCATAGCCCATGACACTGGCCAGCATCAGCATCAGGAACGGGACGATGCGGTGATAGCGGCGCGAGCGCAGGTTCCACAGCGACCACGCGGCGAACACCGCGGCACCCGCATAGAACATCTCGTCGCGCACATTGGCGGTGGCCGCCGCCAGCACGCAGACCGCCACATAGACGAAACCGAAATCCACGCGCAGGCCGGACTTGGGCCGCGCGCGCAGGGTCAGCAGCAACACGCCCAGATCGAGCGGCGCGCGCACCAGGTAGGCCTGCGCCAGCGCCAGCGGCGCGAGCGTCAGCGGCAACCACTGCGCCACGCCGATCACGGTGCGCGCGGCGCGCGGCGCCTCCAGCGTCACCAGGAACCAGGCAGCCACCGCGATCAGCGCCAGCGAAGAAAGATCGGCGAAACGGTTGATGCCCTGCTCATCCAGAATCCACGCGGGCCTCCAGGCCGCCCTCGCTTCGATGGCTGCCGCCAGCGGCAGCGCCAGCGCCAGCCAGCCGGTCTGCCATCCCCAGAACAGCACTGCCGCGCCGACCATGCCAAAGGGTGTGCTCACTGAGCCGACAGGCGCATTCATATTTCGAGCAGGTCCTGCTGCACGCTGCCGATACGCAGGCGCCGAACTCCGAGCGCCGGATCGATTGCCACCCCGCCTTCGACCACGGCAAGCGCGAGCACCTGCAGGCCGGCGCGCCGCAACGACAGCAGCAACTCATGCCGCGCCTCGTCCCAGCCGGCCAGCACCAGGATGCAGCCGGCCAGGCCGCCGCCGCGCTCCAGGATCGCGGATTCCAGCCGGGTGAGCGCATCCTTCCCGGCCATGCGCACCCCGGCCAGCACCTCGAGCAGGTGCTCGGTGCGCAGCAGTCCGCGCCCGGCTGTATATACATGCGTCTGCTCGCCGACAAACAGCATGTCGAGCAGGCACTCCTGGGTATCCAGCGTGTAGACAAAGGAAGCCGCCACCGACACCGCCTCCTCGAAGGCCTGCTCACCCGCCTCGGTGAAGGCGGTATCGAGCGCCAGCGCGTGGCGCTCGAAATATTCGCTGTGGAATTCCTTTACGATGGGCTTGCCGGTGCGGGCAAAACTCTTCCAGTGAATGCGCTGCAGCGCGTCGCCGGGCCGGTAGTCGCGCAGTCCGAAAAATTCCTCCGAATCCCCCGACGAGGCCGCCTGGGCGACGCCACCTGGCTGGTAACGACGCTGCCCGGGGAGCGTGACGGGCGGCAGGCGGTAGCGGCGCGGCAGCACCAGCACCGATTGCGGCGCGCTGGCGCGAAAAAAAGCGCGGCACAGCCGCAGCGGATCGGTGCGCGCGATGCTGACAGCGGAAAACCGCACCACGCCGCGCCGGCGCGCGGTCATGCGCATGTTCACTGTCGTCTCCGCTCCGGGGGGCACCGCGGCCATCTCGCGCGGTTCCACAGAGCCGTTGCGGCGCTCGGCCAGCAGCCAGGTCCACAGGTAAAACCCCATGGCGGTGTCCAGCCGGTTGCGCCTGACACCCGGTTCGCGTGCCCGGATGAACTCCTCGCGGCTGGGGAGCGTGTAATCCAGATCCTCGAACAGTGTCAGGCCGCGCTCCTCGCCGCGGTTGAGATTGCGCACCTGCAAACGGTACTCGAGCGGCTCGCCGGCCGTGGCAAAGCGCGGCAGGTCGCGCCTCACCGCAAAGCGGCTGCGATACAGCAACGAGGCGGCAACCGCCAGAAGCAGCAGCGAGACCAGATAGGTGAAGCCGCGATAGGCCGTGGTCTGCTCGGTGTCGACGCCGAATATCCCGAATGCAATCATCGCCGCCATGAGCATGCGGCCGACGCCGGTGAAGCGGCGTTCGTACCATTGCGAAAACCGGGAGAAACGCCGGAAGGAGTAGTAAAAAAGCGTGCGCATGGCCGCCGAGCGTTCCCGCCTAGGCCGGCACCGGCAGTTTCTCGAGCAACTCTTCGACCAGCTTGCGCCCTGTAGCACCGGAGAACTTCGCCTGCGGATCAATAACCAGCCGGTGGGCAATGACCGCCACCGCCATCTCGCGCACATGTTCCGGGTGAACAAACGCCGCATCGTCGAACAGGGCCAGCGCCTGCGCGGTGCGCGTCAGCGCGATCGAAGCGCGCGGCCCGGCACCCAGGGACACCCCGGCCGCGCTGCGCGTCGCGCGCACCAGCTCGACCGCATAGGCGCGCACTTCGGCCGATACGCGCACACTCCCGACCGCCGCGCGCAGCGCGGCGATGTCCGCCGGGCTCACGCAGGCCGCAAGCGCGGCCAGCGGATGCACCAGTTCCTGCGAGGCCACCACCTCGGCTTCGGTCTGCGCGTCCACATAACCCAGGGAAAGGCACACCGCGAAGCGGTCCATCTGCGCTTCCGGCAGCGGGTAGGTGCCGCGAAACTCCACCGGATTCTGCGTCGCGATGACAAAGAAATCGTCGAGCTTCCAGGTCCTGCCTTCAATCGACACCTGGCCCTCGGCCATCACCTCGAGCAGCGCCGACTGGGTGCGCGGCGAAGCGCGGTTGATCTCATCGGCCAGCAGGATGTGGGTGAATATCGGCCCCTGGTGAAACTCGAAACTCTGGTCGCGCGGGTTGTAGACCGAGACGCCGAGAATGTCCGAGGGCAGCAAATCGGGCGTGAACTGCACCCTCTTGAAATTCGCGCCGCCCGACACCGCGAGTGCCTTGGCGAGCGTGGTCTTGCCGGTCCCGGGCAGGTCCTCGAGCAGCACGTGCCCCCCCGATGCATAGGCGGCGAGCAGCCGCCGCAACACCCCTGCCTGCCCGCGAATCACGCGGCCGATATTGGCGTGGATGGCCTCAAAAGTGCTTTTCGGTGAATTCAATGGTGCGTTCAATGGTGCGGCTCCGATTCAAATGCCGGCGATTACGCAGGCTTCCATGTTACGCAAGGCGCCGCGCGCAGATGCTCATAGACCGCATCTCCACCGCGACACCTGTCACCCGCGCGGCGTGCACTTCGCCTGGAAATTCTCCAGGCGAAAGTACTCCTCCGGCGTATCCACCAACGCCTGGCGCCTGGCCGATTCGGCCGCGCCGCGCTCAAGATAGGGTTGCAAAATGGCCGCGGCGCGCTGCCGGATGCTGGTCTCGCCGGCCTCGGCGCTGTCGAAATACTGAATCCGATCGCCCAGTTGCTCGCGCAGCTCGTCGCGCACCTCCAGCGCCATCTGGTCCAGATATTTCTGGTAGACGCTGATGTGCTTTTTTTCGTGGTCCATGGTGATGTCGAATTCGCAGCTGCCGGCCGGATGCTCGCGGGCGACGTAGAGCGTGGTGGGCTTGAAGGCGAGCGTGAGCTTGAGCGAAGGCCGCATGCAATAACGGCCCGAGAGCGGCTTGACGATGCCCGGGGCGGTAAATTCGACCGCCCCGGTGAGCTTTGTCTCCACCAGGCCCAGTACCATGCGGCCCGCGGTGGCCGCACCGCCGGCCCCCAGTTGCTCGATGGAACGGCTGAAGTCCGGCTGGACCTCGATGTCTTCGGCGACGACTTCCACTTTGGCAGACGGCAGCCGCTTCTCGCAGACGCCCTCGAACGCACTGATGTAATCACAACTGCCCAGCGGCAGGGCCAGCGCGACAATGATCGAGCGCGAAAGAATATTGCGGTACCGGGATAGAGCGTGCATAGCACCGATCATAGAGGGAATTACCCCGGCCTGTCCTCAGGGCAACCGCTTCACGCTGACCTGACAACCCCACAGCTTGGTCATGACGGGCATGACATCGAGCGTGGCGCCGCTGGTCCAGAAGCGCTCGGTTCCGGGTGCGTCGCCCGCGCGCAGCAGGCCCGCCGATTCCAGGCGGCGGCGCAATTCGCGCGCCACGGCATGCGCCGGGTCGATCACCGCAACATCCGGTCCCGCCGCGGCACGAATGACACTCAGCAGAAACGGGTAATGGGTACACCCCAGAACGATGGTGTCGGCCCCTTGCGCGAGCAGCGGCTCGAGGTAAGCCGCAACCATGGCCTGCGTGGCAGCACCATGCAGATCGCCTTTTTCCACCTGCTCCACCAGTCCCGGGCAGGCCTGCGCCAGGATGCGCACCCCCTGGCCGTGCCTCTCGGCCAGGCGCGAAAAGTTCTCACTGGCCAGCGTCTGGCTGGTGGCCAGGATGCCGATGACCCCGGAGCGCGACTGTGCGGCGGCGGGCTTGACGGCCGGTTCAATGGCAATCATCGGCACCGCATAGCGCGAGCGCAGCGATTGAATCGCCACCGCGGTCGCGGTATTGCACGCCACCACGATGGCCTTGATCTGCTGGCCGAGAAAAAACTCCACGATGGCCTGCGCGCGCTCGAGAATGAATTGCGCAGGCCGCTCGCCGTAGGGTGCCGCGCCGGAATCGGCGACATAGAGCAGATGCTCGGCAGGCAGGGCGGTGCGCACCTCGCGCAGCACGGAAAGCCCGCCGACCCCGGAATCGAATACGCCTACGCCGGCATCAGCCATTGACACAAGCGGGCCTTTGTCATTTTGGTTCGCCAATGCAGCAGTCTATCAGAGTAAAAAGTTTAACTTATTTTAGACATTGACAAGCATTGGCGTGCCATTTAAGCCATTTCAAAATCAGATTTGACAACCGTGGTGAGCCTGCTGCATGCCACTGACGCCCCGGAATGGATCAGGTCAGGCACCACAGTCCGTCGGGCGTGCGGTCGACGGCGCGCTGTTCGCGCATCACATCCAGCTCCAGGGTCAGCGCGCGGCCATCGGTGGTGCCGGCAGCCTCCATGAGCTGGTAGAAGTGCTTCGGGCCGGAGGCCAGCGCTTCCCGCAACGATTGCCTGGTTGCCGCGGGTTTGAGCTTCGGCGCAAAGGAGAGCAGGCTTTCGATTTTCGGCGCGGCATTGAAGGGCGCGGTGAAGTCGTAGCCCACTTTGGCCATCTTGCCCTCGGCGTCGTTGGTGGGGTCCATGGTCAGCGCAAAATGCCCGCCCTCGACCATGATGTCGCGGTCGGCGCGAAAGCGCGTGCATTGCGCCCAATCCATGGCCTCGCCGGAGTGCACGTCGACGTCCGGATCGACGACGGTGATCACCCGCATCAGCGGCATCTTGAACAAGGCCGCGATCGCGCGGCGCGCATCGCCGGCCGCTTTCTGTTTCAGCGCGACCTTGCACACATGCGCGCCGGTGGCACTCTCGGGGCAATACACGTCGGTGATATCCAGCCCCTCCTGCTTGAGGATCTGCCACACCCGCGCCTCGGAGCCAAGGCCCGCAACCAGGGAGGCGTCATTGCGCCGGATTTCCGGCCCGCCGTGCAAGACCGTGTGGTGGAGCATGTCGCTGCGTCGCGTGATGGCGGTGACGTGGAACACCGGGTCCATGTGCATCGGGCCGTAATACCCATAGAGCTCGCCGTACGGACCTTCTTTTTCGGCGTAACCCAGTTCGTCCAGGTAGCCCTCCAGCACCATTTCCGCATCGGCCGGCACCGGAATGTTGTTGGTGATGCCACGCACCATGGGCAGGGTCTCGCCGCGCAGCGCGGCCACCAGCGCGAATTCGTCAGTCGGTATCCTGATGGAGGCGGACATGAAATCCAGCGGGTGCGCACCGATCACGAAACTCACGGGGAGCCGTTCCTTCCTTGCCACGGCGGCAAGATAGATGCGCTTCAGGTCAGACAGCTGCGTGATGTTGCAGCGCAACTCCTTTTTGCTTCGCAACATCAGGCGGCGACAGCCGACATTGGGTTTGCCGTCGGCAGGATCGACGGTGTAGTCCATGGCCGCGGAGATATAGGGCGCGCCATCGAGCTGATGCTGCAGGTAGAACGGCAGCTGGGTGAGGTCGATGTCATCGCCCTTCAACACCACCTGATGCACCGGGGCTTCGGCGGAGGCGACTTCGGCAACTTTCTGCGGGGTCTGCAGGCGGCGCATGAACTCGGGCAGCACTTTCTTCGGGTCATCCAGCCCGAAAGCCGCCGCCAGGCGGCGGCGGTTGCCGATGAAACCGGCGAAGATCTCGTAGTGCTGCGGTCCGGCATTCTTGAACAGCACCGCCTTGGGGGAGTTCTCGATGAGAGCAGTGAGATCGGTCATCGCCAGCGCTTGGTCGTGCACCTCGAGCTCGCCGATGCGCGCGAGCTGGTCCATGAAAGTGCGCAGGCGGAATTTGTTGTAATCGAAGCTGGTGCTCATGCGTGCCTTTTTTTCTGTCTGATGAATGAATTTGCCGGTGCCGAGTACTTGTCGCGCCGGCGCATCCACGCCTTGGCATGGATTGTACGTTCAGCCTTTTGCCAGGGGCGGAAGTTTGCCTCCTGAAATAAAGCTGCCGATGCGGTTGCCGCGGGTGACCGGCAACAGCAGATGCGATGGATGCGCGGCATCGTGATGCACGCTCACGTGCGAGGCGCGCGGGCGCGTGATCGAACCCTGCGCCAGCCGGTGCAGGAACACCTCGGTGGGATCGTCGTCGGCGCAGCGTACGCGCACCGCCAGGCGCTCCCCGGGATGCAACAGGATGCCATAGGGCCGCAGTTCAATGTCGAACTCGTAGATCTCATCGGGGGTGAGCGGTTCGCGCGCCACGTGCGTGTGCACCGGCTGCCAGGGTCTGGAGCGCTCCGTGTCCAGGGCACGCTGCGAGCCGCGCAGCCAGCCGCGCGTGAGCAGCACCTCGCGCCCGGATGTATCGATATGCCACAGGCTCACGAACCACAGCACCTCGTTATCGGTGGTGGAACCGTACAGTTTCAGCGCGATCGGACCGCAGATCTCGGTGGCCTCCACCATGGCCGGCGTCGCAAAACGCGCACCGCCATGGCTGAAGGGAGAATCCTCGAATGTGGTGGCGCCCTCGTTGGGCCAGAATTCGTGCTCCGAGAGCAGGCCGCCCGCGTGCAGGTAGAAAGGCGTCCAGCGCGTACCGGGAATCGGCCATTCCTGCGCGGACTTCCATTCGTTGGCGCCGACGATGAACACGTTCACCGGCGCCTCGTCCATCATCCCGGTGTCGTTGTCCTTCAGCCAGTGGTCGAACCAGCGCAGCGACTCGTAGTCGTACTGGTACAGCGGACGGTCCAGATAGATGGGCGGTCCGATGGTGAGCTTGCGCGGGCCGCGCCACTGATCGTAGGCACGCATGTCCCCGGCCAGATGCAGGCCGAAATTGCCCCAGTCGGCGCCGAAATAGCCGGGGATGGCATCGCTCTTGGAAAAATCCACGGCACCCGCGGCGTGGTAGTCGTCGTACAGCGGGTGCAGCAGGAATTCGACGATCAGCGGGTTCACACCCGCTTCCGGATTGCGAAGTGCCTGGCTGAGCGCCGGCACCGAGGTCAGTTCCTGGTCGGCGAGCAGGCGCTTGACCGCGTCGCCATAGGCCGCGGCGCCCATTGCTTCGCGCGCCCGGTTGCCGAACTTGAATGGCCCGGCATAACCCTGCAGCCAGTAAGTGGTGAAGCCGTGGGCAAGTATGCCGCCGCGGTAGTAGGCGTCGCGGTAGCCGTCGCTCCACCCGTACATCGCAAAAATGGCCTTCAAGCTGGGCGGGCGCAGCACCGCGGCGCGCTTTTGCACCACTGAAAAATAGGAAACGCCGTTCATGGCCACGCGACCGCTGCTCCAGGGCCGCGCCGCCAGCCACTCGATGGTGTCGGCGATGTCCTGGATGGAATCATGGTCCGGGTTGAGATTGCCGAAATCCCCTCCCGCTCCCCAGGTGCCGCGCATGTTGGCGATCACGAAAACGTAGCCACGGCGCACGTAGAAATTGAAATCACCCACTTCGAGCAGGCCGCGATTGAACTGATTGCCCGGAAAGCCCTGCGGCACCATCTCCATGCCCTGCTCCACCCGGTTGTAGGGGCTCATGGTGAGCAGCACCGGGAACTTGCCCGGCGCGTCGGGGCGGAAAATGTCGGCGACGATGCTGATGCCATTGCCCACCGGCACGCGCACGTCACGCTCGATGGTGACGCCGTATTGACGGGGAGAGGTGCGCCATTTCTGGGAAATCATGGAAAGCTCCTGGATCAAAAAAAATGCATCCGGCCTGGGGCCGGATTTGCAAAGAAGTGATGATGCGGCAGCGTGCGCGCGGACGCAATAGCCGGAATCCGCCGGCGATGTGACAATGCCGGCTGGGAGGATGCTCAGTGGCCACAGAAGAGTTCGATTACATCATCGTCGGCGCGGGTTCCGCGGGCTGTGTGCTCGCCTGCCGCCTGACGGAAGACCCGGGCGTCAGCGTACTTTTGCTCGAAGCCGGCGGTCGCGACAGCGATCCGTTGATCCACATACCGCTCGGTGTGGGCAAGATGTGGCAGGAGCGCCGCCACGACTGGGGCTACGACACCGAACCCGAGCCCATGCTGAATGATCGCAAAATCGAGATGATGCGCGGCAAGGTGCTGGGCGGGTCGTCGTCGATCAACGCCCTCGCGCACATCCGCGGCAACCCGGGCGACTACGATCGCTGGTCAAGGAACGGCCTGCCCGACTGGGGATACAAGAACTGCCTGCCTTATTTCAAACGCACCGAATCCTGGCAGGGCGGCGCGAGCGAACATCGCGGCCACTCGGGGCCGATCACGGTGCGCTACACCAACAACGAGGATCCGATTGTCGATGCGTTCCTCGACGCGGCGCGCAGCGCCGGCTTTCCTATTACACAGGACATCAGCGGCCCGGATCCGGAAGGTTTCGGACTGGCGCAATCGACCATTCGCAATGGCCGGCGCTGCAGTTCCGCAGTGGCCTATCTGCGCCCGGCCCTGCGGCGCCGCGGACTCACGCTGCGCATGCACGTCCATGCCACGCGCATCCTCATCGAGGGCAGGCGCGCCAGCGGCATCGAGTATCTGGAGAACGGACAGACAAAACAGGCGCGCGCCGCCCGCGAAGTGCTGCTCGCAGGCGGCGCCATCAACTCGCCGCAACTCTTGATGCTCTCGGGCATCGGCGATCCCGAAGCGCTGTTGAAGCAGGGCATCCGCCCTCAGGCCGCCCTGCGCGGCGTCGGCACCAACCTGCAGGATCACTTGTCGGTTGGCGTCACCTGCTGGCGCAAGGGCGTGAGCCCGCTGCAGCACATGCTGCGCATGGACCGCATCGCGATTGCCATGCTGCAGGCCTGGCTAACCGGCACCGGCCCGGCCACGCTGCTGCCCGGAGGCGTCACCGCGCCCGTCAAAAGCCGCGCCGACCTCGACGTGCCGGACATCCAGTTCCTGTTCCGCGGCGCCGCCGTCGATGCAAGGCCCTGGTGGCCGTTCAAAGGCCCCGACTGGCGCGACGCCATCATGTTGCGACCGGTGCTGCTGCATCCTGAGAGCCGCGGCGCCCTGACGCTCGCCTCCCCCGACCCGCTAGCCCACCCGCGCATACAAGCCAACTTTCTTGACGCCGAGTCAGACCGAAACACGCTGATCACCGGCGTGCGCATCGCCCGCGACGTCCTCAGCCAATCCACCATGAAAGCCTACTGCGGCGAAGAAGCCTCCCCCGGCCCCCAACGCCAGAGCGACGAAGAAATCCTCGCCTACATCCGCGCCACCGCCCTCACCGCCCATCACCCCATGGGAACGTGCCGCATGGGAGCGGATGACATGGCGGTGGTGGATTCCGAATTGCGGGTACGCGGGGTGGAAAAGCTGCGCGTGATCGACGCATCGGTGATGCCGGATCTGGTGTGCGGGAATATCAATGCCTGCGTGTTGATGATTGCGGAGCGGGGGGCGGATTTTGTGCGAAGCAACCGGCTAACCAGCTGATCAATTACTGCGCTAATTCGCAAAAAGAGAATTACCATTTGTAGCAGTCATCTGGCAGGAGGTGGTAACGAATTGTGACCACCCCACCCTCTGTTTTCACATGCACATTCCGGATTGAACGCCCTTATATTCCGGATTGGACGGCCGTATAATCCGGATTGGGCGAAGCTATATTCCGGATTGGACGAAACTTTCCCAACATGGCCGCCCCTGCCTCCACCTTGATTCCCCGCCTTGCCGCCCGCCGGGTGACGAAGGCGCTTGCCGACACGCCTGTGGTCATGGTCACCGGCCCGCGGCAGTCGGGAAAGACCACCCTGGTGCGCAGTCTCATCGGCCCGAAGCGGACCTATTCGAGAACAGCGCCGGTGCAATCGTCGGTGTCGAAGTGAAAGCGGCCGCGACCGTCAGCCCTGCGGATTTCAGGGGCTTGCGCAAGCTGGCCGAAGCCGGCGGGGACCAGTTCAAGCTGGGTGTCGTTCTGTACGATGGGAGCCACGTCGTGCCGTTTGGAGAACGGATGTTTGCCGCACCGGTGCGTTGTCTTTGGGCTTGAGCGGGTGCCGACATCATGCCGTTTGACGCCACAACTCCTCGCAGCCGTCTTCCCTGACCGCGACGAGCGCCGACGCGTAGGCCGTTTGTCCGCCCTCGGTGGCGCTGCTGGTCACGGCATAAACTGCACCGGCAAGGAGGAGAGCGCCCGGCCCTTCATCGAGCGAGAGTCCGATCGCGTTCGCCACGACGCCCTGCGGCAGATGCGCCCCGCGCAGCGGCGAGGGCGGCGGCCAGGGCGGCGCTGCGCAGGCCGCTACCCGCACGCGAGCTCGCGGCACCAGCGCCAGCCCAAAGGGCCGGTCTCCTGGCCGGCATTGGCGTTGCGCAGGACACTTGCGGGCCTGCCAAAAACGGCTGAAAAGCCGCGCCAGTACTGGTTCTTCGGCATGCCATCCTGGCCGAACGCCACCCCCAAACGCGCCACACTGTCCGCAAAGAGGCAGTCAGCAAGCCATATTCAGCCCGCTCACGCAGCGCGCTTTTTCCCGGTCCACTAGCGCAACGCGGAACGCTTACCCGACGGTTTCATGTTCCGGCTCACGGCGGTGGAGAAGCAGTAGGTGGTCACAAATTGTGACCACCTCGCCCAGTTGAACTTTTCCCGCTTGATCCTAAACCCGTTGCTTGAAGCACATTTCCCGTAGAATTCCTGCCTGCCCCGGCGGATTGAGGTGCATCTTGAAATACACCATCGAACACGAGCGCGAAGATGACGGACGTTGGCTTGCCGAAGTGCCCGAACTTCCCGGAGCTCTCGCTTACGGTGCCACTGCCAATGAGGCGATGGCGAACGCCGAAATTCTCGCGCTGCGCGTAATTGCCGAGCGCCTGGAGCACAACGAAGCCGGGCCTCAGCCCATCTCGATTGCCATCACCGCTGCATGAGTTCGTGGCCGTCGTCGAAGGCCAGGCGCGTTCTTTCTGCGTTGTACCAAATTGGCTGGACGCTCAAACGCCAGTCCGGATCTCACAAGACTCTTTCACGTGCCGGCTGGCCGGCACTATGTCTTTGCGTTTCACGACGGTGACGAGATCGGACCACACATGCTCGCGCGGATCGCGAAGAACACAGGGTTGAAGCCTGAGGATCTTTGATCGTACCGGCGATGCTGTGCGCAAAGAGGCTGTCAGGAAGCGATCTCCAGCCCGCTCACGCCGCGCGTTTTTTCCCGATCCGCGAGAGGCGCTCTATCGTGGCCTCGATGGTGAGCACGCCGCGTGTCGAGTCAGCCGCATAATCCTTGCAAAATAGAAGTTGATTTCTATTTTGCAAGAACCGGCGACCGATTCCAGCGCCAGTCCTGGGCCATCGTCCCCCGGGTTCAGCGGAGGCGCCCCGACATCACACCTTTTGACGCCACAACTCGTCGCAGCCGCCTTCCCTGACCGCAACGAGCGCCGACGCATAGGCCGTTTGTCCGCCCTCGGTGGCGCTGCTGGTCAGGGCATAAACTGCACCGGCAAGTAGGAGAGCTCCCGGCCCTTCGTCCAGCGACAACCCGATCGCGTTCGCCACGACGCCCTGCGGCAGATGCGCCCCGCCCCGCGCAGCGGCCAGGGCGGCGGCCAGGGCGTCCCGCGCCCTCGCGAGTGCGGCTCCTGAACTGCGCGCGATGGTCAGGTAACCGAACTTGATTGCCACGACAACCGGATTACCAAACTTATTCTTCCGGATTCTCCAGAACTTAACCAACTACGATGCTCCAGTAACCAGATTGCCGAGATTGATCTTTCGAAAGTGCCAGGACTTATACGGCTTTCGTGTTTCGATAACCGACTCACCGAAATCGACCTTTCAAACGTTCTGGAATTGACGACGCTAAGTTGCAGCGGGAACGAATTAGTGGAACTCGACCTCTCGCATCTACCTAAGCTTACAACGCTCCTGTGTGCCTGCAATCAGCTTATCGAACTCGACCTCTCAAGAGTTCCTATCCTCAAGAGTCTCTATTGTGGTGGCAATTTGCTCAACGACCTTGATCTCTCAAATGCATCGGGCCTCATTGAACTCTCATGCTACGGTAATCAGCTTACGGAACTCGACCTATCAAACGTTCTGAAGCTGAAAACCCTCGCTTGCCAATACAATAACCTCACTGAGATCGACATTCGAAGTGAAATCAGGCCGGAGAAATTCGAATGTGATTCATTTGTAGGCATTAAGAAACCTGCTGCTTCGGCTACCTTGCATTGAATGCCGCCGCTAAGCCGTCCTGACCTTGCGACTTGGTTTCTCGCCCTTGCCGCGCGTAGCCGCCAGCACCCCGGCATCTACGGCCGTCAAGCCGCTCAGCATCACGGGCGCGCGATTGGGAAATTCCGCGACCAGGCGCAATTTCCCTCCCATGGCCTCGACGTACCCGCGCAACGTTGAGATCAGCAAATCGCTGCGCTTCTCAAGGCGGGATATGCCATCCTGCCCGATCCCGAGTTCCTCGGCCATTTTCTCTTGTGTCAGTGCCAGGGCGCGCCGCAGGTCGCAAAGGGACTTCTCGTCTTCAATGAGCTCAGCCGTGCGCGCTTCCACCTTCTTGCGCCGCGCCGGGCTCAGAGCCGCCAGCTTCTGTTCCAAGGTCTTAGCCATCGCTCTTTCTCCTTTCCTTTTCGATTCGCTTTACATGCTCATCAAAGCGCGCGTCCGCTTTCTTGATGAGCTGGCGATAAAACCGCTTCTCGCTGCCGCCCGACTTATCGCCGCCAACCAGCAGAATCGCCTGCCGCCTGGGGGCAAAGGCGAAGGCGACGCGCCACACGCCGTCCGCAGCGTCGAACCGCAGTTCCTTCATGTTCGCGTGACGCGATCCTTTCAGCGTATCCACGCGCGGGCGGCCCAATGCCGGCCCGAATTGCTTTAGCAGCCCCATGTGAGCCAATACTTCGTCCTGCACCGCTTCCGGCAGATCGTTCAATTCGGCATCGAAAAGGTCATGCAGCAGCACAGCCCACATCATGGTATGAATATGCCTTTAATAACATATGGTGTCAAATGCATAAAGCACCAGCAAGAAAGAGGCGCCTCATATACTTCAAACGTTCGCGGAAAAACCGGCATGCATCAACCGCGATCTTCGAGCCCTTACCGTACCATCGCGTCTTGAACAGCGTAGCCATTTCGTAGCTGTGTGAACCCATTTTGAGACTTGTTGACGCTAACCTAGACATCAAATCGAATTGGCGGGCCTTGCAAGGTTTTGATTTAATTACTAGCACCCTTTACATCTGCAATTCCGAAGCCAAAGGTCACAGGTTCGACTCCTGTCGGGAGCACCACTATCAAAGTGGCATGACCAACGTCCAGAAGTGCCCAGTTTTGGTCTGGTCGGGGATCCGCGAAGGGCTCGAACCTGCAAATTGTGAAGCCCAGTAATTGCCACCGAACGAACGCTCGACGGGACCGATAAGAAAATCAATCGGCACGTACGACGCGTGGGCGGATGGAATGCTCTGCCATCTTGTGATTCGGGGTTTCAAAATCGCGCACATTATTGATTCTGTTCAAATCCTGTGTTTGCCGATGCCCGTTCCCGGGTTTGCTGGGTAAGCCGCGCGGGTATCGACATGGTGCATGTCCCCTTCAAAGGAAACGCCCAGGCGCAGGCGGATCTGGTGGCCGGTCAGGTGCAGGTGATGCTGGAGGGGCCGTCGATCATGCCATACATCAAGAGCGGCAAGGTCAGGGCGCTGGCGACGACCGGCCGCGTGCGCACCAAATCGCTGCCCGACCTGCCCACGGTCATCGAGGCCGGCCTGCCGGGGTTCGACATCGCCACCTGGTTCGGGCTGTCCGCGCCCGCCGGCGTTCCCCGCCCGATCATCGACAAGCTCAATCGCGAGGTGGGCGAATATCTGCGCGCGCCGGCAACCCAGGCCAGGTTCGCCGCGGCTGGGTTCGAGTTTCTGCCGGGCACGCCGGAGGAAATGAGCGAGCGCATACGCACGGAAATCCCGCTCTCGGCAAAGGTCATGCGATCGGTGGGCATGGAGCCGGAGTAGGCGCGCAAGTCCTGCTGCCGGCAGCGCCCGAGGACGTCGTTGCGGCCCCCTCGGATGCCCTGCCGCCGCGCCACTGACACACGCCGCGCGCGGCGTGCGCGTCTTACTCCGGGCGGATCTGCGCGCGCTTGATGACCTCTCCCCAGCGCGCCGACTCAGTTTGCATCCATGCGCGGTATTCCTGCGGCGTCGACGGCGTGGCCACCAGCGTCTGCTCGGCGAATTTGTCGATCAGCTCGCGTTTGCGGAGGATGGTCACCGCTTCGGCGTTCAGCCGCGCAAGCATTTCCGCCGGCAGCTTCGCCGGGGCCACCATGCCGTAGATATCCGCAGTGATCAGGCCGGGCATGCCGGCTTCCACGGCCGAGGGAATATTGGGCAACAGTTCGGAGCGCGTCGGACTGGTGAGCACCAGCGCGGTCAGCGCGCCGCTGTTGACGAGCTGGCGCAGGCTGCCGCCGGCCGCGACGAACAGAACCTGCACGTTGCCGGCCACCAGATCCGTGAGCGGCGCGGCACCGCTCTTGTAGGGCACATGCACGATGTCGACGCTCGCGAGCTGCTTGAGCAGTTCACCGGCAAGGTGGCCGCCGGTGCCGATACCCGAGGACGCGAAATTGATGCTGCCCGGTTTCTGCTTCGCGGCGCGGATCAGGTCGGCGAGGCTGCTGATGCCCAGCTTGCCATTGACCACCAGGATGTTCTGCACCTGCCCGATCATCGAAACGTAGGCGATGTCGGTCGCCGGCGAATACGGAATCTTGGACAGGTGCGGCGCGATGGTCAGCGCGCCCGGCGCGGAAAATCCGAGCGTGTAGCCGTCAGCCGGCGATTTCGCAAGCAGATCCACCCCCAGCACGCCACCCGCGCCCGCGCGATTGTCGACCACCACCACCTGACCCAGCGCTGCCGCCAGCAGCGGGCTGGTGATGCGCGCCATGATGTCGATCGGACCGCCGGTGGCAAAGGGCACGATCAGGCGGATGGGCTTGTGCTGCGGCCAGCTCTGAGCCTCGACATGCCTCGCCGGTGCTGCCAATACAGCGGGGAGCAATGCAGCCAACGCGGCGCGCGCGAAATGCCGCCATGCCGGAGTCCGCGAAACTCGCCCCGCGGCGCGAAATTTTCGGTTCAAAACGCTCTCCCCTTTCATGCGACTTTTCCGTTCGCTTGCGCGATTGCCTCGGCCGCTCGCAGGCCGGTAATCACCGGCAGCGATATCCCGCCGACATACCCTGCCGGGGCGCCGCCCTCGAGACCACCCAGTGACTTGCCCACCGCGTACAGGCCGGGTATCGGCGAGTTATCCCCCTTGAGAACGCGCAAACCGGAATCCACTGCTGCGCCGCCCATGGTGAAGGTCAGGCCCGCGCACATGGGCACCGCGTAGAACGGCTTGCTGCGGATTGCAATCGGCCGATTGACGCCGGAACTGCGCGGCGGCTGCATGGCGCCTGTCTGCCCCGCGGCAAGCGCCGCATTGTGAGCATCAACCGAAGCACGCAACCTGCCTGAAGGAAAACCCGCCGCAGACTCCAGCGCTTCGAGCGTATCCGCCTTGAAGATCGTGCCCTTGGCATCCACCAGACGCGAATTGGCGGCGATGAAAAACAATTCTCCCTTGCCCGGGCCACGCCAGATGTCCTCGTCGAAAATAACCCAGGTGTCCAGCGGATCTTCCGACCACGCAATCGCGTTGGCAAGGTACACCCCGCCCAGCCCTTCGTCGGCGAAGCGCTCGCCGCGGCCGTTGACGACGATGCCCGCAACCGCCAGCGAATCCAGCGCCGGATAGGGCCACAACGATGCATTGTTCAGGGCATCGCGCGAATGCAGGTGACCGTAAAAATATTTCGTGCCCACCAGTCGCGCACCGGCGTGCTCCATCATCTTCAGCGCATCGCCCCTTCCGCTGCCCGCATTGCGCCGCAGGAGCTTTTCCGGATGCGGGCTGATGAAGCGGCGCACCAGTTCGTCGTCGGCCTGAAATCCACCATCGGCCATCACCACCGCGGGCGCCCGGTATTGCGTCGGCCGGCCCTGTGTCGTTGCCTCCACACCGATGCAGCGCCCGTCCTCGAAAACCAATCCGGTGACGCGGCTGTCGAGCAGCAGCTGCCCGCCCCGGCGCGTGAAATTAGCGGTGAGCAGGCGCAACAGCGTGTCGCCCGCGCGTCCCTTCCAGCCGCTTGCCTCCAGGCCGGGCCGGGCCACGCGCACCGGCGCAAGCACCCATTCGTAATGCAATTGCGGGCCGATGCGCACGAACTTCATGCCTTGCGCGCGCAGCCACTCGATACAGCGCCTGGCCTCGCCGGCCATGGCGGCCAACAGCTCGCGGTTGAGCTCGCCGCCGGTCATCTGCATGGCCTTGTCGACCAGCACTGCTGTCGGCTCCATCATCCCCTCGCGGGCGAAATGCACGATGCCTCCGGTCACGCGCGAATTGCAGGCATAGTCGGCCTGCGCGCCCTGCTCGAGCACCAGCGCCCTGAGGCCGAGTTCGGCCGCACGTTGCGCCGCGCTCAGCCCGGCGAATCCACCCCCGACAATGACGACGTCAGCGTCCATTCTGCGTTTCCTCCAAGTGTAACGATCATGCCACGCCTGCGGAAATAGCGCGCTTGCTGGGATGGGTTGAAGCTGTGCCGGAGCGGTTCCGGCCGGACATCGTTGCGTCCGGGCCGAGATCGGCCCGGTGATGCAGTCCGTATCATATCTACTCCGGGTCGCGAATGTATTGGCCGGGCAGCGTGCCACGCGGCGAGCGTCAGTCCTGCACCCCCGCAGAGGCATCCCGCTCAGTCGGCCTACAGGCCGGTGGCCTTGACGATGCGCACATAGCGCTCGTAGTCGGCGCGGATGCGTTGCGCCATTTCCTCGGGAGTGCCGCCCCCCCGTTTCGAGTCCCTGCTGCGCACATTGAAGGTGTGGAGCCTGCGCAGATCGTGCATTTGACCGATAAGAAAATCAATCGGCACGTACGACGCGTGGGCGGATGGAATGCTCTGCCATCTTGTGATTCGGGGTTTCAAAATCGCGCACATTATCGATTATGTTCAAATCCTGTGTTTGCCGATGCCCGTTCCCGGGTTTGCTGGGTAAATTGATCGCGCGTGAGCCGCTGGCGCTGCAAGGCCTGGAGCCGATCGACGTAGCGGCGTAGGCGTTTGCGGCGCATGCCGTACTCCTTGTCGATGCGCGCATCGCTTTGCGCGAGCACGTAGATGTCCTCCTCGGTAACCAATCGCTTTACCTTGACGCCCTCGCGCACGCGCGCCCACGGCTCACCGAGGAAGGCCTGCTCAAGCCGGGACAGTCTGCCCTTGGGCGTGCCGACCAGGTAAGAGGCGCCCATGCGGCGCATCTTGGCCAGACTGTCCTCGGTAGGAATGCCCCGGTCCATCACCCAGATGCGGTTGGTCCGCCCGTAACGCTGCTCGATGCGATCGAGGAAATCGCTCAACGTCGTGGAATCGGCGGTGTTGCCCGCGAGCACCTCGTAGCTCAGCGGGAAACCCTCGGGGGTGACAATCAACGCGATCACGACTTGGCTGCAGTCGCCTCGCTTGTCGCGGCTGTAGCCGTACTGGCGCAGATCCTCGGGGCTGCGTTCAATGTCGGTCTCAAAGCAGGTGCTGGTCAGGTCGTAGAGCAGCACGTCGAACTTCGCACCGAACAGTTCTCCCCAGCGCCGGGTGAGAAACTTAAACAGCTCGTCCTTGTGCCGGGCGAGCCGATCCAGGCAGAGGTACAGGGTGTTCTTCTCAGCCAGTGCGAAATCGGCATTGAGTAGATCGGCCATCGCACTGGAATCAAACCACTGTCGATGTAACCGCCACTCCGAGCCCGGGTCGATGAGTCGGTACGCCACCAACGTGCACAGAGCCTTCAGCCACGGCGTGCCTTCGCGTGAGGGCGCAAGCCGTGGCCGCCAGAAGTCCTTCAGATCGAGTTCCTGCCACAGTTGCATGGCCAACCAGCAAGCTCCCCATTGTCGCGGGCGCTCGATGCGCAACTCGCTCAGACGCACACCGATCGCATCGACATCGTCCGCCGGCATCGAGCCCGCCGGGAACAGGGCTACTTGGCGAGGCGAGCCTTCGCCGTGGACCTCGATGGTCTTGCGCCAATCCTCGCGCTGGCTGGAGTTGATCTCGCCCAGGTACAGCACTTGGCGCTGCACAACGCGCCCGTCGCTCAGGCGCCGATTCTCGACAACGCTCCAATAATCGTGAGCCTTGCCGTCCTTGACGCGTCGGTTGCAGCACAGAAACATGCGCGAAGTCTATGAAACAAAAACCCCTTCGCCAAGGACCAGGGTCTCCACTACAAGCGTCGCGGCGAACCGGGCTCCTTTACATCAAGCACTTGCGTCATGCACCGGCCCGATTTCGACCAAAATCAACAGTGAGTTGAGAAAGACGGGCTAAGGCCCTCTTTATCCTTCAGTACTTCCCCAGGAACATTCTGCAGCTACATTCCAGCGATATCTGGCCTGAATATTCGTATAGCCCAATGAAAGAATCTATTGCCTCAGTCTGACATATCGGCCGCTATTGCGCGGCCACCGACACGCCGGAAGATCTTGCGAATCTTTTTTCAACCAAGCGTGCATAAAATGCCGCCCCCAGAGGAAGCGCCGCGTCGTTGAAATCGTAGGACGGATTGTGAACCTCGCAACTGCCTTCGCCGGGACCATTGCCGATATTCAAATAGCATCCCGGGACCTTCTCCAGCATGAAGGAAAAATCTTCGGAGGCCATGATGAGCTGCGGGTTGCGCTGCACCTTTTCCTTGCCGACAAGGTCGGCGCAGATCTCCGCAGCGTATTCGGCTTCCTTCGGGTTGTTGATGGTTGGCGCGAATTGAATGCGGAATTCGACTTCCGCGGTGGCACCGTAAGCGCTGGCCACCCCCTTGGCAATTCGCCGCATCGACGACTCGATCAATTCCATGACTTTTGGCGTAAATGCACGAGCTGTGCCCGCGAGGTGGGCCATCTGCGGAATGACGTTATAGGCGTCACCACCCTGAATCTTAGTTACCGACACGACAGCCGTGTCCGCCGGCGCGGTGGTGCGCGACACTATCGATTGCAGCGCCACGGCAATGTGCGCGGCGACTAGCACCGGATCGACGCCGGATTCCGGGCGCGCGCCGTGCGCCCCCTTGCCGGTGACGCAAATGTCGAAAAACGCACCGCCCGCCATCATCGGTCCCGAACGCACCGCGAATTGCCCGACCGGAAGGCTGGGGCGATTGTGCATGCCAAATATGGCCTCGCACGGAAACTTCTCGAACAGGCCGTCGTTGATCATCGCGTTGGCCCCGCCGAGGCCTTCTTCGGCCGGCTGAAAAATGAAATTAATGACTCCGTCAAAATTGCGCGTCTCGGCAAGGTAGCGCGCGGCGCCGAGCAACATCGTCGTGTGACCGTCGTGCCCGCAGGCGTGCATCTTTCCGCTGAAGAGGGAACGGTGTCCGAACAGGTTGGCTTCCTGTATTGGAAGCGCATCCATATCGGCGCGAAGTCCAATTGAGCGCGTGTTGCTGCCTGCGCGCAAAACTCCTACCACGCCGGTTTTGCCCACGCCACGGTGCACTTCAATGCCGAATGCCGCGAGTTTGCCCGCCACCAGATCGGACGTACGTGTCTCCTCAAATCCAAGTTCGGGATGCGCGTGGATGTCGCGTCTCCATGCGGTCATTTCGTCGTGAAAGCGGGCAATGCGTTCATGGACTGGCATGTCAAATTGACTCCCTGCGGATTTGATATAGGCAAACAAGCCGCGACGCTGAAAGTTGCGCCAAAACGCCATGGTAGCATCGCAACAATTCTCATTGCATTAAGCACGTTGTAAGAAAGTCAGCGCAGCGAAGGCGCGGATTTCGTCAAATTCTTTGCCACGGAAGGCGTGGTGACTTCCTCTCCACGATACCGGGACAAGATAAATTTCACTGTGGAAGAGATAGAAACCATGGTGGACGAAGCGCGCCTGCGGGGTGCCAGGATCACCACGCACTCCAATACTTCGGTGGGTATCGAGCGCGTAGTTCTGGCCGGTGTCGACTCCGTCGAACATTGCCCTGGCGAACCCAACGAGAAACTGGCCAATCTCATGGCCGAGCGCGGAACCTTTCATACGCCAACGATGCACACTCGTGACCGATGGGCACGGCGCCTGCAGAACAAGGAGCGCACCCTGCCCCAGCCCATCGTCGATTGCATTCTCAAAGAGCGCGACGGCAACATGACCTTTCTTCAGCAGGGAAAGAAAGCCGGCATGAAACTGGTGTGCGGCTCGGACAGCGGCATCGCGCCGGAATACGGCACCTCCGCGCGCGAGCTCGAAATATTCGTCGAATGCGGCTATACGCCGCGGGAAGCGCTGGCGACCGCCACGACTACTGCCGCCGAATCATTCGGCGTGCCCGGGCAGATCGGCGTGCTTGCTCCCGGAGCACTGGCTGACTTCGTCATCATGAAAAAAGACCCCGCCAAGAACATTTACGTACTTCGGGAAAAAGGCAATATTATTCAGGTGTACAGGTCAGGCCTTACGCTGGATCCCTTGGGCTGACAGCAGCTGGGATTGTCGAATTTAGAGACCAATAGCGAGAGAGCCTTGGGGCCGCGACTAAGTTGCGGTTTCAGCACAAACCTCGCCGCAAAGGCATGCGGATCCCTTTTTCAAGTGACCTAAAACTCCAACCCGATATTAAGCGAGTGCACGCAAGGAAATACGGCATGAACAATGAAGTCTGCTTCTTGCCGGCAACTGAATTGGCGCGGCGCATCCGGCGCAAGGATCTGTCGGCGCGCGAGCTGATGCAGGCGTCGCTGGCGCAGATCGCGCGTCTCAACCCCGGGCTCAATGCGATCGTCAGCCTGTACGCCGAGCAGGCGCAGGCCGCGGACGAAAAGCAGGTACGGGGCGAAACGCTCGGCGCCCTGCACGGCCTGCCGGTCGCGCACAAGGATCTGTTCCTGACCCGGGGCATGCGCACCACCTTTGGCTCGCCCATTTTCAAGGACTTCGTTCCCGATCAGAACCTGCTGATGGTGGACCGGCTGCAGGCCGCGGGGGCGATTTCCATAGGCAAGACCAATACGCCCGAGTTCGGCGCCGGCTCGCAGACCTTCAATGCCGTGTTCGGCAAGACGCTCAACCCCTACGACACCGGCAAGACCTGCGGCGGCTCCTCCGGCGGTGCGGCGGTGGCGCTGGCGGCCGGCATGGTGCCCCTGGCCGACGGCAGCGACATGGGCGGCTCACTGCGCTGTCCGGCCAATTTCTGCAACATTGTCGGCCTGCGCACTTCACCCGGACGCGTACCGATCTGGCCGGCGAAGTCCGGCTGGAGCACGCTCGGGGTGCAAGGGCCGATGGCGCGCACTGTGGAAGATTGCGCGCTGATGTTAAGCGTGATCGCCGGCCGGGATGCGCGGAGCCCGATTGCGATCGCGGAACCGGGCAGCCAGTTCGCGCGGCCGCTCGCGCGCGATTTCAAGGGCGTGCGCATTGCCTGGAGCGCCGACCTCGGCGGATTGCCCGTGGATGCGCGCGTCGCCGCGGTGCTGGCCTCGCAGCGCCCGACCTTTGCCGCGCTCGGTTGCGCGCTTGAGGAGGCCACGCCCGATCTGTCCGACGCAAACGAGATCTTCATGACCCTGCGCGCCTGGCAGTTCGACCTTGCCTACGGCGAGCTGCTCGATCACCGTCGCGGCCAGCTCAAAGACACGGTGATCTGGAACATCGAGGCGGGCAGGAAGCTGTCCGGACCAAGCATCGGTGCCGCAGAGTTAAAGCGCACTGCGCTGTACGAGCGCGTGCGCGGCTTCATGCAGCGCTACGAGTTCCTGATCCTGCCGGTGAACCAGGTGCCGCCGTTCAACGTCGATGAGCCCTATGTCACCGGGATCAACGGCGTGGCCATGGACAATTACATCGACTGGATGAAATCCTGTTACTTCATCACTGTTACCGGCCATCCGGCAATCTCGGTGCCCTGCGGCTTCACCGCAGAAGGACTGCCGGTGGGGGTGCAGATCGTCGGACGGCATCAGGACGATTTCGGCGTGCTGCAATTGGCGTATGCGTTCGAGCAGGCGACGCAGCTATGGCAGCGGCGCCCGGCGATCGCAAACTGAAAAACTGATAGGCAAATAAAACCGGTACGGGTGGCCGGTGGACTGATGGTACTCTCCGACTCTTGGTGATTCGGGGCTTGAAAATCACGTACCACGCGCATTATGATGATAATGCCCGGGGCTTGACGAGACCAATCCCGGGTTTACCGGGTAAAGCTGGTCTCTAATTGCGTTTGCATCCGCGCTCGGTCACAGGGATTTCGGCACTTAAACTTCACGGGGAAATCATGTTAGCCGCACGTTTACTTGCATTCGCATTCATTGCCCCCGCCATAGGCATCGCGCAAACACCGGCTTATCCGAGCAAGACCATTCGAATGGTCACTGCAGGGCCTGGCGCCAGCATGGATCTTGTGGCGCGCGTGGTGGCCGAGGGCCTGACAACGAGTTTGGGCCAATCGGTGGTCGTCGAAAACAGGGATGGGGCCGGTGGCATCATCGCGGGCGACATGGTGGCCAAATCAGCGCCCGATGGCTATACCTTGCTGACCTATACGTCGGCCCTGGTTATTCTGCCGTTCCTGCGAAAGAATGTTCCGTTCGATCCGGTGAAAGATCTTTCGCCCATCACGCTTGCAACAAGGTCGCCAAACGTCGTTGTCGTGCACCCTTCGGTGCCGGCGAATTCCATTCAGGAACTGGTCGCTCTGGCGAAGGCCAAGCCGCGCACGCTCAACTACTCCTCTGCAGGCACTGGATCGTCCACCCATCTTTCGGCGGAACTGCTCAAATCCATGGCAGAGATAGATCTGGTTCACATCCTCTACAAGAGCACCGCGCCGGCCCTGAACGACCTGGTCAGCGGTCAGGTTCAGGTCAGCGTGCCTTCCGCAAGCACCGTGATGCCGCATGTCAAGGCGGGCAGGCTGAAGGCGTTGGCCGTCACCTCTGCGCAGCCATCGCAACTGGCCCCCGGCTTGCCCACCGTGGCGGCCGCCGGGGTGCCTGGCTATGAATCGGAATTGATGGTGGGCCTCTGGGCGCCCGGAAAAACCCCCGCGGCCCTGATCAACCGGCTGAATCGTGAAATCGTGCAGGTTCTCAACCAGCCCGCAGCCAAAGGCCGGTTGTTGACCGGAGCCGAGATCGTCGGAAGCTCGCCGGAGCAATTTGCGCAAGTGATCGATCGCGAACGCGCAAGATTGGGCAAAGTAATCACGGAAGCCGGCATCAGTGCGGAATAAGAAAAAGGCGAATGACAGGGACGGGCAATGTTGGACGACCTGAGGGAGTTCATAGAAAAATCCCAAGCCATCGGTGAATGCAAGACTCTGAATGGCGCCCACTGGGATCTGGAGATCGGGCGAATAGCGGAGTTATCGCTGTCTGTTCCCGATTCACCGCTTCTGATATTCGACAATATTCCCGGGTATCCGAGGGGCTTTCGCGTCCTCACCAATTTTCTGACCTCCTGGCGACGGGTTGCCATGGGCCTTGGCTTGCCCATGGACCTCACCGGGCTCGCCCTGATCAGAGCGTGGAAAGAGAAAGTGGCTGCGGTCAAACCGATTCCGCCGGTTTATGTGCAGACGGCTCCCGTAAAGGAAAACATTATTCTCGGTGACGATGTCGATGTCCTGATGTTTCCCACTCCGAAATGGCACGAGTTCGACGGGGGCCGCTATATCGGCACGGGAAACATGGTCATCCTGAAAGATCCGGATAGCGGCTGGATAAACCTGGGTTGTTATCGATCGCAGATCGTGGACAGGAACACCGTGACCGTTCACTTCGTATCCAGCCACCATGGCGCGGCCATTGTGAGGAAGTACTGGGATCGGGGTCTGAGCTGTCCGGTTGCGATGACTTGCGGACAAGGTGCTCAACTTTGGATTTCTTCCATGTCCCCGGTGCCTGCCGGAATCTGTGAGTACGACTGGACAGGAGGATTGAGAAACCGGGCGGTAGAGGTGGTTCGCGGCGAAACTGTCGATCTGCCGATTCCCGCCGAAGCGGAGATCGTCCTGGAAGGGGAGATACCGCCGCCCGAAACACAGAGCGCCGACGAGGGGCCGTTTGGCGAATGGGAGGGTTATTACGCGGGTGGCAAAACGCCGCACCCCGTAATAAGAGTCAAAGCCATCCTGCACCGAAACGACCCGATTCAGATCGGGGTGCCCATGCTGGTCGGCAAGTATGACGATCATCTGGTGTGGGGCGTAGACCTGTCCGCTCAGCTCTGGGCTGAGTTCGACCGCCAGATTCCCGGGGTGACCGGTGTCTCGTTCGTCTACGAAGCCAGACGGCGGACGATGGTAGTGGTCTCGCTCAAGCAGGCGTACCCTGGCCATGTGAAGCAAGCCGCGCTGATCGCGGCGGGCACCTACCGGGGTGCCACCAACCTTGGCAAGTACATCATCATCGTCGATGACGATATCGATCCGACCAACATGTCCGAAGTCCTGTGGGCCATCGCCACGCGTTGCGATCCGAAGCAGCAGATCGAATTCCTGTCGAATCGCGCATCTTATGCCTCCGATCCGAGACTGAGCCCTGAGCAAAGGAAAAGCGGCGACCTGACCTGCTCCACCGCCATCATCGACGCGTGCAAACCCTGGGCCTGGCGAAATCAATTTCCCAAAACAACCAAGATGTCGACCGAAGTCGCGGACGAGGTCAGACGCAAGTGGGGAGATCTCCTTTTCGGCGGAAATCGGTAGAGAAATCGATTGCCTGCCGCAATCGGCATTTGAATCAACGTCGCGCCCGGACAAGACGGGCCGGCAAGCTCTGGGGGTTGCATGGCAAGATGGCTCAGCATGTTTGAGGACACCTGCAGATTTCCCGCGCGGGAGAACGAATGTCTGGGATGGCACGAGGCGCGCATCACCGCGGCGCTGAAGACGCCTGGCTATGTCAGCGCCCGGGTCTACAAGATCAAGCAGGTGCGCAACGGACGCGGACAATTCATCACGTTGTATGAGATCGACAGTGACGACATCGCCGCGACCCTGGCGTTGGGCGACAGTCGGCTGGCTGCGGAAAGCGCCCGGAACGCCGAACCAGATTCCCTGATGATGCCGCTTTGGACGAACGTTCTGTGGCGTGAGATCGCGGCGGTTCCCGCCGACATGGCCAGCCGCAAGACGGGAAATTGGGTCAACCTGATCGAGATCAACTGTGCCGACCCGCAGCGAGAGGGCGAGTTCAACAATTGGTATCACCACACCCACCTGTCAGACACGGTGAAGACTCCCGGGTTCCTGGCCGCGAGGCGCTACCAGGCCAAAACATTCGTCGGCGGGCGGGCGGATTACCTCGCGCTCTACGAGATCGAAACGGACGACATCGATCGCACCATCGCCTTGAGACGCGCCAGCCGCGAGAAAGAAAAAGCGTTGGGTCGCTATGCCGACAGCCAACTGTTCCTGCGCGTATGGGAAGACGTTCTCGCAGAGTTGATTCTGGAACGCAATGCTGTCGTACAATCTTCAGCCTGAGTCGCGTGATACATCGCCGGAATGCGGATCGCACCGGCGCTTAGTCCTGATCCGACGCAAGGAGAACCGAAAATGTCCAATTCCACCAGCAGCATCACCGACGTCAAGGTCACGATTGTTCATGTCAAGGGAACCTGCCCTTACGAACACAAGGTAGGCGATAAGTGGATCGTCGATCACAAGACTCCGGGGGGCATGTGCAACATGGCCTACATGTCCATGTATCCCCATATTCGAGTGCTGCAGCGCGGCGGCCAATATGAACTGCCCAAGGGATCGGGCGTCATCAGGCTGGGGTGTCCGGACGCGTGGAATTGCGTCGTTTTCGAGTTGGAAGCTGTTCCAGGCACTTCCCGCCCGGCCCCGCAGCTTGCTCCCGGAACGGGCGATCTGGACAAGCTCTGAGGAATTCGATCGGCCCCTTCGCCAGCAGGCCCTGCGCCTCCATCTCTCCGGCACTTCAGTTGCACGAAAGTAAGAGCAGGTCGTCGTGGTGGCATTGCGGGCATTAGAGGCGCGCAAACCCATGATGTGGATCACCGCAATGGAGAAGCCGCGCGGTCACCTTTTCTTCGACCAACCGCTGTAACCTGCCCTCCGCGCGCCATGAAGCGTAAGCGATCAAATGACCGCGTTCTTGCCGAGGTTTGCTGAGTGTGCTTGAAACGCTGAAATTACGGAAGGGCTTTGGCGAATCGCCAGGGCAGCAATGCTTCGCAATCTTCCAGGCAAGTAGCTTTTGGCAGCGCCGCGAACAGTGCTCACAGATACACATAGGGTTCGACGCCGTTGGCCTTGGCGGTTTCGATCAGGGAGTACAGATTGGCGCTTGCGGTGGCACCGGCGACGGTGTCGGCGAACAACCAGTTTCGCCGTCCGATCACAAAGGGCCGGATCGCGTTCTCGCAGGGGTTATTGTCGATAGGAAAGGCGCCGTTGCTGACGAACCGCTCAAGTCGGGGCCACTGATCGTGAAGGTAATTCAACGCCTTGCCCAGGAGGCTGCCCGGCACCACGCTATGGCGGTGGGCGAGCAATAGCATCCCCGCACCTTCCAATCATAGGAAAGCGGGGATTTCACGATCATTATGCGATGTCAGGAACCGGGTGGTAGGTATGCTCGTTTGACGGGTCCCCTGCCGCACATTCAGGCGCGACATGAGGCGGCCCTCGTGCGGGGATAAATCGTTTGGCCGGTGACCACAGGTTGAGGTGTTTGAGTATTCGCCGCACGACTGCAGGATCGTCAATTAACGCGATTACCTGTATCTGCCCTTTGCACTTGGGGCATTCCAAAGGATCCACTTCATAGACTTTGTAGATCAAGCGCGCCCAGGCCGAGCGAGCCCGTACGGCATTGGCAATCGGATCTTCAGGCGCGGCGCCATCGGCGACCGGCGCGGCCGCGCCCAATCGGGCACGCTCTCCCCGGCACCGACACGAGTACCAGCCCACGTAACGGACCAGGTGTTCAAAGCGATCGGGAATGTGGCGGCACAGCAGTTCCAGCCATTGCGCGCCGGGCATCAATTGATAGTTGCGTTTCAGGCTTTTGTGCAGGTGCGAGCGATACAGAACCATGCCGGTGCGCTCATCGTATTTCATTTTCTCCAGGGCAAATGGCGCCCGCAGCATGTACTGCGCGAGCCGTTGCCGTCCGGCGGCGTCGCGCACCTTCACGCCATTGTGCACCGAGAATCCGGTGTGGCGCCACGCGGTGATTCGTTGCACCAGGGCTTCCGATACCTCCCCTTCTCGCAGAAGCAGTGCCAACACCTCAGTGCGAAATCGGCGTTCAAGCAAGCGATGCGGTACCGGCGGCAACATGAAAAATGCTCCGTCTTCCGCGAACACGCCGTCGGCGATCGGCTCGTTATTCTTGCCGGACAACGAAATGCTCGGCAAAAAACGCGGTAAAACGGAAAAAGGGATATGCGCCGCCCGGATTTTCATCCCACGGGCAATCTCGCGCCCTTCGGTGCCGCAACTGGGGCCGCGCATCTGCTGAAACTTGATGGAAGTCAATATGCGCTGGCGCCGGGGCTTTTGTTGAAAGCCACCATGCGGCCGGTGACAGCCACAGCGCTTGTCCTATCATTTTTCCTTCTGGTCGGTCAGATCGCCCAGAAGGATGAACACGCGATACACTAAAGCACTGCCCTTGATTCAATGGAGAATGACCCAATGGCAACAGACCTGTCTGAGATCGAGAAAAAGGTGCGCGCGCTGAATCAAAGCGACAAAGCGGCATTGATCCGCATGCTAATCGGTGAACTGGACGGGACACCTGAACCCGGCATTGAGAGAGCCTGGATTGCCGAGGCGAAGAGACGGCACCAGGAACTCCTTGATGGACGCGTCAAGGGCATACCGGCCGAGAAGGTCTTTTCGAACGTTCGAGCGCTCCTCGCGCGATGAATTGCCCGGTAACCACATGTTGCACGGCGGCCATGGAGCGGCTTGCCAGAAGATTCAATTCACCTGAGGCGCCCCGACATCACACCTTTTGACGCCACAACTCGTCGCAGCCGCCTTCCCTGACCGCAACGAGCGCCGACGCATAGGCCGTTTGTCCGCCCTCGGTGGCGCTGCTGGTCACGGCATAAACTGCACCGGCAAGGAGGAGAGCGCCCGGCCCTTCATCCAGCGACAACCCGATCGCGTTCGCAACGACGCCCTGCGGCAGATGCACCCCGCCCCGCGCGGCAGCGAGTGCGGCGGCGAGTGCGTCCCGCGCCCTCGCGAGTGCGGCTCCTGAACTGCGCGCGATGGTCAGGTAGCCCGACGCCCAGTAGCCGTGGTTCTGCACGGCGATGCCGGCATTGGCCGGATCGAGCACACGCTCGTCGCCCGCCGCATCCAGCGGCAAGGGCACACCGCCGGGCGAAAGACTCGCCATGACGCGCGCATCCTGTGCACCGGCTGCGATCGCTGCGCGCTCCGCCGCCAGGGCGGCGCTGCGCACGCCTTTACCCGCACGCACGCTCGCGGCAAAGGCGTCGGAGGCGACCGTCAGAAAGCGCGCTGCGCCGCGTATCAGATCGAGTTCGCAGGGCGATTTCCGCCATCGCGCCGCATCGAGCACTTCATCTAGCGACAGCAGCGCGCGCGGCGCCACCGCACGGGCGATGCCTGTGTAGAGCGCCTGCGGCAGAGTGCCAAAAGCCCAGGTGGCCAGCACATCGCCATCGCTGACAAACTCGGCGACGGTCTTCGGCGCGTTGCCGAGCGGCCGCACGTCCTCGACCCAGGTCAGGCGCTTCGCCGCATCCATCATCTTGGGCGTACCCGAGGAGAGAATGCGCAACGGCCCTTCGCGCGGCACCAGCGCCAGCCCGGTCCCGTTTTTGGGCGTGAAGTTCGTCAGCCAGGCAAGCGCGTTGTAATGGCCGGGATCACCGTGAACCAGGAGTACGTTGACGCCCGCCTTCGCCATCTGCGCGCGCACGCGCTCAAGGCGTTCATCGAATTCGCTCTGCGGCAGCACGCGCCCGTCCCAGTCATAGGGGCCGGTGAGCAGCGTCGTTTCTTGAATCTGCATGGTTCAGGCTCCCACCACGCCGAGTTCGGCCCATTTCCTGCTGAGCGATTCGTAGCCGGTCGCGGTCACGCGCACCGGCTCGCCGCACAGCAGATAGCCCGTCTCCGGCAGGTACTGGTTGGGATGGACGACGAACACCATGTCCTCTTCCAGGATCGTCTGGTTCTCGACCCCGATGTCGCCCGGCGCGATGGAGCCCGCGCCCATGCCATGGCCGCGCCGGTTCATGTAGGGCGGATGGGTGTATTTTTCCTCGTACCCGGCGTCGATCAGAACGGCATCGACGGCGCCGGCGACCTCGGAAACCGTGACGCCGGGACGAACCTTCTCGATCCCCGCGGCCATCGCCCGGCACAACAGTGCGTATTTCGCAGCCAGCACGTCGGAGGGCGCGCCCACCGAAGCGCTGCGGCAGATCTGCCCGAACTGCCCGTCATAGGCCGGCGTCGATTCGGCGATGATGACATCACCGCGTTCCAGCGGCCGGTTGCTCGAAGCGCCGACCCCCTGCTGGTGCGGCCCGCCGCTGAGCATCAGGAAACTGTCATTGGCACCGAGCTCCCTCGCATAGAGGTTCATCTCGACCGCGAGATCACACTCGCGCATCCCCGCGCGCGCATAGGCGAGCATGTGCTCATGCGTCCGCTCCGCGATGGCGACGGCCTTGCGCGCATTGGCGATCTCCTCGTCGGTTTTCGGCGCCGTGACCTCGGTTACGGCCGCGTCGAACGCCAGCGCGTCACGGCCGACGATGTCCAGAAGCCGCACCGCGAGGTCGTGCGGCATGGCGCCCAGGCCGGTGGTCGCCATTCGGCCCGGCGTGCGCTGGCGCAGCAGCGATGCGAGCAAAGCGGCGAGATCGTCGCCCGCCGTGAGCGGCAGCTCCGGGCGCCTCTTCGCCGCGCGCTCGGCATCCCAGGCCGGGGTGACGATCAGCCTCTGGCTGCCGTCGCCGTGGAGCACCAGCGCGCTCTCCCCGAGCGCCCGATAGCCCATGAGATGCGCCGCCAGGTTGGTCCGTGCCAGGTGATGCTTGGCGTTAGAAAATGCGATGAGCATGTCGATTCGCTCCGCCGCCATGCGGCGCAGTACGCGCTCGATCCGTTCGGTCCGATTCATAAGAAACTCCTCCAAGTCCAAGTACACACCTTATCGGATATGCCGCGTCGTACGCAATCGATGCGCCGGTGTCCCATCTGGTTGCCTCATCTGGCACCGGCGCTTCGATCAGGAAAGCGGCCATGCCTGGCTGCGCCAACGCATCACCGCCCTGTGCGCGGAGGAATCCGGGAGCGCTGGCCACTGATGGCCTGTTGCAGCGGAATTCCGTCTAGGCAGTGCTCAAATCAGGTTGACCAGATGTTTTGTTGTTGCGCCTTTTACGGCGTTCAACGCAATGCCTGAATCGAAAGTCACCAAACGCCCTTCGTGCTTCACCGCCAACGACAACAAATAGGTATCGGTAATCTGCCGCGCGCTGTGTACCTTCGTTGCGTCCACGATTCGTGGGTCGGCGATGGAGGCGTCGTCGGGCCAGAACTGATGCGCTGAATTGCCGAGCGCACCGCTCAAGCGATCCACAATCTGAGCCACCGGCCGGGCGCCCGGATAAGACGCCTGGGACATGATGCGGATGCACCCGTTCTGGGTGATGGGGCAGGACGCCCACCCTTGTTTGATGTTGGCCTTAAGCCAGGCCATTGCCGGTTCGTGGTGAGGGTGCGCCTGATCGAGCATCGCGATCAGCACATTGACATCAAGCAGCGCTCGCATGAAAGGTTTCTTTAATACTCGCCGTCTTCGCGCAACTTGTTAATCAGTTCGTTGCTGACGATTCGTCCTTCTTTGGGAAAAGGGCGGAAACCGTAAATTGCCTTTGTCTCGCCGCTTGTCATCGCTGCAGGACCCGACAGCCCCTTGCGAGCCAATTCGGATATGACCTGCCCGGCAGTCTTTTTCTCCCGTTTTGCAAGATCCTTGGCAGCGTTGAGAACGTCTTCTTCAATGTCGAGGGTGGTTCGCATCGATTGATGCTATTGCATCACGCATCAGATGTCAAAGTGGATGCAAAATCCATCTCAGTAGCAAATGACTTGTCCGGGGTAACGGCAAGTGACTTGACCGGTTTGAGGGAGCGCTATGGAATCGGCGGGTGGACCAGTCTGGCCAGGATCATCAAAATCCAGCCGAAGTGATCGCTCCATGATCAGCATGTGCGCAATCACTCCGCCTCGAACTTGATGATCTTCGCCAATTCGGACCACTTGCGCAGTTCCCTGTCGAGCCGGCCAACGAGTACTTTTGCGTTGCCAGGCGACGGTTCCGCGACGTTACCGGCCAGGAACTTGCGGGTCTCGTCCATGGCGACAACCTGATTGAACCAGCCTTCCAGGCGCGCGACCGCGGACTGCGGTGCGCTCGCCGGCAGGAACGCCGCCCACCACGGGGAGATGTCGAACTCTGGCATGCCGGCGGCCTCGGCCATGGTCGGAACGTCCAAAAGGCTGGAGCGCTCGCCGGAAGCAATTGCCAGCGCGCGCAGCTTTCCGGCGCGCATCTGCGCGCTGCCGAAGGTCCCGTCGATAAACTGGAAATCCAGCGCGCCGCCATACATTTCCGGCAACGAAGCCACCGAGGTCTTGTAGGCGATGCCCACGGTCTGGAGTCCCGCGCGCACTTTGTACAGTTCGGACGCGGCGAGCGCCATCGGGCTGCCATAGCCGTAGCTCGCCTTCGAGCCTGCCGCGCGCAACGCCGCGGTAAGCTCGGCCACGCTGCGATGCGGCGATCCGGCATTCACCATGAGCAGGAAGTTTCCCTGGAAGAGCGTGGTCACCGCTGTGAAGTCCTTCACCGGGTCGTAGGGAAGCTTCTTGAACAGTACTGTGTTCGCGCCGTGCGATGACGCGACCCCGGTAAGCAGGATGGTGTATCCGTTGGGGGCCGATTTTGCCACCGCGTCGGCTGCGAGCGAGCTGAGCATGCCCGGCCGATTCTCGACGATGACCGGATGGCCGCTGATCGCTGCCAGCTTTGTCGCGAAGAAGCGCACGTTGGTGTCGGCCCCGCTGCCCGGAGGAAAGCCGACAAACACCTTTAACTCGCGCCCCGGCTCGGGCCAGGTCTGCGCCAACGCGGCAATCGGATGAATCAACAGAAATACCGCCAGAAGTCCAAGCCTGCAGTGTTGCATCTCCCCTCCTTCGTGCTCACGTTGCCGCGCTTCGATTGCCGAGGCCTGGATGCTGATGACCTTCATGCTGGCGCGAGGGCGCCGGCGGCGAGAATGTTCGCATCATACCGCTCGCTGGATATCTGCCAACCATGATGGAAGCTGGGGTGCCGGAATTTGAAGCACTCGGCCTCGTTCGCGAGCTGCAATTCGGCACCTGTGCGCTGGAACACTGACCGGGAAACTGGCCTTGCCCGAAAACCAATCAGTGCCACCTTGAACCCGGCGCCGCGCATTGTGATTAAATGGATTCGCCGCGAATCGATGCGGCGCGAGGACGCTGTTATCGGGAGGCTTCTGCGGAAATCGGATTGAAACCTGAATGGATCAAGGGGAACCATCATGAATCGCGTTTTCTCGCTGCTGCTCGCCATTTTCTGCGCCGCGCCCGCCGTGGCGCCCGCGCAAGCACAATCGAACTATCCCAACCGCCCGGTGCGCCTGCTCGTGGCCTTCCCGCCGGGCGGCTCATCCGACATCGTCGCACGGATTATTTCTCCGGCGCTCTCGGAGCGGTTAGGCAGGCCGTTTGTGATCGAGAATCGTCCGGGTGCGAGCGGCGCCATCGCCGCGCAAGTGATTGCCAAGGCACCGGCGGACGGCCACGTGTTGATGATTGCGGGCACCTCAACGGTGATGGGGCTCAACTCACTGTTGATTCCCAACCTGCCCTATGACCCCAAGGAACTGGCTCCGGTCACACTGCTGGTCACCACACCTTTTGTCATCGCCATCAACCCTTCCCTGCTGCCGGTGGGATCGGTGAAGGATCTGCTTGCGCTGCTCAAAGCCAAACCGCAGCAGATCTCCTTCGGATCCGGCGGAAATTTTTCTGGAATGCACCTTGCGGGGGAGTACTTCAAACGGGTATTCGGGCTGGACGAACTGCAGCACGTCGGCTACAAGGGCAACGGCCCGGCCTTGACGGATCTGGCCGGAGGGCAGATCCCGATGGCCTTTGTGGACCTGGGAACCGTCGGATCTTTCGCGAAAACGGGGCGCATCAAAATACTCGCCGTCGCCGCTACGCAGCGCAGCACCCTGGCGCCGGACATTCCGACCACCGCTGAAGCCGGATTACCCGTATGGGAGGCGCTGGGTTCCTTTGGCCTGTTTACGACCGCGGGAACACCGCCGGACACGATCAATCGCGTCAATACTGAGGTCGGCCGGATCCTGCGCCAACCCGACGTTCGTGAGCGGATTCTGGTCACCGGCAGCGAACCCGCACCGAACACGCCCGATGAATTCGGCAGCTACATTAAAACTGAAGTGGCGAAGTGGATAGGTGTCATCAAGGAGTCGGGGATCAAGCTTGAATAATGGGAGCTGCGCCAGCGCTTAAGGCGGAAATCGGGGCCTGCGCACAAGGGGAATCGCGCCAGCACTCAAGGCCGATTCGGGCGATTGGTCCACGCTAACGACATACGACAGGAAGTGGATTCAATATGAAAAATGATGATCCCAACTTGAAGTCGCAATACCGGATGCCTCGTGTTTTCGGTCCACTCCCCGGACCGCGCAACGTGCCGCGCGACAAACAGAACCTGCCGAACAACCAGACCAATCTCGTTCTTTCGGCAACGGTTCTTACAGACGAACTTTTGTTGTCGGAATTGTTGCCTCCGGATTGCACGCTGCAGGGTGAGCCCACTCTTACTCTCACCATGACATTCATGTCCAATATCGGATGGCTGGCCGGACGGGGTTACTCGATTCTGAGTGTTGGATTTCCCATTGCCCATCATTCAAAAGCGCGTGGTGAGCTGACCGGGAATTTCACGCCGGTGTTGTGGGAGAACCTGGCCGATCCGATTCTCACCGGCCGCGAGGAACTCGGCTTCGCAAAAATCTACGCCGATATGCCTCCTCCGGTGATTCTCGGCGATCGCTACAGCGCCCGGGCATTGTGGCAGGGCTTTCAGTTCTTCGAAATGGAGCTCGGCGACCTTGTGGAGTCGCCTGATCGTCCATCGCAGTCGTCTGGCTCGTTTCATTACAAGTTCATTCCACGCACCGGGGCGCTCGGCCAGGCCGATTGTGCCTATCTGGAATACGCGCCACCCAACCGGTCTGCCACCGGTTACGGCGGCATGCGCGTCGTGCGTCGATCGACTGGAAACGGCAGCTTCCGCTTTCATCGCGCGCGTTGGGAAGATGTGCCGTTTCAATACCCCATCATCAATGCGTTGGCCGCCTTGCCGATACGCGAAATGCGCGCCGCCAGTGTCACCTATCAAGCGGCCGAAGGCCTCATTGGTGATCCAAGCGCGCAAGGGCTCGCGCCGATTGATGCTTAAAACAGAATTAATCACCCACTGGGAAAGAGGGAGCAAGATATGGCCGATCAACTGCCGCCCGTCCGCCGCATAGTCACTGGCATTGGCCCTGACGGCCGGTCGCGGATCATCGAAGACGGCCCCCCCGCCGATCATCGCGAAGTTTGCCGCGCGCCCCGGAATGTGCAACGCGAATATCTGGGCGACAAGCACCGCGCCTGTGCCGGTAGACGAACCTGATCGCATCGCTGACCATACCGGACTCTACCCGCCGAAACTTGGAACTGTGATCCGCATCATGGACATTCCGCCGGAGACCGGGGAGTCAGAAACGCCGCGCACCTCATCGGCCGCCTCGGCCGAGAGTTTTTTCCCCGATCTCCATCGGCGACGGGCCGATACCACCAGACATCCCAGGATGCACATCACCGACACGGTCGATTATGCAATCATCCTTTTTGGCCAGATGTATGCGGTCATGGAAGACGGCGAAGCGCTCATGAAAGCGGGCGATGTGCTCGTCCAACGCGGCACCAATCATGCCTGGAGCAACCGCTCAGACCAGATCTGCCGTGTCGCCTTCATTCTCGTTGACGGATCTCGCTAAGGCCGCAGGACAGAAACAGAAGGTCGTAAGCCGAGCTGTTTTGAAATTGCAATTGGGCGCCGGATCTGCGAATCCCGGGGCGGATACCGGCCTCGATCAATACTGCACGACCATGGAGGCGCGGGATATTTACCGTATTGAATCTTAAAATATATTAAATATGAGATTAGAAATGGCTGAAAGCATTCACTGATCCTATGCCTTTCACATCATAATCTTACAAATTTCCGCAGTTGGAAGAGGCACAGCCCCCCCCTCACAGGCCAATCCTGGCGCAATCACTCCGGCTGGATATTGGCGATCCTGGCCAGTTCGGCCCACTTGCGGATTTCGCGGCCCAGCAACTCGGCGACCAACTTCGAATTGCCCGGCAGCGGTTCCGCGCCGTTGCCGGCCAGGTATTTGCGCGTGTCCTCAAGTACGACCACCTGGTTGAACCAGGCCTCCAGCCGCGCGACCACCTGCGGCGGCGCGCCCGCCGGCAGGAACACCGCCCACCATGGCGCGATGTCGAATTCCGGAATGCCGGCGGCCTCCGCCATCGTGGGCAGGTCGATGAGGCTGGAGCGCTGGCCGGAGGTGATGGCCAGACCGCGCATCTTTCCCGAGCGAATCTGCGTGGCGGCGAAGGTGGCGTCGATGAACTGGAAATCCAGCGCGCCGCTGTACATTTCCGCCAGGGTCGCGGCCGCAGTCTTGTAGGCGATGCCGACCGCCTGCAGTCCGGCGCGCGATTTGTAGAACTCGGCCGCGGCCAGCGCCGGCGGGCTGCCGTAGGCGTAGCTGGCCTTGCTGCCCAACGCGCGCAACGCCGCAGTCAGCTCGCCGACAGTGCGATGCGGCGAATTGGCGTTGACCATGAGGAAGAAGGTGGTGCGATACAGCGTGGTGACCGGCGTGAAGTCCTTCACCGGATCGTAGGGCAGCTTCTTGAACAGCACCAGGTTGGCCGCGTGCGAGGACGAGGCCGGAGCGAGCAGAATGGTGTAGCCATCCGGTTTCGATTTCGCGACCGCGTCCGCCCCCAGCGAACTGAGCATGCCGGCGCGATTCTCGACGATCACCGGATGCCCGCTCACCTCGGCGAGCTTGGCCGCATAAAAGCGCACGCTGGTGTCGCCGCCGGCACCCGGCGGAAAGCCGACGACGACCTTGAGCTCGCGTCCCGGCGCGGGCCAGCTCTGGGCGGACACGATGAATGGATAAAGCAGCAACATAATTGCCAGTGAACGCCGCAGCATAAGCCACCTCCTCAGTCGCCCGTCAGACCCGCAACGGCAACGCGTGCAATGTAACATTTCCCCGGACGGTCCACGTGGTATTGGGCCGTTCGACCGCTATTTCCGCGAACCAGTCATGCAGGACACGCGGCGCTGCGAAGCAGGTGCAGTGGCGGGCGTTTATCGTCAGGAACCGCCTTTCCTTACCCGCTCTGGACAAGATCGTTGCCCGGATCCACGTACGCCTGGCCGAAGCGCTCGTTAAAGCGCGGCAGTTGAAAATGGAAGAATGACGGCGTGCCATCACCGACATTCCGTTCATTTCGCAGTTCAACGCGGATGCCCGCTAAAATGCCGCCTCCCAAAAGAAAAACAATGACTTGATGAAACTCTATTCCTGGAATGTCAACGGCATCCGCGCGGTGCTGAGGAAAGGCACATTTCAATCCTTCCTTGCCGAACACTCGCCCGACGTGCTCTGCCTGCAGGAAACCAAGGCCGAGCGCGACCAGGTCGAGATCGACCTGCCCGGCTATCACGAGTACTGGAATTCAGCGGTGAAGAAGGGTTATTCCGGCACGGCGATTTTCTCGAGGAAGGCGCCGCTCAGTGTGGTGAACGGATTTCCCGCCGGATTCGCCAGGCGCTTCCGGTTCACCGACGACGAGCAGCGCGACAGCGCGGAGGAAGGCCGGGTGATCACCGCGGAATTCGAGAAATTTTACGTCGTCACCGTGTACACCCCCAACACCAAGGACGACCTCTCCCGCCTGCCGCTGCGCCACAAGCACTGGGATCCGGCCTTCCTCGCCTGGTGCAGCATGCTGGAGAAGAAAAAACCGGTGATCTTCTGCGGCGACCTCAATGTCGCCCACACCGAACTCGACCTCACCAATCCCAAGCCCAATCGCGGCAAGAAGGGTTTCACCGACGAAGAACGCGAGGGTTTCCAGCACTTTGTCGACGCCGGCTTCGTGGACACCTTTCGCATCTTCACGCAGGGCAATGGCCATTACAGCTGGTGGAGCCACTTCGCCAATTCCCGGGCGCGCAACGTCGGGTGGAGAATCGATTACGTCCTCGTCTCCGGGGCGCTCCGAAAATCCGTCAAGGCCGCCGCCATCCACGCCGACGTGATGGGCAGCGATCACTGCCCGGTGAGCGTGACGCTGGCTTGACAGGCAGCATCGCGATCGTGAAAGCGGTGTCGATGGGCTGACGGGCAAACAAAAGCGGCAGTACCCTCGCGGGTACTGCCGCTTTCTTGGCGCCTCTGAATCTAGCGCAAGTTCGCTGTTACTTCTTGGCGTCCTTGGCAGCTTCGGCAGGAGCAGGCGCCGCGGCGGGAGCCGGTGCGGCACCATCCTTGGCAGCTTCGGCGGGGGCAGCACCATCTTTGGCTGCTTCGGTCGGCGCGGGCGCGGCGGCCGGCGCGGTCACGGCGGGCGCAGGAGCCGGTGCCGGCTTCGGTTCTTCCTTACTGCATGCGTAGAGCGAAACTGCAGCCAAAACAGCAATAAATGCGGATTTATTCAAGATATTTCCCTTTGTATCGTAAGATTTAGTCCATCGCCATCGCTGACGACCTCCACCGCGCATTATACAAGCCGTCGTGGTCGTTGCGTGTGCGTTTACTCATATGCATGCGGATTGGCAGTGACTGGGCAGGATGAAACACTCCTGAGGGGACCATTTCAACCGAGATTACCGGTACTTGCGGGAGCGCGCACCGGGCACTGTGAGGAGGACACATGGATCAGACAGAAGCCCTCAAGCCAAAATATTCGACGGAAAAAGTACCGGTCATCGATTTCGGTCCCTATCTGGCCGGTGAACCCGGCGCCCTGGACCGCACCGCCCGGGAGGCCGGCGAGGCCAGCGAGTATCTCGGTTTTTTCTTCATCAAGAACCACCCCGTTCCGCAGGACCTCATCGACCGCATGTTCGCGGAGACGGCGCGCTTCCACGCCCTGCCCCTGGAGCGCAAGCTGGAAGTCAAAGTCACGCCGGCGGAAAATGTCGGCTACCTGCCGCAGGGCGGCCAGACGCAACTGAGCTACAGCAAACTCTACGGCGAGAGCAAGCACCCGGACCGCAGCATTTCCTATTTCGTGCGCAAGGAATATCCCGCGGATCATCCCGAGCGCCTGGCGGGCAGGCCCTGGGTATCGAACAATCGCTGGCCGCGCGACCTGCCCGGATTCCGCGAGACCTGCCTCGAGTACTTCACCGCGCTGGCAGCGGTGGCGAGGCAGGTGCTGACACTGCACTCGGTTGCGCTGGGACTGGGCCGCGACACCCTCACGCAGCACGATGCCTTCTGCAAGGATGCCTATACCCTGCGCCTGCTCGATTACCCGCCGCGGGATCCCGCGCTGGAGGGCCAGTGGGGCATCGGCCCGCATAGCGACTACGGCTACGGCGCGCTGCTGGCCCAGGCAAAGGTGCCGGGGCTCGAGGTTCTGACGCGCGCGAACGAGTGGATTCAGGCGCCGGCCATGGAAGGGCATCTGTTGTTCAACTGCGGTGATTTCGCCCACCGCTGGAGCAACGGCCGCTACCGCGCCGCGCCACACCGCGTCGTCAACTACAGCGGCGTACACCGCAATTCAGTGGTGTACTTCGTCAACCCCCGCGGCGACGTGAGCATGGACTGTTTTGCCAGCTGCAAAAGCGCGGATGCCCCCCCGAAGTTCGAGACGACTTCATTCGGCGAGTACATCACCATGCTCAGGAAAACCAACCATACGCTGAAGGACTGAGCGCAATAACAAGGGGCCGGGCTCAAACAGCAACATTTGAGCCCGGCCCCTTTTTCGTTCTACTACGGTCGAATTCCGGCGGTTCGCATCGCCCCGGTCATCGCCTCCAGTGCCCCCCGCTAGGCGCGCTGGGACTTGTTGCGCGCCGCGTCGACGAGAAACCGGTTGAGACGCGCACGCACCTCAGCAGCCTGCTCCGGCGTCCATTTGCGGAAACCCTGCCCTACTGCCATGCCGGTTTCGCCTTTGGCCACCTTCTCGACCAGATAGGGATCCGGACCGGGCGTGCGGTCCAGGTCGGCAATCAGCACCTTGTGGATGTCCAGTGTCAATCCCAGCCCCACCATGTCGGATTGCTCCAGCGGGCCTATGACCGCCAAGCGCGCGCCGAAACCCTCCTTCACCACCTTGTCGACGGTTTCGGCGTCGCACACGCCGTTGGCCACCAGCGCGATGCATTCACGCTTCAGGGCATGCTGCAGGCGATTGCCGATGAAGCCGGGGATGTCTTTCTTGACGTGCACCGGGCTCATGCCCACGGCGCTCAACAATGCCATGGTCTTGTCGACGGTATCCTGTGAGGTGAATTCCGCCTGCACCACCTCGACCAGAGGGATCAGGTGAGGCGGATTCCAGTAATGGGTACCGATGACACGCTGCTGGTTTTTGACCACTTTGCCCACTTCCCTGATGGGGATGGCCGAGGTGTTGGTGGCGAGAATCGCACCGGCCGGCGCATGCGCCTCGAGCTGCGCGAAAACCACCTGCTTGACCTCGGGTTTTTCCGCCACCGCTTCAAAAACAAAATCGGCATTGGCCACGGCCTTGGCAAAATCAAGGTGGTATTCGACATTGACCTGCCCGGCCGGGTCGCGGCCGAGCAGTTCAAACAGCGCGGCGATGCGCTTGGGCGCCGATTCCAGTGTCGGCGCATGCGCATCGTGCAGCGACACACGATAGCCGGCCGAGGCAAAGATAAAAGCAATGCCATGGCCCATCAGGCCGGCACCAATGACTGCAATTCGAGTGTTGCTCACGACAAATCTCCCGCGTTGGTCCTGCTCGTCATTCGGCTGACAGGTTTCCTGTCAGAAACTCAGCCGACCGCAGTCAGGCCGCCATCCAGGTAGATGATCTGCCCGGTGATGAAGTCTGAAGCCGGGGAAGCCAGGAAGATGCACAATCCGGCCAGATCCTGTGGCTCGCCGATGCGCTTGAATGGCACATTGGCCACGTAGGTGCGCAGCTTTTCCGGATCGTTGAGGGTTGGGGCCGCAAGCGGTGTCCTGATCAAGAGGGGCGCGATCGCATTCACGTTGATATTGTGGGGTGCCCACTCCGAGGCCAGGGCCCGCGTCATCATGTCCACCGCGCCCTTGCTTGCCGAGTAACCTTCGTTGCCGCCCCAGAGCGTGGCGCGCAAGCCCCTCACCGAGGACACGTTGATGATCTTGCCGCTCTTTTTTCCGATCATCGTCTTGCCGAAGGCGCTGCACGCCAGCATGGTGCCGCGAACGTTGACATTGAACAGCGCATCCCAGTCGGCCAGCGGAAAATTATCCGCAGGTTTCTTGGTATTGATGCCCTGCGAATTGACCAGGATATCCACGGTGCCGAATTTCTTCAGCACTTCCTCCGCCAGTGCGTCGACGCTTGCCTTGTCGGTCACGTCGACCGAAAGGCCCACCGTCTCGGATTTGGTTTCCGTTTGAATTATCTTGGCGATATCCGTGATCTTCTGCAGGTTGCGGCTCGCCACCGCCACTTTTGCGCCCTGGGCCGCCAGGCCCTTGGCCATGATCTCGCCGATTCCGCCCGCGCCGCCGATGACCACGGCCACTTTTCCGTCCAACCGAAACATATCGCTCATTTCATATTCCTTAAGTTATAAAAGACCGCCGTCGCAAAAATCTCGCGCCGGCTGTTAGAAACAGCGCGGCAAGCTTTTGGCCGCGCGCTCCTACTTAGACCGCCGTCGCAAAAATCTCGCGCCGGCTGTTAGAGACAGCGCAGCAAAATCTTGGCCGCGCGCCTTAAAAAGTTGGCCGCCGGTCCAGGCGGCCCTGGGTCAATTGACTACTTGCCGGTTTCTATCCGGAATTCCTGTTTGGGATCGACAATTGCCACGACACGAACGCCGCTGCCGCAGCCCTCGGTCCACCGCCATGGGAAGGCCATGAAGGTGCAGCGTTTGCCGGTGACCTTGTCCAGGTCGCCGCCGATGTTCTCGATGCCGGGAATGCCATTGAGCATCAGGGTGCTGTGCGCCGGTTCCCAGTGGGGAAAATCATCCATCACATTGCGCCCGGTCTCTTCCTTGTATTCCTTCTCCAGCCAGGGATGCGAGGGGCCGGTACCGTGGGAAATCAGCTTGGTGCCCAAGGGATGGTCGAGCGCCTGCACGTCCAGTCCGACCAGTTTCACGCCCTTGTCGACCAGCCACTGCGCGCCCTCCTTGTACAGGCCGGGGCCATAACAGAAGTAATCAGGGCTGTCGCTGTAGACGTGGTGGCTGCCGGTATTGATCATGACGATGTCGCCCTTCTGAATTTTGGGCGTGGCCTTCTCGAGGTCTTCGGGGGTAATCACACCCCATTTTCCCTTCGGAATGGACACTGCGACACCTGTGCCGAAGAAACGCCACATCGGATAGTTGGTCAAAGTGGGGGTGTTCTCCGCGACATGGATGGGGGCGTCCATGTGCGTGCCCCGGTGCATCGTCGTCTCGATTTCGTTGACGCGCACGCCTTCCTTGGCGTGAAAATACACGGTGCGCACGTTAAGGATGGCCGAAGACGGCCATTCCGGCATGCCATGGCCCCAGCTGTGGCTGAGATTGAAGAACTCCAGCGAACTGGTGCTGGTGGGTTTTTGGTCTTTCTTGGGAGCGGCGCCTGAATCCATGTTTTTTCTCCTCAGGAATTCTTGCCAGATTCGATTCGGTAGGATCCCGAGGGATCCAGCAGTGCGGCAAGGCGCACGACGCAGGCCTCGCCCTCCATCCATTGCCAGGGATAAGCCTGGAACGTGCAACGCTTCCCAAGCACGTCATCGACATCGCCACCGACATTGACGATGGTCGGTATGCCCTTGCCCAGCAGATAGCGATTCGCCGGATTCCAGTCGGGAAAATCGGCGATGGCATCACGGCCGGTGGCTTTCTTGTACTCCGGCAGCAGGTACTTGATTTGCGGCCCGTTGCGGTGCGGCCCCATGGAGGTGGCCAGCGGGTGATCAACGTGCGCGTTGTCTATCCCCACCATCTTGACGCCCTTGGCCGCCAGCCATTCAGCCGCCTTGAGGGTCAGGCCGGGTGCGTAGCCAAAGTATTCCTTGCTGTCGGAATACTTGCGGTGCCAGCCGGTGATGATCATGACGATGTCGTCGGCTTCAACCTTCGGCACGGCCTGCTCCAGATCCTTTTCGGTGATGAGTTCCCACTTGCCCTTGGGGATATCGAGCACGACACCGCTGCCGAAAAACTTGTCCATGGCGAGCTCCCCCACGGCGGGCGCACCGGGGATCAGGTACAGGGGCGCATTCACATGGGTAGACACGTGCATGGTGGCCTTCCACACCTGGGTCATCACGCCGTTCTTGGCATGGCTTACGCTGCGATGGATCTTGACATCATCAAGACCCGGCAAGGTGGGCGAGTTGTACCCCCAGCGGTGGCTCAACTCGTAGAGTTGCAGACCGGAAACGGGATCGGCTACGGCTGTCATTTCTTAACCTCCTGCTTGTTGGTTGCGGATTGCACCGGATCCGAAGATCAGAGTCCGGTTTCGAATCGGAATTGCTGCTTGGGGTCGATCACGGCAACGACGCGCAGCGCGCAGCCCTCGCCATTGGGCCAGCGCCACGGAAATGCAAAGAAAGTGCAGCGCTTGCCGGTTACCTTGTCGATATCCCCGCCGATGTTCTCGATGCCCGGGATGCCGTTGGTCATGAGTATGTTGTGCGCCGGTTCCCAGTAGGGGAAGTCCTCGAGAATGTCGCGGCCGGTTTCAGCCTTGTACTCGTCGTTGAGGAAAGGCTGGATCGGGCCGGGACCGTGCGCTGCGAGCACCGTGCCCAAAGGATGATCGAGCGCCTGTACGTCGATGCCCACCAGGCGCACGCCCTTTTCCACCAGCCACTCCGCGGCTTCCTTGTACAGACCCGGCGAGTAGGCAAAGTAATCCGGGTTGTCGCCCAAGTTGCGGTGGCTGCCGGTATTGATCATCACAATGTCGTTTTTTCGGATCTTTGGCGTCGCCTTCTCCAGATCCTTCGGCGTCACCACGCCCCATTTCTTTTTCGGGATCGACACCACCACCCCGGTGCCGAAGAAGCGCCACAACTCATAGTCGGTGATGGTGCCCGAGTTCTCGTGCACGTGAATGGGCGCGTCCATATGCGTGCCCCGGTGCATGATGCCGTCGTAGCTGTGCACCAGCGTGCCGTTGAGCGAATGCATGGAATGAATGTGCAGGTTGAGCAAAGGACGCGAGGGCCACTGCGGCATGCCGTGACCCCATGGATTGCTCAGGTTGAAAAACTGCAGGCCGTCCGGTGATTTGGCCGCCGCGGATACTTTCTTTTTTGCTTTAGTCGCCATGGTCTTCACCTATGCCCTGCGTCCGGATTCCAGCCGCAGCGACCCGGACGGATCGAACATGGCCACCAGCCTGACATAGCAGGCATCACCGTCACGCCAGTTCCAGGGAAACCCCTGCAATGTGCAGCGTTTGCCCAGGATTTCGCCCACATCGCCGCCCACGCCCTCCACCGTCGGTATGCCTGCGGCAAGCAGCGTGCGGTGCGCAATGCGCCACTCGGGATGATCCTTCTTGGGGTCGCGCCCGGTCGCCTTCTTGTACTCAGGCACCAGATATTTTACCAGCGGACCGTTGCGGTGCTCCGCCAGCGAGGTGGCCAGCGGATGATCGATGTCGGCGGTGTCGATGGCAACTGTCTTCACCTTCTTCTTGACCAGCCATTGCGCCGCGCCCTTGGACAATCCGGGCGCATAGGCAAAATACTCCTTGCTGTCGGAAAATTTCTCGTGCCAGCCGGTCACAATGATCACAATGTCATTGGCCCTGATGGCGGGCTTCGCGGCGGCCAGGTCCTTTTCGGTCACCAGGCCCCACTTTTCTTTCGGGATATTGAGCACTACGCCGGTGCCGAAAAAGCGATCCATGGGTATCTGTCCCACACCCGCCCCGCCGGGCACCAGGTGCAGCGGCGCATTGACGTGGGTGGAGGCATGAAAAACGCAGGTAAAGCGCTGCGTCATCACCCCGTGCGAGCCATGGCGCGAAATGCGCTCGAACTTCATGTCGTCAAAACCGGGAAACATGGGCGTGTTGTAGCCCCAGGTATTGCTCAATTCGACCAGTTGCAGGCCGGTAACAGGGTCAATGACACTTGGCATGAATGGAAATCCTTGTGGACAGGTTGCCTGAAATCGAGCTGCGAATTATAAGCCTGTCAGAGGGGCCCAGTGTCCGCAGGAACCGGTCAGCGCAGGGGCGGGCCGACGCGGAATCATTTGGTACAGGCCCATACGAGGATCTCGCATTTGGGGCCGCACTGGCGGCGTGCCTTGACTTCGGCCTCCTCGCGCGTCGCCCCGCGGGAAGCGAAATAGACCCGCCGGTTATTGGCCAGCGCGCCGCAACTATTTTTGAGCGTCAGCACCACTTCGCAATCGGCATCACCGCATTGCCTCAGGGCAGCCACCTTCGCCTCGCGCGCGCTGCGCTGGTCGACGGCATAACCAAAACTGCCCGAAGGAGGGTGAAATGCTATGGCGCCATTGTCCGCATTGGCAGAGCGATTCGACTTGCCAGTCGCAGCGAACGCGCCATGGCTCATCGCGACCGCACCAAGCAAAACGCAAAGAGCCCGCAGCAGGTGTGCCACGGCAGTGCGCCGGGTGTTTTCAATCCATTCCGTCATCGAGAACCCTGCCTTCCCGCTGAGTTATAATTCGCGCCTCGGGGCGTAGCGCAGCCTGGTAGCGTACCTGCATGGGGTGCAGGTGGTCGGAGGTTCAAATCCTCTCGCCCCGACCAATATCTGCAAAGGGAATCCGGCTGGCGCCCGCTAGCCGGATTTTTTGTTTCCGCCCCGATACAACCCATGGCGAGAGCCATCTCCGCCCCCTAAAAACGCGATAATGTACCGCAAGGCGGGCAATTGCTTAAGGCGTGCGAAATACGCAAACACGATATTTGAGCACTTCTTAACATAGATCAACCACGGTCGAAATCCGCAGATCGTTGCGATCGATCTCGGCATCCCGGTTTTCCCTCGGCCCGCCTTGCAGGCGGTCGATTTTCTACTCTGCGCATGCGCGCCTTTGCCAGGCAGGTACCGGCCCGCCCTTGCTCCTGCGGGCGGGCAAACTTACTCCGTGGTCCGGACTAAGAACTTTGCTATGCTTTCCCGCCAAATTTAAATTCAGGGAACAAGAGATGAAACTGGAAACCATCGCCGTTCACGGCGGCTACAGCCCGGAACCCACCACCAAGGCAGTTGCGGTGCCGATTTACCAGACGACCTCCTACGCCTTCGACAACACGCAGCATGGCGCCGACCTGTTCGACCTCAAGGTGGCGGGCAACATCTACACCCGCATCATGAACCCGACGCAGGACGTGCTCGAGAAGCGCGTGGCCGAGATGGAGGGCGGCATCGCCGGGCTTGCGCTTGCTTCGGGCCAGGCCGCCATCACCTACTCGATCCTGACCATCGCCGAGGCGGGCGACAACATCGTGTCGGCATCCACGCTCTACGGCGGCACCTACAACCTGTTCGCCCACACCCTGCCGCAGTACGGCATCGAGGTGCGCTTCGCCGACTACCGCGAGCCCGGCTCGTTTGAAAAACTGATAGACGCCAAGACCAAGGCGGTGTTCTGCGAATCGATCGGCAATCCGCTGGGCAACATCACCGACTTCGCGCGCCTTGCCGAGATCGCGCACCGCCATGCGGCGCCCTTGATCGTCGACAACACCGTGCCCTCGCCCTACCTGTGCCGGCCGTTCGAGCACGGCGCCGACATCGTGGTGCACTCGCTCACCAAATACCTCGGCGGCCATGGCAACTCGATCGGCGGGATCATCGTCGACTCGGGCAAGTTTCCATGGGCGGAGCACAAGCAGAAATTCAAGCGTCTCAACGAGCCCGACGTCTCCTACCACGGGGTGGTCTACACCGAAGCCCTGGGACCGGCGGCCTACATCGGGCGTGCGCGGGTGGTGCCGTTGCGGAATATGGGCGCGGCGATCAGCCCGTTCAATGCGTTTCTCATCCTGCAGGGAATCGAAACGGTGGCCCTGCGCCTGGACCGTATCTGCGAAAACGCCGTCAAGGTGGCGCAATTTCTCAAGGACCACGCGAAGGTGGCCTGGGTCAACTACGCGGGTCTGCCCGACCACAAGGATCACGCGCTGGTAAAGCGCTACCTCGGCGGGCGCGCCTCGGGAATACTGACCTTTGGCGTCAAGGGCGGGATCGAGGCCGGTGCGCGATTCCAGGACGCACTGAAGCTGGTGGTGCGTCTGGTCAATATCGGCGACTGCAAATCGCTGGCCTGTCATCCGGCATCGACAACGCACCGGCAGCTATCGAAGGACGAACTAGCCAGGTCGGGCGTCACCGAAGAGATGGTGCGCCTGTCGATCGGCATCGAACATATCGAGGACATCGTCGCGGACCTCGACCAGGCGCTGGCCGCGGTTTGATTTGATGCCGGGTGTTGCCCCATAAGGCATTGCAAAAAATGGGGTCGCACCGCCTGAAACAGGCTGTACGGCAGCGCGGTAATTTTGCACCCGGCAGCGGCGGAAAATTTCGCCGCCACGACCGGGTTTTGTCAATTTTCTAGAGGTGCGCATGACAACCGGCGACCAAACACCCAAGGGGTTTTCCACCCGCGCGATTCACCACGGTTATGACCCCTACCAGGGAGCCGGGTCGCTCAATCCACCGCTTTATCTGAGTTCCACCTACACGTTCCCGACCGCAGCCGACGGCGCCGCCCGGTTTGCAGGCGAACAGGCGGGCTACATCTATTCGCGCGTCGGCAACCCGACAACCGCGTTGCTGGAAGCACGACTGGCGAATCTCGAAGGCGGTGAAGCGGCGCTGGTGACGGCCTCCGGTCAGGGGGCTACCACATCGCTGCTCTGGACCCTGCTCTCCCCCGGGGACGAAATCATCGCCGACAAGACGCTCTACGGTTGCACCTTCGGATTTCTAAAACATGGCCTGGCCAAATTCGGCGTGCGTGTGACCCATGTCGACCTGACCGATGTCGCCAATCTCGCCGCAGCAATCAGTCCATCAACGCGCGTGGTGTTCTTCGAAACACCGGCCAATCCCAACATGCGGCTCATCGACATTGCCGCGGTCGCAGCCATAGCCCGTCGATATGGGTCACGAACGGTCGTCGACAACACCTATTGCACGCCCTATCTGCAACGCCCCATCGAATCAGGCGCCGATTTTGTGCTTCATTCCGCAACCAAGTACCTCGGCGGCCATGGGGACCTTCTGGCTGGCGCCATCGTCGGCCCCAAGGAGGATCTTGATCAGGTGCGCTTCTACGGCATCAAGGACATGACCGGCGCCGTGCTGTCATCCCAGGACGCCTTCCTGGTAATGCGTGGTCTCAAGACGCTCGCCTTGCGTATGGATCGACACTGCGCCAGCGCCCAGATCGTGGCCGAGTTGCTCGCCGCCCATCCCAAGGTCGCGGTCGTGCATTACCCCGGACTGGACACTTTCCCCTATTACGCGCTGGCCCGCCGCCAGATGGCGCAGCCGGGCGGCATGCTCGCTTTCGAACTCAAAGGCGGCATCGAGGCCGGGCGCCGTTTCATGGACGCCCTTGAATTGTTCGTCCGCGCAGTCAGCCTCGGCGACGCCGAAAGCCTCGCCCAGCATCCGGCGAGCATGACGCACTCTTTCTATGCGCCCGAAGAACGTGCGTATCACCTGATCAGTGAGGGCCTCATCCGCCTGTCGGTCGGACTCGAAGACGTCGCGGATATGTTGATTGATCTTCGCCAGGCGCTCGAAACGGTTTGACGTCGCCTCGGTCGGTTGCGGGTATCTTTTGCCCCCGGGGGCCGCACTGACGGCTGCCTGGATGCCGTATCAAGATGCCCAAAAGGAGGTCCGCTGGGCTGGCGGAAATTGAGAATGCGGTTCAGGCGTTGAGCAGGTCGAGAATGCTGCGCAACTCCTTCCTGATCAGCTTGGTCTCGATAGTCGCCACCGCGAGCGCGGCGGATTCCGTGGTTTCCGGCTTAGGCGCATTGCGCGCGCCCTGGGATTCGTCCAGCCGGTTGCGCGCGCCGCTGATGGTAAACCCCTGCTCGTAGAGCAGTTCCCGGATGCGCCGGATCAGCAGAACTTCGTGATGCTGGTAATAACGCCGGTTGCCGCGCCGTTTGACCGGCTTGAGCTGGGTGAATTCCTGCTCCCAATAGCGCAACACATGGGGCTTGACCCCGCACAATTCACTCACTTCGCCGATGGTGAAATAGCGCTTCGCCGGGATCGGCGGAAGGTCAGCCTTGGCTGTCTTGGTGTCCATGAGCTTGCTCGACCAGTGCCTTGAGTTTCTGGCTGGCATGGAAGGTCACGACGCGCCTTGCCGTGATCGGTATTTCCTCGCCCGTCTTGGGATTGCGACCTGGCCGCTGGGGCTTGTCGCGCAGCTGAAAATTGCCGAATCCCGAGAGCTTTACGCTGTCGCTGGCCTCCAGCGCATGACGGATTTCCTCGAAAAAGGTCTCCACCATGTCCTTGGCCTCCCGCTTGTTGAGCCCGACCTTTTCGAACAGCATGTCGGCGAGCTCGGCTTTCGTGAGTGTCATTTCTGCTCCCTAGGCACGCAATTTAGCCCCGAATTGAGCCTTGAGGACATCCAACAATCCCGCCTTGATGGCGTCGGCTTCTTCGTCTGTCAAGGTGCGCGCAGTATCTTGTATAACTACCCGAAATGCAAGGCTTTTTTCCCCCGCGGCGATTCCTTTGCCACGATAAAGATCGAATAATCCTATGTCCTGGACCGGGCCGGGACGGACCTTGTTCATGGCGTCGAGCAGCGCCTGAACCGGGGTGGATTCGGCCACCAGTATGGACAAATCACGGATCATCGGCGGAAATTTCGAGACCATCCGGTAGCGGGGCAGATGCTGATCCAGCAAGGACTCGACTTCAATTTCGAAGACGACCGCCGGCAGCGGCAATTCATATTTCTGTTGGAGGCGGGGGTGCAGCTCGCCGATCCAGCCGATGGCCCGCCCATCCAGAACAACGCGCGCGCTGCGCCCGGGATGCAAGGCGACATGGGAGGCCGCCTCAAAGCGCGCGATGCGCGGCGCGAGCAAGCCTTCGACATCCGCCTTGAGATCGAAAAAGTCGACACCGCGCGACTCGACGCCCCACTGCTCCTTCACCGCCTGGCCGCAGGCGAGAGCGCCCACATGAAGGGGTTGCCTCAGGCCGGCCAGTTCGAGCGGTCCGTCGGCTAGCGCCGCGTCGCGGATATACACGCGGGCCAGTTCGAACACGCGTATGCGATCGAGTTTTCTATTCAGGTTATAGCGCAGATTGGCGATCAGACTGCCCAGGAGGGTGCTGCGCATGACCGAGAACTGCGCGGCGATGGGATTGCGCACGCGGATGGGGTCATTGCGCCCGGCAAAATCAGCCTCCCATGCAGCCTCGACAAAACTGTAATTGATGACCTCGGTGAAATCGCGCCCCGCGAGCAGCCGGCGCAGTTCATGCGTGGCGCGGCGCCCCTCGGGCTGCGCACGCATTACAGCGGGCGCGACCGGAGGATGCGCCGGGATCCGCTCGAAACCGTACACGCGCGCGACCTCTTCGATCAAATCCTCCTCGATCGCGATATCGAATCGGTACGAGGGCGGTGTCACGACAAAAGATTCGTCCGCGCCGCTGCCCTCGCGCCGACAGGTGAAATCGAGGCGCCTGAAAATATCCGCCATCTCCGCGGCTTCGACAGGCACACCAATGATCCTGCGTGCCCGCGCGACGCGCATGCGCACCGGCGCGCGCTGCGGCAACGCGGTGGCATGATCCTCGACGGGGCCGGGCTCGCCGCCGCAGATATCCATGATGAGCCGGGTCGCACGCTCGATTCCGTCGAGGTTGTTCTCGAAATCAACGCCGCGCTCGAAACGATGCGCCGCGTCGCTGGAAAAATTGAAGCGCCGCGCGCGTCCGGCGATGACATCTGGAAAGAAAAACGCAGACTCCAGGTAGATGTTGCGCGTTTGCAACCCGGCCTTGGTCGAGTCACCTCCCATGATGCCGGCGAGCCCGATGGGTCCGCTGTCGTCCGTGATGCAAAGCACCGCCTCGTCGACATCGACAATCTGCTCGCTCAGGAGCTTGATCTGCTCGCCTTTTCTACCAAAGCGCACACCTATGCCCCCGGCAAGCTTGTCGAAGTCATAGACGTGCAGGGGCCGCCCTAATTCAAGCATAACGTAGTTGGTGACATCGACCAGCGCGGAAATGCATCTCTGACCGGCGCGCTCGAGGCGCTGTCTCATCCAGGCCGGCGTGGCAGCCGCCGCGTCGACGTTGCGGATCACGCGGCCGCTGAAACGGCCGCAGCCGGCGGGATCGATTTCGCGCAGCGTCAGCTTCGCATCGCAAGCCGGAGGCACCGCATTGATTTCGGGAGGCGCCATGCGCGTACCGGTCAGCGCGGCGACTTCGCGCGCCACGCCCAGCAACGAGAGGCAATCGGCGCGATTCGGCGTGAGTTTGAGGTTGAATATGCGGTCATCGAGGGCAAGCCACTCCCGCACGTCATGACCCGGGGGGACATTGCCCTCCAGCGCCAGCAGCCCGCTGTGATCTTCGGAGAGCCCCAGTTCACGGGCCGAACACAGCATGCCCTGGCTTTCCACGCCGCGCATGGTCGCGGCCTTGATGACGAAGGGCTGACCGGGCGACTCCCCGGGTAGCCGCGCGCCGATGCGGGCACAGGGAACCTTCATGCCCGCCACCACGTTGGGCGCGCCGCAAACGATGCGCAGGGGCGCGGCATCGCCGACATCGACCTCGCAGACATTCAGCCGATCGGCATTCGGGTGCCGCGCCACCGAGAGCACCTCGCCTGCGACAACGCCGGAGAACGCCGGCGCCACGGCTTCGCAACTCTCGACCTCCAGACCCGACATGGTCAAAAGGTGCGCCAGTTCATCCGCTGTCTTATCCGGATTGACCAATGCGCGCAGCCAGCTTTCGGGAAATTGCATACAGCCTAGCGGAATTGTTGGAGAAAACGCAGATCGCCGTCGAAGAACAGGCGCAGGTCGTCGATGCCGTAACGCAGCATGGAAAGACGCTCCAGCCCCGATCCGAACGCGAATCCGATATAGCGCTCCGGGTCGAGCCCGAAATTGCGCACCACCGACGGGTGCACCTGCCCGGCGCCGGAGATCTCCAGCCAGCGCCCCTTCTGCGGACCGGAGGCAAACATCATGTCGATCTCGGCCGAGGGCTCGGTGAACGGAAAATAGGACGGACGGAACCGGACTTGCAACTCGTCGGTTTCGAAAAACTTCCGCAGGAAATCGGTGTACACGCCTTTGAGATCCGCGAAGCTGACGTTTTCGTCTATCCACAGACCTTCAACCTGGTGAAACATGGGCGAGTGCGTGGCATCCGAATCGACGCGATAGGTGCGCCCGGGTGCAATGACCTTGATCGGCGGCCGATGCTGGCAGGCATAACGAACCTGCATCGGACTGGTATGGGTGCGAAGCAGCAGCGGCAAGCCACCCTGGTCGCTGCCTTCGACGTAAAACGTATCCTGCATGGAACGTGCGGGATGGTTCAAAGGATTATTCAACGCGGTGAAGTTATACCAGTCGGTTTCGATTTCGGGTCCGTCGGCGATGTCGAAACCGATGGAATGAAAGATCGACTCGATCCGCTGCCAGGTGCGGATGACAGGATGTATGCCTCCCAGGCCCGCGCCCCTTCCGGGCAGGGTCACATCCAGAGCCTCCTCGGCAAGGCGCGCGTCCAGAGCGGCAGCGGCAAGGGCGTCGCGCCGTTCGCCAAGCGCGGCTTCGATGCGGTCCTTGGCGGCGTTGATGCGCGCGCCCGCATCGCGGCGCTCATCAGGCGCAAGCTTACCCAAAGCCTTCAGCAGCGCGGTAAGGCTGCCCGATTTGCCCAGGAAACGCGCCTTTACGCGCTCGAGTTCGTCCGCATCGGCAATGCGGCCGAACTCCTCTATGGCGCTAGTGACGATTGCGTCAACGTCGCTCATGCTGGGAATTATTCGATTCACTGCCCGCTCGCCAGTGGCGAAGCGGGCCGAAAAATATGATCAGCCGGCCAGCTTTGCCTTGGCCTGCCCGACGATCTTGGCAAAAGCGGCCTTGTCGGCAACCGCCAGATCGGCGAGCACCTTGCGATCGATTTCGATCGCCGCTTTCTTCAAGCCGTTCATCAGGACGCTATAGGTGATCCCGAGTTCCCGTGCGCCGGCGTTGATACGGGCAATCCACAGACCGCGAAAATCGCGCTTCTTGGCGCGCCGGTCGCGGTAGGCGTACTGCCCTGCTTTCATCACCGCTTCCGTGGCAACACGGAATACGTTGCCGCGACGGCCGCGGAAACCCTTGGCTTTTTCGATGACCTTCTTGTGGCGTGCGTGCGCCGTAACGCCGCGTTTTACTCTAGGCATGACATGACTCCTGAATTCTGTTCGTGAACGGTGATCGGACGGATGGCGGTGTCGCTCAGCCGTAGGGCATCATTGCCCGGACCGCACGCAGATTGGTGTCATGCACGGCGGTTGTGCCACGCAGCGCGCGTTTGCGCTTGGTGGTTTTCTTGGTGAGGATGTGGCGCAGGTAGGCCCTGGATCGCTTGATACCACCGCCTCCCAGAACGCGAAAGCGCTTTTTGGCAGAACTCTTGGTCTTCATCTTGGGCATGGCAAAACTCCTTTTTTCTGCAGCGGCGGGTGGCCGGATCACCCAACGTATCCGGCGCTTGTGACCACGACGCTGCTTGTTTGCAAATGCGGCGACCGCCGCTTCGCTTATTCCGGCACCGCACCAACGTCGTGCGGCCCCGGGGACTACATCAGGCTCCGGTCATTGCGCAGGTTGCGCGACCTCGGCCTCCGCCTTCTTCTTCACTGGTATCACTTTCTTCGGTGCCAGTACCATCACCAGCTGCCGGCCTTCCATCTTGGGCCACTGCTCGACGACGCCGTAGGCCTCCAGATCCAGCTTGACTCTCTCAATCAGGCGCATGCCGAACTCCTGATGCGCCATTTCGCGACCACGGTAACGCAATGTGACCTTGGTCTTGTCGCCCTCTTCGAGAAACTTGATCAGGTTGCGCAGCTTGATCTTGTAGTCACCCTCGTCGGTACCGGGGCGGAATTTCACTTCCTTGACTTGAATCTGCTTCTGCTTGAGTTTGGTTTCGTGGGCTTTCTTCGCCTCGCGATACTTGAACTTTCCGAAGTCCATCATCTTGCAGACCGGGGGCACCGCCAGCGGTGCTATCTCGACGAGATCGACCTCCTGCTCCTCGGACAGCCTCATTGCCTGCTCGATCGGCATGATGCCTAGCTGCTCGCCCTTTTCCCCGACCAACCGCACTTCGGGTGCAGTGATCTCATGATTCAAGCGCTGCGCTTTTTCCTGAACGATGTCTGTATCTCCCTTTCAATCAAATATCAGGCCGCTCCGCTTGCGCGGACCTAGTTCAAGCCAGATTGCGACTCGGAACTGAGGCGAGCGGCGAATTCCTCTACGGACATCAGTCCAAGGTCTTCACCGCCACGGGCGCGAACGGCCACCCGGTCGGCTGCCTTTTCCTTTTCCCCAACAACCAGGAGGAACGGCAGCTTCTGCATGCTATGTTCTCGAATTTTATAGGTTATTTTCTCATTTCTCAAGTCCGATTCGACTCGAAACCCCCGTTGTCGGAGCATTTTTGCGGTGTTTTCCGCATATTCCGCCTGCCCGGCGGAAATATTGAGCACCATCGCCTGGACGGGCGCAAGCCAGGCCGGCAGCGCCCCGGCATGATTTTCAATGAGTATTCCGATGAAGCGCTCCATGGATCCCAAGATCGCCCGATGCAGCATGACGGGAGTCCGCCGGGTATTGTCCTCAGCGACATAGGACGCCCCCAAACGCTCGGGCATGTTGAAATCGACCTGAATCGTGCCGCATTGCCATACCCGTCCGATGGCATCCTTCAATGAATATTCGACTTTGGGGCCGTAAAACGCCCCCTCCCCCGGCGATACCTCGAATTCGCATCCGGCGTGCCTGAGCGACTCCATCAGCGCCGCCTCGGCCCGGTCCCACAGATCATCCGCGCCAACACGCTTGTCAGGACGGGTGGCGACCTTGTAGACGATTTCGCTGAATCCGAATCCCTTGTAGACCTGCTGAAGCAGGGAGGTAAATGCCGCGCATTCCCCCAGTATTTGCTCCTCGGTGCAGAAAATATGTCCGTCATCCTGGGTAAACCCGCGGATGCGCATGATGCCGTGCAGTGCGCCCGAGGGTTCATTGCGGTGGCATATGCCGAACTCACCGTAGCGCAGCGGCAGGTCCCGATAGCTGCGTATGCCCTTGTTGAAGATCTGCACATGCCCCGGGCAATTCATCGGCTTTACCGCGTAATCGCGGTTCTCCGACGAAGTGGTGAACATGTTTTCCTTGTAATTCTCCCAATGACCGGACTTTTCCCACAGGCTGCGGTCCAGAATCTGCGGACAACGCACTTCCAGGTAGCCATTGTCGCGATACACACCGCGCATGGTCTGCTCCACCTGCTGCCATAGCGTCCACCCCTTGGGGTGCCAGAAAACCAGTCCCGGCGCCTCTTCCTGCATGTGGAACAAATCTAGCAGCGTGCCGATGCGCCGGTGATCGCGCTTCTCGGCCTCCTCCAGCATGGTGAGATAGGCGTCCTGCTCTTCTTTCTTTGCCCACGCCGTGCCGTAGATCCTTTGCAGCATCTCGTTTTTCGAGTCGCCGCGCCAGTAGGCGCCCGCGACTTTCATCAGCTTGAACACTTTCAGCTTGCCGGTGGAGGGTACGTGCGGCCCGCGGCACAAATCAATGAAATCGCCCTCGCGATACAGCGATACATCATCCCCCTGAGGAATCGACGCGATGATCTCGGCTTTATAGTGCTCGCCGATCGACTTGAAGAACGCCACGGCCTTGTCGCGCGGCCAGACCTCGCGCACCACCGGCAGGTCCTTTTTCGCCAGTTCCGCCATGCGCTTTTCGATGGCGGCCAGGTCGTCGGGAGTAAACGGGCGTTTGTAGGAGAAATCGTAGTAAAAACCGTTTTCGATCACAGGCCCTATGGTGACCTGGGCATCAGGAAACAATTCCTTTACCGCATACGCCAGCAGGTGCGCCATGGAGTGGCGCAGAACCTCGACGCCCTGTGCGTCGCGGTCGGTGACGATGGCGAGTTCGGCATCCGTTTCGATGCGGTGGCTCAAATCCACTAGTTTCCCGTCGACGCGTCCTGCCAGTGCAGCGCGCGCCAGGCCTGCGCCGATCGAGGCGGCGACCTCTGCCACCGTTACCGGCGTTGAATATTCCCTATGGGTGCCGTCCGGGAGTTTGATCGTTGGCATACTGGACTCTAAAAAACTGCAAAAAAAAGTGCGGTCGAGCCGCACTTCATGATTTTCGCGCGCACCCGATCAATGTTTTCGCCATCTTGACAAAATTCGCGTTTGGCAATGCATTGATCAGGCTCCAAATTGCCAGCCAGTTCGATAAACACTTGCCAGGAAGGCCACAACCAAAATAAAGTCAATTACATCATTCACCCGAAAGCTGAGATGGCTCCTGCGGCAGCGCAGCTACGCTGCCTCAACCGACTTCGATGATCTTTTTCGGAATCTTGTGAATGCTCTCGCCTGCGCCCTTGGGCCCGATAATGTAATTGTCGGTGTTGGTCATGAACAGCCGCTCATTCATGATTCCCGGATGCACCACGATGTTCATGTTCTCGATGATCGGCAGCGGTTCGTCGTTGCGGATCAAGGGCCGCTCCACCATGTCGTAGCCCTGCCCGTGGCAATACAGGCGCTTTTCCTCGGCCAGGCCGCGGCTCTTCATGAATACGTTGTGGGCCGCATACACGTCTTTGCAACTGGCACCCGGAACCAGACGCTTGAGCGAATTTTCCTGCGCCTCCAGGACCTGGCCCAGCGCATCCTGAAGTTCCTGCGAGGCCTTGCCGAGAACGAAGGTGCGCGACAGTTCCGCAAACATGCCGCCGGGACCGTTGTTCTCGATCAGCAGGGTAAAGGTATCGCCCTTCTGCATGGTCCGCGCCTGCTGTGCACGCGGCATGAACCGTGCGGGGCTCCCGGGCGAGGCCGAGGAACAAAGAAAAATTCCCTGCTCGCTGCCCTGCAACTGGCCATGGTATTGGGCAAACGCCGCCACCTCGAAATCCTTCATCCCGGGCTTGACATGTGCCTGCACTTTTCGCATGACATCATCCTGCATGGCGGCGGTGCGACGGATCATGTCGAGCTCTTCTGCGCTCTTTACCACCTTGATCAGGTCGACCATGTCGGTGGCATCGACGAATTTGACGCCCTTGGACTCCGACTTCACGGTGTCGACGATGCCGTGGTACATGCCCGCCGGGCAAACCATGCCGACCGTCTTGTAACCCGACTGGTTGATTTCGCGCGCGATCAACTCGCCATCGTAGCGGCCGGTGTATTCGACGCCGCCCGGATAGCTGGGTGTGAAAACCTTCTTCCCAACGCCGCGGTTCGCCGTGTCTTTGCCGTCAAGGCTCGCCATTGCGTTGAAGGGCCCCTGCTCGCAAACCGTCATCAGTCCTTCCAGAGGAAAAACCGCCGAACGCGGATAGCCGTTATTGGCCGGCAAGCCGGTGAACCACCGGATGGTGCCGTTCATCCAGTCCTGGGAACCCGACACCACCAGCGCATCAATGCCCTGCTCGCGCATCTTGGCGCGTGTTGCCGCCCAACGCCGGTTCAGCTCTGCATCGGATACGGGGTTACATACGCGCTCTTCGGCTGCCGACATAACTACTCCTCCTGGAAACGAAACTAGTCAGTGAATAGGTAAACCGGCTGCGCCATCACAGCCGAACCAAACTATGAACAACGTCTGTCATGCAACGGATAGACCGTCGCGAAAAGGTCTGGTAGGCGCGATTGGATTCGAACCAACGACCCCCACCATGTCAAGGTGATGCTCTAACCAACTGAGCTACGCGCCTAGGAGTTCGTTCCGGAGACGCGTCAGCGCTCCAGCCTGCTCACCGGAACGGCTGCTAAGCCCGC
>CAIOLO010000101.1 GCA_903859155.1 uncultured beta proteobacterium
CCGCCGGCACCGCCGACATTCTCGACAATGACCGTCTGCTTGAGCAGCTTGCCCCAGGCGACGCCCAGATTGCGACCCAGCGTGTCGGTGGGACCGCCGGCGGCGAAGGGGATGATCATGGTGACCGGCTTGGTCGGATAGCTCTGGGCAAACAATACCGCGGGAAACATGCCAAAGACCAATGCAAACAACTTCTGGAAGCACATGGCGCTCTCCTTTCAGTAGCCAGGGTAAATACCGATTACCAGCGTATTGCTACCTACACTACTACAATCGTTTTGACTTGTCCGCCCTCGGGCGATCCTCAAGCGATCGAAAGTCGCGATGAGTTGACCTGGATCAAACTGCAAACCCCTAAATTATGAGTGGTCATTCAAGGCGCTCATCAGAAAGCCCCTCATGCTGACATTTGTACTGAATCATGGCGGTTGGGGCCGCCTGCCGAGCCAATTAATCGGCCGGCATTTCACGCGGGCATCCGCGTTTGACGCAGATCATTGAGCAACTCGAATTTGGCGCACATGACGGCGTTTGCGCGGGCATCTGAATTCAGCGAATACCCGGAAAGAATACTGGCGTAAAGCGCCGCCCTGAGTCACTGCAAACTGAAAAGACCGCAGGAAACAACGCCATTTTTGGAGCCTGTGCCTAGCTTTCGTCCTGAAGCCTGCGCCAGATGGTCGAGGGGGAAATATCCAGTATTTCCGCGGCCTTGGCTTTGTTGCCTGCGCAGGCTTCAAGGACCGCACGAATATGCGCCAGCTCGACCGAATGCAGGCTGCGGAAATCAGTGGACGCCGCCATGGCGATCGCAGGAGATTTTTCCCGCAGCCCGGGCGGCAGGAAGCTGGTGCGTATCAACTCGCCGGGGCTGGCGAAAATCAATGCCCTCTCGACCGCATTTCTGAGCTCCCGGACGTTCCCAGGCCAGTCGTGGCTTTGCAGAATGCGGGCAGCTTCTTCCGAAAAATCTGTCGCCGGTTTCTTCATCTCGTGGCAGAACGCGCGGAGAAAATGACGGGCGAACGGAAGAATATCCTCCTTGTGCTCGCGCAACGGAGGGAGCTCGATCTGCACGATATCGAGCCGGTAGAACAGGTCCTCGCGGAATCGACCGGCCTTGATCTCCTCCCTCAAGTTCTTGTTGGTCGCGGCAATCACCCTGACGTCAATACCGATTTCCTCTTCCGACCCGACCCTCCTCAGCTTGCGCTCCTCCAGCACGCGCAGAATCTTCGCCTGCATTTCCAACCGCATGTCGCCAATTTCGTCGAGGAAGAACGAACCGCCGTCGGCCTGCTCGAAACTGCCGCGCTTTGCGAACAGCGCCCCGGTAAATGCCCCCCGCACGTGCCCGAACAGCTCGCTCTCCAGCAGATCGGTGGGAATCGCCGAGCAATTCACCGTCACGAACGGCGCCTCGGCGCGCTTGCCGCCAAAATGGATGAGGCGGGCGACGACCTCCTTGCCGCTGCCGCTCTCCCCTGTCAGGAGCACCGATGAGTCGGTCTCCGCCACCCTGCCGACAAGCTCGAACAGGCGCTGCATGACCTGACTGGTGCCGCGCACCACGTTCTTGACATGCGCCTGCCCGAGCTCGGTCTTCAGGTAGAGATTCTGCTCGATCAGGCGCTGGCGCTCAAAAGCGCGCTCAACCATGAGGCGGAGCTGGGCGGGCGAAAACGGCTTGGGAATATATTCCTGCGCACCCTTTCTCACCGCATCGACTGCAGATTCGATGGAAGCATGGCCGGTGATCATCAGGACCAGGACATTCGGATCGTGCTCCTTGATCCGCTCGAGCAGCAACATCCCGTCCATTTCAGGCATCTTGATATCGCAGATCACCATGTCAGGGGCCGTCGTATGGACCGCCTCCAGTGCCTGACGCGCGCTCTGCGTGGTTTCGACGCGATAGCCGGTCCGCTCCAGCGCACGTTTTACCGCGTCGCAGATGTGTTCTTCGTCATCGACGACGAGTATTTTCTTTCCAGGAACCTGCTCTGCTTCTTCCATTTCACCCATCTCGCCGGTGGCGCACCACATCGCTCCCGGCGGGCGCGACGGTCAGCGGCAACTGGAGGACGATCCGCGTACCGGAGACCTCGGAATCTGCGCCTCCGGATGCGTCGTCCGCCATGTTCTCCACCGCCACGCGCCCGCCATGGGCTTCCATGATCCTGTAGACAATCGAAAGTCCGAGGCCCGTTCCGCGCGCCTTGGTGGTGAAGAACGGATCGAATATGCGGTCGCGTATCGCCTCGGGTATGCCCGGGCCGGAATCCTGCACCGACATCTCGGCATAACCCTCCCGAAGCGTGGTGACAACCTTCAACTTACCCCCTTGCGGCATGGCCTGTACTGCGTTCACCAGAACATTTCCGAACACCTGCTCCATCCGCACCGCGTCGCAGGGAACCGGGGGCATCGCGCCTGACAGTTCCTGAACCATCGTGACCCCCTGCAGGCTGACGCTTCGCTCGAGCGCGCCGAGCGCTGCGCGAACCAGCGCGTTCAGATCGGCAAGTTCAACGTCCAGATCATGGCGCCGGGAAAAATCGCGCAGATCGTCGATTATAAGCTTGCAGCGAACCGCATCGTCGCTGATGCGCTGCAGTTCCGCCCGCAGCGCGGCCTGGTCGCCGACGTCTTCAATGAGCAGATTGACATTCATCAGAATGCTGGTGAGAGGATTGTTCAATTCGTGGCCGACACCCGCGGCCAGCAGGCCGATCGACGCAAGCTTCTCCGACTGGATCACGGACACCTGGGCGTGCTTGAGGGCGACAGTCCTCGCCTCCATGATGCGCTCCATGTTTTCCCTGTGATCCTGGATCTCCTGCGCCATCGCGTTAAAGGATTCGGCCAGTTGGCCGATTTCGTCCCTTTGCGCCACCGCCACGCGATATCCCAGATCGCCCTGCATGATCATGCGCGTCCCGGTCAGCAGCGCGCCGACGTGATTCAGCAACCGCTGCGCCAGCAACCATGCGATGGCGGCTGCCAGGGCGAGAACCAGCATCGCCGTGAGCAGAATCAGGCCGGTGGCGTCCCGGCCCACCTCCTGGGACCTTTGCTGGTGAAAATTCACCTGCAGCAGCAGCGCCTTTGTCATGCGCGCAAGGCGCAGACTCGCCTCGTGGCTATGCACGTTGATCTGGTGGAGGACCCCCGCCTTTCCCCGGTCGGTCGGCGGACCGGGGGCGGCAAACACGATCGCAGCTTGATCCTTTATTCCCCGGATATAGGGAGCCAGGCTCTCGGCCATCGCGCTGTGTTGCATGGAACTGCCATGGCATGTGGAATTGCCGCAGGCATTCAATCGATCATCAACATCCTGGATTGCCGCCTGGTAGCTCAGGTTCTGCCCCGCGCCGCCGAGGTTGAGATAGGCGCTGAGCACGGTCTCCGTCTCCTCGATCGCCGTTCCCAGGCCCTGCACCGCCTCCAGCGAGCGGCTGATCTCCTGGAGGTCGCTGTTGACCTTGGTCAGATCCCACAGCGCGTAAAGACCGATGGTCGCCACGGTCGCGAGCGACGGGATGGTGACCAGAAAAAACGCAAAGATAAGTTTAGCCGGTAAGGAAAAACCCGACATAAAAGCGCGTAAGGCCAAATTAGTCCTTCCAGCGGCGTCTCAGGAGAGTTGCCGGCCAGCGGCACGTCGCTCTCACCATCGGCAGGGTAGTCCCCGTTGCGTCCGGGGCGGAGTGTCACGTTGCATGATTTCCGGCGTCTGCGCCGAATTATCCCGCTTTCCCAACGTTTGAGGAGGCCGGAATTGTTCTCTCGCTCGGATCGGTGTTTTAACCTTGGGCATCCGGCAAATTTTGCTGCTGCCACCTTTTTGGTCGAATCTGACACGGCAAAGTCCGATCAACGCATTGGAACGCTTCCTGGCATGCGTCCTGGGGGCGACATCGATCGGGACTAAAACAATGTCTTTGCGTAGCTTATGAACTGCCACAGCCGCCTCGGGGCGATTTCGCAAGATCCGTGATCGAGTAGGACATTCCGAATAATTGCCGTGACGGTTGCAGAAACCGATCGAAGTCAAGAGCAGATCACGAACCGTTGTCGAAAGTTCTCCGGGACGAGAACCGCTTTGCGCGTCGCGTAGTCGAAAAAGACGATGCCGGTCTTGCCTCGCGCCACCTCTCTACCGGAGCTCTTTTCCGTCATCCGCCATGGCAGGTCACAGCCTTTGCTGGTGAAATCCCCAGCAGTCATTTCCACCAGCATGGTCTGGCCGATATGGGCTTCGCTCCGGTACTGGACAGCCGCATCGGCGATTACGATGCCAATGCCCTCGCTGTCCAGGTTGCTCTGGCCTATCGACTCGAAGAATCGCCGACGCGCTTCGGAAACCACCGCGAGCAACATCGCATTGTCAAGATGCCCCCGGTAGTTGATGTGCTCCTGATGCAACGCAATCCCGGTGGAAAATGCGAACTGACCTGGAAGAGCAATGTCGATGCGAGCCATAGTCCTGGATGAAATCCGCGACCGCGCCAAGGAGTCTCCGTGACGCGGTGGAGAAGCTATCTGTGTCCCGATTTCATACACAGTGCGCTAAAGCAGACGAAGGGAAAGCCATAAATCATTGAAAATCTGGCGCGCCCGAGACGATTCGAACGTCCGACCCCTGCCTTCGGAGGGCAGTACTCTATCCAGCTGAGCTACGGGCGCGTGGCCGCGAAGTCTACGTTTTTTCGAGGACAGAGTCCATCCGCACAGAGATCGCAGGCCGCGTGTGCGCCGCGCGGGAGCGCGGATGAATTCGCGGCCGAAAGGGCATAATCGGCACGTTTCTGACCCCGATTCCCAGCAGCAGCGGCAGCCTTGGGCAACATGACAAATCCGGAATTCCCAGCCACGCCCGAACGCACCGCCATGCTCATCGCCGGCGCCGAGCCGACGGGCCTTGCCCTGGCCTGCGAACCGTACCGGCCTGGTGATGCCGACCCTGCGGACGCCGCTGCCGTCATGCGCGCCGTTCGGGGTGCATGAAACAGCAGCAACCGGACGAAACTGGACAAGGAGATGAGATGATGGCCAAACAATCCCTGAACAAGGCGGCATGCGTGCGCGTACTCGAGCGCATGCTGGTAATCCGCCGCTTCGAGGAAGCGCTGGTGGAGATGTCCGGCCAGAAACTGTTCAAGTCGCACTACCATTTGTACATCGGCCAGGAAGCCACTGCGGCGACCGTGGTGGAATCGCTGCGCAGCGACGACAAGCTGGTCACCACCCACCGAAATCACGGACACGTGCTGGCGCGCGGCGCCGACCCCGGCGCGGCCTTCGCCGAAATTCTCGGGCGCGCCACGGGCCTCAACGGCGGGCGTGGCGGCACTTTGCACATGAGCGCTCCGGAGCTGGGATTTCTGGCGACATCTTCAGTAGTCGGCGGTTGCATTGGCCTGGCGCTGGGGGGCGCTTTCGCGCAGCAGCGGCGCGGCAGGGGCGGCGTGTCTGTGGCTTTTTTTGGCGACGGCTCACTGGAGGAGGGGATTTCCTTCGAGTCCATGAACATTGCCGCCTTGTGGAAGCTGCCTGCGGTGTTTCTTTGCGAGAACAATGGTGCGGGGGCGACCGGTTCTGCCAAGGGCGGGTTTCCTTCCTCGCTGATTGCGGCGCCCCGTCTGGCCGGCATTGCCGAATCCCTGGCGATTGCAAGCAGCCAGATCGATGGCCGCGATGTCGATGCGGTGCATCGGGCGGTATCCAGAGGCGTGGCGAGTTGCCGCGCGGGCAGGGGCCCGGTTTTCATCGAGTGCATTACCGAACGCTGGGAAGGCAGCAAACCCATGTGGCCGGAACTCTCCACCGGCATCACCGATGTGGCGCTGGCCTGGGAATCTGAGCGCATGCCAAAGAAATACCGCGACTGGCATGTCCATCAGGATCCGATACTTCTTCATATCCGCAAGCTGCTGCGAAAAAAACTCATTTCACGCGCTGCCGTGCTGCAACTGGACAGAAAGGTCATTGCGCGCAATGCCGCAGCACGGCAATTCGCCATCGCAAGCCCGATGCCGCGCGGCAAAACCGCGCTCGACAGCGTCTACGCGTGAAAGATGAAACCCATGAGAAAAATCACCTACTCACAAGCCTTCGTCGAGGGTCTCGACTATTGCATGCGCAAACTGCCCAATTTCTCGCTGCTGGGAAACGAAGTGATGGGACTGGGGCCGCAGCGCGTGCACCTGGAAACAATCTGGCGGAACTACCCTGAACGGGTCAATTTTCCGCCCACCTCGGAGGCTGCGTTTTCCGCACTGGCCGCCGGCGCGGCCATGAGCGGCGAACATGTTTTCTGCCATCTGGGCGCGGCGAGCTTTTCGTTTCTGTCTATGACCTCCATCGCCAACGAAGCGGCAACCGCTCATTACGCCTCGGGGGGGAAGATCAAAGTGCCGGTGGTGTTCCACATGCTGCACGGGCTGCGCATCGGCGGGGGCACCCAGCACAGCATGAGCCCGCAGTCGATGTACTGGAACGTGCCCGGACTGCAGATCGTGCTGCCCTCCTGCGCGCGCGATGCCAAGGGCCTGGTTGCGACCGCGTGCCTATCCGACAACCCGACGGTGATGTTCACGCACGACCTGCTGATAGGCATGGAGGGCGAGGTGCCGGAGGCGGACTACGAGATTCCCTTCGGCAAGGCCGACATCAAGCGCCGCGGGAAAGACGTCACCCTGGTCGCGACCTCCTACATGGTGCAGGTTTCACTGGCCGCGGCGGAAATACTGGCCGCCGAAGGCATTGACGTCGAGGTGCTGGATCCGCGCACGCTGGTGCCGTTTGACAAGAAAGCGCTGATCAAATCGGTGGCAAAAACCGGAAGACTGGTGGTGGCCGACGAATCACACCTGAGTTGCGGTGTGACCGCGGAGATCGCCGCCATCGTGGCCGAGGAGGCGTTCCATCACCTCAAGGCGCCGATCCTGCGCGTGGCGCGCCCGGATGTGCCGACGCCGTTTTCGCGGCCGCTGGAGGATTTCGTCACGCCCACGGCCGACAAGATCGCCGCCGCGGTGCGGCGCGTCATGGGCTGAAGTCGAAACTGTAAAACATTAACTTTAATTTAAATAATTGCAGAATCGACGTATGTTTCCAGCCAATCGTGTTGTCAAATTATATAACTTTCACACTTTATTTTTCATACCCTCGTCGGGCGGCAGCACCTGCGGAACGCCACCGTTCCTGGCGCGGAACGCGCGGCCCCGGATCCCCGCCGTGAGCGTCGGATCGGCCAGAGTCAGCCGGTGATTGGCGGGCGCCGCGGGGCGCCCCGCCCGATTATCCGGGCCCCGGAATGCAGCTATAATTCCTGCCCGTCGTTATAACTGCCCGGGCACTTCCATGAGCGCGACCGAATCAAGCGAACACGAATCGCCGATCAAGACCCCGCAGCAATTGATTACGCTGGTGGTGATGGCCTTTGTCGTCCCGGTCATCGGCATCGTCCTGCTGGTGCAACTGGTCATCGGCGGCATCAATACTGATTCCACCGGCAATACCTCGGAAGCGGTTGCCGAGCGCATCAGACCGGTGGCCCAGGTGAGTGTTTCCGCGGGCGGCGGCGCCAGCGGCGTGGCAAAAACCGGCGAACAGGTTTACCAGGCAGTTTGCACGGCCTGCCATGGCACCGGCGTGGCAGGCGCGCCAAAATTTGGCGATGCTGCCGCGTGGGCCAAACTGGTTGCCGAAGACCAGAAGAAGCTGGTGGGAGATGCCATGAAGGGTATTCGCGGCATGCCTGCCAAGGGCGGCAACCCCGATCTGTCCGACTATGAGTTCGAGCGGGCGGTGGTCTATATGGCGAACAAATCCGGCGGCAAATTCAAAGAACCTGCGGCACCCAAACCCGCAGCTGCCAAGAAATAATCCTCGCTCCTTTGCGCGCGGCCGCCCGGTTCAAGCAATACCTGGTTCACGTTGTACTTTGTTAACACCATACTTTGTCCGCGCCTTATTCGGCCCCTGACACACCGGAAGGATCCAGCCGATGATTCCGCATCTGACTACCGCCCTGACCGGCCCGCTGCAGGAACTTGAGAAGCGCGTGCTGGAGTCCAGCACCGAAATTGAGCACTGGTTTCGCGGCAAATGGCAGGAGCACACACCGCCGTTTTACTGCTCGGTGGATCTGCGCAACAGCGGCTTCAAGCTGGCGCCTGTCGACACCAACCTGTTCCCGGGCGGATTCAACAACCTGAACCCCGCGTTCATGCCGCTTTGCGTGCAGGCGGTGATGGGAGCAATCGAAAAAATCTGCCCCAATGCCAAAGACCTGCTGCTGATCCCCGAAAATCACACGCGCAACCAGTTCTACCTGCAAAACGTCGGACGCCTGGCCACCATCCTGCGCCAGGCCGGGCTGAACGTGCGCATCGGCAGCCTCAATCCTGCGATCACCGAACCGACGCGCATCGAGGTCGAGGGCGGTGCGGCGCTGCTGGTGGAGCCGCTCCTGCGCAGCGGCAACCGGCTGGGACTGACCAATTTCGACCCCTGCACCATTTTGCTCAACAACGACCTGTCTTCGGGCTTGCCCGATATATTGAAAGGCCTGGACGAGCAGTTTGTACTGCCGCCGATTCACGCCGGCTGGGCGGTGCGCCGCAAATCCAATCATTTCGCCGCCTATGAAGAGGTCGCCAAGGAATTCGCCTCGCTGTTGTCGATCGACCCCTGGCTGGTGAATCCGTATTTTGCGGTTTGCGGCGAAGTCAATTTTCACGAGCGCACCGGGGAGGAGTGCCTGACCTCGAACGTCGATGCGCTGCTGATCCAGATCCGGGCGAAATACCTGGAGTACGGCATCAAGGAGACCCCTTACGTCGTGGTCAAGGCCGACGCCGGCACCTACGGCATGGGCATCATGACCGCGCGCGATGCCTCCGAGTTGCGCGGCTTGAACCGCAAACAGCGCAACAAGATGTCGGTGGTCAAAGAGGGCATGGAGGTCTCCGAGGTCATCATGCAGGAGGGCGTGCACACTTACGAGCGCGTCAACGATGCGTCGGCCGAACCGGTGGTGTACATGATCGACCGTTACGTCGTCGGCGGCTTCTACAGGGTGCATACCGAGAAAGGGGTGGACGGCGTGCTCAACGCACCCGGGATGCAGTTCTCGCCGCTCGCCTTCGACGACTGCTGTACCACCCCCGACCATACCGCCAAACCCGGCGACGGACCCAATCGCTTCTACACCTATGGTGTGGTGTCCCGGCTGGCGCTGCTGGCGGCCTCCGTGGAACTGGAGCGCACGGAGATGGCGGCTTGACAGCCGCGGTGGCGGCGCCGATTTGCCGGCAGACGGGAGCCTCGGATAGCCCATGAGAATCGGATTCATCACTGACCCGCTGGATTCACTGAAGATCCACAAGGACTCGACCTACGCGATGATGGCCGAGGCCGCGCGCCGAGGCCACGAACTGTATGTGATGCAGCAGGACGATCTGGTCTGGAAGCGCAACCATGTTTACGCGGCGATGAGCCAGATCACCCTGCGCAAGGGCCAGCAGCGGTGGTATGCGCTTGATCCGGCCAGCGAAACCCGCTTGTCCGAGCTTGACTGCGTGATCATGCGCAAGGATCCGCCGTTTGACGTCGAATATGTCACCAGCACCTGGCTGCTGGAACAGGCGCAGCGCGAGGGCGCCAGGATATTCAACGATCCGCGCGCGCTGCGCGACCACAGCGAGAAGCTCGCCATCGCCCAGTACCCGCAATTTCTCGCCCCGACACTGGTATCGCGCTCGGCCAACCAGTTGCACGGCTTCATCGACGAACATACGGACGTGATTCTCAAACCGCTGGACGGCATGGGCGGACAGTCCATCTTCCGCGTCACCAGCACCGATCCGAACCGCAATGTCATCGTCGAGACCCTGAACGACGACGGGCGCCGCTCGGTGATGGCGCAGCGCTACATCGAGCAGATTCGCGATGGCGACAAACGCGTGCTGGTGATCGGGGGCAAGCCCGTGCCGTACAGCCTTGCGCGCATCCCCAAGCCGGGCGAATCGCGCGGCAATCTCGCCGCCGGCGGTACCGGCGTGGCAAGGCCGCTCAGCGCCCGCGACCTGGAAATCGCCACCACGCTCGGGCCGGAGCTTGCGCGCCGCGGCTTGCTGCTGGTGGGATTGGACGTCATCGGCGAATTTCTCACCGAGATCAACGTCACCAGCCCCACCTGTTTTCAGGAAATCACCGACCAGACCGGCTTTAACGTGGCCGGCATGTTCATGGACGAATTGCAGGCGGCGTGCGCGGCAAGCATTTAGGCGCCAGTCAATTATTGACAAACCCCGTGAATCACGAGGGTTTGTATCCGGAAAAAGCGGCTGCCAATGCGAAGCAAGCGGATTAGTGTCTCGGGGATTGCCGCTTTGCTTGTTGCCTGCCTCCTGCAGACAGCCACGGTGGCGGGCGCCGAACCCGATTCGAGTGCGCTGGAACTCTACGGCATGCGCTTGATCCAGACCGGGTCGCGGCTGCGCGGCTATCCCGAAGAAGCTTTGCGCGAAAAACTCGCGGGCACCGCGGTCGTGGCGCTTGCCATCGGCGCGGACGGAAAACTCGAGCGGCAGACGCTGTTGCGCAGCGCGGGATATGCTGTGCTCGACGAGCACGCCGTGGCGATGCTCGCCAAAGCGGTGCCGGAAACCGAAATCCCGGCAAATCTCAGGAGCACAGCATTTACAATACAGGTCTCGGTGGTATTTGCTCTGCCCTGAAGGCAGGCCCGCCTCTGACAAACCCACGGTGCAAGCAAGCGCGCATGAATACTTCGGTCAGGCCCTGAATCCGGCAAATTTGCAATGATAGGCATCTTGATCATTACCCATGGCAGTCTGGGCGACGCCCTGATCGGCGGCGCGGCCCACGTACTTGGCAAGCCGCTGGAACAGGTGCGCGCGCTGCCTGTCAGCGTCGCCGATAAGCCCGAAGCCCTGCTGACCAAAGCGCGTGCTATGTTGCGCGATCTGCAGGGCGATCAAGGTGTACTGGTTTTATCCGACATCTGCGGCGGCACGCCGAGCAACATCGCCACCCAGCTGGGTGTGCCCGGGCAGGTGGAGGTCATCTGCGGGGCGAGTCTGCCGATGCTGGTGCGCGCGCTCACCTATCGGGATCAAACCCTTGCGCGCGTCGTCGAAAAAGCCCTGAGCGGTGGATGCGAAGGTGTATTCCAACTTTGCGGAGACAAGGCGAATGCCGCAGGCAGAAGCTGAAATCGTCAACAAGCTGGGCCTGCATGCGCGCGCCTCGGCCAAGCTCACCCAGACCGCGTCGCGATTTCCGGCCGAAATCTGGCTGAGCCGCGACGGGCGGCGCGTGAACGCGAAGAGCATCATGGGTGTCATGATGCTCGCGGCGGGCAAGGGAACCCTCATTACGGTCCAGACCGAGGGCGAAGAAGCACAGGCCGCCCTTGATGCGCTGCTGGCGCTCATTGCCGATCGCTTCGGCGAGGGCGAATAGACCACCATGGATTCGGCAAAAATGGCAGGCAAACTTTCCGAGGCGAGCTTTACGCTGCATGGCGCCGGCGTATTCGGCGGCATCGCTATCGGTCATGCCCATTTGATCTCGAGCGCGCGCTTCGAGGTCGGCCATTACGAAATCGCCGAGGATGGAATCGCCGGCGAACTGCAGCGTTTTGATGCCGCGATCGAACAGGTGCGCAGCGAACTGCGCGGCCTGCACGCGAACGTGCCCGCCAGCGCCCCCGCAGAAATGGGGGCATTCCTGGATCTGCACCTGATGATCCTCGCCGACTCCAATTTGTCGGTGGTGCCGCGCACGCTGATCCAGAGCCGGCGCTGCAACGCGGAGTGGGCGCTGGTGCAGCAGATGGAGGCGATCGCCGCACAGTTCGATGAAATCGAGGATCCCTACCTGCGCGAGCGCAAGAACGACATCGAGCAGGTGGCCGAACGGGTCCTCAAAGCGATGCCAGGCAAGGCGCCAGAAACCTTGCCGTCCCCGGCCCGGGAACACGACCTGATCGTGGTCGCGCATGATCTTTCGCCGGCGGACATGATCCTTTTCAAACAGCACGAGTTCGCCGGCTTTGTCACCGATCTGGGCGGTGTGACCTCGCATACCGCGATTGTCGCGCGCAGCCTGGCGATCCCGGCGATTGTCGGCATGCATAACGCGCGCGCCATGATCTGCGAGAACGAGTTGCTGATCATCGACGGCCGCGAAGGCGTGCTGATCGTCAATCCGAACCAGCAGGTCCTCGATCAGTTCCGCCGCCGCCGCGACCTGATCGAGGCGGAACGGCTCAAATTAAGGTCGCTGCGCTCCAGGCGTGCGGCCACGCTGGACGGTCAGGTGGTGGCCCTTCAGGCCAATATCGAACTGCCGCAGGATGTCGAACTGGCCCGCGAAGCGGGTGCCACTGGCATCGGCCTGTTTCGCAGCGAATTCCTGTTTCTCAATCGCGCCAGCCTGCCTGAGGAGGACGAACAGTTCGAGGCTTATCGACAGGTGGTCAAGGCCATGGAGGGCATGCCGGTCACGATCCGGACCCTGGATCTGGGCGCCGACAAGGTACTGGCTGGCAGCGCGCCGCAGGCGCCCAATCCGGCGCTCGGATTGCGGGCCATACGCTACTGCCTTGCCGAGCCGCAGATTTTTCAGACCCAGCTGCGCGCTTTGCTGCGCGCCTCCTGCAGCGGCAGGATCCGACTGCTGATCCCGATGCTCGCGCACGCGCACGAAATCGACCAGACGCTTGCCGCAATTGCACAGACCAAGGCCGAACTCGATGAGCGCGGCATCCCTTATGACCGCTCCATACAGGTTGGCGGCATGATTGAAATTCCCGCGGCGGCCCTGTCGCTGGGTTACTTCGTGCGCAAGCTTGATTTCCTCTCCATCGGCACCAACGACCTGATCCAGTACACGCTGGCCATCGACCGCAACGACGATGCCGTCGCGCATTTGTATGACCCGCTTCACCCCGCGGTGCTGCAGCTCATCGCGCAGACCATCACCGCCGCCAACAAGGCGGGAAAAGCCGTTGCGGTCTGCGGTGAAATGGCCGGCGATCTGGACGCGACGCGATTGCTGCTGGGCCTGGGCCTGAGGGAGTTCTCCATGCATCCGGCACAGCTGCTCACCGTCAAACGCGAAGTCCTCGGCACCAACCTTGCATCGGCCACCGCCATGGCCAAGCGCATCATGCGCACCCACGATCCCCGCAAGCGCGGGCGTCTGCTCGACACCCTCTGCCATCAGGCCGACGGAGCAGCCCTTGTCGCAGGCGTAGTCGTTTGACCGAACCCCTTTGTTGCGGTAACTTCGGCTTTCGCGCCGATTTGATGGTCAGCTTGCGGGCGCTTAATAAATTCGGCTAAAGAGAGGGAAACCCGTTCAGCGCCGATATCTGCAAGCTGAGCGGTTTTTTTTTGGGGAATCGGATATCGGTATCCGGCTGGCCCCGGCGGGGTCGCCTCACGGGAGCGCTTGAAACAAGTCATGCATCTAGAGCAATCGGTGGGCGCCGTCCGGCCCAGAGACCAGCACTTTGGCGAACCGCTCGGCTTTCGCAGCGGTGCCGTGCTCGACTCCTATACGCTGCGCTACGAGACCTATGGCAGCCTGAACGCCGACAAAACCAACGCGGTGCTGGTCTGCCATGCGCTTAACGCCTCGCATCACGTGGCCGGCTACTACGAGGATGACCCGAAAAACATCGGCTGGTGGGACAACATGATCGGCCCCGGCAAGCCCCTGGACACCAACCGCTTTTTTGTGATCGGTGTGAACAATCTGGGCGGCTGTTTCGGCTCGACCGGCCCCTCCAGCATCAACCCCGGATCGGGATTGCCATATGGCTCTTCGTTTCCGGTGATCACGGTGGAGGATTGGGTGAACGCGCAGGCACGCCTGGCCGATACCCTGGGCATCGCCCGGTTTGCGGCGGTCATGGGCGGCAGCCTGGGTGCGATGCAGGCGCTGCAATGGGCGATCGGCTACCCGGATCGCGTCAACCACGTGGTCGCGGTCGCCGCCGCGCCCACGCTCTCGGCGCAGAACATTGCGTTCAACGAAGTCGCGCGCCAGGCGATCACCACGGATCCGGATTTCCACGGCGGCAATTATTATCAACACGGGGTGGTTCCGCGCCGCGGGCTGCGCCTGGCGCGCATGATCGGCCACATCACCTATCTTTCGGACGACGCGATGATGGAGAAATTCGGCCGCGCCCTGCGCGAGGGAAAGCCCGGGTTTCATTTTGACGTGGATTTCGAGGTCGAGTCCTACCTGCGGCATCAGGGCGACAAGTTCTCGGAATACTTCGACGCGAACACCTACCTGCTGATCACCCGCGCCCTGGATTATTTCGATCCCGCGCAGGACTCCGGCGGCAGTCTCACCCGGGCCTTTGCGGACGCACGGGCCAAGTTTCTGATCGTGTCCTTCACCTCGGATTGGCGCTTTGCGCCAGAGCGATCAAGGGAGATCGTCAAGGCGCTGCTCGACAACCGGCGCGACGTGTCCTATGCCGAAATCGAAGCCCCCCATGGACATGATGCCTTCCTGCTCGACGATCCGCGCTATCACGCGTTGGTGCGAAGCTTCTTCGAGACCGTTCATGCGGAGCTTCCCCGATGAGCCGCAGCGATAAACTGACTCTGGCGGGCCGCCCCGATTTCGAGGCCATCGCCCACTGGGTCAAGCCCGGGTCGACGGCGCTGGATCTGGGTTGCGGCGACGGCCTTTTGCTCAAATACCTGCGCGAGACCAAGGGCGTGCGCGGCTACGGTGTAGAGATCGACGATGCCAGCGTGCTCGCCTGCGTGAAAAACGGCGTCAATGTGATTCAAAGCGATCTGGAGCGCGGCCTGGCCGGATTCGACGCCGGTTCCTTCGATTACGTGATCCTGTCGCAGACGCTGCAGGCGGTCCGCCACACCGAAGAGATCGTGGGGGAAATATTGCGCGTCGGACGCCAGGGCATCGTGACCTTTCCCAATTTCGGCCATTGGTCGCAACGCCTGCAGATCTTTTTCGCCGGCCGCATGCCGGTATCCGACGTACTGCCCTATCAGTGGTACAACACACCCAACCTGCATTTGTTCACCATGGCGGACTTCGAGAATTTCTGTGCCGGCCACTCGATACGCATTCTGGACCGCCTGGCGCTGCACCGGGGCCGGCCCGTGCGCCTGATGCAAAACCTGCGCGGCACGCTGGCGGTATTTCGCTTCGAGAACAGTGCGGGCTACTTGAGGACCTGATACAGATTGTTGAAATCGTCGGTCCAGATCGCTTGGCCCGCGGGTACCTCGATCTCTTCGGTCTCCCCGGCAAAAGCCTTGGTCTTGAAAATCTCGGGGCGACGCGCCACCAGCACCCAGTCGGTGGAAGAACCAAACTGCGAGGCATCACCGGAATCCGCGACGTTCACCGCATGCAATCCGCGTGCTTCGGCCAGCAATTTGACCACCGATTTCAGTTCCAGATAGCGATTGGTCACATGGAATGCGATCACCCCTTGCGGCTTCATGTGCTTGAGGTAGGTGTCAAGAGCCTCCAGCGTGATCAGGTGCACGGGGATGGCATCGCTGGAAAATGCGTCCACCACGAGAATGTCGTACTGCTGCGCCGGCTCGCGCTCCATCGCCAGGCGCGCATCGCCCAGCACCGTCTCGATCTTCGCCGCGGAATCGGCAAGGTAGGTGAATTCCTTGCGCGCAACAGCGATCACCTGTGGGTTGATCTCATAAAAGCGCACCACATCATCCTTGCGGCCATAGACCGCCAGGGTGCCCGAACCCAAGCCGATCACCCCGGCCCGCAGGGGCGCAGCGGCGAAGGCCGCGAACAGGCGCCCCACGCCTGACTCCTCGGTGTAGTAGGTTGTCGGCTTGCGCTGAAACTCCGGATCAAAGGATTGCTTGCCGTGCATGATGACGCCATGCACCAGGTTGCGCACGCGCCCCTTGCCCTCGCCGCTTTCCTGCACGCGCAGCATGCCGAAAAAATTTCTCTCCATGAGCACGGTGGTATCGGCCAGATATTCATGCTGGTATTGATAGAAATACCAACCGGTTGCGGCGGTCGCGCAAATTGCCAGCGCCGTCATCCCCCAGCCCGCCAGGCCGGCTGCGCTCACTCTGCCGGGGATGCGCACCGCGAGCGCCCCCAGAAGCTTGTCCGCGAGACCCGCCAAGGGCCGCGGTCGAAACAGCAGGGCCGCGGCAAGCAGGCCCCCGGCGACCAATGCAAGCGGCAACTCGTAGTAGGCCGTGAATATGCGCGGCGCGGCAACACCCACGAACAACCCCCCCAGCGCGCCACCGAGGGAAACCATCAGGTAAAAACGCGTCAGGTAACGCGGCGCGGGCTTCGCGAGCGCCAGTTCACCGTGAAAGAACATGCACGAGATAAACAAGCCGGCGCAATACAGGGGCACCGCCTTCTTGATCTCCAGGACACCGCTGTTGGCCTGCAGGCCCCACGCCATCGCGGGCAACAACGCAAGGAACGGAACGACGAACAGCCAGCGACGATACCACCCGCGTCCTTCAAAGCAGAGAATGAACGACAACAGGTAAAGGGTCAGCGGGGCAAGCCAGAGCAGCGGAACCGAGGCGATGTTCTGCGTGATGTGATTGGTGACCGCCAGCAGCATGGTGGTTCCCAGCGCGGCCAGCGCCAACCACTCGCCATGCGCAACCAGGCCCGGGGCCGGTTCATCCGCACCGGCGTCGCCGGAGGTGGCCAATGACGGTGCCGGACCGGCTGCCAGCACCACGCTTGCCCCGCACAACAGTGCGAACAAAGCATAGGCAACGCTCCAGGACACTGCCTGGCCACGGGTATTGATCAGCATTTCGATGGCAAAAGGAAAAGCCAGCAGCGCCAGCAGGGAGCCGAAATTGGAAAGGGCGAACAGGCGATAAACGCGTTCGCCGCCGTAACGGCGCGCAAAGCAGGCCTGGATCAGGGGCCCGGTCGAGGAAAGCAGGAAATAAGGCAGGCCGATGGTGGCCCCGAGCAACGCGAGGATGCGCCAGACCGGGTCTTCGTCGCCGCCGGGCTTCCAGGCGGGATCGGCAACTATAGGCAGCACCGCGAGGCTGGCGGCCAGAAGCACGCAATGCAGAATGGCCTGCGCCCTGGGCGTGAGCCTGCGGATGCTCCAGTCGGAGTACGCGTAACCGGCCAGCAGCAGCATCTGAAAGAACACCATGCAGGTGTTCCACACTGCCGGCGATCCGCCGAACCACGGCAGTATCTGTTTGGCGATGATGGGTTGGACCAGAAACAGCAAAAACGCGGAAAGAAAAATGGTCGAGGCAAATACCGGCATGTGGCGCCCTGTCAGAAATCGGATCCGCGAAGCACCGGCTTGAACCAGGCGGCAGGTTAAAATCCGCGCTTCGCAAAAAGCGCGCAGTATAGCTTCACGCGCCGCATCGCTACACGGGACCCCATTGAACGAACCGCCGCGCCTGCTGCGTTCCAAGCTTTTCTGGATTGCCCTGCTGTATTTTTCAGAGGGGTTTCCTCTGGGGCTTTTTTTTGATCTGTTCCCCGTGTATTTCCGCCAGCAGGGCGTCGATCTGGGCAGCATCGGCCTGTTGAGCCTGCTGGGGCTGGCCTGGACCATAAAGTTTCTCTGGGCCCCGGCCCTGGATTACTACCGCCATCACCGCCACTGGATGGTTGCGGTCGACTGTCTCATGGGCGTCCTGATGATAGTCCTCGCGCAAACCGCGGGATTCGGGCCCTGGGTCTGGCTCACCATCGGCGCCTTCACCCTGCTGTCGGCGACCAATGACATCGCAATCGACGGCTACACCATCGATTTGCTCAACAAGGAGGAGATGGGTCTGGCCAATGGGGTGCGCATTGGTTTTTACCGGGTCGGCATGCTGAGCGCCGGTTTCATTCTCATCCTCACCGACCATATCGGCTGGTTCTGGTCCTACTGCGCGGCGGCGTTGCTTTTCCTTTTCTGTGCCGCAGCCTGCTGGTGCGCGCCGCGGGAACCTGTAACGGCGCGCGCCACCTACGCGACATCGGCCCTGGCCGAGCTGAAATTCCTGTTTGCCCGTCCCGGGGTTGCGCTGGCCATCACACTTTTCCTGCTCGGATTGCTGTGGCCGGTCACCGCGAGCCTGCAATGGCATTGGCTCGCCGATGCACAACGGGCGGCGTGGTTCAAGGTCGGCGTGCCGGTCTCGGCATTTCTGCTCGCCGGTCTGCTGATTGCGGCGCAGGCGCGCGGCGGCAAATCGGCGCGCGGCGAGTCGCTGACCCAAGGGCCGATATTCGGCGCCCTGGTGGAACTGCTTGCCAGGCCCGGCATGTTGCCGGTGTTGGTATTCATCCTGATCTTCAAACTGGCCGATTCCTCGATGGGATTCATGATCAAGCCTTTCTGGGTCGACGCGGGATTCAGCAACCAGCAGATCGGCCTGGTATCGGTAAATGTCGGTTTGGTGCTTTCAATTCTCGGCGGTCTGCTCGGCGGCTGGTACACCGACCGCGTCGGCATCTTCAGGGCGTTATGGATGCTCGGCCTGTGGCAGGCATTCTCCAATCTCGGTTACGCGTGGGCGGCCTGGACCGTACCCATGGCGCCTCAGGGTGCCGACATCGCCGTGCACCATCAATGGGCGATGTACGCGGCAAGCGCCACTGAATCCTTCACCGGGGGGTTGGGAACCGCGGCATTCCTCGCATTTCTGATGGCCATCGTCAACAAACAGCGCTCCACCACCGAGTACGCCATCCTTTCCTCCATCTTTGCGTTCTCACGCTCCCTGTCTGGGGGCGTCAGCGGCTTTGGTGTGGAAGCCATGGGATACGGCGGGTACTTCCTGCTGACCTTTTTTCTGGCGTTTCCCGCATATTTTTTCCTGCCTTGGGTGAGTCGCATGCTCGCGGCAGCCGACGGCGCCACCACGTCGGCGAACGATGCTCGCTGACTGCACCCCCGGTTGAAGCTTCTCGCGACTCATTGACCCGAATCAACGTGCGGCACCGTGGATGGCGTACATTGTTCGCGATGCCAGCGGTATTGGCCAATTGCGGTTGAATTGCCTGGGAAAAGGCTTTACAGTTTGCCCTTACTACGCAAGGTTCCCCGTAGTTTCCGGTTTGGCTGTGCAATATTGCCTGGAACGCACAAGGACCTGAATTGACGTCGAAACGCCGGGATCGCCGGCTATTTTTTTCTGTGAGGATCCAATGGAAAACGAAGTCAGCCGCGACAAGCTCGTAACAGATTTGAAGGTTGTGATTGCCGATGCCGAAGACCTGTTGAAGGCGACCGCCAGCCACGCCGGTGAAAAAGCCGCGGCGGCGCGTCTGAAGATTCAGGACAGCATCGATGGCGCAAAGGAAAAGCTGGCCCACCTGAGCGAGGCCGGTGTGTACAAAGCCAAAGCCGCGGCTCGCGCCACGGATGACTATGTGCACGACAATCCCTGGCAGGCGGTGGGAATTGCTGCTGCGGCCGGGGTGGTTCTTGGCCTGCTGATCAGTCGCAGGTAGTTCTCCAACCCCCCCCACATGAGCGACGGCAGCAGCCGCGACGCAGGCCTGCTCGCTTCGTTGCGCGGGCTTGTCCGTACCCTGATCGCGGTTGCGCACACGCGCCTGGCGATTCTCGCCAGCGAACTGGAGGAACAGGGCGCCTGCTTCACGCGCATCGCAGTCTATGCCGCCATAGGTGCGGCGGGCCTGCTCTTCACGACCGCGCTGGGCATCGTTCTATTGATCGCGGCCTTCTGGGACAATCGATTACTGGTAATCGGCATTCTTTTCGCCGTGTTTTTCGGCGCCACCCTGTGGTCCCTGGTCACCCTCAGGAAATACCTGACCGGCCGACCCAGGCTGTTGTCGGCGACTCTGGCGGAACTGGCAAAAGACAAGGCATCGCTTTCCGGCATCAATGAAAACGATTGCTGAGATCCGCGCGCTGCGCGAACAACTGGTCGCCGAAGCCGCCCGTCAGCGCAGCACCATCGCACTGCAGTTCTCGTCGCTGCAGGGCCCGGCCAATGCGGCTGCGCGTGGCCTCCAGGTATTTGGCTGGCTGAGGCAGCACCCGCTGCTGGTGGGCGCGACGGCGGCCGTGCTGGTGGCGGTGCAACCGCGCCGCGCTCTGCGGCTTGCGGGCCGCGGCGTGGTTCTATGGCGGTCATTGCGCATGCTCAGGGGCTGGCTCAGGGAAAAGGGCGTGGCCTCGTGAAAAATTACGCCAAACCCATCATAAGCTTCTACGCGGTCATGGATCGCGAGCGGGTGAACATGCAGCGCGAGTTTGCCTCCGTTCAGGGCCTGATGCCGCTCCTGATGAAACCGCGCAACCGGCAGAAATGGTCGCGCGAGGACAAGCGCGAGCTTGCCCAGCACATGAGACGCATGGCCAAGCTCAGCCCCTACATCGCGGTAATCGTGCTACCGGGTGGTTTTGCCATTCTGCCGGTACTCGCCTGGTGGCTGGACCGGCGCCGCGGCCGCGGCGCGCGCCCGCCAGCCACGCGTGCCTCCTAGCGTAGAACGCACTCGCGTAGAGCTTGCGCCGGCTGTTGGGAGCAGCGCGGCGGGCTTTTGGCAGCGCGGTCCTGGGACAGACCCCGCGCGCGCGCAACGCAGGTCCGCAATTGAATCCGGCCAACCGCAGGAACGCCAGGGTCTGCGCGTTCGCCGCTCAGTGGTCGGAAAAAATCTTCGCCGGTTTTTTCGCGTCGATGAGAACAAAAGCGATCCGGCAGGTCTTGCTGCTGCGGTTGGCCCAGCCGTGCCAGGTCCCCTGCTGAATCATGACATCGCCCTGATTCATGTGAACTTCCTTGCCGTCATCGAGAATCATGTCGCACTCGCCTTCCATCAACAGGACATAGTCGACGGTATTGGTCCGGTGCATCAGGGCCGGCGTTCCGGCCGGCAGTTCCAGCATGCGAAAAATACTGCCCTCGGGTCCGGGGCTCAGTTGCAATTTGTTCGCAACGGGGTCGCGGTCGCTCGACATGTCCACGGGCATCTGTGCCGTCGCCCAAAGGCCCGCGTTCTGCACATTCTTGTCTTTCACGCCCGGACTGGACTCCTGCACCGAATCCATCCCTATAATCGCTTTCCCATTGGCATCGTGCGTGGTGACGATACGACGGATCTTGAACGGCATGTCTGACTCCTTGAATGGGTCCCTTTGAGGGACGGTATGAATCCGCTGACGCGGCATTGAACGCTGCCCGCCGTGAAACCGCGGCGCGCAGCGGCAAATATACGCCGCAGGTCGTACGCGCCGCAATAGCGGCGCGGGCGGGTATCTCGCCGGATTCGAGAACATGATAGGCTTTTGACGAACGGCGCGATTCGATTCCCCCGCGCACCCGCGTTGGCCTGCGCGGTACTGTCCAGCAGGGGATTTTCAATGGAGGTTACGATGTTTTCAACGGATTGGCAGACTTCGAAACGCGAGTACGGCGTCATCATAGAGCGCAACGTCGATATCCCGGTCGGCAACGGCATCAGCATGAAGGCGGACATTTACCGCCCCGATGCCGAGGGCAAATTCCCGGTGTTGTTCACGCCCAGCCCCTACTCGAAGGAAGTGCAGGGCATGTCGATGATGCCCAACGGCTTCACCTATGCGCGCGGCTGGATCGAATCGGGCGATTTCAACTTCTACGTGCGGCGCGGCTATGTGATGGTGATAGCCACCATACGCGGTGCGCGCGGCTCCGGCGGCAACTTCGGCAACATCGAACCCGATCCGCAAACCATCAAGGACCTCGCCACGGCGGTCGGCTGGCTGGGAACGCAAGCCTGGAGCACCGGCAAGGTCGGGATGAACGGCGTGTCCTACTTCTCCATGGTGGCCAAGCGTGTGGCCGCGCTCAAACCGCCTCACCTCGGCGCGATATTTTCTCCCTATGGAATCACCGACGGCTACCGTGACCTGCTGTATCGCGGCGGAATTCTGGCGCCTGACTTTACCGAGTACTGGGCCCGCAGGCAGGCGCCTTTTTTCACCATTGAAAACTCGCTGCGCAAGAAGTGGGGGGACGAAAAGTACAACGCCGCGGTCAAAGCCGCCATGAGCGACCCGGAGATCATGTCCAACCCGTTGCTGGCAACCGCGCTGCGCGCACCTGACAGCGGCGGCAATCCGATGCTGGTGGAAATCCTGCTCAATCCGCTGTGCAACGAATACTGGAAGGAGCGCGCGGTCAATTTCGAGGCGGGCTGCGAAGTGCCCGCCTATCTCGGCGCGGATTGGGGCATGTTCGGATTGCATCTCCCCGGCGACGTGCGCGCCTTTGAACAATGGAAGGGACCCAAGCGCCTGACCATCGGACCGCCGATCTACCTGGACCGGCCCTGCTATCAATACGCTTACGAGTCCTTGCGCTGGTTCGACTACTGGCTGAAGGGCATACAGAACGGCATCATGGATGAAGCCCCGGTACAACTGTTCATCGAAGGCACGGGAGAGTGGAAGGAGGCCGACACCTGGCCGGTGCCCGGCACGCGCTGGACGCCGTTTTACCTGCACAAGGACGGGTTGCTCTCGGAGCACGAGTTCTGGCCCAACGAGGGCTTCAGCACTTACGAGGACTCCGCTTTCAGCCATCAGGGCGTGGAGTTCTGGACGCCCGCCATGGTTGAGTCCACCGAGGTATGCGGGCCGATCGCACTCAATCTCTACGGTTCCACCACCGATTCCGAGGTGCTCTGGTTCGCCACCATTCTGCACCGCGATGCCGCCGGCAAGGAACGCATTCTCACCCGCGGCTGGCTGCGCGGCTCGCAGCGCAAACTCGACGAAAAGCGCTCCAAGCCCTGGCAACCGTATCACTCCCACGACAAGCGCGAACCGATCGAGCCCAACCGGGTCTATGAATTCAACGTGGAAATCCGCCCGGTCGGCATCCTGCTGAAGCCTGGCGAGAGCATCGGTCTGCGCATCAAGAGCGCCGACAATGATCCGCCGACCAATATCACCGAAGACATCGGCCTGGGTTCGGTGTCGCGCCCGATGGCCTCGCATGTTTCGGTGCATCACAACGCCGACAACCCGTCGCACCTGCTGCTGCCGATCACCCGCGGCAACCGCATCGGCACCTTCATATCGGGAGGCAAGCTGCCGCCGCTGGCAAAAGGCTGAGCGGAGAACCCCGTGGCTCGGGACTGGGAACGGTTTCTCAACCAGCGCGACCGAGATGTGCTTCAGGCGCTGGGTTTCGGCGCGCGCATGGGTTTCGGCGCGCGCCCGGCGCTGGTGATTGTCGACGCCAATTACGAGTTCTGCGGCAAGCGGCCGCTGCCAATTCTGGAATCGATCAGACAATGGCGCGGCTCCTGTGGCGAAGAAGGATGGGCCGCGGTGGCGGTGATGAAGCGCCTGATCGATGTGGCGCACGGCAAGGGGTTGCCGGTGTTTTACTCCACCAACACCCGCCGCGCGGATCGATGGGATGCGGGCAGCTGGCGCTGGAAAAGCGCCGGCGAAAAACTGCCCGGGCCGCGCGATGCGCGCCTGGATGACATCGTCGATGAAATTGCGCCTCGGCCGCAGGACATCATCATCCGCAAAACCAAGCCCAGTGTATTTTTCGGCACGCCGTTTCTCTCCTACCTGAACCTGCTGAAAGTGGATTCTCTGCTGGTCTGCGGCGGGACCACCAGCGGTTGCGTCCGCGCCACGGTGTTGGACGCTTTTTCGGAAAACTTGCGATGCGCTGTGGTGGCCGATGGCTGTTTCGACCGCGTGGAAGTGTCACACGCAATGAATCTGGTGGATATGCATGCGAAATACGCCGACGTCGTTGATGCCGACGAAGCCATTAAATTCATGGCCGGTCTAGAATCCGGAAAGTTCGACCTCCCGGAAACCATCAGTTAGCCGGATTTTTCCAGGCGGCTCCCGCACATTGACCGAAACGGCCGCCGATCAGCGGAATTTGCCGGAAGCATTCCCGTTTTTTATCGGTCCAATTTATTGAAGGTGAATCATGCCGGTATTGATCATTGGTGCGGGCCTGGTTGGCTCGCAAATCGCGAGAATTCTGGTGGAACAGGGCGAGCGCCCGGTGGTTATGGATCAAAGGCCGCAGCGCGAAGCGCTGGCGCAAATTGTCGACCTCGCCAGAATCGACCTGGTCGAGGGTGACGTACTGCGCCCGCTGACGCTGAGCCAGGCAATCTGCAAGGGCGGCATCACCTCGATCGTCCATACCGCCGCACACCCTATGCTGACCCTTGGCGCGCAGCGCGATCCCTACGCGGCGATCCAGCTCAACATCATGGGAACAGTGAATGTGCTGGATGCGGCGCGTGTGCATGGCGTCAAACGCGTCGTGGTTTCCAGTTCCAGTGTGCTCAATGGCCACATGAGCGGTGGCGAGGATGCCGGTGACATGACCCGCGAGGAGGCGTTCCCGCGCCCGAGCACTTTTTATGCCGCCACCAAGCAGGCGGTGGAGAGCATAGGCCACAACTATGCTGCCATCGGCATCGAGTTTGCAGCGATGCGCTACGGTCCGGTCGCCGGTCCATGGGGCGGCCCCGGCGGCGGCGGACCGACCGTCATGTTCCGCGACATGATGGAGGCCGCCATCGCGGGTGACGAAGCGGTGATTCCCAGCGCGGCCATGGAGTGGGTGTATTCCAAGGATGCCGCGCGCGGCACGGTGCTGGCGTTGCAGTCGGCCACGCTTGCATCACGTGTTTTCAACATAACCATGGGCAAAGCGACCAGCCCCGAGGAGATGACTGTCGCGCTGAAAGAGGTTTTCCCCGGCGTCAGGACCCGTTTCGACAAACCGCTGGTTTCCGGCGGCGCGCGCTCGAAACCCGCCCAGATCACTCGCGCAAAAAATATTCTTGGTTACGAACCCGAGTTTCCCCTGCTCGTGGCGATGCGCGATTACGTTGCGTGGTCGCGCGCGACTGCGAAAGGGTAGGCGCCTCATGGCGCGGATCGCGGATGCGCCGTTGCCGACCCCACGGTTGAGGCGGTAACAGGCTCTTGGCACAAAACCATTGAATACGCCCACCAGGTCCGCCTGGGGATCCGCCTATCCGCTGCTGACACTGACCGCCTTTTTCTGGTCGATCAACTTTGTCCTCGGGCGCGGCATCCAGGGGCAGCTGCCGCCGATCACCATGGCATTCTGGCGCTGGACCATCGCTTTTTTCGTCGTGCTGCCGTTTGCCTTCGCGTCGTTGCGGCGGCAGCGATCGATCATCGCGCGAGACTGGAAAATGCTGCTCCTGCTGGGCGTCTTGGGCGCGGGCAGTTTCAATACGCTGGTCTACATCGGCCTGGGCTCCACCACGGCAACCAATGCGTTGTTGCTCAATTCATCCATCCCGGTCCTGATTGCCGGCATCGGATGGCTGTTCATGGCGCAGCGGGTCAGCCTGCGCCAGGCTTCCGGGATCGCGGTCTCGTTGTGCGGTGTTGCAACGGTCATTTTCCACGGCGAAGCGTCGCAGCTGTTTGCATTGCGTATCAACGAGGGGGATATCTGGGTGTTCGCCGCAATGATCGTCTGGGCCGCATACACCCTGCTGCTCAAGCACCGCCCGGCGGGGCTGGAGCCGTTGGCGTTTCTTGCCGTTACCGTGCTGGTAGGCACGATTGCCAATCTGCCATTCTTCCTGGCGGAACTGGCAGGCGGCGCACAGGCAAAGTGGACCTTCGCAAGCTTGAGCGCCATCGCCTATTTCAGTGTTTTCCCGTCTGTTCTCGCCTACCTGTTCTGGAATCGTGCGGTCGCGGAAGTGGGGCCGACTCGTTCCGGCCTGTTTATCCATCTCATGCCGGTATTCGGCACGCTCCTCGCGATCCTTTTCCTTGGCGAGTCCTTTCATTCCTATCATGCCGCCGGATTCGCACTTATCCTTGCCGGCATTGTGATTGGGAGCCTCGCCGGGAAAGACCCGGCCCGGCAATAGGCGCCCATCTCCGGCACGTTTTGCTTCACAATAATCGGCATTCCATGGAGCCAAAAAAATGAACGAGGTGGTGACCCCCTTTCGCCTGACTTCCCTGGCGCACGGCGGCGGTTGCGGCTGCAAGATCGCCCCCGGTGTGCTCACCGAGATACTGAAAGCCTCGCCGCTGCGCACGCTGCCCGCTGCCCTGCTCTCGGGCAGCGAAAACAACGAGGATGCGGCGGTCTACCGGTTGAACGATCACCAGGCGATCGTGGCCACCACCGATTTTTTCATGCCCATCGTGGATGATCCCTTTGACTTTGGGCGCATCGCCGCCACCAACGCGATATCCGACGTCTATGCCATGGGCGGTCAGCCGCTGTTTGCCCTCGCCTTGCTGGGTATGCCGATCAACAAGCTGCCTGTGGAGGTCATTCAACGCATCTGCGCCGGCGGCGAGTCGGTTTGTGCTGCAGCCGGGATCCCGATTGCTGGAGGACACTCCATAGATACGGTGGAGCCCATCTACGGCCTGGTGGTACTCGGACTGGTCCATCCCGACAAGATCAAGCGCAACAGCGGCGCCAAGGCAGGCGACAGCCTGATCCTCGGAAAACCGCTTGGCGTAGGCATATTGAGCGCCGCGCTGAAGCAGGAAAAGCTTTCCGATGAAGGTTATCGCCAGATGCTTGCCTGCACCACGCAACTGAACAAACCCGGCATAGAACTGGCCGAGATGCCTGGCGTTCACGCACTCACCGACGTCACCGGCTTCGGCCTTGCCGGCCATCTGCTGGAGTTGTGCCGCGGCGCCAAACTCCACGCCCGATTGCAGTGGAATGACATACCGATAATGCCCCTGGCGGCAGATCATGTCAGGGCCGGCGTGTTTACCGGCGCCTCGACGCGCAACTGGGCCGGGTATGGAGGCGAAGTCCGGCTTGCCGGGGATATGCAGGAATGGCAACGGCACCTGCTCACCGATCCTCAGACCAGCGGCGGCCTGTTGGTGGCCTGCTCGCCCGAAAGCGAATCCCAGGTGCTGGCGTTATTTGCACGCCAGGGATTCGCCGATGCGCGCAGAATCGGCGTGTTCTCTGAGGGTGCCGGCCTGTCGGTAGTGTAAATTTTGGATAAATCCGCGTGAAAATCTCGATCGTTCCCGTTACGCCTTTTCAGCAGAACTGCTCCATCCTGGTCGACGAAGCGACCGGCAAGGCCGCCGTCGTGGATCCCGGCGGCGACATCGATCGGATCCTCGATACCCTGGAGAAAACGGGCGCGGCGCTCGAGAAAATCTTTCTGACGCACGGCCATATTGACCATTGCTCGGGTTCGGCGGAGTTGCGCCAGCGCACCGGCGCACCCATCGAAGGGCCGCAGCGCGAAGACCGTTTCTGGATCGAGCAGTTGCCCGAGAGCGCCGCCGCCTACGGTTTCGGTGCGGTGGAGGCTTTCGAGCCCGACCGCTGGCTGGAAGACGGCGACACGGTGCAGTTTGGCGGTGCAACGCTGCAGGTACGCCATTGCCCGGGACATACCCCGGGCCACGTCATTTTCTTTTACGAAGCCGACCGCTTGGCACTGGTGGGCGATGTCCTCTTCGCCGGTTCGATAGGCCGCACGGATTTCCCGCGTGGCGACCACGCGACGCTGATTCGCTCGATCACCACGCGGCTCTGGCCGCTGGGAGACGACGTCAGGTTCATTTCCGGCCACGGGCCGCTGTCGACCTTTGGCCAGGAGCGCCAGACCAATCCCTACGTTTCCGACGATGCGCTGCGCCGGGCAACAGGGCGCGGCGCCCCAACCCCGTAAGTTGCTGCGCAATCTGTGTCGCGGCCGTGAGGGCGTTAAACTGTGCGCTTTCCGGCCAGACCACACATATTCATAGCATGCCAGCTGCAAACTTCAGACAGGAATTCATCGCGTTCTGCATTGATTGCGGCGTGCTGCGTTTCGGCGACTTCGTCACCAAATCGGGGCGCAAGACGCCGTATTTCTTCAATGCCGGGTTATTCAACACCGGCGCCCGCCTCGACCGGCTGGCAGGATTCTATGCGAAGGCCATCATTCAATCCGGTATTGCCTACGACATGCTTTTCGGTCCGGCTTACAAGGGAATTGTCCTTGCATCCAGCGTTGCGATTGCGCTGGCACGCGAAGGCCATGATGTGCCGTTTGCCTACAATCGCAAGGAGGCGAAGGACCACGGGGAGGGCGGCAGTATCGTGGGCGCACCGATTGGCGGTCGCGTGCTGATCGTGGACGATGTCATGACCGCGGGCACCGCGGTGCGGGAATCACTGGAAATTCTGCGTGCCGCCGGTGGAACTCCGGCGGGGGTGGCAGTTTCGCTGGACCGGATGGAACGTGGAACCGGCGAGTTGTCGGCGATCGAGGAAGTTCGCCGCAATTTCGGACTCGAGACCGCCGCCATTGCCACTCTTGACGATCTGCTGGCATTTTTACAATCGCGGGACGAGTTCCGGCAGAATGTCCAGGCGATCGGGGAATACCGGAAACTCTATGGAACTACTCATCATGCTTAGCCGAATTTTCGCAATGCTGTTTGCGCTGGTGGCCATGACTGACGTTGGCGCCCAGTCGGCACAGAAGATCTATCGCTGCGTCGACGGCAAGGGCAAGACCTACGTCACCCAGACACCTCCGCCCGAGTGCCTTGGCAAGAGCACTCAGGAGCTTTCCTCCCAGGGCCGTGTAATCCGTGAGAATCTGGTCCTCACCCCGGAGCAGCAGGCGGCCATGGATGCCGAAAAGAAGCGCAAAGAGGAGCAGGAGCAGCAGGCGCGCGAAGAACGCCGCAAGAACGCCGCGCTGCTCAATACCTATTCGAGTGAAAAAGACCTCGAAGATGCTCGCACCCGCGCACTGAAGCAGGCCGAAGAAGCCATCAAGCAGACCGAGAAACGCATCATTGAGGCAGAAAAACGCCGCAGCGATTTCGAGCGCGAAAAGGAGTTCTACGCCAAGAAAGGCGCCCCGGCCAAGCTGCAACAGGACATCCAGAATGCCGAGATGGAACTGAAAAACCAGCACCAGTTGCTGGATGCGAAGAAAAAGGAAATCGGCACCATTAACGCCCGCTACGACGAGGACAAGCGTCGTTACCTGGAACTCACCAAGACCGCCAAAGGCGGAAAAAAATAGATCGCCTCGCCCGGGCTGGCCGGAGTCCGGTTGGCTGCTACGCGCCGAGCCTGCGTCTGAGTATCCCGTTGATGGTGGCCGGATTGCCCTTGCCTTTGGTAGCCTTCATCGCCTGACCGACCAGGGCATTGAAGGCTTTTTCCCTGCCGGCGCGGAACTCCTCTACCGATTTCGGGTTCGCCAGAAGAACCTGGTCGATGATCGACTCGATTTCCGCGGTATCGCTCACCTGCTTCAGTCCTCGCGAGGCGATCAACTCGTCAACCATCGACTTGGAACCGCCCTGGACGGAAAATTTCTTTGCCCTTGAGGCCTCCCAGAACTCGGCAAAAAGATCTTTGGTGGTACGGGCGCTGATATCCCCGTTGCGCAGCAGGCCAAGCATGTAGCCCAGGGTGTCATCGCTGACCGCGAACTGCCACGGCGGCAGATTGTCTGCATTACGTTTGGCCAGCACCTCGTTGATTACCCAATTGGCACACAGTTTGAAATCCGCCCGGTCGCGCGCCTCGCCGCTTGCCAGCGAAGCACCGATGACTCCTTCGAAATAATCGCCGGTTTCCCGGTCGTTCGTCAGCACGCCTGCGTCATATTCCGACAGCGCCATGGATTCCTGGAAACGTTTTTTACGCTCGCCCGGCAATTCACCGATAGCCGCGCGCACCTCGTCTATCCAGACATCGCTCACCTCGAGCGGCAAAAGGTCGGGATCGGGAAAGTAACGGTAGTCATGCGCGTCTTCCTTGCTGCGCATCTCGCGAGTCTTGCCGCTGTCCGCGTCGAACAACACAGTGGCCTGGCCAATTGTTCCGCCGCCCTCGATGACATCGATCTGCCACTGAACCTCGTACTCGATTGCCTGCTGCAAAAAGCGGAAGGAATTCAGGTTCTTTATTTCGCGGCGCGTACCCAGCGGCCCGCCTGGCCGGCGCACCGAGACATTGGCGTCGCAACGGAACGAACCCTCCTGCATGTTGCCGTCGCAGATTCCGATCCAGCGCACCAGGGCGTGCAGAGCCTTTGCATAGGCCACAGCCTCCTCGGCCGAACGCATGTCGGGCTCGGACACGATTTCCAGCAGCGGCGTACCGGCGCGGTTAAGGTCGATGCCGGACATCCCCTGGAAATCCTCATGCAGGGATTTGCCGGCGTCCTCTTCAAGATGGGCGCGCGTCAGCCGGATAATTTTTTCGCCGCTTCGCGTGACTATGGAAACCGAACCGCCGCTCACGATGGGCAGTTCGTACTGGCTAATCTGATAGCCCTTGGGAAGGTCGGGATAAAAATAGTTCTTGCGGGCGAATACGGAACGGCGGCAGATGTTATCGGCGCGCTTGCCGTTTGCCGCAAGGCCGAAGCGGATGGCACGCTCCACCGCGCCGCGATTGATAACCGGAAGCACGCCGGGCAGCGCGATGTCGACGCCGCATGCCTGGGTGTTGGGCGCTGCGCCGAACGCCGTGGAGGCGCCCGAAAAAATCTTCGACACCGTCGAGAGCTGGGCGTGCGTCTCAAGCCCAATGACTGTTTCCCACTCCATCAGATAGATCCTGTTTTGAACCTGCGGGTCCCGTCAAACCCCTGGCGCCTTCGTATGCCAGTCGGTCGCCTGCTGAAAATGACTGGCCGCACAAAGCATGCGCGCCTCGCTGTAATAATTGCCCACGACATGCAGGCCAACCGGCAATCCGCCGCTGCCAAAACCGCAGGGTATCGACATTCCCGGCAGGCCGGCAAGGTTCGCCGGTATGGTATAGATGTCATTCAGGTACATCTGCACCGGATCGGAGGCCTTGGCGCCAAGTTTGAATGCTACGGTGGGCGAGGTCGGTCCCGCGATCAGGTCGCAGCACTTGAACGCCGCATCAAAGTCCTGCGCAATCAGGCGGCGGATACGCTGCGCCTGCAGATAGTAAGCGTCGTAGTAGCCGTGCGAGAGCACGTAGGTTCCGATCAGGATGCGCCGCTTTACTTCGGCACCGAATCCTTGAGCGCGTGTCTTGCGGTACATGTCCAGAAGATCGGCATAGTCGGGTGCGCGATAGCCATAGCGGACCCCGTCGAAGCGCGATAGATTGGAGGAGGCCTCCGCAGGCGCGATGACGTAGTAAGCAGGCACCGACAGCGGGGAGTTGGGCAGATTGATGTCCACTATCGACGCCCCCAGCTTTTCAAACTCCGCCACCGCCGCGCGCACCGCAACCTCGACCTCGGGCGCAAGACCCTCGCCGAAATGCTCTCTGGGCAAGCCTATGCGCAGCCCCTGCAAAGGGCGGTCGCTGGATCCATCCGGCGTCCATGGTTGGCGCAGCGTGCGGGTGTAATCCTCTGCTGCCATGTCCACGCAAGTGGAATCGCGCGCATCGGCACCCGCCATTTCGCTCAACAGCAGCGCAGCGTCCTCGGCGCTGCGCGCCATGACCCCGCCCTGGTCCAGGCTCGAGGCGAACGCGATCATGCCGTAGCGCGAAACGCGTCCATAGGTGGGCTTGATCCCGGTGATGCCGGTCAGCGCCGCCGGCTGCCGAATGGACCCTCCGGTATGGGTCCCGGTCGCCGGGGGCGCACGCCGGGGGGCGACCGCCGCCGCCGACCCGCCGGAAGACCCCCCGGGTACGCAGGTCTGATCCCAGGGATTCTTTACCGGCCCGAAGTAGGAGGTCTCATTGGAAGAGCCCATCGCGAACTCGTCCATGTTGGTCTTGCCCAGGATGACGCAGCCTGCCGCGTTGAAGCGCTCGATGACATGGGCGTCATAAGGCGACACAAAATTGGCGAGCATCTTCGAACCGCAGGTGGTGAGCCAGTCGCGCGCGCAGAAGATGTCCTTGTGCGCGATCGGGATACCGGTAAGCCGTGAGCCCTCATGGCGCGCAATGCGCTCATCGGCCGCACGCGCCTGCGCCAGGCTCTTTTCGGCATCGACGGTGACAAACGCGTTGAGAACGCCGTTCAGCTGCCCGATGCGCTCCAGAAACAGCTTGGTCAACTCGGCGCTGGAGATCTTTCCGGCGGTGAGCGCCGCGCTCAATTCGGATACGGTGGCGTTGTGCATTTAAATGTTATTTGAAATGGAACCCCGGATCGCGCGACAGGCACGATCGCCCGCAGGAAAAATCACCCGGTTACTCTATCACCCGGGGAACGAGATACAGGCCCCGCTCAACATGGGGGGCGACGGACTGGAAACGCTCGCGCTGGTCGCTCTCGAGCACCTGGTCTTCGCGCAGGCGCGCGCTGGCGTCACCGGCATGCGACATGGGTGCGACTCCGCGGGTATCAGCCGCCTGGAGCTTTTCAATCAGTCCGAAGATCGCATTCAGCTGACCCTGCGCGGCGGCGATTTCCGGCTCGCTCAGCTCGATGCGGGCAAGCAAGGCGATACGCCTGACCTCATCCGGCGAAAGGGGCATAAATTTCGCTTAAAACAGTGGGTTATTTACGGTATTATAACCCACTACTATAACCGGCCCGGCGCACTTCGCCAGGCCTTTAGGGGCATTGGGGAGCATGTTCGGGTTCTTGCGAAGCTATTTTTCCGACGACCTTGCGATCGACCTGGGCACCGCAAACACGCTGATCTACGTGCGTGGCAAAGGGATCGTTCTTGACGAACCCTCGGTGGTTTCCATCCGCCAGGAGGGCGGGCCCAGCGGCAAGAAAACCATCCAGGCGGTGGGCAAAGAGGCCAAAATGATGCTCGGCAAGACACCGGGCAACATCACCGCGATCCGTCCGATGAAGGATGGCGTGATCGCCGACTTCACCGTCACCGAGCAGATGCTCAAGCAGTTCATCAAGAAGGTGCACGTCTCGCGCCTGCTCTCGCCAAGCCCGCGCATCATCATCTGCGTGCCCTGCGGCTCCACCCAGGTTGAACGTCGCGCAATTCGCGAATCGGCGATCGGCGCGGGTGCCTCGCAGGTCTACCTGATCGAGGAACCCATGGCTGCGGCCATAGGCGCCGATCTGCCGGTGTCCGAGGCGACCGGTTCGATGGTCGTGGATATTGGCGGCGGCACCACTGAAGTGGGCGTGATCTCATTGGGCGGCATGGTGTACGCCGGATCGGTTCGCGTCGGTGGCGACAAATTCGACGAGGCGATCATCAATTACATTCGCCGCAATTACGGCATGCTGATCGGCGAGACCACTGCCGAGGCCATCAAGAAGGAAATTGGTTCAGCGTTTCCGGGCTCGGAAGTGCGCGAAATGGAAGTCAAGGGCCGTAATCTTGCCGAAGGCATTCCGCGCAGCTTCACAATCAGTTCCAATGAAATCCTGGAAGCCTTGACCGAACCGCTCAACCAGATCGTCTCCGCAGTCAAGTCCGCGCTCGAACAGACGCCTCCGGAACTGGGTGCCGATATCGCTGAAAAAGGCATGGTGCTCACAGGCGGAGGCGCGTTGCTCAGGGATCTCGATCGCCTGCTGATGGAAGAAACCGGCCTCCCGGTGATCGTCGCCGATGATCCGCTCACCTGCGTGGTACGCGGCTCGGGCATGGCGCTGGAAAAAATGGATAAGCTGGGGAGCATATTTACAAACGATTAGGGAAACACTGCATAAGTGTCAAATCGAATCCATATTGACCTGCGTTTCCCCCGGAATCGGGGGATAGGCAATGGGGCGAAAGCGTCTCTGCCCAGACCCTCCCCGGGGAATACCTTCACCGGTCCTGATTCACCAAAAACTCCGAATAAGATTCCCCGTTGCTTGCGGGGCAGACAAGGGCTCCCCGGTTTTGGAAACGCAAGAATGAGCAAGCCCGGCAAGGCCGTTTTGCAATCCCCGGCGCCAATCGGCACCCCTGGCCCCTCTACCCTCTTTTTTCGTCCGTAATGGACACCTCGCCGCCCCCGTTCTTCAATCGCGGCCCCGCCCCACTGGTACGACTGGCATTCTTCGGTCTGCTGGCAATTCTGCTGATGGTACTGGACGCCCGCTTTCGCTATGCCGAACCGCTGCGCCAGGCGCTGGTACTGGCGGCCTATCCGCTGCAGCGCGCCGCGCTGGCGCCGGCCCAGGTGGCGGAGGGCATCATCGACTACTTCACGGCCAAAGTTCAGCTCGAAAAGGAAAATGCGGCGCTGCGCGCCCGGGCCCTGCAATCGGCGAAGGATCTGGTCACGCTGGAATCCCTCACCGCGGAGAACGCGCAGCTGCGACGCCTCGCCGATGCGCGCGAGCGTCTGCCCAGAAGCTCGACGTTCGCGGAAATCCAGTATGCCGGCCGCGACGCCTTTTCGCGCAAGGTGATTGTCGATAAAGGCGCCTCCGACGGATTGCTGCCCGGACTGGCGGTCATCGACGACATCGGCGTGGTTGGCCAGGTGACGCGCGTGCACCCGATGCTTGCAGAAGTCACACTGATCACCGACAAGGACCACGCCATCCCGGTACAGGTGGCGCGCAACGGCCTGCGTGCGGTGGCATTCGGCACCGGCGACGGCGCGACACTGGATCTGCGCTTCATCGCGGCAAACGCCGACGTGCAAAACGGGGACACGCTGGTGACCTCGGGCATTGACGGCACCTACCCCCCCGGCCTGCCGGTTGCCCGGGTATCGCGAATCGAGCGCGATGCCGCTTACGCATTTGCGAAGATTACCTGCGTACCGGCAGCCGGAACGGATCGCCACCGCCAGGTGCTGGTCTTGTCCCAAGACGTCAATCTGGCGCCGCAACCCGCACCCGCCGCCGATGCGCCGACGAAATCGACCAAGCCGCGGCACTCAAGAACCCGCCGCGACGGCTAGCCCCCACACCATGGCCTATCAGTTCGAAGACCGTCCACAACGCATATTGCTCCCGGCAAGAGGCGGGTTCATCGCCGTGACCATACTGGTGGCGCTGGTCCTGAATCTGCTGCCCTGGCGCGATGTCACCGGCCTGCCCGACTGGACCGCCCTGGCGCTGGTGTTCTGGTGCATACATCAACCACGCAAGATGGGTATCGGCGTCGCCTGGGCCCTCGGGATCATCATGGACGCGGCCAATGGCGCCTTGCTGGGCCAGCATGCGCTGGCCTATTCGGTGCTGACTTTTGCCTCGATCGCTTTCTCGCGCCGCATACTCTGGTTTCCGATCTGGCCGCAGGCACTGCATGTTTTCACGCTGCTGTTTTCCTGCCAGCTGATCATGGTGCTGGTTCGCACGCTCAGCGGCGGGTCTTTTCCCGGACTGTTATGGTTCTCCGGGAGCGTGCTGGCCGCGCTGTTGTGGCCGGTCGTCACCTTTATTTTCCTCATTCCTCAGCGCCTGCCTGAGTCGATTGATGAAACCCGCCCCCTGTAGAAGCCCGCGGGTTCACGCCTGCCGCCCATTCCGCGGGAATCGCGGCGGGTGCGGCTGAGGATGCGAACCTCCGAGCTACGCAATACCGAGCGCGAGCTTTATCATTTTCAAACCCGCATCGGCGTAGCCGGCGCGCTGGTGTTCGCCGCATTTTTTGTTTTGCTGCTGCGCTTTGCCTACCTGCAGGTGGTGCAGCACGATTACTACCGCACCAAGGCCGAAGGCAACCGCATTTCGGTCGTGCCGATCACGCCCAATCGCGGCAACATCATCGACCGCAACGGCACCGTCATGGCGCGCAACTACTCCGCCTATACGCTGGAAATCGCTCCCGGCAAGGTCAGCGACGTCGAAGCCACCATCGACGCGCTGGCCACCGTCATCGACATCCGCGCCAGCGACCGCATCCGGTTCAGGCGCCAGGCATTCGAGGAAAAGGGCGCCGATTCGCTGCCCATACGCACGCGCTTGAACGATGAGGAGGTCGCCCGATTCGCCGCAAATCGCTATCGCTTCCCCGGCGTGGACATCAAGGCCCGCCTGTTTCGCCAGTATCCGTATGGGGAAAGCGCCTCCCATGTCCTGGGGTACATCGGCAGGATCAGCGATCGCGATCTGGAACGTATCGCAACCGACGAGCTGTCGGCCAATTACAAAGGCACCGACCATATCGGCAAGACCGGCCTCGAACAAAGCTACGAGAGCGAGTTGCACGGCATCACCGGCTACGAACAGGTCGAAGTGGACTCCGGCGGCCGCGGCGTCAGAACGCTGTCGCGCACCTCCCCCACCTCTGGCAACAACCTGGTGCTGACGCTCGACATCAAACTGCAGGAAGTGGCGGAGGAGGCGTTCGGAGACAACCGCGGGGCATTGGTGGCGATCGAGCCGTCCACCGGCGGAATCCTGGCTTTCGTCTCCAAACCCGGCTTCGATCCCAATCTGTTTGTCGACGGCATCGATCCCGCGAGCTGGGACCAGCTCAACACTTCACCCGATCGGCCGATGGTCAACCGCGCGCTTGCCGGCACCTATCCGCCCGGCTCCACCTTCAAGCCCTACATGGCGCTGGCCGCGCTCGAGCTGGGCAAGC
>CAIOLO010000102.1 GCA_903859155.1 uncultured beta proteobacterium
GCAATTCGATCACCATAGGCGGCGTGACCAGCGGTGCCTCCACGGTTACGACACTCGGGAACGGAATTTCCTTCGGCCGTTACGATGCCGCACACGCCGCCGGTCCCGCCGGCCCGGCGCTCACCCTTACCGGCAGCGATAAGATCAACTCCGCAACGTTGAGCAACACAGCCGCGCTCGGCGCGTTTCAGTGGATTGCCGGGCCCAGTGCCTGGCCGATTTTTGTCGGCAGTGTCATGGCCGGCACGGCAACCTATAGCGTAGCGGGGGCATCGCTTCCAACCGATCAAAACGGTGCCACCGGCACTTTCAATTCCGCGGCATTGACGGTTGATTTCAACAGGCAGTCCGTCAATACCAGTCTCAGCGTCACCATGCCCGCCAATACCCTGGCAGGCGGGACTAGCCCGCGAGTCTGGTCGCTCAACGCGAACAACGTTCGCCTGAATGACGGTGGTTCTGGCTTCAATGCAGGGGGTACATCAGGCATCTATGCGCACAACAGCACGTCTGTCAGTCTAAACGGCAATACTGCCGCATTCGGCAACATCAGCGGGCAGTTGACCGGACCGCTATTGAACAGTGCCATCCTGTCCTACACCCTGGGCGGCAGCGACCCGCTCAACTCCAGCTTTCACGAGCATGTCAACGGCGTCGTCGGTTTCGGTACGCCGACGTTTTCCATCAGTTCGTCCGGCGCGAACCCGCTTGAGCCCTACCGGATCGCTCTGTTAGCACTCGGGACGCTCGGCGGACTGGACGCTACAACCGGGGCGCCTGCGACGGTATCAGCGGCATCTATCAGTAACGACAATCTGACCAGAACCGATATTGCCGCGTTGAATTCTGGCAGGATAAAATTCGACAGCAATGGCGGCGTGACCGATATTGATGTCCAAGCTCCATTCGTGACGGGAATCGTGGGTGGGGTTTGTTCAACCAGCTGTTTTACCAGCAATTCTCCGGTGCGGATTTCCATTAACCCCAGCGCCACAGCTGCGAGCGGCTCTATCCCGGCCATGCCGGCGATCGCCTCCGGCGCCGCCACTTTCATCGACAGCGGCATGGATCCGGCGACGGGAATTAGTTGGGGTCGCTATACGAGCGGCAATGTCGCCATTGTCGATCGCGTGACCGGTTTGCCCGTCGGGTCCGGCAACACCACCCTGGGTTCGATCAACCACTTTCTGCTCTCGCCGTTACAGTCGGGACCCACGGTATTGCCGACCAGCGGAACGTTCAACTACACCCTGGTTGGCAATACCAACCCGACTGACAGTACCGGTGCCGTGGGAACGCTCAATGCGGCGTCGCTGTCCGCCAATTTCACCGCACAGACGGTAAATGCGGCAGTGACCGCCACAGTCGGGCAGCGAACCTGGACCGCGTCGGCAAGTAATATGCCGATACTTGCTGGAATCGGTTTCGAAGCCCAGCGCAAACTTGACGGTACGGGCACCCTGAGCGTCGGTTGTGCCGGCACTAGTTGTACCGCTGCCCAAATGGCCGGTTCGATCATTGGCGGGTTCACCGGAACCACCGGACAAGGTGCTGGGTTGGCCTACACGTTGAACACCGGCGGCGTAAGCGGCATCACCACCGGTGGCGTCGCCGCATTCAAACGCTAGTACTCGTCGAGTCGCAAGCGCAAGACGAAGACGGTTCACTCGCTCCCTCGAGGGTACCTGAAACCCGGCGAGCGGCCAAGAAAAAGCCGGCATTTCTGCCGGCTCCGTGAAACACATCGCGGAATAGATCCTTCCTACCCTTTGAAGCGCGGGAAAACCTTCTTGACGTTTCCGGAGAAGATCTTTTCCTTGTCAGCCGCGTTCAGCCAATCCACCTTGTCGATATAGCGCTTGGTGTCGTCGTAATTGTGCCCGGAACGGGGGTCCACGCCGCGCACCGCGCCCACCATTTCCGAGGCAAACAGAATGTTGTCCACCGGAATGACCTTGGTCAGCAGGTCGATGCCGGGCTGGTGGTAGACGCAGGTATCAAAGTAGACGTTGCCGAGCAACAATTCCTCGAGCGGCGGTTTTTTCATGTCCTGCGCCAATCCGCGGTAGCGCCCCCAGTGGTAAGGCACTGCGCCGCCGCCATGCGGGATGATGAACTTCAGCGTCGGGAAGTCCTTGAAGATATCGGAGGTCAGGAACTGCATGAAGGCAGTGGTATCGCCGTTGATGTAGTGCGCGCCGGTGGCATGGAAATGCGGGTTGCAGGAGCCGCTCACATGGATCATCGCCGGAACCTGCAGTTCCACCATTTTTTCGTAGATCGGATACCACCAGCGGTCGAACAAGGGCGGATCAGTCCACATGCCGCCTGCCGGATCGGGATTGAGGTTCAGCCCGATGAAGCCGAACTCCTTGATGCAGCGCTCCAGTTCCGGAATGCAGTTCTTGGGCGGCACGCCCGGAGACTGCGGCAGTTGGCAGACGCCGACGAAATTCTGCGGATAAAGCCCGACCACCCTGTGGATCAGCTCATTGCAATGCTCCGTCCAGTTTTTGCTGGTGGTTTCATTGCCGATGTGGTGTCCCATGCCCACCGCGCGCGGCGAAAAAATCGTCATGTCCGAACCGCGCTCGCGCTGCATCTTCAGCTGCGCACCCTCGAGGCTTTCGCGAATCTGGTCGTCGCTGATATTGAGATTGCCTTTGACGGGAACATGCTTGGGATCCTTGAGCCCGTCCTGCTGGTTCTTGCGATAGGCATCCAGTTCCTTGGGTGCGGTGGTGTAATGGCCGTGACAGTCAATGATCATTGTAAAACCTCTCCTGTTGTATTTTTGTCGAAGCAATCAATCGGTGAGCGGCTTGCCGCCAAGATCTTCGGCACGCTCTACTTTGATGAGTACCGCAAACCCTTTTCTTTCCGGGTCCCGGTCTTTTTCCGGTTGTATCAATTTGGCCCAGACCTGGTCGCTGATCGGACCGGATTTGTGAATTTTTGCGGTTCCGAAAAAGCGTGCCACCCCGCCCGACGGCAACACACCGGATTCGCGCAGCTTGGAGTCGCGAAAATAAACAGTCACTTTCGAGCCATCCTGCAGGTTTTCGTTGGTTGAGCCCTTGCCGCGCTCCCACAGCATCAGATTTTCGTCGTCGAATACCAGTACGCTACCGCGCGGGGTCACTTGTGCAAATCCGTTCGGCAGGACGGTGCCCACCAGGCAAACGTTGGCCGGAAATGCCTTGCTGATAGGCTCATGCAAAATTTTGGGAATTTTTGCCATACAGGTCTCCGTAGGGTGTGACTGAGTGCGGATCGATTTGCCGCGGCCTCATGTCCACGGCAAAGAGGCGAAATTATGCACCAGAACCGGTTGTTCCGATATCAGATTGGAGGGTTATCGGCAATTCCGCCAGGAGATGGGGAATCAGTTCTTCAGGCGTGCAGATGCGCCCTCCCCCGAGTTTTGCGAACCGGCGGCGCAGGCACAGCAAAGCCTTGTCGCGCGTCAGCAATGCAGCGTTGGTCCGCCAGGCGAGTTCGAGGAATTTTTGATCGTCGGGATCATCGCATAATGGCAATTGAGCGAAATCTGCCGCTTCATTGGAACCGGCGTCGCTCACAGTATTCCGATACTCGAGCATCAGTCTGCTCTGCGCCGCCAGATCGAGCGATAACTTTGGATAGGCAAGTACCCGTTCGAGTTCTGCAGTGCATCTGGAATCTGTGAAAGCGCACACCCGTCCAGCGCGCAGGGCCCTGCCGAGCACGGCTGTCCGCGGATCGCAAAAACGCAGCAGATCCAGAACCACATTGGTATCGAGCACCACGCGACGCTGAAGCGGAGCCGCGTCGGCAAGGGAGGCGCTGATCAATGCAGGGATGGTTTTTTCAACAGCGAATTGCGCTCGGCCGAGCGGACCACGATATCGTTGCGCGCACCCTTGCGCAACAGGGTAAGCGGCACCTCGATGCCCGCCGCACCCAGGCTCCAGTAGCGTCGAAATACGTCGGCGATACCCTCCGGCCGTCCGCCGGCCACTCCAATGATGACATCGCCAGGCCGCACTCCCGCGAGAGCAGCGGGTCCTCCGTCGGTAACGCCGCTGATCACGAGGTGTCCGTCAGCCTCCGCGACATACAAACCCAGCCAGGGCCGCGGTGGCCCTGCGGTCTTGCCGAACCTGATCAGGTCGTCAAGGATAGGCTTCAGCAGGTCGACCGGAACGAACATGTTGCCTTGAAGCGATTTTCCTTCCTCGCGTGCCTCCTGAACCAGCAGTGATCCGATTCCCAGCAGTCGGCCAAATTCATCGACCAGCGCTGCGCCGCTCCAGTGCGGATGTGCCGGCGCGGTGAATATCGCCTCATCCAGGACATATTCCCAGTTGCCGGCGAATTCCCGTTTGGCGACCACCTTCGCCTTTAGCGCGTGATGACGCCCCCCGTGGGCGATGGCGAATACATCGTCCTCTGCTTCTATAGTTGATGCGGAGGCGAATTTCAGCGTCGGCAATTTCAGGCGACCCAGCGGCTGGACAAGGCCGAAACCGCTGGTCTGGTCGTAGGCCAGAGTATGTCCCTGCATGACCGTGCCGTCATTGGCCGTCAGCCATATGGATTGGGCCTCGGTGATCAGATAGCCTATGGTGAGGATCAGCCCGTCTTCCCGGATCACGACACCGCTGCCGCTGCGCTCCGTGCCCAGAAACGACGCCGTGAAGGCATCCTCCGGGATCTCCGCGCGCAGCGCGATCACCGCGTTCAGGACCTTGTCCAGATCACCGTTCAAATCCTCTGCGTCCGGCTGAAGATTGGCAGGAAAGGACCAGTTTTTCGAATCCGACATCAGGGTTGCATCAACATAAAATGGGACTGCTTTGAATTCATAATTTACCAGCAAAATCGACCTGCCGCGCTGTTTTGGATTTAGCCACACGCGGAGGCCGTGCCGGGCGGGCTTTCTTGGGGAACACGCTACATGTTCATGTGCCCCCCGTCTCACAGACTGGCAGAAATAGCCGCCGGGGCCGGTTTCTGGGGGCTGTTGCCCCCCCGTGCGGATGGTTGGTTAAGCCGCAGCGTCGGCCTTCAACCCGGCCTGTTCAATGCCATAAATGCATGCAGCTTCGTCCTCGTCACCGGTTCCGCCGCTGGCACCGGCAGCGCCGATGATGGCACCGCTGGCGTTCCGAATCAGGACACCACCGGTTTGCGGCAGGAATTTTCCCTCGGCGGTCGAGGCAAGACTGAGGAAGAAATTCGGGTTTCCCTTGGCGCGGTTGCCAAGCGCGCGGCTGGATGCGCCCATGGCCACTGCTGCCCAGGATTTTCCCAGCGCCACATCAAAACGGAACATGCTGGCTCCGTCTTCCCGTTGCGAGGCCTTTACGTGGCCGCTTTCGTCAAGAACCACGACGCAGAGCGGATTGATTTTCATCTCGCGCGCTTTTTCGATGGCCTTGTTTAGAATGATGTTGGCGTGCTTCAAGGTAAGTTCCGACATGCTGACTCCTGATGTGAATGGATTATCGAATTGAGGGGATTTTCCGCATTGCGGATTATGACGTGAAACCGGTAGTGGACAGATGTGCCGATCGTGCGCCTGGCCGTCCTTGAGGGGGAGCAATGGCCTCGCTGACGGGGTATGCCGGAAAGACTTTGGTCTTCAGTTATTTTGGGGCACTGACCTGGCCGGTACTCTGGAAAGGATTGATCGTCGGCGCTTCGGTCATGCCGTGATCATGGCTTGCCAAACGCTTTGTCATGCGCATGGAAGCGCAACAGTTTCGCCTGCTGATAAACGCCCCGACGCAGAGGCGGGCCTAACGATGCTGGTCACTGCGCTGTCGTGAGCGCAGTGGCGCACATAGGCGGCGCAAGTCAGCCTTTTACGCGGTTTCGATATTCGCCGGTAACAGTATTGATTTCGATCTTGTCGCCGGTGGCGCAAAACAACGGTACCGGAATTTCGAATCCGGTCTTGAGTTTTGCAGGCTTGAGCACCTTGCCCGAGGTGTCCCCGCGCACCGCCGGCTCGGTGTAGATGATCTCGCGTACCAGCGACTGCGGAATCTCCACGGAGATGGGTCGATCGTTGTAGATGACCAGCTGCGCCGGGAGGCCTTCTTCGAGGTAATTCAGCGCGTCGCCCATGCTTTCGGCGTCGACTTCGTACTGGTTGTAGTCCGCATCCATGAACACGTAGGAGGGGTCCGAAAAATACGAGAAGGTGACGTCTTTGCGGTCGAGCATGACCAATTCGAATTTTTCGTCGGCGCGGTAAACGGTTTCGGTTGCGGTACCGGAGAGCAGGTTTTTCAGCTTCATTTTCACGACCGAGGCGTTACGCCCGGACTTGCTGAATTCGGCTTTCTGCACCACCTGCGGGTCCTTGCCGACCATAATCACGTTGCCGGAGCGAATTTCCTGAGCTATTTTCATAATTAATCCGTGTGTGACGAAATCAAGCCGATGATTTTAGCCTTTCCGAGCAGAAAATGGCCAAATTTGTAGCCAAATCCGGCATTTGAGCAAGGTGGCGCTCCCACCGCTGCGCATGTGCCCGCAAGCCCGGGGTTTGCGATTGCAAGCGATTCCAGTATTCACCCAGCAACTGCCCTGACCCGTTCCAGGCGCGCCACAAACCTGTCCATGCTTCGGCAGTGGCCGGGTCGACAGCGTCGAGGTAGTAGCTGAGAAACGCGTCAAGTTTTGCCAGGTGAGCCTCACCGTCCTGTGGATAAATCTGCCAAACAAAGGGAGCGCAGGCCCATTGGGCGCGCACAAAGGAATCCTCGCCACGGACAAAATTCCAGTCGCAGTTCCAAAGCAGTTCGTCGTACCGCGGTTGCGCAAGGAATGGGATCAGGCGTGCTTCGAGGAGACCTCGGCGGAGGGTGGCGCCATCGACTCCCGCGTCTGTTCCGAAATAGCGGCATACCTGATTGCGCAAAGGGCTTGGCGGTATTGCCAGCACCACCTCCTGCTCGCCGTTGCAACAGGCATCCAGAAAGGCATCAACCGGGACATTTTTGTAGCTGAACAACGAGACTGTTCGCGCTGCCCTGGCTGGCGGGGGAAATCCAAGATCGCGCCAGAACGCCGCACTCGCCCCGGCACTGCCGCTGAACGCGCTGCGTCTGCCCGCCAGATCCGCTTCGCGCAATAAACCGCCCGTGAGCGGGGAAAACCCCGGGAAAAAAAAGAATCGCCGCAACGGGAGCGTCGGATGGGGCGAAGGCAGAAGGTGATGCCGTTCCACCCAGGGTTCGGCACTCAGGTATTCGAGCACAATCCACAGCGACTGCGGTGAGCGTCGTGTCATTGAAAGCGCTTGAGGCTCCGGCAAGCCGCATCCGAAGCCTTCGATGACGATATCACCGGGGTCGTCAAACATGGCATCTGATGTCCAGTGCCTGATTTCAACGCCTTCGAGTATCTGGCAAGGAACATCACGAACATAATCAGGGCGCAGGCTCGCCAGAACCCCGGGCTGATCCAGCCACAAGCGCACAAAGAATCCCTTTTCAACGGCCAGTTGGCGTGCCAGGCGCCAACAGACCGCGGCGTCGCCGAGGTTGTCGATTACTCTGCAGAAAATGTCATACCGCATCGTTCGCCCGGAAGTCCGCACCGTCATCGGAGTCGCAGAAGGTGCTGGTGGCCGCACCGCGAATCAGCTTTCAGAAAACTGCCTAATGTGCCTGGTTTTCCGCCTGCGCGAGACGCGGATTGCCGATGTGCGTGTCAATTGCAGCAAGGTTTCGTCTGGCGATCAGGACCGGATACTGCACCAGCGCCACGCCCACCAGCGCAAGCGCAGCGCCCGCAATCGAGAGCATTCCGGGAACTTCACCCGGCCAAATCCACGCGATGACAAACGCAACCGGCGGCAGCAGGTACAAGGAACTGGAAACCTGGGCAATCGGCAAATGGGTCAGCGCATAGCTCCAGAGCACGAAGCCGAGCGCTGCTGGAAACAAGGCGAGGAAAATCACCGCAAGGATCGCATCCCTTGGAGCCGCCACCAATTGCTCGACGGCCCCCGGCAGGAACACCAGCATCGGCAGGGTTCCAGATACCACCAGCCACACCGATATTTCGACCACACTGTAGCGGGCGAGAAGTGGTTTTTGCATTACGGCGTTCGATGCAAACAGGATCGCGGCAAGCAGCAACAGCGCGGCGCCGGGTTCCAGAACCAATTCGCCGCGTTCGCCAAACGCTATCATCGCGACCCCCGCCAGCCCTGCACCCATTCCAATCCAGCCGATCCAGCCGAGTCGTTCGCGCAACAGCAGCGCGCCCATGATCGCCGCGAATAACGGGGCCGTGTCGACAATAGCGGCTGCGGGCCCGGATGAAACGCTGCGCATGCCGTGATTGAATGCCATCTGATATGCGAATCCGGATACCAGTCCGATGAGCAGCACCAATCCCAGATCCCTTGGCGCGGGAAACGCTACCCGGTGTCGAACCGCCCATATGAGCAATACCAGGGAGGCGAGCGTAAACCTCACCACCATCAGGTGCTCCGGGGAGAACGAGAGCAGTGCGAAGCGCGTGGCGGGAAATGCGCCTGCCCATAACAGTACGGCAAGTCCCAGCGATGCATAGGCTCGCCGGATGGTGTGGACGGTCGTGGGGGGGCGCATGCTGAAAAAACGGTCCTTACAAGGCGAGCCAAGATATCACGGCAGGTGCCGCATCAGGTGCCGTGACCTGCGCCCGATTCCGTACGTGGAAGCGGCGTCGATGCCGTGAACCGGGCGCACCCCAAAAAAAAGCAGGGCCAAGGCCCTGCTTTTTTCCAAGAAACGGTGCTTACTTCTTGGCTTTTTCGTCTTTCTTCGCGTCGCCCTTCGCGCCCTTGGCGTCTTTTGACGCTTCAGCTTTGGCGCCCTTTTCGCCTTCCATATGCTTGGCGGCGAATGCGCCGGTCGATACTGCGAAGATCATGACCAACATGACCGCAAAAATCTTTTTCATCTGTAGACTCCCCAATTTTGTTATGCAGAAATTAGCCTGGGTAATCCCCGAAGGCGAGGCATATTACCAGTGCCGGACGATATTGCAAATAAGCTTGATTCACTGCTGAAATCCGCCCGTCTCTACTCTCGGCAGGCGAAAAAAAAGCAGGGACTAACCCTGCTTTTTTAAGACCGGAAGAAAAATTACTTCTTCGCGCCCTTTTTGTCGTCCTTGGCATCTTTCTTCGCGTCATCTTTTTTGGCTTCGGCCTTTGGTGCCTTGGCATCCGCCTTGGCTTCGGCTTTGGCTTGCGCAAACACGACGCTGGTTGAAGCAGCGAACAACATGGCGAGAACAACAGTCATCAATTTTTTCATTTTTACGGCTCCTCTGTTTCCTGAGATTAGAACGAAATACCCATGGTGACCCAATGGGTGGTCGCCATCCTACCAGCAACCGGTCCTGTTTGCGATTATTAGTTGGGTCCCGCGTCTCTAACGCTCTACCTCGCCGGTGCGTTGACACGCATTGTGCCAATTTACAATAAACAATTATAATCAATGATTTATGGCAGTATTTCAATGAATATTGAGCTCCAATGCCGGTTTTCGGCCGTCATACTCGCATCGGTTTGCTGTTGTTTGGGCTCCGCGCCTCTGTTTGCGGCGCCTTTTATTCCTGCCGATAATGCCCAGGTACTGGAAAAGCTTCCCACCAAACCCAGTGACCCGGCCGCGCAGGAGTTGCGTGAGCTACGGGACGCCCTTGCTCGCGATCCGGGAAAACCGGATCGCGCCGTAGAACTCGCGCAGCGCTATTTCGATCTTGCCAGCGCCGAGGGAGATCCGCGCTACATCGGTTATGCGGAAGCCGTCATCCGCCCCTGGCTTGCCGGGCAGAATATCCCCACGGAGATCCTGTTCACCCGGGCGCTGCTGCGCCAATACAGGCACGATTTTCTGACTGCCATGGACGATCTGGATACCGTCCTCGCGCGCGATGCCGCCCATGCCGATGCTTTGGCCTGGAAGTGGGCGCTGTATATGGCCATGGCGGATTACGCACACGCCAGAGAGGGTTGCGAGAAGCGCAAGGCCGTGGCCTCCGTTCTTTCGATAGTCGCCTGCTCCGCCACGATCGACAGTCTGACCGGCAATGCCCGGGCAGCTTATGCCGCGCTCGACTCCGCATTCCGGCGTGATCCAAAGCGCACCCCGGAGAATCGCCAGTGGATGTTGACGCGCCTGGGAGAAATTGCGCTGCGAGCCGGAGACCCGGTTCGTGCCGAACGACATTTCGTCGATGCGATCGCAACCGGTGTCACCAGCGGCTACGTGCTGGCCGCCTACGCCGATCTGCTGTTGGACCTGAAGCGGCCAGCGGACGTTGTCAGGCTGCTCAAGGATTGGACGCGATCGGACATCCAGTTGCTGCGCCTGGCCATCGCCGAGAACTCGCTGGGTACGCAAAATGCGCCGGCACTGATCCGGGCCCTTGCCGACCGATTCTCCGACGCCGCGCTGCGTGGCGACAAGCTGCACCTTGCCGAGGAAGCGCGCTTTGAGCTGATATTGCGAAACAACCCGGCTCGTGCCGTCGAACTTGCGGTGGAAAACTGGGAGCTCCTGCAGCGCGAACCCTATGACGCGCGCATCCTGCTCGAGACCGGGTTGGGCGCGAAAAATGCCTTGGCAGCGCGCCCTGCTCTGGATTGGTTACGGCGGACCGGCTATGAAGAGGTCCGTTTCCGCGAATTGGGCAAGGCATTGGAAAAGGTCGCGCAGTGAACGCGCCTGCCGTGGTGCTTGCCGGGTTGCTGGCCGTCTCGGGATTGTTCGCCTCCAATCCCGTCCTGGCGCACAAGCCCAGCGACAGCTACCTTATCTTGCGAGCGGACGGAACGAGCATTTCCGGACAGTGGGACATTGCGCTGCGCGATCTGGAGTACGCCATCGGCCTGGACAGCAACGGCGATGGCCAGATTACCTGGGGGGAATTGAAATCCCGGCACGCCGACATTGCCGCCTACGCGCTGGCCAGGTTCTCCCTGATTGCGGATGGCCGGCCCTGCCCGCTTACAGCCGGAGAACAACTGGTCGATGGACACAGCGACGGGACCTACACGGTATTGAAATTTTCCGCCGATTGCGGAAGGGACGTCCACAAGATCGAGGCGCGCTACAGCCTGTTTTTTGATTTTGACACGCAACACAAGGGTCTGCTCAGACTCGAATCGGCGCAGGGCACGCAATCCGGTGTGTTTGCGGCTGAGCGTCCGGCACAGCAGTTCGTCCTGTCGGAGGCTTCGCTGTTCGACCAGTTCCTTACCTTCATACGCGAGGGAGTCTGGCATATCTGGGTGGGATTCGACCATATCCTTTTCATCCTGTCGCTGCTGCTGCCCTCGGTCCTTGCCTATCGAGACGGCCGATGGCAGGCGGCGCCGCTGGCCGCGCCGGTTCTATGGGATGTGCTGAGGGTCGTGACGGCATTCACCCTCGCGCACTCGATTACGCTGTCGCTGGCGGCACTCCAGGTCATATCGCTGCCTTCGCGCCTGGTGGAAGCCACCATTGCCGCCTCCGTGGTGCTTGCGGCGCTGAATAATCTGTTGCCCCTGGTGCTCGGACGCCGCTGGGCGGTGGCATTCGGTTTCGGCCTGATTCACGGATTCGGTTTTGCCAGCGTACTTGCCGATCTTGGATTGCCGCAGAATGCGCTGCTGCTGGCACTGGTCGGTTTCAACCTCGGCGTTGAAATCGGACAACTCTGCATCGTCGGCGCATTTCTGCCGCTGGCATTCCTGCTGCGTGGATCGGCGTTTTACCGAAAGGGCGTCATGGCCGGCGGTTCGCTATTGATAAGCCTGGTTGCGTTGATCTGGTTCGTCGAACGCGCGTTTGACGTCCGTCTGATTACCCGGTAGCGGCGCCGGATTTTTGTTCCGCAAGACAGAACATCCGGGCGCTAAGTACCATTGCCATCCTTTTGCGAAATCCATTTTCCGATTCAATGGCATTGTTCCGATTACTGCCATCCGCCCTCCTGTGCATTGCCGTGACCGTGGCGGCAAACGCCCGCGGCGATGGCCCCCATGATGAACGCACCGATGCGATCGAGGTCATCGGACATTACGAAAATGCGGTGGGCACCTCCAACGCCGCGAGTCAGGGCTACATCACGCCCAAGCTGATCGAAGCCAGGCCGCTGCTGCGCCCTGGCGAAGTTCTTGAATTTGTCCCGGGTGTGGTGGTTACACAGCACAGCGGCGAAGGCAAGGCCAACCAGTTTTTCCTGCGCGGATTCAATCTCGATCATGGCACCGACTTTGCAACTTCGGTCGCCGGCGTGCCGGTCAACATGCCTACGCACGCCCATGGCCAGGGTTACTCGGATCTGAATTTCCTGATTCCAGAGCTGATTTCGAGGGTTGATTACAAGAAAGGTCCGTATTACGCGCAGGAAGGCGACTTTTCCTCGGCCGGGGCGGCCCATTTCCATTATTTTGACAAGCTCAAGGAGGGGATCGCCGATATCACCCTGGGTGGCAGCGGTTACCGCCGAACCCTGCTTGCCAATTCACCGGAGGTCGCCAACGGCAACCTTCTCTACGCCTTCGAGTATGTAGGTAACAACGGCCCCTGGGAAAATCCCACGCGGTTTGCCAAGCAGAACGGGGTCCTGCGCTATTCGCTGGGAGATGCCGGCGACCGCCATAGCGTGACGCTGATGGCCTACCAGGCGCGCTGGAATTCCACCGATCAGATTCCGCAGCGTGCGGTCACCACCGGGCAACTTTCGCGCTTTGGCGCAGTTGACCCGTCCGACGGGGGCAACACTGAGCGTTTCAGCCTGTCTTACGAACGCCGCCACACCCACGGGGATCACGAGTTTCAGTTGAACGCCTTTGCCATGCGCTACCGCATGCGGTTGTATTCGAATTTCACCTATTTCATGAACGACCCGGTGAACGGGGACCAGTTTGAACAGGCCGACCGGCGCACTGTCATCGGCATTGCGCCCACCTGGCTTTCCATAGGCAGCCTGCGGGGTCTGGAGAGTATTTTCAAATTCGGGCTTACCCTGCGACGCGATGCCATCGGAATGGTGGGTTTGTACAACACCCTGCAGCGCGATCGAATTTCGACCGTGCGCGAGGACTCTGTCGAACAGAACAGCATGGGCGGTTTTGTCGAGCATTCATTGCAGTGGACAGACTGGATGCGCAGCGTGGCGGGCGCACGGATGGATCGCTATTGGTTCAATGTCACCAGCAACATTGCCGCGAACTCCGGACGAACCTCGGACCAGATTGTCTCGCCGAAACTGAACCTGATCTTCGGCCCGTTTTTCCAAACCGAGTTCTTTGTCAGTGCCGGAAGCGGTTTCCACAGCAACGACGGCCGCGGCACTGTCGCGCGCGTGGATCCGGCCACCCTGGCACCCGTTGTCAGCGCCCCCGCCCTGGTGCGCACCAGAGGTTCGGAAATCGGCGCGCGCACCGAATGGGTTCGCGATCTGCAAAGTTCAATCGCACTGTGGCAGCTGAAACTGGGATCGGAACTGGTGTTTGCCGGCGACGCTGGCACCACTCAGGCAACCCGCCCCTCACGCCGCAATGGCATTGAGTGGTCCAATCGCTATCGGCCAAGGGATTGGCTGAGCATCGATGCCGATTTGAGCGCATCGAAATCACAGTTCAGTGACTTTGACCCGCTGGGCAACAGGATTCCGGGATCTATCAATCGTGTGGCCTCAATGGGCGCCTCCGTGACTGATTTCGGTGCGTTGTCAGGGGCTTTGCAGATGCGCTACTTCGGCCCCCGTCCGCTGATCGAGGACGGCAGCGTTCAGTCGCGCAGCACGCTGCTGTGGAATGCGCGGGTCGGTTATCGTTTCGACCGCAAGTTGCGGCTGGCCGTGGATATGCTGAATCTGTTCAACCACAGGGCGAGCGACATCGATTACCTGTACGAATCGCGGTTGCGCGGCGAGGCCTCACCGGCCACTGACATGCATTTCCACCCCGTGGAACCGCGCACGCTTCGAGTGGCGTTGATCGCCAATTTCTGATTTCGCCGACGTTTCTGAAATGTTTGACTTTCATCTGCAGAAAGCAAGGTGTGGCGGCCAACAAACCGGTGTTCTAATGTTTATTTTGACAACCAGGTAATTTGGAAACCCGGCGAAACGACATCCGCCCTGGCGATCCGTTCGCGAGAGTTTCCGGTGTTGTGCGGGGAATTCAAGGTGAATCCCGTGCCCGGTTGCCGATCAGTCGAGCAGTGCCTTGCGAATTTGATCGAGCGCAGCGGGGTCTTCTATGGTGGTGAGATCGCCCGGATCGCGTCCTTCCGCAAGCGCCTGGATTGATCTTCGCAGTAGTTTTCCCGAACGGGTTTTCGGCAACAGATTGACGAAGTAGACTCTTCCCGGTCGCCCGATCGCGCCCAGTTCGCGGTCGACGGCATCCATTATCTGTTTGCGCATGTCGCTGCGTTGCTCCGGGGAGGCGGCCTTGGATGCGTCTTTCAGAACCACGAAGGCTTGCGGCAGCTGCCCCTTGAGCGGGTCGGCCGCGCCCACCACCGCGACTTCGGCGACATCGGGGTGAGAGCTCACGGCTTCCTCGATTTCGCGCGTACCCAGGCGGTGTCCGGCCACGTTGATGACATCATCGGTGCGTCCGAGGATGAAGTAGTAACCGTCTGCATCCCTGATGCCCCAATCGAATGTCGAATAGACCTGCTTGCTGCTGAAGGTGGAAAAATAGGTGCGGACAAAGCGCTCATCATCACCCCATACCGTGCTCATGCATCCTGGCGGCAGCGGCGGCACGATCGTAACCACGCCCTTCTCGTTGTCGGCGGCGTCGGTTGCGTCTGACTCGCGCAGCAGGTGCAGATCGTAGCCGTAGGCGGGAAACGACGGACTTCCGAATTTGAGCGGCGTCTGCTCGACCCCGGGGGCCGAGGTCAGAATGGGCCAACCGGTTTCGGTCTGCCAGTAGTGGTCGATCACCGGTTTCCCGAGCGCGTCGGAGATCCACTGGTGCGTGGTCTGGTCAAGCGGTTCACCTGCCAGGAACAGGTGTCGCAGTGATGACAGGTTGTACTTTCCGAGGTAGGCCTGATCTTGTTTTTTGAGCACGCGGATTGCCGTTGGCGAGGAAAACATGACGCTCACCTTGTGATCGGCAACGATTTTCCACCAGATGCCCGCATCCGGGCGGATCGGGAGTCCCTCGTAGAGAATCGTGGTCATGCCGGCGATAAGCGGCCCGTAGACAATGTACGAATGCCCCACCACCCATCCGATATCGGAGGTGGTGAACATGGTTTCCCCGGCACCGCCGCAATACACGTGCTTCATGGATGCAGCCAGGGCGACCGCATAACCGCCGACATCCCGCTGTACCCCCTTGGGGCGGCCGGTGGTTCCGGAGGTATAAAGAATGTAGGACGGTTCGTTCGATTCCAGCCACACCACGGGAACATCGGCGCCAAGATGCCGCTCGCGTAACTGGTGGTAATCCACGTCACGATCGGCCACCCAGGCCATGCCCGGGTCCAGTTTGCGGTTCACTATCAGGACCTTCGCCGGCGGCGATTGGGCCAGGCGTATCGATTCATCCACCAGGTGCTTGTAGGGAATGACCTTGCCTGCGCGCAGGCCGGCATCTGAAGTAATCATCAGCGTGGGTCGTGCATCATCGATGCGCGCGGCCAGACTGGCGGCGGCGAAGCCGCCGAACACCACGGAGTGAATCGCCCCCAGTCGTGCGCAGGCCAGCATCGCGAACACCGCTTCGGGAATCATCGGCATGTAGATGATGACCCGGTCGCCGCGGCCAGTCCCCAGCTCGCGCAAGGCGGCAGCGAACACATTCACATGCGCATGCAATTCGCGGTAGGTATAGCTGGATTCTTGTCCGGTTTCCGTGGAGATATAGACGAGCGCTGCCTGCTCGGCGCGCCGGGCAAGATGACGGTCGATCGCGTTATGGCAAAGATTGGTTTGCCCGCCGCAAAACCACCGGGCGAATGGCGGCCTGGAATAATCCAGCACCTGATCGAAAGGCCGGTGCCAGTCAATGAGGGCGCCTTGCTCCCTCCAGAAACCATCGCGATCGGCCATCGAGCGGTGGTGAAACGCCTTGTTGCTGGTTGTCATCGCGGGGCTCCTTCAATGCTGCGCATTAGCAGAGACGGGAAATTCTGAACCTCACGACTTACGCCCGGCTTACAGGCACCGCGCCGATTTAATCCGACGACATTCGGAATGACAGGCTTTTCTTCAGCCGCCGATTCTTACCACCGTTCGCCCGCGGACCTGTCCCTCGAGATAGGCTCCAAACGCGCCGGGCAAATCGGCGAAGGCGATGGTGCGGGTCATCTCCTGCAGATGCCGGGGACGAAGGTCCGTGGCCAGGCGCCGCCAGACCTCGCGCCGCAGCGGCATTGGCGTGTAGCCCGAGTCTATTCCCAGCAGGCACACCCCCCTTAGGATGAAGGGGGCGACGGTGGTCTTGAGATCCATGCCCGCCGCCAGTCCGATGCTGGCGATGGTCCCCGACATCTGCATGCTGCTGGCGAGCCACGATAAATACGCGCCGCCCAGATTGTCCACGGCGCCGGCCCATTGCGGCTTTTCCAAGGCGCGGATCTTTCCCGGATCGATGGACTTGCGGTCCAGTATGGCGGTGGCACCCAGGCTTCTCAAATAGGCTTCTTCAGTGGGTTTCCCTGTCAGCGCTGTGACCTGGTAACCACGCCCGGCCAGCATGTCGATGGCCAGCGAGCCGACGCCGCCGGTTGCGCCGGTTACGATGACCGGGCCATTGGCGGGCGCGAGACCGTTCAATTCCATGCGCTGGATGCCAAGCGCGGCGGTATAACCCGCGGTACCCAACGCCATGGCTTCGAACGTAGTCATCCCCTGCGGCAGCGGCAGGACCCAATCTGCCGGTAGGCGTGCCATTTCCGCATAGCCGCCGTCATGCGCGACACCGATGTCGTAGCTGGTCGCTATGACCAAATCACCGGTCTTGAATCGTGCATCCGAGGACTCGACAACCGAACCAGCCAGATCGATCCCGCCGATGCAGGGAAAGCGCCGAATGATTTTTCCAGCTCCGGTTGCCGCCAGCGCATCCTTGTAGTTGACGCTTGAATAGGCGATGCGAATCAGTACTTCGCCCTTGTCCATGTCCTCGGCGGCGATTTCCTCAAAGGCGGAGCTGACCTTTTTGTCCAACTCCCGAATTCTGAATGCTTTGATGGACGTCATGTTTCTTCCTTGTTGGCTGTTTCAGGATACCGCCAGAGCCGGCCGCGGCTGCTCCAGGTAGGATCGTGTCTGCATTTCAGTCAATCGGCTGGCGGTTCTGTCGAACTCGAACATCATCGCGCGGATGCGCGCTTCGGCCGACGCTTCTTCCCGCTTCAGCAGGTTGTAAGGAGCCGCCGCGGCAGACAGGATGAGCTTTACCTTGTTTTCGTAGAAGACATCCACCAGCAGAGTAAAGCGCCTAGCCTCATCCGCGATTTCCAGTCCCATGCGCGGGACATCGGATATCAAAATAGTGTGAAAGCAGCGGGCCAGTTCCAGATAATCATTTTGCGAGCGGCCCCAGCCGCACAGCGTCTTGAAATCAAACCACGCGGTGCCCCCGGCCCGCCTCAGGCACGCAATCTCCCGGCCTTCCAGGAAAAAAGCGCCGGATTCGTCCTCGACATCGGCGATTTTTCCAAAAGCCTCGTGCATCCGCCACGCTGCTTCAGCGCCCAACGGACAATGGTATACCTGCATTTTCTCCATGACGCGCAGCCGGTAGTCTATGCCGCCATCGACTTCGACCAGATTCATCTGCGCCTTGATAAAGGCGATTGCCGGCAGGAAATTGTCGCGTTTCAGGCCATCCTTGTAGAGATTTTCGGGTGCATAGTTCGAGGTCATGCAATACACCACGCCGCGATCCATGGTGCGCTTGAGCAGTCGCGAAAGTATCATGGCATCGGCAATGTCGTTGACGTGGAATTCGTCGAAGCAAATGAGCCGGTAACGGCGCGCAATCCGCTCAGCCAGGGCATCCAACGGATCTTCGGCGCCCTTGAGTTCGCGCAATTCCCGGTGCACATCGCGCATGAAGTGATGAAAATGCACGCGCACCTTGCGCTCCAGGGGCAGGCACAGATAAAAGCTGTCCATGAGGAAGCTCTTGCCGCGTCCCACGTCGCCCCACAGGTAGATGCCACGCGGCAGGGCCGGACGGACGACCAGGCGGCGCAACCGCGTATTGCGCCGCGCCTTGTAGGCCTGCCAGTCTTCATAGAGCTCCTGCAGATGGCCCACTGCGCGCAGTTGTGAAGCGTCCGGCAGATAGCCGCGCCTGGCGAGCAGCTTTTCGTAGTATTCCCGGACGCCAAGCTCAAGTCCTTCCTCGACGGCAAGTTCATCGAAGGTGGTCTGCTTGGACGCGGGGTGGCCGTTCAAACGCCAGGAAGCCCGATGCATATCTGGAAAATCAGATGTTCAAAGCGCGCTTGTCCACCGCGAGCGCCGCCTCGTGCATTACCTCGGAAAGTGAGGGGTGGGCATGCACGATGCGGGCAATGTCCTCGGCGCTGGCGTGAAATTCCATGGCCACCACGGCTTCCGCGATAAGTTCGGAGGCACGGCTGTTGACAATGTGCACGCCCAGGATTGCATCGGAATCCGCATGTGCGAGAATTTTGACGAATCCTCGTGTATCGCCTTGTCCCATCGCCCGTCCATTGGCCAGAAACGGGAATTGCCCGACCCGATAAGGGGTGCCTGCGGCCTTCAACTGCTGCTCTGTCTTGCCTACCCACGCGATTTCCGGCGAGGTATAGATGACCCAGGGAATGGTATCCAGATCAAGCCGCGGTTTCTGCCCTGCTATCAGTTCTGCGGCCATCACGCCTTCTTCCTCGCCCTTGTGCGCGAGCATGGGTCCGCGCACAACATCGCCGATGGCATAGACCCCGGGGAGTGCGGTGCGGCAATATTCATCCACTTCAATGAAGCCGCGGGCGTCGATTTTCAGCCCGACGTTTTCCGCGCCGAGGCCATCGGTATTGGGTATGCGACCGACACTGACGACAAGGCGGTCGCACTCCAGCTTTTGCGTAGCGCCCCCCTCTTCGTACTCCACCGAAACGGTCGATTTTCCCGAACGGCTGGCGGTACGAATCGCACCGATTTTCACGCCCAGGTGGATATCCAGACCCTGCTCCTTGGTAAGCAGCTTCCAGGCTTCGCGCGACACACTTTCATCCGCGGCGCCGAGGAAGGCAGGAAGCGCCTCGAGAATGGTCACTTTGGCGCCCAGACGGCGCCAAACACTGCCCAATTCAAGACCTATGACGCCGGCACCGATGACGCCCAGACGCTGCGGCACTTCTGAAAAAGCCAGCGCGCCGACATTGTCGCAAATCGTTTCGTTATCCACGCGTATCCCGGACAAATGCCGCGCCTTGGACCCGGTGGCAACAATGACATGGGTGGCCTGTACCGTTTCTGCCGCTGCATCGCCCCGGACCTCGAGTTGCCATCCTGATTCGGTTTTCGCGACGAATTTTCCGTGTCCCTTCAACCAGGTGATCTTGTTTTTTCGAAACAGCATTTCGATGCCCGCCGTCATTTTGCTGACGATGGCATCCTTGCGCGCGATCATTTTGGCAACATCCATCGACGCGCCGGAGATTGAGATGCCGTGCGCTCCGCTGCCGTGAAGCATATGTTCATACTGCTCGGAGGATTCCAGCAATGCCTTGGACGGAATGCACCCGACATTGAGACAGGTGCCGCCCAGGACACCCTTGCCGGCGGCGGTTTTCCACTCTTCGATGCACGCGGTTTTCATGCCCAGTTGCGCGCAGCGTATCGCCGCAACATAGCCCGCCGGCCCCGCGCCGATGACCAAAACATCGAAGGTTTGCGTTGTGGCCATATTCAGACGTCGAGCAACAGACGGGCCGGGTCTTCGAGGGCGTCTTTCATGGCGACCAGCGCCAATACCGCTTCGCGGCCGTCGATGATGCGGTGATCATAGGACAGGGCAAGGTAGTTCATCGGACGGATCACAACCTGGCCGACTTCCGCCACCGGCCGGTCTTTGGTTGCGTGCACGCCAAGGATCGCGGACTGGGGCGGGTTGATGATGGGCGTGGAGAGCATCGAGCCAAACACGCCTCCGTTTGTGATTGAAAAGGTCCCCCCCGTCAGCTCTTCGATGCCGAGCTTTCCGTCCTGGGCGCGCTTGCCCAGATCGGCAATTTTCTTTTCAATTTCAGCCACGCTCAATTGATCGCTGTCGCGAAGGATCGGCACGACCAGCCCGCGGGGGCTTCCGACTGCGATGCCGATATCGAAATAGCCGTGGTACACGATGTCGTTGCCGTCAACCGAGGCGTTTAGAACCGGATATTTCTTCAACGCGTGAACGGCCGCCTTGACGAAAAAGGACATGAAACCGAGTTTTGCGCCATGCTCCTTTTCGAAGCGGTCCTTGTATTTGTTGCGCAATTCGATCACCGGCGCCATATTGACTTCGTTGAAGGTGGTGAGAATCGCGGCGGTGGACTGGGATTGCACCAGGCGTTCGGCGACCCGGGCGCGCAGGCGCGACATCGGGACCCGCTGCTCGTGTCGTCCTCCCGGTTGCGCCTCGGCGTTCACCGGCGCCGGAACCTGGGCAAGAGCTGAAGTGCTGGCTGGGGCGGCGATGCTCACGGGAGGTATCGCTGGCGCCGCCGTTGCCGCGCCCGCAATGCCGCTTGCGAGGACATCGCCCTTGGTTACGCGCCCGCCTCTGCCGCTGCCTGCGATGGCCCCGGCGTCGATGCCTTTTTCGGCGGCGATTTTTTTCGCGGCAGGCATCACGGCAGCACCGGCGGTCATCGCCCCCGGCGGGTTCACGGGTGCAGCTGCCCCCGCAGGTCCTGCCGCTGCCGCATTGGGCTTGGCATCGGTGTCCAGCATGGCGATGATTTCACCCGCTTTCACCGTCGCGCCGTCCTTCTTGAGGATCCGCTTTATGACGCCATCGACCGGGGCGGGTAGTTCCAGGACGACTTTGTCAGTCTCTATGTCGATGAGATTTTCATCGCGTTTGACCGATTCGCCCTCCTTTTTTCGCCAGGCAAGCAAGGTAGCTTCGGCTACGGATTCCGACAGTTGCGGGACTTTTATCTCAATCAGCATGTGAACCCTCCCACAGGGGGTTAAGAAGCACGACGCGTGCGGGGTGCACGCCCGGTACCTTGCACCGGGCGGACCAGATTGTCCGTCAGGGGCGCATACGCGGCGTCCACCAGTTGTTTCTGCTGTTCGTTGTGCAATGAGGTATAGCCAACCGCCGGCGACGCGGAGGAGGCGCGCATCGCATGGGCGAGGATCTGCTCAGGCCGCATATGGCTGAGGATGTAGTGCTGGATGGTATGCCAGGCCCCCTGGTTACCCGGTTCTTCCTGGCACCAGACCACCTCCCGGGCATTGCTGTAGAGGTCCATCTGCTCCTGGAATTCATTGTGCGGAAACGGATAGAGTTGCGCGATGCGGATGATGGCGACATCCTTGATTCCGCGCTCCTTGCGTGCAGCCATGAGGTCAAAGAAGACCTTGCCGCTGCACAGCACCACCCGCTTTACCTTTTGCGGGGGTATTTCCTCGTCCCAATCGCCATTGACGGGTTTGAACTTGCTCGCGGAAAACTCTTCCAGCGGCGATACCGACTCCTTGTGGCGCAGCAGGCTTTTCGGCGTGAAGATGATCAGCGGTTTGCGGAACGGTCGTATCATCTGCCGGCGCAGCAGGAAAAACATCTGTACCGGCGTGGCCGGAACGCACACCTGGATGTTGTAATCGGCGCAAAGCTGCAGATAACGCTCCAGGCGGGCCGACGAATGCTCCGGCCCCTGCCCCTCGTAACCGTGCGGCAACATCATGACCATGCCGCAGATCCGACCCCATTTGACTTCACCGGCGGCGATGAACTGGTCGATGACGACCTGCGCGCCGTTGGCGAAATCCCCGAATTGCGCCTCCCAGACCACCAGTTCGTTCGGCTCCGATGTCGAATAGCCATACTCGAAACCAAGCACCGCCTCCTCGGACAGGACCGAGTCGATGACCACGAAATCCCCCTGGTTGGGTGAAATGTGCTGCAGGGGAATGAAGGTCCCGGAATCCCATTTCTCGCGGTTCTGGTCGTGCAGCACCGCATGCCGGTGGAAGAAGGTGCCGCGGCCGGAATCCTGCCCTGAAATGCGTACCGAATAGCCTTCCTTCAGCAACGAGGCATAGGCAAGACTCTCCGCCATCCCCCAGTCCAGCGGCATCTTGCCCTGACCCATGAGGCGGCGATCCGAGATGATCTTTTCGACGCGCGACTGCAGCTTGAAATTTGCCGGGATGGCCGTCAGCTTCTCCGCCAGCGCATGCAGTTCGGAAAGGGGGATCTTGGTGTCGTCGTTTTCGTTCCAGCTGGTGTTCTTGTAAGGCGACCAGTCCACCGCGAACGGCGGCTTGTAATTGGAAAGAATGGTCTGGTTGGTATGGTGGCCGCCATCCAGTGCCTGGCGGTAGCTGGCCACCATGATGTCTGCATCTTCCGGGTCGATCACGCCCTGGGCAAGCAGTTTGTCCGCATAGAGCTTGCGCGTGCCCGGATGCTGATTGATGATCTTGTACATCATCGGCTGGGTCACCATGGGTTCGTCCTGCTCGTTATGGCCGAGCTTGCGAAAACACACGATGTCAACCACGACATCTTTCTTGAACTTCATGCGGTAATCGAGGGCTATCTCGATGGCCAGTATGCAGGCCTCCGGATCGTCGCCATTGACATGAAAGATCGGCGCTTCGACCATCTTCATGACGTCCGTGCAATACAAAGTGGAGCGTGTGTCGCGCGGGTCGGAGACGGTGAATCCGATCTGATTGTTGACCACGATATGCACGGTTCCGCCGGTGCCGTAGCCGCGCGTTTGCGACAGGTTGAGCGTTTCCATGACCACGCCCTGACCGGCCACAGCGGCATCGCCATGGATCAAAACCGGCAGCACCTGGTCCCCGCTGCGATCCTTGCGACGGTGCTGGCGTGCGCGCACCGAGCCCTCCACCACCGGATTGACGATTTCAAGGTGGGAGGGGTTGAATGCCAGCGTGAGGTGCATCGGTCCGCCCGGCGTGCTGATGTCGGATGAAAAACCCTGGTGGTATTTGACATCGCCGCTCAGCACTTCATCGCTGTGATGCCCTTCGAATTCGGAAAAGAGATCCTTGGGCATCTTGCCCAGGGTATTTACCAGCATATTCAGACGGCCGCGATGCGCTATGCCGATCACCAGTTCCTGAACGCCAGCCTCTCCCGCGCGCTGCAGCAGGTTGTCTACGACGGGTATCAGGGTCTCGCCACCTTCGAGCGAGAAGCGCTTCTGCCCCGGATAGCGGGTGTGGAGGAATTTCTCCAGACCTTCTGCGGCGGTAAGCCGTTCCAGGATGTGGCGTTTGACGTCGGGGGGGTACGCCGGTTTTGAGCGCACCGGTTCCAGTCGCTCCTGGATCCAGCGTTTTTCCATGCGACTGGAGATATGCATGTATTCGGCGCCGAGTGTGCCGCAGTAGGTGTCGCGCATCGCCTTGATGATGTCGCGCAACGGCGCCTGTTCCGGTCCGATCAGGGCCCCGGTATTGAATACCGTATCCATGTCGGCGTCGGTCAGATCATAGTATCCTGGCTCAAGCTCAGCGATGTGCGGTATATCGCGGCGTTTCAACGGATCCAGGTCTGCCACCAGGGCCCCGCGTACCCGATATTCGGCTATGAGTTGCACCACCGATACCTGCTTGCGCTCAAAGCCCAGTTCTGCGGCAACGGCCCGGGGCGCACCGCTGCGGGCGCGCTGTGCAAATGCATCGACCACCGGGGCGTGAGCAACGTCCCGGATACCCGGTGTTCCGCTGGCCGAAGGCAGCAACTGCATCCGGTCGAAATACTCCCGCCAGCGCTCCGGAACGGAATCCGGATTCTCCAGGTAATTCTCGTACAACTCCTCGATAAACGGGGCGTTACCGCCGAACAGATAGGAAGTATCGAGGAATTGCTTCATAGCGCTCATACGTTGTTTTCCCTGTATGAAATATTTCCTACCTCTTGTTCATCGGCACCAGGTCGCGACGCGGCGCGCCGTCATACAACTGACGCGGCCTGCCGATTTTGTATTCCGGATCCGCAATCATTTCCTGCCACTGTGCTATCCACCCCACCGTTCTTGCCAGGGAGAAGATGCAGGTGAACATGGAGGTCGGTATTCCAAGAGCCCGTTGCACGATGCCGGAGTAGAAGTCGACATTGGGGTAGAGCTTGCGCGACACGAAGTATTCGTCCTCGAGGGCAATTTTCTCCAGGGCAATCGCCAGCTTGAACAGCCTGTCGTTGTGCAACCCCAGTTCGTTGAGCACTTCGTGACAGGTCTCGCGCATCAGTTTTGCGCGCGGGTCGTAGTTTTTGTACACACGGTGGCCGAATCCCATCAGCTTCACGCCGGAATTCTTGTCCTTCACCTTGGCGATGAACTCGCTGACCTTGGAAACGTCCCCGATCTGCTCGAGCATGTTCAGCGCCGCTTCGTTGGCACCGCCGTGGGCCGGTCCCCACAAGCAGGCGATTCCGGCAGCAATGCAGGCAAACGGATTGGCTCCGGAAGATCCGGACAGGCGTACGGTGGACGTCGATGCGTTTTGTTCGTGATCCGCGTGCAGGATGAATATCCGGTCCAGTGCCCGCACCAGCACCTCGTTGACCTTGTAGTCCTCTGCCGGAACGGCAAACATCATTCGCATGAAATTCGCGCTGTATGACAGGTCATTGCGCGGATAGACAAACGGCTGACCCATGTTGTATTTGTAGGCCATCGCCACCATGGTGGGCAGCTTGGCGATCAGGCGCATCGCCGATACCCTGCGGTGCTCGGGATTGTTGATATCCAGCGAGTCGTGGTAGAAGGCCGACATTGCCCCAACGGTGCCGACCAGCACCGCCATCGGGTGCGCATCGCGGCGGAATCCGGTAAAAAACCGGTTCATCTGGTCATGCACCATCGTGTGTCGCGTGATGGTGTCTACGAAATCCTTGTTTTGCTCGATATTTGGAAGTTCACCGTTCAGCAACAGGTAGCAGACTTCGAGGAAATCGCATTTCTGTGCCAATTGTTCGATGGGATAGCCGCGATAAAGCAGCACTCCTTCGTCGCCGTCGATATAGGTGATTTTCGAACTGCAACTCGCAGTGGATAGAAATCCGGGATCGTAAGTGAACATCCCGGTCTTCCCATAGAGGGTACGAATGTCGATGACATCCGGACCAATGCTCCCTCCCAATACGGGAAAATCCATCGTCTTTCCGTCGCCGTAGGTCAGTGTGGCCTTCTTGTTCGTGCTCATTGCTTTCTCCTGTCTAAACGTAATCTATTCGCTGGGTAGAGCGCAGTCTCGCAGCAAATTCACCACTTCCGCAATCGCAGCTTTCGGGGGGCGCTGCGGCCCCGATCAAACCCCACAAATCACCGTCGCTGTGCCCGAACCGTTGCTTGAAGGAGGCCAGCGTACGCCCCCGGAATCGTGCCGATATGAATGTTCAGAAACCGGGTCTCCGCGCAAAAGTGGTGCAGAAATGCCCACGAAAAACCCAGCAGCGGTTTTGCGAGCGGGTGGGCCAGCACGACCAGGAATCGGGCGAACGCTCCCTGGGAAGCGAGACTTGCATCGAGAAAAAACAGCAGCCGGAACCGGCCCAGTAACAAGGCCAGACAGCTGATCCGGTGACAGTTCGATGTCAAGCAGGGAATCGACAGATTGAGCGGCTTGGTTGCAGCAGAGAGATCTGTTCGATTTTGCTGCGGGATCAGGCATGTATCCGCGACTTTCGAAGAATATTCAGAGCTTAATAATGCTGCGCTGGTTTGCCTTGGATTATATACAGAGTCGTGATTTTTTTGTGCTGCACAATTCATTTCGAAGCGCCGCTTTTGCCGCTACCGTGTCAACAAAGCACGCACCGCCCCTGCAAGCAGTCGCCCCCCCGTTGTGCCCGTTCGCCAGCCCTGCTGCTTGCAAAAGACCGGGGTCACGCCAACTCTTCATCACATTTGTGATAGGTCAATACCGTGCGCGTCTGTCGTTGACAGGGGAAACATGCTGTGCCTAAACTTCGCCAAGGTGTGCGTTGCAACAAAATAGCGTAGGAAAAACTCGGCAGTCCTCAGGATTGTTAGTTTAGATTCTCACCCAACCGCCCCCGGGCATGGGTTTTTGCCTTTCAACGCATGATTCTTTTTCGATAAATTCCAGGGAGTCCTGAAAATGTCCAAGCCACCCGTTCGAGTTGCAGTTACCGGCGCCGCCGGCCAGATCGGCTATTCACTGCTGTTTCGCATTGCAAGCGGCGAGATGCTGGGCAAGGACCAGCCTGTCATCCTGCAGATGCTGGAAATTGCCGATCCCAAGGCCCAGAACGCCCTCAAAGGCGTCATGATGGAGCTGGATGACTGCGCTTTCCCGCTGCTGGCAGGCATGGTCCCCGCCAGCGATCCCAAGGTGGCTTTCAAGGACGCCGACATCGCGCTGCTGGTTGGCGCACGCCCGCGCACCAAGGATATGGAACGCAAGGATTTGCTCGAAGCCAACGGCGCGATATTCACGGTGCAGGGCAAGGCACTTAACGACGTGGCCAAGCGCACGGTCAAGACACTGGTAGTCGGCAATCCGGCCAATACCAATTCTTATATCGCGATGAGTTCCGCTCCGGATCTGCCGCGCGAGAATTTCACGGCGATGTTGCGTCTCGACCATAACCGCGCGCTCTCCCAAATTGCCGCCAAGACCGGCAAGCCCGTGGATGCCATTGAAAAGCTGATTGTCTGGGGAAATCACAGCCCCACAATGTATCCCGACTACCGTTTCGCAACCATTGGCGGGCAGCCGGCGCCCAAGGTTGTCAATGACGAGTCCTGGTATCGCGACACCTTTATTCCGACCGTCGCGAAACGCGGGACGGCGATCATCGAAGCGCGCGGCCTGTCATCGGCGGCGAGCGCGGCCAACGCGGCCATCGATCACATTCGCGACTGGGTGCTGGGCAGCAACGGCCGCTGGGTCACGATGGGCATTCCCTCCGATGGCAGTTACGGCATTCCCGAGGGAATCATGTATGGCGTGCCGGTAACTTGTGCGAACGGCAAATACGAGCGCGTCAAGGGCCTGGAAATCGATGCCTTTAGCCGTGGAAAAATGGATGCCACGCTCAAAGAATTGCAGGAAGAACGCGACGCCATAAAGCACCTGCTCGGTTAGTGCGACAAACCCGGGATGAGCGCCGCTCCCGCCCATCCCAGGGAGGCGCTATACGCGGGTGAAAAACCGTTGCCGGCAATAGCGGTATGCGAGCATATCGCCGGTAATGAAAAGCTGATCCTCAAGTCGTTCTCGTTGCAGGAAGAACTCGGGCCGCTTTTCGACCTGACCTGCGACTGCGAAGATGGAGCGAAGGCCGGACAGGAGCTCGAGCACGCAAAAATGGTCGCCCGCTTGCTCTGCAGTCAGGCAAATCGTCATCAAAAGGCGGGGGCACGGATCCACGATGCGACGCACCCCGCCTGGCGCAAGGAAGTGGAAATCCTCCTTGGCGAAGCCGGCGATCGCATTGCGTATCTGACGCTACCGAAAATTACGAGTGCCGCCCAGGCCCTGGGCATGATCGACCATGTCAGGGAATCGGCCTTGCGTCTGGGGCTGGCAAGGGTAATTCCTATTCACGTTCTGCTGGAGACGCACGGCGGGATTCGCGAAGCCCATCAGATCGCCGCACTGCCCTGGATGGAAACCCTGGATTTTGGGTTGATGGATCTGGTATCCGCGCATCGTGGCGCCATTTCCGCCAGCGCAATGCGCTCGCCAGGCCAGTTTGAGCATAAATTGCTGATACGCGCCAGGACCGAGGTTGCAGCGGCGGCGCTGGCACAGGGCATCGTTCCGGCCGACGGCGTGACCCTGGACATTCGCAACCCGGAGATTGCATACCAGGATGCCTTGCGCGCGCGCCGTGAATTTGGATTCATGCGCAAATGGTCGATTCATCCCACGCAGATAATGCCCATAATCAATGCCATGAGGCCTGAGCATTCGGAAATCCGAGCCGGGGCGGGTATCCTGCTGGCGGCGCAGAAAATCGCGTGGGGGCCGATTCAATTCGAAGGCGAGATGCATGATCGCGCCACATACCGTTATTACTGGGAGTTGCTGCAGAAGGCAAAAGTCACCGGAATGACGCTTCCCGCAGAGGCGGAGAAGGCGTTTTTCTGACTTATCTAAGCTAAAACGCAAAGGAACTGAACATGGTTGGCGGTTTCCGCATATCGATGTCCCGGCTGATCCTCTGCGCCAGCGCCATGCTTGCTGCGCTTCCCCTGCCGGCCTGGCCACAGGAGTTTCCTACCCGGCCGGTTCGTATTGTCGTTCCGCTGCCGCCCGGGGGCAGCAATGATCTGGTAGCGCGCGTTTTTTCGGACAAATTGCCGGCCGCGCTCGGACAACCGGTCATTGTCGAGAACCGGGCTGGCGGCAGCGGCAATCCCGCCACCGAATTCGTTGCGCGATCCTCGCCTGACGGTCATACGCTGCTCCTGGCCAATACCGCGCATGTGGTCAATGCCGGTTTTTTTCCCGCATTGCCCTACGATCCGATCAAGGATTTCAGCGCGATAACGCTGGCCTATAACGTGTATTTTGCGCTGGTCGTCAATGCAAGCCTGCCAATCAGCAACACCAGGGAATTCATTGATTACACTCGTGCGAAACCCGGCGCCCTTACCTACGCATCCTCGGGTATAGGAGCTCCGCATCATATGGCGATGGAACTGCTGCAATCCATGACTGGCGGCAAACTCCTGCACGTACCGTACAAAGGTGCGGGGCAATTCGTACCTGCCATGCTGTCCGGTGAGATACATTCCGTCATAGGCGCAATCAATTCCCTGCTGCCGCACGTCAAATCCGGGAAATTGCGCGCGCTCGCCCTGGCCGGCGAGCGGACTTCACCTTTGCTCCCGGGCATACCCACTTTGGGTGAAACCGTGCCGGGGTTCAATCTCGATAACTGGACCGGATTGCTGGCACCCTCGGCCACCCCGAGCGCCACAATACAGCGATTGAATGCCGAATTTGTCAAAGTCCTGCGACTTCCGGAAACCATAGACAGGCTGACCCCGCAGGGCATCGAGATCGTCGCCTCAAGCCCACAGGTATTTCATGAGACACTGCGGACCAATCTGGCCAAGTGGACAAAGCTGATCAGGGAAGCCAATATCAGGATTGACTGAATTCAAGGAAGCATAGAAAACATGAGTGACGCATCGCAGGGCGCAAAATTCCGCAAGGCCATCCGGGAGGAGATACCACTCCAGTGCGTAGGCACGCTAAACGCTTACGGCGCGCGCCTGGCCGAACGCAGCGGCTATCGCGCCATCTATCTTTCCGGCGGTGGCGTCGCGGCGGGTTCCCTCGGGCTTCCGGACCTGGGGATCTCCAACCTTGATGATGTGTTGACCGACGTACGACGCATTACAGATATATGCGCCCTGCCCCTGCTTGTCGACGTCGATACGGGATTTGGCGCGTCCGCGTTCAATATTGCGCGCACTACGCGCACTTTAATTCGCGCCGGTGCCGCCGCGATGCACATCGAGGACCAGGTAGGCGCCAAGCGCTGCGGGCACCGACCGGGCAAGGAACTGGTATCCACCGAGGAAATGGTAGACCGGGTCAAGGCGGCATCTGACGCACGCACTGATTCCGATTTTTTTATCATGGCCCGCACCGATGCGCTCGCCGTTGAGGGCTTGGATGCCACAATCGAGCGTGCCTGCCGCTGTGTGGAGGCCGGAGCAGACGGTATTTTCCCGGAAGCGATGACAGAACTGTCCATGTACAAAAAGTTGTCAGACGCCGTAAAGGTGCCTATTCTGGCCAATATCACGGAGTTCGGCGCTACGCCCCTATTTACGGTCGAGGAGTTGCGTTCTGCGCATGTCGCCATCGCCCTTTACCCGCTTTCCGCATTTCGCGCCATGAGCAAGGCTGCCTTGAATGTCTACCGCACGCTGCGCAATGAGGGCACCCAGGCAGGCGTGCTGGGCAGCATGCAGACACGGGAAGAGTTGTACGACGTGCTTGGTTATCATGCTTTCGAAGAGAAACTGGACACATTGTTTTCCAAGGGAAAGGCAAAGCAAAAATGAGCGTCGAAAATGCCCCAAAAGCAAAGAAATCCGTAGCCCTGTCCGGTGTCATTGCCGGAAACACCGCCCTTTGCACCGTGGGCCGCTCCGGGAACGATCTGCATTATCGCGGCTACGACATCCTCGATTTTTCCGACAGTGCCGAATTCGAGGAAGTTGCCCATCTGTTGATTCACGAAAAACTGCCGACGGCGTCGGAGCTGGCGGCTTACAAGGCCCGCCTTCGCACGTTGCGCGGTTTGCATCCCAAACTGCGCACGGCGCTGGAGTGCCTGCCCGCATCCTCCCATCCGATGGACGTGCTGCGAACCGGTTGCTCGGTCCTGGGCACACTCGAGTCCGAGGATCCCGGGCAGGAGATTTCGGGGGCGCGGGCCATCGCTGACCGTTTGATGGCTTCGTTCGGCTCGATGCTGCTTTACTGGCATCACTATTCGCGTGACGGACGCCGCATCGATGTCGAGACCGACGACGATTCCATAGGGGCCCATTTTCTTCATCTGCTGCACGGCAAGCGCCCGTCGGCCTCATGGGTGCGCGCCATGCATACCTCGCTGATCCTGTACGCGGAGCATGAATTCAATGCGTCCACGTTCACCTGTCGCGTTATCACCGGGACCGGTTCGGATTTTTACTCCGCTATCTGCGGCGGAATCGGCGCGCTGCGTGGACCCAAACACGGAGGCGCCAACGAGGTCGCCTACGAAGTTCAGTCCCGCTACAAAAATGCCGACGAGGCAGAGGCAGATGTCGTCCGTCGGGTGCTGGCCAAGGAGATTGTCATTGGATTCGGACACCCGGTTTATACGGTTTCCGATCCTCGCAACAAGGTCATCAAGGAAGTGGCGCGCCGATTGTCGGAAGAATCCGGCGACATGACCCTGTTCGATGTCGCCGAGCGTCTGGAGGCCGTCATGTGGCGGGAGAAAAAGATGTTCCCGAATCTCGACTGGTTCAGCGCCGTGTCCTACCACGTCATGGGCGTTCCGACGCCGATGTTCACGCCGCTTTTCGTGCTGGCACGCACCTCCGGATGGGCCGCCCACATCATTGAACAAAGGCTTGATGGAAAAATCATACGCCCAGCGGCCAATTACATCGGCCCGGATGACCGCGACTGGATTTCAATCGATAAGAGAGTTTAGGAATGTCGATCCACGTCTCGCATGCAAAGCAAAATCCCGACAAAGTCCTTGCCGACATCGCGGATTACGTGCTCGATTACCGCATCCGCAGCAAGTCTGCGTATGAAACGGCACATTTTTGCCTCATGGATACCCTGGGTTGCGGCCTTGAAGCGCTCGAATATCCGGCATGCACCAAACTCCTCGGGCCGATAGTGCCCGGTACCGTGGTACCCCATGGCGCAAAGGTTCCCGGCACGCAATTTCAGCTCGATCCGGTGCAGGCGGCATTCAATATCGGCACGATGATCCGCTGGCTTGATTTCAACGACACCTGGCTTGCCGCCGAATGGGGACATCCTTCGGATAATCTGGGGGGCATACTGGCCACCGCCGACTGGCTGTCGCGAGGCGCGGTCGCCGTTGGAAAGGCTCCGCTGACGGTCCGGGATGTCCTCACCGGCATGATCAAAGCGCATGAAATTCAGGGCTGCATCGCCCTGGAGAACAGTTTCAACAAGGTTGGGCTGGATCATGTGGTCCTGGTCAAGGTCGCCTCGACTGCTGTCGTCTCATGCATGCTGGGATTAGGTCGCGACGAACTCATCAATGCGATATCGCTCGCATGGGTGGATGGTCAATCGCTGCGAACCTACCGGCATGCTCCGAATGCGGGGTCGCGCAAGTCCTGGGCGGCCGGGGATGCGACCTCTCGCGCCGTACGCCTTGCCCTGATGGCCAGAACCGGCGAAATGGGCTATCCCTCGGTCTTGAGCGCCAAGACCTGGGGTTTTTACGACGCCTCGTTTCGAGGAGAGAAATTCAGGTTCCAGCGCCCCTATGGCAGCTACGTCATGGAAAACGTGCTGTTCAAGATTTCTTTCCCCGCCGAGTTTCACGCGCAAACCGCCGCCGAATGTGCCATGCGGATTCATGCCGAACTAAAGCGGCTTGGACGAACCGCCGAAGACATCAAAAACGTAAAGATACGCACCCATGAAGCGGCGATGCGAATCATCGACAAAAAGGGGCCCCTGAATAATCCTGCGGATCGCGACCATTGCATTCAGTACATGACGGCCGTACCCCTCATTTTCGGACGCCTGACGGCAGCGGATTACGAAGACGAAGTCGCGTGCGATCCGCAGATCGACGCGTTGCGCGCAAAAATCACCTGCGTCGAGGATCCTCGCTTTACCCGGGACTATCATGATCCGGCCAAACGCTCGATCGCCAACGCACTGACGGTCGAGTTCAAGGACGGCACCTTTCTCAAAGAAGTGGTCTGCGAATACCCAATCGGTCACAAACGGCGCCGCAAGGAGGGAATGCCGCTTCTGGAGGAGAAATTCCGGCGCAATCTGGCCCGGCGTTTTCCGCGGAAGCAACAGGACTCGATTCTGGGTGTTTGCACAGAACCAGCACGGTTGGCAGGCATGCCGGTCAATGAATTTGTCGATCTGTTTGTCATTTGAATCAAATCGCGGCCGAGAAAGGGAACTGACGCACAGGTTGTCGGATTATCCGAAGGCCAAGCGTCGCGGATTTCTTTAGAATGACGCCACCTTCCCATTTTCGTACCGCATTTCCATCGTTTTCGGAGTTCCTCGATGAATAATCCTTTCAAGACCCTTCAGACATTCAAGATCGCAGCAGGCAATACCGGCAAATTCCACTCATTGCCGGCTTTGTCCAAGGCCATTGGTGTGAACTTGTCCCGGCTTCCGGTATCCATACGAATCGTTCTCGAGTCGGTGCTGCGCAATTGCGATGGCAAAAAGGTTACCGAAGAGCATGTCCGCCAGCTGGCCAACTGGAAAACCAATGCGCCCCGGACCGACGAAATTCCATTCGTCCTGGCGCGGATTGTCCTGCAGGACCTGACCGGAATTCCGCTTTTGGCCGACCTGGCCGCTATGCGCAGTGTTGCGCAACGCATGGGGAAGAACCCCAAGGTCGTAGAGCCTTTGGTTCCTGTCGATCTGGTGGTTGATCACTCGGTGCAGATCGACAACTACGGCAACAAGGATGCGCTGGATCTCAACATGAAAATTGAGTTTCAGCGCAATCAGGAGCGCTATGAGTTCATGAAGTGGGGAATGCAGGCCTTTGACACGTTCAAGGTGGTTCCGCCCGGCATCGGCATTGTGCATCAGGTTAATCTTGAATACCTCGCGCGCGGCGTACATCAGAAGGATGGCATCTACTATCCGGATACACTTGTGGGCACCGACAGCCACACCACCATGATCAACGGCATAGGCGTGGTCGGCTGGGGCGTCGGCGGTATCGAGGCGGAAGCCGGCATGCTCGGGCAGCCGGTCTATTTTCTGACACCGGATGTCGTGGGTGTCAATCTCAAAGGCCAGCTTCGCGGTGGCATCACGGCGACCGATCTGGTGCTGACTGTGACGGAGCTGCTGCGAAAATCGAAAGTGGTCGGAAAATTCGTCGAATTCTTTGGCGAAGGCGTGGAAAACCTTTCGGTCCCGGACCGGGCGACGATTGGCAATATGGCCCCCGAATACGGCGCGACCATGGGGTTCTTCCCGGTGGACAATGCCACGGTCGAGTTTTTGCGTTATACGGGTCGTACCGACGCGGAAATTGCCGCCTTCGAAAACTATTTCAAGGCACAGGGATTGTTCGGCACTCCAAAGGCAGGCGCCATCGATTACAGCCAGATTGTCGAACTGGACCTCAGCACCGTGGCGCCGTCACTTGCCGGTCCCAAGCGTCCCCAGGACCGCATTGAAATCGGGCACGTAAAGAACACTTTCACGTCGCTTTTTGCGAAACCTGCGGCGGAAAACGGGTTTTCCAAGAAACCGGACGATCTGCTCCGGCGATTCAAGACCCGCGACGGCATCGACATTGGATCCGGCGATGTGCTGATTGCCGCCATCACTTCGTGCACCAACACGTCAAATCCCAGCGTGCTGGTTGCCGCCGGCTTGCTGGCCAAGAAAGCCGTCGAGCGCGGCCTGACCGTCAAAAAACATATCAAGACTTCTCTTGCACCGGGATCCCGGGTCGTTACCGAGTACCTGACCAAGGCGGGCCTTCTGCCCTACCTGGAGCAACTGGGTTTTTATCTGGCAGGCTATGGCTGCACGACCTGTATTGGCAATGCCGGCCCGTTGTCGGAGCCTGTCGAGGAAGCCGTGGTTCAGAATGACCTGGTGTGCGCGGCGGTGCTCTCGGGCAATCGCAATTTTGAAGCGCGCATTCACGCCAACATCCGCGCCAATTTTCTGGCCTCCCCGCCGCTGGTGGTTGCCTATGCCATCGCCGGGAACATGCTCAAGGACCTGATGACCGAACCGGTAGGCAAGGGCAAGAACGGGGAAGATGTGTGGATCGGGGACATATGGCCGAGCAGCGACGAGATTTACAAGGCCATGAAATTCGCCATGGATCCCAAGGTATTCCGCAAACTCTACAGCAACCTCGGCGATGCCACCCCACTTTGGGGGCAGGTGCCCGCCGTACCCGGTCAGGTCTATAACTGGCCGCTTTCGACCTATATTGCCGAGCCGCCGTTCTTCGAGAACTTCGAGATGACCCCCGGGACCAGCGGCAACATATACGGCGCCAGGGCCCTGGCCGTCTTTGGCGACTCCGTGACCACGGACCATATCAGCCCGGCTGGATCGATCAAGCCCTCCTCACCGGCGGGAATCTATCTTCTGGAGCACGACGTCTCCGTAGCCGATTTCAACAGTTATGGTGCCCGTCGCGGCAATCATGATGTGATGATGCGCGGCACCTTCGCGAACGTACGCATCAAGAACCTGATGATTCCGGTTAAGTCGGACGGAGGCCGAGTCGAGGGGGGGGTCACACTGCACCAACCCAGCGGCGAGCAACTGCCCATTTACGATGCGGCGATGAAATACATCATGTCGGGGGTGCCCACCGTAATATTTGGCGGCGAAGAATATGGTACCGGGTCTTCGCGCGATTGGGCGGCCAAGGGAACTCAATTGCTCGGCGTAAAGGCAGTCATTACGCGAAGCTTCGAGCGAATTCACCGCTCCAATCTGGTTGGCATGGGCGTATTGCCACTGCAATTCAAGGGTGGCGATTCAGCCGAGTCTCTGGGAATCAAGGGTGACGAAGAATTTGAGATTCTCGGTCTCGAGAAACTGAAACCTCAACAGGATGCCACTCTGGTGATCAAGCGATCTGACGGCACAAGGCAGGAAGTTGTTCTGGTCCTGAGGATAGATACGCCCATCGAGGTGGAGTATTTCCATCACGGCGGCATCATGCCTTACGTTCTGCGCGAACTTCTCGCAGCGGCTTGAGAGAGATATGATATTGCGTGGTCGCGACCGCGACCACGCAGGATGCGGTTTGGATTGTTTCCAGTCGCCCGCTGACGACCCTGCAACCGGAGCAGGCCCCGCCGAGGCACCTCAGTCAGCGGCGCGGTAGTTGCGCCGCATGAATCGGTTCAACGGGACAACGGCATGCCGAAATCGGCCTTGGGCGCGACGCCTTCACGCCAGCGAGCGGTTACGGTCTTGACGCGGGTATAAAACCTAACCCCTTCGGGACCATGCTGGTTCATGTCCCCAAACATGGAATTCTTCCAACCTCCGAAGGAGTGGAATGAGAGCGGCACAGGAATGGGTACGTTAATTCCGACCATGCCGCACTGGACTTTTTGCGCAAAATTTCGTGCCACGTCGCCATCCCGGGTGAATATCGCGACGCCATTGCCGAATTCGTGCTCATTGGGAAGGGCAATCGCTTCCTCGAAATTCCTGGCTCGCAATACAGAGAGGACCGGTCCGAATATTTCCTCTTTGTAAATGCGCATGTCCCGGTTCACGTTGTCGAATAGCGACCCGCCGAGAAAGAATCCGTTCGGTTTGTCCTGCTGCCGGTATCCGCGACCGTCGACCACAAGTGAGGCACCTTCCTTGACCCCCAGGTCGACATAACCCTTTACTTTGTCCCGGTGGACCTGGGTGACCAGCGGCCCCATCTCAGAGGCGCTATCGACGGAGGATCCGATCTTCAGCGCCCTGACTCTGGGGGCCATCGCTTCGATCAGCTGATTGCCGGTTCGCTCGCCGACCGGAACTGCCACCGATATGGACATGCAGCGCTCGCCCGCAGAGCCGTAGGCGGCCCCCATCAACGCCTCGGTTGCGGAATCTATGTCGGCATCAGGCATCACAATCATGTGGTTCTTGGCGCCGCCCATCGACTGAACGCGCTTTCCATTGAGCGAGGCGGTAGCGAAAACATACCGGGCGATCGGCGTCGAGCCGACGAAACTCACCGCCTTGACCTGTTGACTGGTCAGCAAAGTATCCACGGCCTCCTTGTCGCCATTCAGGACGTTCAGCACGCCTGGAGGAGCCCCTGCCTCCAGAAGCAGCTCGGCCAGCCGCATCGGACACGAAGGGTCCTTCTCCGAGGGTTTCAGGACAAAGGTGTTGCCGCATGCGATTGCCATGGGAAACATCCACATGGGCACCATGGCGGGAAAATTAAAGGGGGTGATGCCGGCACAAACGCCCAGCGCCTGTCGCATTGAAAAGACGTCCATCCCGGCCGAGACGCTGTCGGAAAACTCGCCTTTCAGCAAATGAGGGATCCCGCAGGCGAACTCAACCACCTCCAGCCCTCGCTGGATCGAACCCTTGGCGTCGGATAACACCTTGCCGTGCTCCGAGGAGATCATGAGCGCCAGTTCTTCCATGTTCTTCTCTATCAGTTCCTTGAACCGGAACATCACGCGCGCGCGGGTCAGCGGCGAGGTATTCGACCAATCGGGGAACGCCGCCTGCGCGTTCGCTATCGCCGCTTCCGCGTCGATTTTCGAGGCCAGCGCAACCCTGGCGGTCACTCTACCTTCGGTGGGATTGAAAACATCGCCAAACCGACCGCTCCCGCCACTTACATGCTTGCCACCGATGAAGTGGCCAATTTCCTTGATTAGGGATTTCAATGGTTCGTCTGCTTTCATGTCAGATCTCTTTCAGTCAGGTCGCGGGAAAAGTGCTGTAGAGCCGAAAACTCAATAAGTGCCGGTGGCCGCGTAATTTTCAAACCGCGTATGCTCGCCCAGGAAACTCAGTGGAACCATGCCGATCGGCCCGTTTCGCTGCTTGGCAATGATGATTTCGGCCTTTCCAGGTTCTGCCGTCGCAGCGTTGTAAACGACGTCACGATAGATGAAGAGAATAAGGTCCGCATCCTGCTCCAGAGCGCCAGATTCGCGCAGATCGGACATCACGGGCCGGCGGTCAGTCCTGGATTCCAGCGCACGATTAAGCTGGGAGAGCGCGATCACCGGTACACTGAGTTCCTTGGCCAGAGCCTTCATGGAACGTGAAATTTCCGACAGTTCGGTGGCGCGGTTTTCACCCTGTCCGGTCGAACTCATCAGTTGCAGGTAATCGACGACGATAAGCCCCAGCTTTCCATACTGGCGGTGCAGACGCCGCGCCCGCGCCCTGACTTCCAGCGGGTTCAGCGCAGGCGTCTCGTCGATGTGAATCGGGGCGTCCTGCAGCTTGCCTACGGCCGTGCTGAGTCTGTGCCAGTCGTCGTCCGTGAGGCGACCGGTGCGCAGTTTATGCTGATCCAGTTTCCCCACCGAACCGAGCAAACGCATTGCCAGCTGCGTGCCTGACATTTCCATACTGAAAACCGCGACCGGCAGGCCGTTGTCCACGGCGACGTGCTCTCCGATATTGAGAGCAAGCGCGGTCTTGCCCATGCTGGGCCTGCCAGCGAGAATTATCAGATCCCCCGGCTGCATGCCGGCGGTCTTGCGGTCGAGGTCAACATAGCCGGTGGGCACGCCGGTCACCTCCGAAGGATTATCCTGGTGGTACAGCATGTCCACCCGTTCCATGACCTGGGTAAGCAGCGGCTGGATAGGGACAAATCCGACGCGCCCACGCGCGCCGGCTTCGGCAATTTCGAAAACCCTGGACTCCGCCTCGTCCAGCAGTTGAGCGATTTCCTTGCCATGTGGGTTCAAGGCCGTATCGGCGATTTCGGTACCCACCTGCACCAGGCGGCGCATGATTGCGCGCTCCCGCACAATTTCCGCATATCGCTTGATATTGTGTGCAGAGGGGGTGTTTTGCGCCAGTGCACCGAGGTACGACAATCCGCCGGTACGGTCTTTGTCGTCGCTTCCCTTCAACGATTCTTCGACAGTGATGACATCTGCCGGCCGGCCGCGCTCGATCAGTCTGGAAATGTGCCGCCAGATGCGCCGATGATCGTCGCGATAGAAGTCGGCTTCATTCAAGACGTCGGCAATGCGATCGAACGCCGTGTTGTCCAGCAACAACCCACCCAGAACGGATTGTTCCGCTTCAATCGAATGCGGCGGAATCCGCAGTGCGGCAATTTCCGAATCGGGATTTTCGGCCTGGAGTACTGAGTTCATGGGAGGGAAATTCTATATCACCTGGGGGATTCACAAGGTAAAAAAAAACCCGCGATGAGGCGGGCTTTTTTTCCGCTAGCCAGAACCGGCCTTTATTGCTGGGTCTCGCCCAGTACTGACACCTTGATCTGGACGACCACATCGGAGTGCAGCGCAATCGCCAGCTCATGATCACCCACCTGCTTGAGCGGCCCCTGAGGGAGTCTGACCATGCTGCGTTCTATTTCGAAGCCCTGAGCTTTGAGCGAGTCCACAATATCGACGCTGGTGACGGATCCGAACAACCGCCCGTCTACTCCGGCTTTTTGTGCGATCTGAATCATCAGGCCGTCAAGCCGTGCGCCTCTTTCCTGCGCGCTTGCCAAGGCGGCGGATTGCGCGGATTCAAGCTCGGCTCGGCGTTTTTCAAACTCGGCCAGATTGACTGTCGTGGCCCGCTTTGCCTTGCCTTGGGGAATAAGAAAATTTCTCGCGTAACCATCCTTGACCTTGACTACGTCGCCAAGACCGCCGAGATTGATTACTTTTTCAAGAAGAATGATCTGCATCGTTCAGCCTTTCAATGCAGGTTGGTAAAAGGCATAAGCGCCAGATAGCGTGCGCGCTTGATCGCTTCGGACAACTGGCGCTGATAGCCGGATTTGGTGCCGGTAATGCGCGCCGGGATGATCTTCCCGTTTTCTCCGATGAAATCCTTGAGGATGTCGATTTCCTTGTAGTCGATCCACTCTGCTTTTTCGACCGTGAACCGGCAGAATTTCCGACGCTTGAAAAGCGCGCCTTTGGTCTTGCTGTCTTTCTTGCCGCGGCCTTTTGCCCCCTTAGCGTTGCGGGCTGGGCCTCTTCCGTATGTTGCCATGTTGGTTCTCCTAAGTCTTTTTCGTCATTACGAATTCGATCTGTTTGGCATGCATTACCACGGTGCGCCCGGATCTGGCTTTCCGATCCAGAAACCCTTCGATCTTCAATGAAGTACCCAGGGTTGCCGTCGCCAGCAAGCGTGCCTGCGCTTCAAATGCGACCACATCAAGCTCGCATCCGACGTCTCGCATTCCGCCGGCCTCGTTCTGCTTTGAACGGTGCGCAAGCCGGAATTTGAGGATCGGGATTCCCGCCGGCGTAAACCGCAATGCATCCGACTCGATCAATTCACCTTGAATAATTAACTGGTTTTCCAAGCGACCGCTTGCCCTATGCCTGCGGGACTGCCTCGACCGGTTTGGCCGGCTCCGCCTCGCGCTGTGCCGGTGCGCCAAGTACCGATTTGGCTTTTTCCTCTTTCATCATCGGGGAAGGTGTGGTCCAGGCGCGCGTCATCTTGATGATCAAGTGCCGCAAAACCGCGTCATTGAATTTGAATGCGTGCTCAAGCTCGACCAGCGTTTCCTGGTCACATTCAATATTCATGAGCACATAGTGTGCCTTGTGCATTTTTTGGATCGGGTAGGCCATCTGGCGTCGCCCCCAGTCCTCAAGACGGTGAATCTTTCCTTCGCGCGCGGTAACTGAATTCCGGTACCGCTCGATCATGGCCGGAACCTGCTCACTCTGGTCCGGATGGACAATAAAAACTATCTCGTAATGCCGCATGCAGTCTCCCTATGGTTAAAACCTCCCGAGATGCGATACGGTGAGGCAGGGTGGAAAAAAACAGCCGGCTGAGGAAATCCCAAGCCGGCACCTAACAGGTTGAATTGTATCGAAAACCAAGAAACTATGCAAGACGGCCCGGATGCATGGAACTCAGGATATTCACATTTCCAATAACTGAAATTATCCCCATTCCCACGTCATTGCCGTCAGCGGCGCCTCCGGACGGATTCAAAAAGACAGATTCCGGCCGCTACCGAGACGTTCAGGCTCTGCACCTGCCCGAGCATCGGAATTCGCACCAGCAGGTCGCATCGCTCACGAGTTAGCCGGCGCATGCCGGCCCCTTCCGCGCCGAATACCCACGCTATCGCACCCGGAAGATCCGCTGTGTGAAGGTCGTTCGCAGCTTCAGCATCGGCCCCCGCAATCCAGATATCGCGTTCCTTGAGTTCATCCAGGGTGCGCGCAAGGTTTGTCACCATGTAGTAAGGCATGGTTTCCGCCGCGCCGCTTGCCACTTTCGACACAGTGGCGTTGATACCCGCAGCCCTGTCCCTGGGAACGATGACCGCATTGACCCCCGCCGCGTCGGCAACGCGCAGGCAGGCCCCCACATTGTGAGGGTCCGTTACGCCGTCAAGGACCAGGATAAGGGGCGGAGTGGTCAGACGATCAAGAAGATCATCCAGGCTTTCGCGCAAGATGTGCCCGTTCACAAGGGCGACGACGCCCTGGTGCCTGCCGTCGGCGGCGAACCCGGCCAATCGTTGTTGCGTGACGCGCATCAGGCGCACGTTGCGCTCCTGCGCCAGTTCAACCAGACCCTGTGCCCTGGCATCGCCGCGATTTTCATCAAGCAAAATTTCTTCCACCGAGGATGCATCGGCCCTCAGTAGGCCCATGACGGCGTGAAACCCGATAATGACCCGTCTGACTGTCATGCCAATACCAGATCGATTCGGCAGCTTTCGAGGTCAACTCGGGCGACACGAACATTCAGCTTGTCGCCAATACGGTAGCGCTGGGCTGTTCTTTCCCCTAGCAACTGATGCCTTGTGGCGTCGTACTGGAAATAATCGCTACCAAGCTCTGACACGTGTACCAATCCTTCGACGAAGAGCGAGTCGAGGGAAACAAAAATGCCAAACGCGGTGGCCGCAGTAATGGTGCCTGCAAACTCATCGCCAACACGATTGCGTACATAGTGACATTTCAGCCAAGCGTCCACCTCGCGGGTTGCTTCGTCTGCCCGCCGCTCTGTTTCCGAGCAATGTCGCCCGATCTCCGTCCAGTTTGCTGCTGTGTACCGGCGATTTTCCAGTACAGCTTTGATGGCCCGATGCACCAACAGGTCCGGATAGCGCCGGATCGGCGAGGTGAAATGCGCATACGCTTCGTAGGCCAACCCGAAATGCCCCGCATTCTCGGGGCTGTATACCGCCTGTCGCAGCGAGCGCAGCAGTACCGTCTGCAGCAACCCGGTGTCGGGGCGGTGTTTGACCGACGCCAGCAAATTGGCGTAATCCGGAGGTTGCGGCTTTTCGCCTCCAGTCAGCTGCAATCCAAAGCCCTTGAGGAATTCCCGCAGCGCTTTCAATTTTTCAGGAGTGGGGCCTTCATGCACCCGAAACAGAGCGGCGTGGTCGTTTTCCTGAAGCAGATTTGCCGCGCAGACATTGGCCGCCAGCATGCATTCTTCGATCAGACGATGGGCGTCGTTTCGTTGAACGCGCTCAATCCGTTCAACGGCCCCTGCAGCATCAAAAATGAATTGCGTTTCCTGTGTTTCAAAATCGATGGCACCGCGTTTTTCCCGTGCCTTGGTTAGTGCCCGATACACCTCCTGCAGGTTGAGCAGATGCGGCATCAGTGGGGCCAACGCAAGCGCTTCCGGGCAGGCGCCATCGGCAAGAACCGCGGCGACCCGCGTATAGGTCAAGCGCGCGTGAGAACGCATGACGGCCGGATAAAATCGATACGACTTGATGACTCCAGCGGTGCTCACCGACATGTCGCATACCATGCACAACCTGTCGACATCCGGATTCAGGGAGCAAAGACCGTTGGAGAGACTTTCAGGAAGCATTGGAATGACCCGGCGGGGGAAATAGACCGAGGTACCGCGGTCCCTGGATTCCTTGTCGAGTGAATCGTCGTGGTGTACGTAGTGGCTCACATCAGCGATGGCAACGAGCAACCGGTACCCGCGACCATCACGCCTGCAGAATACCGCGTCATCGAAATCTCTCGCGGTCTCGCCGTCTATTGTCACCAGAGGCAGGGAACGAAGATCCTCCCTCCCCCTTGAGTCCGTCGCCTGCACCTGCTGCGGATACCTCGCTGCCTGTGCCGTGGCCTTCGCGGAAAACTCGAATGGAAGATCGTGCTTGCGCAATGCGATTTCGATCTCCATTCCCGGATCGCTGGCGTTACCGAGAATCTCATCGATACGCCCCACCGGCGGGCTGTATTGATTTCTACCGTCAAGTTCCGCCATCGGATGGGATAGTATTTTTACAACCACCACCTGCCCGGACTTCGCACCTGCGCTGTCTTTTTGCGCGACGAGGATTTCATGGCTGATGCGGCGATCGGAAGGTGTAACCAGGAGGAAATCGCGGTCCCGGTGCAGGCGCCCCACAAGATGCTGATGCGCACGATCGGTAACCTCAACGATAACGCCCTCTTTGCGGCCACGCCGGTCATGTCCGGCAGGCCTTACCATCACGCGGTCGCCATGCATGACCTTGCGCATTTCCGGATGAGCGATGTAGATGTCATCGCCGCCGCCATCCACGGCGAGAAATCCGAATCCATCCGGATGCCCGATGATCCGGCCGGCAATGAGATCAAGTTTCTGCGCGACCAGCAGGGCGCCTTTGCGGTTACGTAGAATCTGACCGTCACGGGCCATTGCCGCGATTCGGCGCGTGAAGGCATGCATTTGACCCTCGGGTACCTTCAGGCGAGCAGCCAGTAAGTTCTCCTCAAGGGGGATTCCCATCGCCGCGAGATTTTCCAGAATGAATTCGCGACTTGGTATGGGCGTCGAATATTTCTCCGCCTCCCGCTGGTACCAGGGGTCGGCCGATTCGGATTTGTTGCGCTTCGCTGGACGTTTATTCGTTGACAAATGGATGATTTTCTATAGAATTCGCAACTCGCGCCCAGGTGGCGGAATTGGTAGACGCACTAGGTTCAGGTCCTAGCGAGGTAAAAGTCGTGGGGGTTCGAGTCCCTTCCTGGGCACCATTCCCGGCAATTTACGGCAATCACCGGCAAAGCACAACCCCCTGATTCACTTAATAAAATTAAGATTAGGTCGGAAGTTCCC
>CAIOLO010000103.1 GCA_903859155.1 uncultured beta proteobacterium
ATTTCGGGGGCGGTCATTGTGCAGGTGGCGGTTCTCATGATGTTCTCCGGTTGATTTCTTTGCTTCTTGCCCTATCACTCGCATAGGCCGTGCCAGAGAATGAACTCTCGCGTGAAAAGCTTAAAAAATCCCATGGATTCATACGGCTGCACCTCGAGGGCGACAGCGACGTAGACGCAGCGCCGGCAGGGCAAGAGCGGGCGAAGTATGGAAAAGATATGCAGGAGAGAGGGTCCGAGAAAAATATCCCTGCAATATCAGGTTGCTGCGTTGAAGATGCGGCGCCTGCATTTCCTATACAGGGGTGTCTAGGAGTCTCAGTATTAGCCGCCGCATACTGACGTCAAGGCTGATCGGGGATGACGATCCGCCCGGTCTGGCGGCAATCTTCACACGACTCCGCGCCCATACCGGAGGCAACCCGAATATCAGAATACGGACGCTATTCCGCCCGAGACTTCGGCGTTGTTGCCAGGAGTGGAAGTTTGTTACTGCCTGTGCGGCGTAGTGTGCCAAATGCCTGGCACAGGCAAAAAAATGGATTGCTCGGAGGCAACCCATTGTTTCATTGGTAGGCCGTGCCGGATTCGAACCGGCGACCAACGGATTAAAAGTCCGCTGCTCTACCAACTGAGCTAACGACCCAAAAATGTGCAACAAACGAGGGGCGGATTTTATTACGCCGCGTCTGGCAGCGTCAATGAAAACACCCTCGAACCCGGTGTGTTCAGCCGCCAAGTCGCCAATATTGGCACTTCATGGTTGTCACGCCACCGGCAATGATGGCCAGCAGCACGAGAAACGATCCCAGCGCCAGCGTGGAGACGCCCGAGATTCCCTGGCCGATGGTGCAGCCCAGGCCGAGGATGCCGCCAAACCCCATCAGCGCCGCGCCCACCAGATGGTTGACCAGGTCCTCGCTGTCGCGAAAGCTCTCCAGCCGAAAGCTGCGCGACCACAGCGCCCAGGCGAAAGACCCGGTGATGGTGCCCAGCGCAGTGGCGATGCCGAAGGTCACCACGCGGCTGGTGTCGCTCCACAACATCAGCAATTCGAGCAGGTAGGCCTGCGGCGCGACGAACGACAGCGACTCCATGCGTCCGGAACTGGTCGCGTAAAACTTTTCTTCGAGGGTATTGGGATCCTCGGGCAGATAACCCAGATGGCCCGACAAATACCAGCCGCCGATGATCACCAGGCCGGTCACGGCACCGCCCAGCACGTTGTCGAAAATCAGGAACTCACGCTCCTTGAACACGAACACCAGCAGCGCGCCGGCCACACCCAGCGACAAGACCGCCAGCATCAAGCCGCGCGGTGAACCGAACGCATTGGCTGCCAGCGAAGGCAGATCCTGGTTAGCGGGCAGCTTGAAGGCCACCGGATCGATCGCCCAGACCCGAAACACGCCAAATACGCCGCGCAGGGTCATGTAGGCTGCGATTGCCGCGACAATGAGGACCACCAGCGATTTGAGGTTGCCGGTGCCGATGCGGATGAGCGTCTTGCTGCCGCATCCCGAAGCCAGTGTCATCCCCACACCGAAGACGAATCCGCCGGTGAGGTAGGACAGCCACATCAGGTTGGGTGTGGCATAAATGGTCTTGGCGATGTCGATCAGCCCCGCCCACTGCAGACCGGCCGTGCCGAGAATGGCCACGGCCATCGCCAGCAGCCACATGCGCATGCGGTTCCAGTCCCCCATGCTGACGATATCGGACACCGCTCCCATGGTGCAGAAACGGGTCTTGTTGCCGACCAGGCCGAAAACCAGTCCCAGGACGAACCCGCCCCAGACGACCATCTTCGCAATCGCAGCAGGCTCAGTCATGAATCAGGCGCGGATGACGCAGTTCGCCCCGGATACCTGCCGCCGCCGGGCTAGCGGCGGCCGCCCAGACGCTGTTTGGCCTGCTCGGCGGAGGCACTTTGCGGATATTTTGTCAGCAGAACCTTGAGGGTCTCGCGCGCGGATTTCTGATCGCCCAGTTCCGCCTGCGAACTGGCGATGTTGAGCAGGGCGTCGGGGGCCTTGGCATTGTCGGGCCAGGTGGCGACGACCTTCTGCTGCGCGGCGATTGCCGCCTTGTAGTCGCGCAAAGCGTAATAGGCGTTGCCCACCCAGTACTGCGCCGCCGGCGCCAGCTGGCTGGCGGCAAAGCTCGCCATGAAAGTCTGGAACGCGGCGATGGACGACTGGTAATTGCCGACCTTGAACTGGTTGAGCGCCGCCTCGTAGGCCTGCTTCTCCTGCGCGGCCTCGCGCTCGGGCGTGGCCAGGCGCTCCTGCATCTGCGCCTGCGACTGCTCCAGTTGCTGCTGGTTCTGCTCGATCTTGCGCAGCCGCGTGTCCAGGTCCACATACAGATCGCGCTGGCGCTTCTCCAGGGTCTCGGCGCGGTTGAGCAATACCTCCGAATTGCCACGCAGGCGCGATATGTCCAGCTTCAACTCCTCGATCAGCTTGGACAGGTCGACCAGCGCGCTGCGATCCTGAACCACGGCTTCGATTCGCGAAAGGCGTTCGCCAACCGCCTTCTGGTTCGCATCGACGTCCCGGCGCAATTCGGCGACGCGGGCGCGCGCCTCGTCGTCATCGAACAGCGCCGCGCGCGCCGGCTGCGCGGCGGCGAGCACCAGCAGCACGACGCAGGCAAGCTGCCGGCTACGCATCACTCAGAACTCGCCGCTGTGCAGGATATCGCTGCGCCGGTTCTGTCCGTAGCAGGCATCGGTCTGCTCCTCGCAGCGCGGTTTTTCCTCGCCCAGGCTCACCGATTCGATCTGCACGTCGCGCGCGCCCATCAGCAACAGCAGGCGCTTTGCCGCCTCCGCGCGGCGCTGGCCGAGCGCAAGGTTGTACTCGCGCCCGCCGCGCTCGTCGGTGTTGCCCTGGATCAGCATGCGCGCGTTGGGATTGTCGGCAAGGTACTTGGCATGGGCCTGCAACATCGGACGGAATTCCTCCTTGATAACGTCGCTGTCGTAATCATAAAAGACCGAACGCTTGGACAGAATATTGCTGGGATCGCGCAATGGGCTCAGAGCCGCACCGGGCTTGGCGGTGGGACCGGCGGTAACCGGGGCGACCGTCTGCGGCTTGACCGGCACCGAAGTCGCCCCGGAATCCGCAGGCGGCTTGCCCGGCGTGCGCTCCTCCACGCCCGCCTTGTTGCCATCGTCTTTCGGCGGGTCGCCGCCGCAGGCCCAGAGAAATGACGCCGCGAACGCCGCCAGCAAGAACTTGTTCATTATTTGCCTCTCCTTTTGAATTTCATGCATTGCCACTTCACTTTTCCGTGTACGGCCCCCATGCCGGCTCGCGAACATCCGCGGCCTGCACCGTGAGCCGGTGCCTGACCCTGCCGTCGGAGGACACCGCAGCCAGAACTCCGCGCCCGCCAAGGTCAGTCGCATACAGGATCATCCGGCCGTTGGGCGCGAAACTGGGCGACTCGTCGCGCTGCGTATCGGTGAGCAACTGCACCTGCCGCGACGCAAGATCCATGGATGCGAGCTGAAAACGCGCGCCGTTGCGCGCGATATAGACCAGCGTCTTGCCATCTGCGCTCACGCGCGGCGATACATTGTAGCTTCCCTCGAAGGTGATTCGCTGCGCTTCGCCGCCGCTGGCGGGCATTCGATAGATCTGCGGACTGCCGCCGCGATCGGAGGTGAAATAAATGGTCTGGCCGTCGGGGGAGAAAAACGGCTCGGTATCGATGGACTGGCTCTGCGCCAGGCGGCGCACGTTGCTGCCGTCGGTATTGGCCAGGAACAACTGCGATCCGCCGTCGCGCGACAGCACCACCGCCAGTTGCCGCCCGTCGGGGGACCAGGCGGGGGCGCTGTTGGAGCCGCGGAAATTGGCTACGACCTGCCGTTGCCCGGTGGCCAGCGAGTGCTGATAGATCACCGCTTTCTTGTTCTCGAAAGACACATAGGCCAGGCGCGTGCCGTCGGGGGACCAGGAGGGCGAAATGATCGGCTCGCGCGAAGCGAGCGCGGTTTGCGAACCCTGCCCGTCGGCATCGGCGATGCGCAGCTCGAAGCGCCCGTCCTGCTTCACCACGTAGGCGATGCGCGTGGAGAAGACGCCGCGCTCGCCGGTCAGTTTTTCGTAGATGACGTCGGCGATCTTGTGTCCGGTGAGACGCAACTGCGCCGCGGACATGGTGAACCCCAGGCCGAGCAGTTGCGTCTGGCGCAGCACATCGAGCAGGCGGAAGCGCACTTCAAAGCGGCCATCGGGCAGTCGTTGCACCGCGCCGATCACCATCGCGTCGGCGCTGCGATTGCGCCATTCGGTGAAATTGACCTGCGAAGCCTCGGTCGGGGGCGCACCCGCGCCGCCGGAGTACTGCAGGCGGAATCGCCCGCTGCGCTGCAGGTCGGCCTCGACGATGTCGGTGATCGACGCCGGCAACTGGTCCTCGCCGGCGAACTGCAGCACCGCGACAGGGAACTGGTTGGCCCCTCCGCCGGTGATTTCGATCGACAACTGCGCAAGCGCGACGCCGCACCAGCCCGTGAGCACTGCAAACAAAAATATCGCGGTTCGCTTCATATTCTCAATCGTTAATCGTTGGGCCGGAACTTCAACTCAAGACGCCGCTGAAACTGATCCGTGCGATCCGGGCGCGGCAACGGCGAAGCCCGCAGGATGGCACGCTCCACCGCATCGTCGTAGGCCCGATGGCCGCTGGATTTGCGCAGTTTCGCCGAAAGCACCTCACCGGTGGGCAGCTGTTCGACGTCGTAGATGGCCTCCGGGTTCCCGGAAATATCCGGCGGAACATTGATTAGTGCCTTTATTTTGGCTCGCAGGCGGTTGGCATAGCTCGGGTCGATCACCGCCGCCGCCGAGGATGTTGCCGCCGGTTTGAACTGCGACAGCACTTCGCTGCGCTCGCGCTCGCGCTGCACCGACTCCAGCTCGCGCGCAACCTGGTCTTTCAACTGTTTGGAGAGATCCAGATTGATGCGGGGCTCCTCTTTTTTGGCCGGCGGCTTTTTCTCTTTTTCAATGGCGATGTCGACCTTCTTAGGGCTGGGCGCGGGCTTGGGTTCGAGCTTCGGCGCGGGAACTTTCGGCAGTTCGGCCTCCCGTTTGAGTTCCGGCGGGGGTGGCTCGACGGGGCGCTCCTGCTGGGGCATGGGCGGCAGATCCCAGAGCTCGACACTCACCGCCTCGGGCGCGCGCGACTGCCAGCTCACACCGAAAACCAGCACGGCAATGAGCGCAATATGCACCGTCGCCGCCAGCACCGCCGAGGGCAGGTGCGCGCGCTCGCGCTCCATGGTCAGAACGGCGGCGTTCATGATCCGGCCGGCTTGACCGCCAGGCCCACACGATGCACGTTGCCGCGCTGCAGCTCGTCCATCACCTTGAGCACGGCCTCGTAGCGCACATCCTTGTCGGCGGCGATGATGACGGGGCGCTCGGCATTGGCCCCCTGCGTCTGCCGCAACAGCGGCAGCAGGTCCTGCATCGTTATCGAGCGCTCCTGCGCTTTGTCCGCGCCGCGGTCACGCAGCAACATGGTGGCATCGGTCCTGATCACCACTTCAATCGGGCTGACAGGCGCCTGGGCGGACTTGCCCACGCTGGGCAGATCGACCACACCGGGTGTGGCCAGTGGCGCGGTCACCATGAAGATCACCAGCAACACCATCATCACGTCCACATAGGGGACGACATTGATCTGGTTCATCTGGCGGCGTGGTCTCATTGGCGCGGTTTCATCGGTCTGTTTTCATCACGATGCTTCATCCGCGCAGTTCACCGGCTGTGCGCGTTGCGCTGCAGGACATTGGAGAATTCTTCCATGAAGCTCTCGAAGCGCACCGCGATGCGATCGACATCGTGGGCAAAGCGATTGTAGGCAACCACGGCTGGAATCGCGGCAAACAGGCCGATCGCGGTGGCCACCAGGGCTTCGGCAATACCAGGGGCCACCGCCGCCAGCGTCGCCTGCTGCATGTTCGCCAGCCCGCGGAAAGAGTGCATGATGCCCCAGACGGTGCCCAGCAAACCCACGTACGGGCTCACCGAACCCACCGAAGCCAGGAACGAGAGGTGGGATTCGAGGTTGTCCATCTCGCGCTGATAGGTGGCGCGCATGGCGCGGCGAGCACCGTCAACCAGGGCCGCGGGATCGGCGCCCTTTTGCTGCTTGAGCTTGGCGAACTCGCGGAAGCCCGATTCGAAAATGCGCTCGAGACTGCCGGTCGAATGGCGGTGATTGACCGCGCTCTGATACAGGGCGTTCAGATCCTGGCCACCCCAGAAGTCGCGCTCGAACTGCTCGGTCTTGGCACGCGCGGTGCGGATCGTGAACCATTTCCGGAATATGAAATACCACGACAGGAAAGAAACCGCCAGGAGCAGCAGCATCACCAGCTGCACCACGATGCTGGCATTCCAGATCATGGAGAGGATCGACAGGTCGCTGGAAACATTCATGGTTTCATTCTCGCCCTGATGGATTCGGGAATACGCACCGGCCGGAAATCGGCATCGCGAAGACAGGCCAGTTGGACCGTCCCGGCACAAATGCGCCGCCCTTCGTTACTCGCCTCCTGCTCCAATTCGACCGAAGCGCGCGCGAGTTTCAGCAGGCGAACCGAAATCTGCAAAAAATCGTCCAGACGCGCGGCGGCGATAAAATCAAGCGTTGCGCGCCGCACCACGAATCTGAGTCCTTCCTCTGCCGCGAGCACCTGCTGATTCAACCCCAGCTGCCGCAGCCATTCGGTGCGGGCACGTTCGAAGAAACGCAGGTAATTAGCGTAATAAACAACGCCTGCGGTGTCCGTATCCTCGTAATACACACGGACATTCCAGTTGAACTGGGCTGCAGTCAATAACGCTCCTTCGGAGTCCTGCTGTAGACCCCCGAATTCTACCCCATGGGTGGAGCGGGTCAGCCGCTCTTGAACAGGTCGGCGGGGCCGTCCCCGGGCACCGCCAGCCCGAAATGCCGCCATGCAAGCGGCGTGGCAATACGCCCGCGCGGCGTGCGCTGCAAATAGCCCTGCTGGATCAGGAAGGGTTCGAGCACGTCTTCGATGGTTTCGGATTCCTCGCCGATCGCGGCGGCAAGATTGTCCACCCCGACCGGGCCGCCGCTGAACTTTTCGATGATGGCCAGCAATAACTTTCGGTCCATGAGGTCAAAACCGATCAGGTCGACATCGAGCATCTGCAAGGCCGCATCGGCCACCTCGCGGTCGATGAAGCCCTGCGCGCGCACCTGGGCGAAATCACGGACGCGGCGCAGCAGGCGGTTGGCAATCCGCGGCGTGCCGCGCGAGCGGCGCGCAATTTCGATGGCACCCTCGGCGGACATCTCCACCTCGAGCAGTGTGGCCGAGCGCTGGATGATGCGCTCGAGTTCCGCGGCGGTATAGAACTCCAGCCGCGCCACGATGCCGAAACGGTCGCGCAGCGGATTGGTGAGCATGCCCGCGCGCGTGGTGGCCCCCACCAGAGTGAACGGCGGCAGATCCAGTTTGACCGAGCGTGCCCCCGGCCCTTCGCCGATCATGATGTCGATCTGGTAATCCTCCAGCGCCGGATAGAGGATTTCCTCGACCACCGGCGAGAGGCGGTGAATTTCATCGATGAACAGCACATCGTTGGGTTCGAGGTTGGTGAGAATGGCTGCAAGGTCGCCGGGCCGCTCCAGCACCGGTCCGGAGGTCTGGCGCAGATTGACGTTCATCTCGCGTGAAATGATGTGCGCCAGCGTGGTCTTGCCCAGCCCCGGCGGGCCGAACAGGAGCACGTGGTCGAGCGCCTCCTTGCGGCTGCGCGCGGCCTCGACAAAGATCGACAGCTGGCCGCGAATCTTTTCCTGCCCGACATATTCGGCGAGGGACTTGGGCCGCAGCGCACGTTCCTGCACCTCTTCGCGCACCGAAGCCGGGGCGGCGGAGATCAGGCGGTCGGTTTCAATGGCCATGTTGCGAGGCTATCCCTTTGCCAGCGACTTGAGCGCCTGGCGGATGCCATCGGATACCGACAGGCCTTCGGGGAGCAGCTTGAGCGCAGCCTGCGCCTCCTTGTCGCTATAGCCCAGCGAGGACAGGGCATTGAGAATATCGCTCGATGCCGGCCGTGCGCGGTGCGCCGCGGCACCCGGCCCGAGATCGGCGCCCAGCTTGTCCTTGAGCTCGAGCAGCAGACGCTCCGCGGTCTTCCTGCCGATGCCGGGAATCTTGACCAGGCGGGCGGCTTCCTGCGCGGACACCGCTTCGATCAATTCGGTGATGGAAAGCCCCGACAGCACCGCGAGCGCAGTGCGCGCGCCCACGCCGGAGATCTTCAGCAATTGCCGAAACACCTTGCGCTCGGATTCGCTGGCAAAGCCGTAGAGAAGGTGCGCATCCTCGCGCACCAGCAGGTGCGTAAAGAGCGTTACGCGCTCGCCGGTGGCGGGCAGATTGTAGAAGGTGCTCATCGATACTTCGACGTCGTAGCCTATGCCGTTTGCATCCACCAGTATCTGCGGCGGATTGCGTTCGAGCAGAATGCCGGTGATGCGGCCGATCATGCCCGGACTACCATTGGCAGGCCGCTCATACCAGGCGCCCGCGGCGCACGCGCTGTATGCCGGTAATGAGCGCACCCAGGCCCTGGCCGCCATGCGCGTGGCATATGGCGCAGGCCAGCGCGTCGGCCGAATCGGTACCGGGCAACCCGGGCAGGGCGAGCAGGCGCCGGACCATTTCCTGCACCTGGCTTTTCTTTGCTTTGCCATAGCCGACCACGGCCTGCTTGACCTGCAACGCGGTGTACTCGGACAAGGGCAGGTCCGCATCGACTACGGCGCAGATGGCGGTTCCGCGCGCCTGCCCCAGCAGCAGGGTCGACTGGGGATTGACGTTGACGAAGACCTTCTCCAGCGCGGCCTGCTCGGGACGGTTCGTGTTTATCACTTCGCGCAATCCCTCAAGGATGGTTTTGAGGCGGTTCGCCAGGGCCTGGTTGGTCGGCGGACGTATGCAGCCGCTGGTCACGTACACCAGACGGCTGCCGCTTTTTTCAATGACACCGAATCCCGTGACGGTCAGCCCCGGGTCTATGCCCAGTATGCGCACCGGACCCGAGGCCATGCGCTGCTATCCGCCCTCGCTCAGTGCCGCATTCGTATAAACCTCCTGCACATCGTCGAGCGACTCGATCGCGTCGAGCAGTTTTTGCATCTTCACCGAATCCTCGCTGGTGAGCGCGGCGTCGCTCAGCGGCTTCATGATGATTTCGGCCAGATCCGCCTTGAATCCCGCCTTCAGGAGGGCATCACGCACCGTGTGAAAATCCGCCACCGAAGACAGCACCTCGATCGATCCGTCGTCATTGGAAACAACGTCCTCGGCACCGGTCTCCAGCGCCGCCTCCATCAGTTTTTCCTCGTTCGTCCCCGGCGCAAACACGAACTGGCCGCAGTGCTTGAACATGAAAGACACCGATCCTTCGGTGCCCATGTTGCCGCCGTGCTTGGCGAAGGCGTGCCTGACGTCGGCGACGGTGCGCGTGCGGTTGTCGGTCATGCAATCGACCATGACCGCGGCGCCGGCGATTCCATAACCCTCGTAGCGGATTTCCTCGTAGGCGACGCCGTCCAGTTCTCCGGTACCGCGCTTGATCGCATTCTTGATATTGTCCGCGGGCAGGTTTTCCGCCTTGCCCTTCTCAATGGCCAGGCGCAGCCGCGGATTGAAGTTGTGGTCACCCCCGCCCATGCGGGCTGCGACGGTGATCTCCTTGATCAGCTTGGTAAATACCTTGCCGCGCTTGGCGTCCTGACGCCCCTTGCGGTGCTGAATGTTCGCCCATTTCGAATGTCCGGCCATGGTGTGCTCTGCTGTGCCCGGCGCAATTCGCACCGATGTCGGGCCGGATTTTAACACCCGGCCCTTGCGCCAAGTCGATCCGCGTCGCGCTCCGCAGGGCGCGCGGGTCTGCCTGGACGGTAACGGTACAATAGGTGCTGCTGCCCGGCCCGGGCCCATTCCCACGACCCCGATTCCCCCAAAACCATCCTTGCGAGTACGCCATGAACGATTCCAAGCCTTCCTCTATTGCCCCACTGCAACTGAAAAATCCGGCGCTGTTCCGCCAACAATGCTATCTGGACGGAGCCTGGCTGGACGCCGACAACGGCCGCAGCATCGCGGTCAACAATCCCGCCACGGGACAGATACTGGGCAGCGTCCCCGATATGGGCGTCGCCGAGACGCGGCGGGCGATTGCGGCGGCGAACGCCGCCCTGCCAGGCTGGCGCGCAAAAACAGCCAAGGAACGCGCCGTCATCCTGCGCCGCTGGTTTGAGCTGATGATGGCCAACCAGGACGACCTCGCGGCGTTGCTCACCGCGGAACAGGGCAAACCGTTGGCGGAGGCAAAAGGCGAAATCGCCTATGGCGGCTCGTTCATCGAGTGGTTTGCCGAGGAAGCCAAGCGCGTCTACGGCGACACCATTCCCGCGCACCAATCCGACAAGCGCATCGTGGTGTTCAAGGAGCCCATAGGCGTGTGCGCCGCCATCACGCCCTGGAATTTCCCCAACGCGATGATCACCCGAAAAGCGGGCGCCGCGCTCGCCGCAGGCTGCACCATGGTGGTCAAGCCCGCCAAGCAAACGCCGTTTTCGGCACTGGCCATGGCCGAACTGGGTGAGCGCGCGGGTATTCCGAAGGGCGTGCTCAGCGTGATCACCGGCAGCGCCTCTGCCATCGGCGGCGAACTGACCTCGAATCCCATCGTTCGCAAACTGACCTTCACCGGATCCACGGAAATCGGCAAACTGCTGATGTCGCAATGCGCCGGCACGGTGAAAAAAGTCTCTCTCGAACTCGGCGGCAACGCACCGTTCATCGTATTCGACGACGCCGACCTCGACGCCGCGGTCGAGGGCGCGATCGCCTCCAAGTTCCGCAATACCGGCCAGACCTGCGTCTGCGCCAACCGGCTGCTGGTGCAAGACAGCGTGTATGACCAGTTCGCCGCAAAACTCGCCAAGGCAGTCGCCGCGCTCAAGGTCGGCAACGGCATGGACAACGGCGTCACCCAGGGACCGCTCATCGATGCAAACGGACTGGCCAAGGTGGAGGAACATGTCGCGGATGCCGTGGCCAACGGCGCAAAGGTGCTGCTGGGCGGCAAGCCGCATTCCCTGGGCGGCACTTTCTACGAACCGACGGTGCTGACCGGCGTCACCCCCTCGATGAAAGTCGCGCGCGAGGAGACCTTCGGCCCGGTGGCTCCGCTGTTCCGCTTCCACGACGAGGCCGAAGCCATACGCATGGCGAACGATACCGAGTTCGGCCTTGCCTGCTACTTCTTTTCGCGCGACATCGGGCGCGTTTTCCGCGTTTCCGAGGCACTCGAGTACGGCATTGTCGGCGCCAACACCGGACTCATTTCGACCGAAATCGCTCCCTTCGGCGGTGTCAAGGAATCCGGCATCGGGCGCGAGGGGTCCAAGTACGGCATCGACGACTATCTCGAAATAAAGTACGTCTGCCTCGGCGGCATTTGATCGGCAGTCAATGGCCTCGGTGCTGAATGTCGGCGGTGGCAGCAAGTCCGTCGAGATTCCTTCCCATTACACCGGTTGGGAGCACCTGCTTCTGGACATCGACCCCAAGCGCGGGGTCGATGTGGTGTGCGACGCCCGCCTGCTGGCGGAGAAGTTTTCTGCTGCGACTTACGACGCGGTCTACTGCTCGCATAACCTGGAGCACTACTACCGCCATGATGTCGACAAGGTGCTCAAGGGGTTTGTGCATGTCCTGAGGAATGATGGTTTCGCCGAGATCCGGGTGCCGGACATCGGCGAACTCGTCAAGCTGATGGCCTCCGCCGACCTTGATATCGAGCATGAAATCTACCGGGCCTCGGTAGGCGGGGTCAGCGCCCACGACGTCATCTACGGCTACGGGCCGGAGATCGAGGAAAGCGGCCAGGACTTTTATGCCCACAAAACCGGCTTCTCGCGCCGGTCGCTGGCAAGAACGCTGCTTGCCAACGGGTTTGCGGAAATCTATTTCGCCCCGCCGCTTGCCCTGCTCGAATTGCACGTGTTTGCATTCAAATTTCCCGCCACCGCGGAAAGCAGATCCCGGCTCGCACTGGGCGAGAAATACCTGCCCGTCCCAGGCGCGAGCGCCGGCGTCGACCGCCAATCCATAGCAGCGGCGGATGCCGCGCTGAACAGCCGCATGACCGACCCCGTTGACAGCCTGTACGCGCGCGCGGTGGACGCCTGGGGCGGCGAAAGATGGTCCGAAGCCATCGATATTGCCGGCCAGGCATTGCGCATTGCCCCTTCCCTGCCCGCGCTGCATTACCTCATCGGCTGCTGCCGCATCGAGAGCGGCGACACACGGGCCGCCGCGCTGGATTTCGAGACCTGCCTCGGCTTCGAGCCTGCCTACCCTTTGAGCGGACAGGCAATGGCAAGGCGCGCACTATGCCTTGCCCGTGAGGATCTGCACGCCGGCAGGCAACCTCTGCTGCAGACTATTGCCCCTGACGAGCGACGCCCGGTATCGGTCATTATGTGCAGCGCCTCGATGCAACGATTTGAAAAGGCCAAGGCGATGTACCGGCGCCTGCTCGCGGAGGTGCCGCACGAAGTAATCGGCATTCACGACGCCAGCTCGCTTGCCGAGGGTTACAACCGGGGGCTGGCGCAAGCCGCCAATGAACTGGTTGTGTTTGCGCACGACGATGTCGAAATTGTCAACCCGGATTTCGCGGCGCGCCTGCTCTCCGGACTGCACCAGCATGATGTGCTTGGCATTGCCGGAACCAACAAGGTCGCCGGAGGAGCATGGCATTTTGCCGGGCATCCGCATTTGCGCGGCCAGATCGCCATGCCCGTCGACTCCGGCCTGGTGGTAACTGTCTACGGAGTGACCTCCTTGACCTGCGGGGGACTTGTCGCGCTCGATGGTCTGCTCCTCGCCGCCCGGCGCGACGCGGCGATACGTATCGGCTTTGATGCGCAAACCTTCGACGGTTGGCATCTGTACGATCTTGATTTCACCATGCGCGCCGCCCGTTCGGGTCTGGATTGCGCCACCGGCAACGGTATTCTGGCGGTGCACGCGTCGCAGGGAAGTTACGACAAGGAATGGCTCAGGTACTCCGAGCGCTTCCTCGCGAAACACCGCGTGGCTAGAGGCGGTGGCATCTTCCATCAGCCGGAACTGGTCTCGCTGCCGGTCAAGTCCGTGGAGGAGTGGCGCCTGATGACCGCGCACCTCGCGTCATTCGACGGATCGGCGGATTTCTTCAAGGCGTCTGCGCCGAATTAGCCAAGACCGCCGTCGCATAAATCTCGCGCCGGCTGTTCTGCAAATGCCGCCAGCATCCGGTTAAAGCGATCCGGCGCGTCGACAAACAACGCATGGCCGGCGTTCTCGAAGATTTCGATCCGGGTTTCCGAGCGGACATTGCCGAGATGTTCCGCCTGGGCTGCAAACTGCGGCGTTACCGCGTAGAGCAGCGGCGCGCACAACGCTCTGGTGATGCCACGCCAATGCTCTCTGGGCAGATGACTCGGGAACAGGGTCAGGCTCGCCTCCAGCGGCAAGCGCAGCGCGCCTGCGGTGAGCGCCTCGATCTCTGCCTCCGGACGGGGGGTGCGGAACATGGCGCGAACGAACCGCTCCAGCGTGCCATGCCGGTCCGTCCCGAGAGCATCGCGAAAGCCCTGCGCGGCGGGTATCGCGGGGTCCTCGCCAACCGAACTGTCGACCAGCACCAGTCCCTTGAGTTTCGTCTCGCCATGGCGGTGCACGTAATGCAGCGCTTCCAGCGCCCCCAGTGACCAGCCCACCATCACCACCTCATGCCCGACAGGATCGACAGCGTGCGCGACACACTGCGCAATGTCGTCGGCACGCTGATCGATGTGGTAGCCATGCGCCGGGACAGCCGAAGCCCCCTGCCCGCGCGGGTCGATGGCGATGACCTCGAAGTCGGGCGCCAGAGCCGTCATGGTTTGCCGCCAGATGGTCGCTGGCATGCACCAGCCGGGGATCAGCATGACAATAGTTTTGGAAGAGTGCCGGCGATTCCCGGGACCCGCGCGCAACAGGTTCAGTTGCACGCCATCGGCAGTCAGCAGGGTGTCGGACTTGATCATGCTCTGGCGCACCTGGCCCTCCATCCCGCGGCAGGCGAGGACACTGCGCAGCTACCCGCGCTGGTCCGGACTTCCGTACCGCTTCAGGCCCCGCCGCGTTGCCGTGTCTTTGCCTTCGCCCTCGAGAACACCTGCCTCTCGGGGTTCGCCGCCGCGGTCTGCGTCCTCTGGGTGCGTATGCCGATGATCAGATGAGAGCGCTGATCGCGCTGATCGCGAAAGTTATAGCCAAAGGAAAATGGCAGGGGATCGGGGTGCTGCGCCTTGTAAGCGCTGGCCAGCGCCGGCTGGAATGCGCCTTCGAAGGGGGGAATGGGTACCGTATAGTTCCCATGCAAGCGGACATCCCAGCCGCCTGCCGCCAGCGCCCCGTAGGGCACGCCGGAATCGTCCTGGACCAGATAACCGCTGACATCGAGAACTGTCTTGCGCAATTGACGGAAGTTCCTCGAATGCAGCAGATAGGAGGCCGATTTCAGCAGGGTTGTGGTCGGCCCCAGGGAGCGCAGGTAAGACACGAATTGGGGATACTTGGCCAATCCATTGTCCGTGGCATCCACCGAGAAATAGATCACGCGCTTCAATTTGGTCGAATCACTGGAACGAAACTCGATTGATACTGCTTTCAACTGTCGCAGGGGGCGCGGCCTGGCCGCGGCTTCCTGCGGCGTATCCGGGTTCGATGCGAGGGCATCTGCCGGAATCACCGGAACGGTAAATCCGGCGCTGATCTCATAGGGGACGATGCGCAGGATATCCATCCCTGCCAGAGCCATTTCGATAGCCAGCAGCGGAACCACGCCGCCCAACTGCGGCGTCCGCAACTGCCTGGCCATGTTTTCCGTGATGAAATAATTGCGGTCAAACAGATCGCTGGTCGCCACGCGGACATCGGTCATCAATCGCGCAATCTGACGCTCGTTCATGCCCTCGATATTCGGCAACTCGCCAATGTGTTCCAAACCAAACATCACGAAGGCTTCGCAATCGGGGAACAACCAATAGGCGTTGAAGAAATCCGGGCCGCTGAAAGGATAAAGAAGCGTTTTGCCCACGGGGCAGGTCGGGGAAATCGCCGTGTCACGCCATGCCGTCATGGGTTTGACCCGTTTGGCATTCAACTGAACCCAGGCGCGCTGCATGGCCCCGCTATGTTCTTTCCAGGCATCACTCCTGGAAAATTCCAGATGGGACGGAAGCCAGGGAGACAGGCCCGCCATCAGGCGTGCCGTAGAGTTGACGCGCCACTGTGCGCCCAGATCCTGGTCGGAACGCAATGACTGGGAGATGGCAGCGTTGGAGACGGTGGCGATGGCTACGCAGAATGCGAGCCGGAAAAATGAGCGGACGTGTTTTTTTGTTATTAGCATCGACTCGCAGAAATCCAAAGAATTCGGGAGAAAATCCAATGCTATCAGCGTTTAAAGGGTAAAGGAAACGCTAAATGGGTGAAATTTGACGTTTTGCGGCGACCATCAGACGTTGAACAGGAAATGCATGACATCGCCGTCCTTGACGATGTACTCCTTTCCTTCCTTCTGCAGCTTTCCTTTTTCTCTTGCACCCTGCTCGCCCTTGAAGGTTACGAAGTCGTCATAGGCAATCACTTCTGCGCGGATGAAGCCATGCTCGAAATCGGTGTGGATGACCCCTGCCGCCTGTGGCGCCGTGGCGCCGGCGTGAACCGTCCAGGCTCGCACCTCCTTGACCCCGGCGGTAAAGTACGTCTCCAGCCCAAGCAGTTTGTAGCCGGCGCGTATCACCCGCCCGAGTCCCGGTTCATCCATGCCCATGTCTTCGAGGAACAGTTGCTTGTCCTCGTCCGACAGGTCGGCGATCTGGGCTTCCATGGCGGCGCTGATGGCCACCACCGGCGCACCTTCCTTCGCGGCATATTCCTGCACGCGCGACAGCAGCGGATTGTCCTTGAAGCCATGCTCGCTGACATTGGCGACGTACAGCGTCGATTTCATGGTGAGCAGGAACATCGGCCTGACGACCTCCAGTTCCTCCTTGGAAAGACTCAGCGTACGCGCCGGCTTTCCCTGGTCCAGGACAGCCTCCAGTTTCTCCAGAACGGCAACCAGGCGCGCCGCCTCCTTGTCGCCCCCGGTTTTGGCGAGTTTGACATTTTTGGACAGCTGCTTTTCGACCGTGGCGAGATCGGCCAGAGCGAGTTCGGTATTGATGGTCTCGATATCGGAGACCGGATCGATTTTGCCGGCGACATGCACGACGTTCTCATCCTCGAAGCAGCGCACCACATGCGCGATGGCATCGGTCTCGCGGATGTTGGCGAGGAATTTGTTACCCAGGCCCTCACCTTTCGATGCCCCCGCCACCAGGCCGGCGATGTCGACGAATTCGACTGCGGCGGGCACAACCTTCTGCGGTTTGACGATCGCCGAAAGCACCGCAAGACGCGGATCCGGTACCTCGACGATGCCCACGTTGGGCTCGATGGTGCAAAAGGGATAGTTCTCCGCGGCAATCCCAGCCTTGGTCAACGCGTTGAACAGCGTCGATTTTCCCACATTGGGCAAGCCCACAATGCCGCATTTCAGTGACATGGTTCACGACTTTCTGTTTGGCGGGCGACAAGGATGCAGTGCATCAGCCGCCCTTGGTGTGGAGCTTGAGCATCGCCGCTCCCATCTGTCCGGCGGCAATGAGGGGAAATATTTCTAGGCTTCTGTCGATGGCGTCGTCGATGTTCCTGCGATCGACCGGCGAGGGTCGGGACAGGACGTAATCGGCCACGCGGTCGCGATCTCCGGGGTGACCGATGCCTAGACGCAAACGCCAGAATCCGGGGCCGCCCAAAGCGGCCGAGATGTCCTTCAAGCCGTTATGCCCGGCAACCCCTCCGCCGAGCTTCAGCTTGGCCACGCCTGGCAGGAAGTCCAGCTCGTCATGCACCGCGAGCACCTCGTCGGGAGAAATCTTGTAGAACCGCGCCAGAGATCCGACCGCTCTGCCAGACAGGTTCATGTAGGTCTGGGGCAGTACCAGCCAGAGTTCGATGCCAGGCAATGTCACGCGGCCCACCAGGCCATGATGCCTGGACTCGGGTCGCAAGGTCGCGCCATGCATTTCGGCTAGCTTTGAGACCAGCCAGAAACCGGCGTTGTGCCGGTCTCGCTCGTGCTCGCGCCCTGGATTTCCCAGTCCTGCGATCAGTCGGATGCCCATGATTGCGCCGGCAGCAGAAGTGCCGATGCCCTGGCACTTCTGCGATTCGGCAGTAGCGGCTTACTTCTTGCCGCCTTTGTCGTCCTTGGCGGACTTGTCGCCCCCAGCCGCATCGGCCGCTTCCGCCTTCTGCTTGGCCGCGGGGACCGCGGAAGCCGCGGTCGTGGCCGCCTCGGCAGTAGCTGCGGCTGCAGCCTCTTCTTCGGCGATTGCCGCGCGCGGAATTTGCGCCGTCACCACCGCAGGATTGTCGCCGCCGCGCAGCAGCGATTCAACACCCTTGGGCAGCTTCAGATCGCGCACATGGATCGAGTGGCCGACGGTTATCTCGCTCAGGTCGACCTCAATGAACTCCGGCAGGTCCGCGGGCAGGCAGCGGATTTCCATATCATTGAGAACGTGGCTGATCATCGCGCCCTGAGTCTTCACTGCCGGCGAGAGTTCGGCGTTGGTAAAGTGCAGCGGCACCTTCATGTGGATCTTTTCATCCGCCGACACACGCTGGAAATCGACATGCTGCACCTGCAGCTTGAACGGGTGCATGTTGACTGCGCGCAGCAGAACCGGCACATCGGCGCCGTCCATTTTCAGCGTCAGGATGGACGCATGAAACTTTTCGTTGCGCAGCTGGTGATACAAGCCGTTATGTTCAATTTCGATCGGCTGTGCCGGCTTCTTCCCGCCATACAGAATACCGGGTACACGCCCGGCATTGCGCAGGCGGCGGCTCGCACCCGTGCCCTGCAGTTTGCGCGTTTGCGCTGTGACTTCAATCGCCATAATGGCCTCCAAAAAAAACCCCGCATCATCCGATCCGGAGGTGAAACAAGCGGCCGGCCTTGCCGGTTCAGCCGCCTGTCCCGAAAAATGCTCCCGCGACCAGGAGCACATGAAAATCCACAGGGCTGCAAATCGCCCTCTGTTGCAGCAAAAGCACTGCTGCGGCTATTCAACAAACAACGAGCTGACTGAATCCTCGTTGCTGATCCTCAATACCGTCTCCGCGAGCAACCCCGCCACCGACAACACCCGGATTTTTCTGCTGGATTGCGCGTCCTTGCGCAACGGGATGGTATCGGTGACCACCACCTGATCGAGCGCGGAATCCTCAATTCTCTGCGCCGCGTTGCCCGATAGCACCGCATGCGTGCAGTACGCCGACACGCTTTTGGCGCCTTCGTCCTTCAATGCCTGCGCCGCCTTGGCCAGGGTGCCCGCAGTGTCCACGATGTCATCCATGATCACGCAGCTACGGCCTTCGATCTCGTCGCCAATGATGTTCATGACCTCGGCAACGTTGGCCTGCGGACGGCGCTTGTCGATGATCGCCAGGTCAGCATCCAGTTGCTTGGCAATCGCCCGGGCACGCACCACACCGCCGACGTCGGGAGATACCACCAGCAGGTTTTCGTAATCATGCTTCCATACATCACCGAGAAGCACCGGGGTCGAATAGATGTTGTCCACCGGCACGTCGAAAAAACCCTGAATCTGGTCCGCATGCAGGTCCATGGTCAGAACCCTGTCGACACCCACCGCCTGCAGCATGTTCGCCGCGACTTTCGCGCTGATGGCCACGCGCGCTGAACGCGGCCGGCGATCCTGTCTCGCGTAACCGAAATACGGAATTGCCGCGGTCACTCGTCCCGCCGACGCGCGTTTCAACGCGTCAATCATCAGCAGAACTTCCATCAAATTGTCATTGCAGGGCGCGCAGGTGGACTGCAATATGAAGCAATCCTTGCCGCGCACGTTTTCAAGTATTTCGGCGGTGGTCTCCCCGTCGGAAAACCTGCCGACCTTGGCATGCCCCAACGGGATATTGAGACGCCGGACCACGGAATGCGCAAGCAATGGGTTCGCGTTCCCGGTAAATACCATCAGGCTTTCATAGGCCATGGTTCGCGTCCAATACCACATCAAAACAGCACTGTTAATACCTGGCTGGGGAGGAAGGATTCGAACCTTCGCATGCCGGAATCAAAATCGAATGCCCCCAGCAACCAGCAACACCATAGCACAGCCCACCATTATAACTATCAATGACTTACTCATCAACCGTCATTTTGGGGGATTGTGAACAGTTACGGTTATTGGGGCGGCATTGCACCACCAGTGCACCGCGGATTGATGCCCCCACCTGTCCGGTACCCACCCCTACAAAATCGGCCCGTAGCCGTCGTTTGGACGGTGTGTTCCGCTCAATCAGGTAGCTGTTCTTTTGCGTTTAAACGCAAGTGGCAAAATATTTTGTAGAAAAATTGCACACCCTGAGTTGAGGAACTCCCTAGCGACTCCGCCACAAGGTTTCAATCACGCCGTGACACGTAGGGCAAACGGGAATGTTTAATGGGATTAATGCAAAGCAGACTGGGCATTTGCCCTTTGGACGATTATCTGGAGGCTTCTGCCTATTTTCATCGGTATCACGTTTTGCTTTTCTCTCACGCTCAGCTTTTTCTCTAGCAGCGGCACGCTTCGCTTTCGCCTGTGGACTCCGCTCCGTATTAAATTCCCGCGCAATTTTTTCAATTACCGCCGAATCAACGCTACCGAGAACCCTTACGACTTCATTGAGCTCCTTGGCAGCGTCATTTCTACCTTCAAGTATCAGTTCCTTTGCAAAAGCTTGAACCTCTGGGTTATCACCAAAATATTTTTTAAAGTATTTCTTTTCGAGGTCACTGGCAATATTGGCACTTTGGTTAAATTGTTTATTCTCAAGCAGCATTAACTTGAACGTGAATGCCAACTCCCTAGAGATTGCATGCAAAATTAATTCAATCCTGAGTAAATCAGGGTGGTATTTTGTCGCTATCTCCCAGTCTTTATTGTCAGCCGAGGACTGGCTTTCCTCTTCTTCTGGCGACTCATCCCGGAACTGGTTCTTCTCTCTTTGCCCATCATAAGCTGCACGTTTGGCTGGATCAGAGAGCACAGCGTAGGCCGCATTGATTTCGGTCATGCGCCGGGTGGCTTCGGCAGCATCACCTTGCCATTTGTCTGGGTGATACCTCTGGGCTAACGCACGATAGGCTGCTCTGATGACAATGTCTTCTGCGTCATCAAGGACACCAAGGATTCGGTAATAGTCTTTATCGGGGTTCATCGCATTTGGTTTTTCCGCTAGTCCAACGGCAACACCGACTCAGTCTCCGCTGACAGTTCCAGTACTGCTTGACCCAGATCAATACCCCACCCACTGAAGGTATAAGCTGGCTGAACACGGGGTGGCAACTATGCGATTTGTCCCTGCACTACTGCGGTCGTTATACCTGCCGATAACCGCCTATCCCAAGGGTGGGCACGGCGGGTCAATCCATGCCCACGCAACCCACACCAGCACGTCCGTTCCGCGCCACGACAGAATCCAGCTTCCAGCAAGCAAATCCCTGTCTCTCAATCAGCAAGGCTGACATGCGGCGTCTAACCACCATAAGAATTATCAACGCGTCCTTTGTGGCGGGTTTCATCCTGTTTGGGGCGGTATATGCGCAGCAGAGCAATTTGCCACCGTGTCGAGTGGATTACGGCATATGGACGAACTGTTTTGGCACCTATACGTTTCCCGATGGTGGCAAGTATGTCGGTGATTGGAAAAACGGCATGTACGATGGACAAGGCTCCTTGTCCTCATGGAGCAATGACATGTACGTTGGTAAGTGGAAAAGCGGCAGGTACGATGGGCAGGGTACCTTTACGTTTGCCAATGGGGATAGGTATGTCGGTGAATGGAAGGATGGCAAGCACAACGGGCAGGGTATTGAGTACCGTGCTGATGGGTCAGTACTGAAATCTGGACTCTACGAAAACGGGGTCTTGGTCAGGTCTGCTCCTGCTGGTGTCTCTCCTGTAACAGCCGCGCTCCCTGTACCTGCCCAGCATACGCCAAGCCCTGTTCAAACTTCGGCGGCACCATTCGCACCGACTACAGTGACTAATCGTCTTTCACTTGAGGCGTCAAAGGTCAAGTGTTCCGAATTGGGATTCAAACCAGCCACAGAGAGGTTTGGAACATGCGTACTTCAATTGTCCAAGTAGCTACATTGCTTTGCTTCAGCGGTGCCGTATTCGGTGCTGATCTATCTTCTTATGAAGCAACCTGCGTTGAATTGGGTTTCAAAAAGCGAACCCCAGCGTATGGAGATTGTGTTCTTGAATTGGATCGCCGTTCCACAGACCAGCAGAAGCAGGCTGACCTTCTTCGTATTGACCAGCAGCGGCAGGCGGAACAGCAGAGACAGGCTGATCAGCAGAGGCAAGAACAGCAACGCCAAGAACAGCAGAGACAAGCTCAACAACGACAAGAGCAGCAAAGAGCATCCGAATTGGCTGCTCGTGGGGATGGGACGCCAGACCACAAGACCTGCAACGGGTATGGATTCCAAGCTGGAACTAATCCGTATGCGGAATGCCGTATGAAACTTGACATGGCCCGAAGGGATATTGAACGGAAACAGGTTGCCTATGAGGAGGACAGTCGTCGCTATCAAGAGCAAGTGGCGGCTTATGAAAAGGAGCAGGAACGAAAGAAAAATATGAGGCTGTTGGAGTTTAGTGCTCGATTGATGGGTACTACGTCGCCATCATTTTCACAAAGTGTCGGCAATGCTGCGGCGGCTACTCTTGGAATAGCTCCGATTGCACCACAGAGACCTGCGATTGAGAACTACACAATCACCATGCCCGGGGGAAGGATGACAAGCTGCACATATATTCCTTCGACGCGAAACATGAACTGTTTCTGACGCTATAAAAAATATGTGCCAAATTCAATTTTTCTTCGCAGTAATCCGAATTGCCGTTTTCGTTTTGATCGCTTTTGGATCAGGGTTTTCCTATGCACAATCACCTTTATCTGCCGAAATAGAATCTGCACGGAAAAAATGTACTGAGCTTGGTTTCAAGTTAAAAACGGAAGCCCATGGGAAGTGTGTCCTGCAACTATCAAGGACAGATGAAACAAAGCCATCAATAGCGGCACAGCCTTCCGTTCCACAAGCGACATTGCCTGAAGTCAAAATGCAAGCTGATTGGATAGCCGATGGAAGGACAGGATGCCGCGTGTGGAACCCCCACCCCGAGCCTAACGAGAAAATAAACTGGTCAGGTAGGTGTGAGGGGACAATTGCCCAAGGAAGCGGCACACTGCAATGGTTTAAGGACGAGAGACCAAACGGTAGCTATGAGGGGGAAATGAGATACGGCATGTATAACGGGCATGGAACCGACTACAGAGTCGATGGCAGGAAGTATGTCGGTGAGTGGAAGGATGGTTTGCCCAACGGGCAAGGAGTTTCATACAACGCCGATGGAGCGGTCCTGAGATCAGGCAATTGGGCGAATGGGGTGTTTGGCAGTCGATAGCCCTCAATCCACTTGCCGCCGATACCCGCCCGGCGCTCCGCCTACCGCATCAGGTTCGCCCCGTCGTACCGGTTCAGCGACTTCGGTTTTCGCGTTGCCAATTAAATCTTGGGTCTCTCTTGCAACTGGTAGCACCTAGCGTCAACAGTGCAAGGGCTGCGACTAAGAAAGCTCAGGCGCGGAAATAACTGCATTACAGCAAGGAGTGGGGCTATGGGAACCGTGAATTCAGTAGGTACACATCGCTGGGGAATATTCTCGGTAGCAGTGGTGATGGCACTGCTCACCCTTCTTGTTGGCAAGGGATCAATGTACTCCATGGTGTGGTGTTACATCGCTTATCACGCCTATCGAAATAATCTTGAAACGATTGGGCTAATTCTTGGAATCGTAATATTTATCAACGTCGCTGGGTTGCTTGGAATTCTTATCTTCACCGATGCGTCATCGAGCCTCTGGCATTGGCTGCGAGTACCCAAGATGCTGTTCATAATCGGGATGGGGATCACGCTCTTTGTAAAGGTGGCACTGATTGTCTATGTGCAAAGTCTAACGAAGAATGCTCAACAGATTACTTACCCAGTTGCTTCGCCGTCCAGTCTTGCAACTAAAAGCACAGTGCCTGCGATAAGCAATACTGAAACAGTTGTCCCAACCGTGACCTCGGTAGAACAGCCTGCCATTCCGTTGCAGACGGAAGACGCTTGGTATGAACAGGCTCTAGATGAATTGAATTCAGGTCAGACCATCAAGGCACTGTGGGCTAGGTCTATGGCTGAGGGTAACGGTGATGATGCAAAAGCCAAATCTACTTACATTCGTCTGCGAGTGGCTCAACAGAAGGCGTGGCTCGACGAACAAGATTCGATAAAAACTGAATCAGAGCGATTGGCAAAGGTGGAAGCAGAGCGGTTGACGAGGGAGAAAGCAGCAAAACATGAGGCAGAGCGGTTGACAGGGGTTGTTGCATCGGAGATTACCTATTGGTGGATACTGCCGCTGGCGTTTATTTTGATTATTTTAGTTGGGTCCTTTATTTGAACCTAGCTGTGGAATACCTGCGCCACACGGTTGATGCTGGTACATTTAGGTGAATGCAGAAACTAAACCGTGCCGTATTGCTACGTCATCTACGTCGCAGGTTTGCCATCGACTGGGATGGGCCTCACGGTGCAGGACATTGGATTCGTGTTCGACGAAACGGACTGATTCTGTCCAAGACCACCGGGGCGAATATCAAGGTTATCGAATTATTCGCCTTCTTTCATGATTCCTGTCGGGTCAATGAATCCGATGACCCAGATCACGGAAAGCGGGGTGCTGACCTCGCCGTCACGATGCGTGGTGAGTTCTTTGAAGCATCCGATTCTGAAATGGATTTACTGATTGAGGCATGTGGTGGTCACAGCGACGGCGACACAGACGCCGACATTACCGTTGCCACCTGCTGGGATGCGGATCGGCTTGACCTAGGAAGGGTAGGGATTTATCCAGACCCTGAATACTTGTGTACCGATGCGGCGAAAGACCCAGTAACTATCGAATTGGCCTATCAGCGCAGTCGCAGGTTTGACGAATAGCAGTTGTCGGTTTCTAACCAGCCGTGAAGTTGACCTCAGCAAGCTCTCTCTCAAGAAGCCTGTCATCCGCCCAGAAGATGGCTTTTGAATAGCCTATGAACCCGTCGCTCCCTTCTTCATCTGAGGGAAAGCGACGAGGTTTCGGCTGTAGGCCCAAAGCCATTCCAACATCGCCATGATTCAGATTGGTGAATTCCCACAGGAATCTGACAAGCCCAGTGTTTTTTTCTACCAGTGCGCGGAGTCCCTTGGCAGAACGGAGCAGGGCATCGAACTGTTCCCGAGTAGGATTCTCGACTATGCAGTGAGAGACGTTGTCTCGGTCATTGACCGTATGTTGAAGCATTTAGTAGCTAAATCAGCGTGACACGCGCATTCTATTCACCCCAACAAGACCCCTATTTCCCAAGCTAATCAAAGACCACGGAACAGTTCCGGTAGTTCAGAGATGAAATTGGGCAAGTACAAAGTAGGCGATACCCCGAATGTTACTTTGAGTAGTTATGTCTTTACAGATTGGAGAGCAAATGTCGGACTTGAAGAAAACGCTGAACGTCCCAAGCGAAACAAGCACAATAGCGGAAAGAGCAAAGTTCATGAAGGAGAACCACTTCGACAAGTTCGTGGAACCACCGAAGCAAAAAGTAAAGCCAATCACACCAAAGCCGAAATAACAGAATCTGTAACGAACATATCGGTGAGAAGGTGGTATCACCCAAGCAAATAGTCTGGCGCAAAAGAAGATGCCTAACGCCGCATGAAGGAGATCAACAACGCTTACGGGGGGCTGTCGAAGTCCATCAGTCGCAAACCGTTGTTGTCGATCAAACGCTTGAAAAGAGGCCAGATTAATTTGGTAATCTTTATGACGGAGGCGTGGTTATGAGCGAGAAGGGCAACAATAAAGAGATCAATCGGAAGGCAGCAATCATCAGTGTGAGAATGTCCCGCCCGTAGTTGAAGGTTGAGTTGGTGGTTGAAGCAGTCGTGGGCCCAGAATGCGGGTTCTCGACGTCCTCAACCTGAACCGAAGAAAGCTCAACCACCATGAAGAAGTCTA
>CAIOLO010000104.1 GCA_903859155.1 uncultured beta proteobacterium
CGACAGCAGCATCACGCGCAGCTACGGCGGCAGCGGCCTGGGGCTGTCCCTGGTGGCCGGCATGGCCCGCTTGATGGGGGGCGAGGCCGGCATGGAGAGCGAAGCCGGAGGCGGGTCGCGTTTCTGGTTTCGCATTCGCGCGGGATTGTCGGCGCAGGCCGAGAGTCTTCCGCCGCAACCGTTCGCCGAAGCCGGTGCACTTGCGGAGGGAATGCCCGCGCAATTCTCGGGCCGGGTACTGGTGGTCGAGGACAATCCAGCCAACCGGAAGGTAATTGGGATCCTGCTGCACAAATTCGGTCTGAGCACCGCATCGGCCGAGGATGGGCAGCAGGCGCTGGAGGCCATTACGCAGGGCGAGGCGGCCGATTTCATCCTGATGGATGTGCACATGCCGGGCATGGACGGCTACGCCGCCACGCAGGCGATACGAACCTGGGAGAAAAACACCGGGCAGGCGCGTCGCCCGATCATCGCCCTGACCGCCGATGCTTTCCGTGAAACCCGGCAGCGCTGCCTGGCCGCGGGCATGGACGAGGTGCTGACCAAGCCGCTTGCCTACGATATCTTGCAGGTGATGCTCGCCAGGTGGTTGCCGTCGGTGACTGAAGCTGCGGCAGCACCCGTTCGCGGAACGGGTGCATGCCCCTGGCGGCAACCTGGTCTGGCAGATTGCCCACCTTTACGGTGAAATTGAAGAATTCCGTTTATGGAATAAAAAACGAATTGTTATATACGTCATTACTGAATAAATAGATTTAATAGTTCTAAATTATCCAGTGCCGTCGCGGGCCATGCGGCGTGGTTTTCACTTTGCGGCGAGCAGGCGCGCCTTGCCGCCGCCCTGGCCCAGTACCACGGTTGCCGCGCCATGCCAGGGGCCATCGGCAAGATCGGCCTGCACCGTCAACACCGCGAGCGCCCCATCGGACAGGCTGCGAACGCTGTGTTGTCCGGTGGCGTCGCCATAGGCGATGATGGAAAGCGGTGCGCCGGCGATGCAGGCCTCGACCGTCCAGGACCCCAACCTGCCGGCCAGACCCGCCGCTTCAGGGCCCTTCGCAATATTGGCGGCATTCAACTTCTGCACCGCCTGTTCGAACCAGGCCTGTGCGGCCGCCCAGGACGCCGGTGGCTTTGCCGACAGGCAGCGCATGGTGCGTACCCAGACGCTCTTGTAGCCCAGGGAGACGCCGATGGCGTGTTGTGCCCCGAGCCGCGCGTCGCCTTCGAGTCGCTGCAGCGCCGCATCCGAGGCCAGGTCGGGCGCGACTTTCAGGTGCACTTCCTCGGCGCCATCCAGCCGCGCCACCGAATCGATCACGGTGAGCAACTGCGACGCCTGTTTCACCCCGGCGGGCATGGCGGCGAATGCCTTGTCCGCGATGGCCAGCGCGCGTTGTGCAAGGCCGATTTCGCTGGCGTCGGCAGGCTGGCGCAAAGACGCGTATTGCACGGTGAAATCAACCAGCGCGGCACCGAGTCCTCCCTGGTCGAACGCTTCGGCGATCGGCCAGGGGAGTTCGTCCCTTTCTATCATGCCGATTTTCGCCTTGCCCGCGGCTAGCGCGGGGATGCGTTCTTTGAGCATGTCGACCACGCCCTTGCCCAGATTGGGCGTCATGATGACATCGCCCACGCGGCTGACCTCGCGTATCCAGGGCTCCACGCGCTTGGAGAATGCCGCCAGCATCAGCGGCAGTCCCTGCGGGAAAACCACCACCAGGCCGTCATTCCAGTAGGGAACGAAATGGGTGAGCCAGGCGACCGCGCTGGGACGCGCGAACGATGTATAGGCGATGACGGCATCGAAATTCTGCGCGCGCATCAGTTCCTGCGTCCGGGTGACGCGTGCCGCCATGGCGGCATCCGGGACTTCTTCCTTTGACCAGCTGATCAGTCCTCTGCGCATGATCAGACCCCCGACACGCTGAACAACTGGCGCGGCGTCTGGGTCAGCACTTCGCAGCCGGTTGCCGTGACGATGAGCGAATCCCCGAGCACGAAATAGCCGATCTCGGGGTTGTAGGTATTGGGATGAACCACCAGTGTCATGTTTTCCTCGATCACCATTTCAACATCTTCAAGAATCGCCGGACGCGCATCGGTATAGAGGCCCAGGCCGTGGCCGCGCACACGGGTGTAGGCGGAGGTCACGTACTCTCCCAGGCCGTGCTTTCTGAACACGTCGTTCTCCGCGCGGGCGATGTCGCAGGCGCGTATCCCGGGTTTGACCACCGCAATGCCCGCCTCGAGCGCGTCCTTGAAAATATTGAGCACTCGCTGCTGTGTCTTGGTCGGCTCGCCGACCACCGCCGTGCGGCAGATCTGCGCGTAATAGCCCTCGATGCACGGCGTGAGCTCGGTGGTGACCAGGTCGCCCGCCTTGACCTTGTTGTCGCCCGGCGGATGCATGCCGCGCATGTCGACGCCGCCGGAGCCCAGAATCTGGAAGTTCTCGGCGCAGCCGTTGGCGCGATAAAAGGCTTCGACCCCCGCCACCAGCTGGTATTCGGGCTTGCCTATCTTGATGCCCTCCAGGAACACCTTGTAGCCTTCGTCGGCCAGTTGCGAGGCGCGCCGATAGGCGGTGAGTTCCGCCGGTGTCTTCACCAGCATCAGCTTGTCGAGCATCGCGGTGGTTGCGGCGACGCTGCCGCCGGCCTCGCCGGTGGCCAGGCGGTAGGGCAGGCCCGGCCGCGGTCCCAGGGCCACCTTGCGGTGGCGCGATTCGGCAATGATGCGCTCGGCCTCGGCAGTGGCCGAGGCGACACAGCTCACGCGGATCTCCGGCTGTTCGTTGGCGAAACGCGCGGCTTCACCGGGGGACTCGACAATCAGATGCACGCCGCCATCGCGTTCGATGAAGGCGACGGCATTGCCCTCGAGCAGGGCCACGCCCGTGGCGTAGCGCAGGTAATCGCAACGCCAGGGGTCGCCGGCGATCGCCAGAAGGTCGATGTCCGCGCGCGCCATGGTTTCGTGGAGACGGTCGCGCCGCTCCTGGATCAATAGAGATGAATTCATGAGTTCCTGCCTGACAATAAAAGAACTGAATCGATGGAAAACTCTGCGGGTAGTCGCGATCGGCGCCAATTTCCCGGGGGAGACCGGTAGCGGTCGTGGGAGGACAATTTTACCTTCGCCGGTGGATTACTGCGCCGTGATATTGCCGTCCTCGACAATCTTCTTGTAGCGCGCCGATTCCGCTTTGAGGAACGATACGGTTTCCGCGGGGCCTTGGGGAATCGGCACATGCCCGGTCTCGGCGATGCGCTTTCTGACTTCGGGTTCGGCAAGAGTGGCACGGAATTCCGCCCACAGGCGATCAACGATGCGCGTATTGGTGCCGTGCGGCGCGGCGATCACCCACCAGTTAGTGCCCGAGTACTGCGGGAAGCCCGCCTCGGCGGTGGTGGGCACATCGGCAATTTCCGCCATGCGCTGCTTCGAGGTGACGGCAAGCGCGCGCAGCTTTCCCGCCTTCAGATGACCGGCCACGGCGGTGAGGGCATAGGTGGTCGCGTGAACATCGCCCGAGAGCATCGAGAGCACCAGCGGCGCGGTGCCCTTGAACGGCACGTAGACCATCGAGTTGCCGGTCTGCTGCGAGATCTGCGCCATGGTCAGATGGGTCGGCGAGCCCGAGCCCGGTGAACCGTAGTTGTATTTTCCCGGGTTGGAACGAAGAAAATCGATGAATTCCTTCATGCTGCGGGCCGGAACATTGGCGCTCACGGTCAGTATGAGAGGCGCCTCGACCAGCAGACCGACCGGATCGAGGCCGGTGAGCGGATCGAAGTTGAGATCCTTGTACATGTGCGGCGTGACCGCGAAGTTGGCGGTGGGCGCGAGCAACAGCGTATAGCCGTCCGGCGCCGCACGCGCCGCGTCGCCGGTGCCGATGTTGCCGTCGGCACCGGGCTTGTTTTCGATATAGAAGCGTTGTCCGAGACGCGTTTCGACGCTGGTCGAGATGGCGCGGAAAATCACCTCGGTTACGCCGCCGGGGGTGTAGGGGACGATGACCCGAATCGGCTTGGCGGGCCATTCCTGCGCGAGGGCTGAAAAGGAAACGCCCGATATCAATACGACAACCGCGGCGACAACCGCGGCGACAACCGTGGACAAGCGTCTGGCGCAGTGCATGGTGATTCCTTCCATTGGTCGAACCAGCTGGCGCTACTCGGAGGTTATCTTGCCGATTTCCACGATGGATTTATAACGCGCCGATTCGGCCTTGAGAAAGGCCGTCGTCTCCGCGGGTGACAGACCGATGGGGACGTGGCCCAGATCGTTGACGCGTTTGCGCACGTCCGGATCGGCGAGCGAGGTCCGGAATTCACCATAGAGGCGATCGATGATGCGCGCACTGGTGCCGTGCGGCGCCGCGAGGACCCACCAGTTGCTGCCGGTGAACTGCGGAAAACCGGCTTCGGCCGAGCTGGGCACGTCCGGCACTTCGGGCATGCGCTGGCGCGAGAGCACCACCACGGCGCGCAACTTGCCCGCCTTCAACTGCCCGATGATGCCGGTCAACGTGGGAAACGCGATTTGCACGTCGCCGGCGAGCATCGCCGAGATCATCGGCACCGTGCCCTTGTAGGGAACGTACACCATGGCGTTGCCCGTCATCTGCGAAAACGCGGCGCCCGCCAGATGCGCCGGGGACCCGGAGCCGGGCGAACCGTAGTTGTACTTGCCCGGACTGGCGCGCATGTATTCGACCAGGTCCTTCAGGTTGAGCGGCGGGACGTTGGCACCGGTCACCGCGAGCAGCGGCGCGTCCGCAAGCAGCGATATCGGCACCAGCGCCGTGAGTGGGTCGAAGCCCAGATTCTTGAACATATGCGGGGTCACCGCGAAATTCGCCGTGGGTGCGAGGAGCAGCGTGTAGCCATCGGCTGTCGCACGGATCACTTCGCTCACGCCGATATGACCGTCAGCGCCCGGCTTGCTCTCCACCACGAAGCGCTGGCCCAGGCGCGCCTCGACGGCCGGCGACATGACGCGGAATATCGCCTCGGAAACGCTGCCCGCCGCGAATGGAATCACCACCCGCATCGGTTTCCCGGGCCACTCCTGCGCCGCCGCCTGTGCCGCAAGTCCCAGTGCCAGCGCGGCGAGCGCGGCGCGGCAGAATATCAACTTCATCATTATTGTGCCTTTCAAAATTGAATCCAGTACGACGCTGCGCACCTTGGCCTGCAATTCCGGCATCGCCAATGCTTCACTGAGCTTGCCGTTGAGGAAGGTTACCACCTCCCGCGGAACGCCATTCGGGTCGACCAGGCCGGTACCCGAGGTGGCGCCATGGAAGGCATGCCCATCTCCGCGACGCTGGGTACATCCGGAATCTCCGGCAGACGATCCGGTAGGTGCCTGATTCCTGCAGCGGGCCCGGGTGATCCCTTGCGTCCAGAGGAACAGGACCCCGCATGGGCGGGCCTGTCGTATGATGAGACTCTTGTTGTGATGCCGCCCTGCGGTAACTCATCCTGAGGAGGATTCCATGGCCAAAGTCAGTTTTGCCGTAGATGGCAAGGCAGTGTCGGTTGATGTCGATCCGAACATGCCCTTGCTGTACGCCTTGCGCGACGATCTGAAAATGAATGCGCCGCACTTCGGTTGTGGCGAGGGGCAGTGCGGAGCCTGCACCGTGCTGCTCGATGGCGAGCCCACGCGCTCCTGTGTGCTGCCGGTCTCTGCCGCCAAGGGCAGGAAAGTCACCACCATATACGGGCTGGGTACCCCGAAAAAACCGCATCCGCTGCAGACCGCCTACGTCCAGGAACAGGTGCCGCAGTGCGGTTACTGCGTCAGTGGCTGGCTTCTTACGGCAGCGGCTTTCCTGAAGAAAAAGCCCGCGGCTGGCGACTCCGAACTGCGCGAAGCCCTGTCCGGGCTGAAGTGCCGCTGCGGAACGCATGTCTCGATCATGCGCGCGGTCAAGCGCGCCCAGAAGCAGATGGCTTAGGGAGGGAAAACCATGAAAACGAGAACCGGTCTTTCAGTGTCCCGCCGCGAATTCCTCATGACTTCCGGCGCCCTCATCGTTTCTGCCGCTGCTCCGGCGACCAGCGAAAATGCCGTTGCCGCCACAGCCGCGACCGACCCGCTCAAGCCGGCGCTGGTTCCCGGGGAACTCGATTCCTGGGTGGCCGTACTCAAAGATGGCCGTGTCGCGGCCTTCTTCGGCAAGGTGGACCTTGGCCAGGGGCTCGATGTGGGCATTGCGCAGATCGTCGCAGACGAACTCGACGTGGCCTACGAAAAGGTCACCGTATTCCAGGGCGACACCGCCAACTCGTGCAACCAGGGAGGCGCCTCGGGCAGCTTCGGCATTAATGTCGGCGCCAAGCCGCTGCGCAACGCCGCCGCGGAAGCGCGGCGCATCCTGGTTGAATCGGCTGCGCAGCGCCTGTCTGTTCCCGCCGATCGCCTGACGGTGAGCGACGGAGTGGTCTCGGTGACAGGCGACGCCGCGAAAAAAGTAAGCTATGCCGAACTGATCGGCGGGCGCTTCTTCAATGCCAAGGTGGAGTGGAACAAGCAGGTGGGCAACTTCATGGACATCAATGTCCGCGCCAAGCCCAAGCAGCCTTCGGAGTACAAGGTGGTTGGCAAATCCTTCCCGCGCAATGATGTCGAGGGCAAAGTATTCGGCACCTCCGACTGGGTCAGCGAAGTGCGGGTGCCCGGGATGCTGCACGCGCGCGTGATCCGCCCGGAGCGGGCCGGCTGCGATCCGGTGAAAGTGGACGAGGCATCGATACGCAGCATCCGCGGCGCGCGCGTGGTGCGCGAGGGCAATTTTCTCGCCGTGGTGGCGCCCAGGGAGTGGGACGCGGTGCGTGCGGCGAAGATGCTGAAGGTCGAATGGTCGGCGTCCAAGGATCCGTTTCCGCCGATGGACAAGCTCTACGAGCACATCCGCGCCGCCAAAACGGTCAAGCGCGAGGAGCCGCTGAAAAAGGGCGATGTGGAGGCAGTCATCAAGACCGCGGCGCGCGTGGTCGAGGCGGAATACGAATGGCCGTTCCAGGCGCACGCCAGCATGGGCCCGGGCTGCGCGGTGGTCGACCCGCGCAAAGGCCGCGCCACGCTGTGGACCGGCACGCAAAAGCCGCACTATGCGCGCGACGGCGTGGCGAAGATTCTCGGGCTGCCGCCCGAGGAGGTGCATGGGATCTGGGTGGTCGGACCGGGATCCTATGGCCGTAACGATGCCGGCGACACCGCGATCGACGCGGCCATCGTTGCCAAACTCACCGGCAAACCGGTGCGGGTGCAGTCATCGCGCGCCGAGGGCATCGCGTGGTGCCCCAAGGGGCCGGCAGGCGTGCATCGCGGACGCGCCGCCTTCGATGCCTCGGGCAAGGTGATCGGTTACGATTTCAACAGCAAGGGCTTTTCCCGGCTCAACGTCAACAGCAACGAATCCGACCCCGGGGACACCTTGGGCGGCATGGAAATAGGCATGACGCTCAAACCGCAGGACGCCTTCGGCACGCCCGAGGAGACCTACGGCTTTGACAATAAACGCCTGGGCTGGGAGGTGATCGCGCCGCTGCTCGCGCGCAGTTCGCCGCTGCGCACCTCGCACCTGCGCGATCCTGTCGGACCGGACATACACTTCGCCAGCGAGCAGTTCATCGACGAGCTGGCGTTTGCTGCGGGCGAAGACCCGGTGGCGTTCCGGCTGAAGTACGTCACCGCGGCGCGCGATGCGGCCGTGATCCGTGCCGCGGCGGAAAAAGCCGGGTGGCAGCCCAGACCGGCGCAACGCTCGCGGCCCTCGGGCGACGTGCTCACCGGACGCGGCATCGCCTACGCCCAGCGCGCTCGCACCATCATTGCCGCGGTGGCGGAAATTGAAGTTGATCGCCGCACCGGACGCATCTGGGGAAGAAAATTCACCGTGGCTCACGACTGTGGGCTCATTATCAATCCGCAGTCGCTGCGCTACACCATCGAAGGCAACGTGGTGCACGGACTGAGCCGCGTGCTGTTCTAGGAGGTCCAGTTCGATCGCAGCAGTGTCACCAGCGTCGGCTGGACCAGTTATCCGATTCTCGACATGATGGATGCGCCCGAGTCGATTGAGGTGGTGCTGATCAATCATCCCGAGATCGCCCCGACGGGCGCCGGCGAGCCGACCATGCGGGTTATACCCGCGGCGGTTGCCAACGCCTTCTTCGACGCGACCGGGGTACGCATGCGCCGCGCCCCGCTCACGCCGGAGCGGGTGAAGGCGGCGCTGGCGAAAACCTGATGCCGCGATGTGTTGTCTGATTGCGGCCCCGGCAAAGGGGGCCGCGGTTTTTTTTTGCAAGGAAAGTCCACGCCATGTCTAAATTACGCCTCACCCTTGCCTGCTGGATGGAAAGACCGCGTCCGCTGCTTCGCGAGCTCGCGGACGCTGTTGCCGCGGGCGCCTTCGTGGAAGGGTTCCGCGATGTCTAAATTACACCTCACCCTCGCCTGCTGGGAGTATGACCGCACCCGCGCCCTGGCCGATGGCAGCGTGCAGCCCGAGGGCATTGACCTGAATTACGTCAATCTGCACGTCGAGGAAACTTTTTTCCGCATGTTGCGGCATCGCGAGTTCGAGGTGTCGGAGATGTCGCTGTCCTCTTACACGGTGTCTGCGGCGCGCGGCAATTCGCCGTTCATCGCGATTCCGGTGTTCCCGTCGCGCTTTTTCCGCCATTCGAGCATTTATGTTTCGGCGAAATCGGGCATACGCGAACCCAGGGATCTCATCGGCAAGCGCATCGGCGTGCCCGAGTACCAGATGACGGCGCCGGTGTGGATACGCGGCATCCTGCAGGACGAATATGGCGTTGATCCGTCGAGTCCCCAATATTTCAGCGGCGGTGAGGAAGAACCGGGCCGCGAGGAGAAACTCAAGCTCGACCTGCCGGCAAAGTTCCGGGTCAGCGACATCGGACCGCAGAAGGTTCTGACGCAGATGATCGCCGACGGCGAACTCGACGCGTTGCAGACTGCGCGCATGCCCTCGACCTACCTGACCCGTCCGGGCACCGTAAGGCGCCTGTTCGAAGACTACGTCGAGGTGGAAAAGGCGTATTTCCGCAAGACGAAAATATTCCCCATCATGCATACCGTGGTGCTGCGCCGTGATGTCTATGAGGCCAACCGCTGGATCGCGCGATCCTTGTGCAAGGCTTTCGCCGAGGCGCAACGGCGCGTCTATGAAAACCTCTACACCACCTCGGCGCTCACCAGCATGCTGCCCTGGCAGGTGGCGCACGTCGAGGAGGCGCGGCGCGAGTTGGGCGATGACTGGTGGGCCTATGGCTTCGAGGCCAACCGGCACGTGCTGGACACCTTTCTCAGGTATCACCACGAGCAGGGGCTGTCGAAGGCGCGCATGAAACCCGAGGACCTGTTCGCGCCCGAGGCCCTGGAATCGTTCAAAATCTGACGGTCACGGTGTCGGTTTTTGCGCATCCGCGCTTGGGCAGGCAGCGCCGTTTTGAACCAGATGGTTGCCCTGTCGCGCACGCGGTTCGCCATCGCGGCCGCATCTCCGGATATAGGCGAGCATACCGACGAGATGCTTGCCGAACTCGGTTATGATGCCGCGGCAGTTTCCGGGTTGAGGTCCCCGGAGGTGGTTCAACCACTTTTAAAACCTCTTTGCCGCCGCTACAGCCTGATTTCAGGTGCGCGTAGATTTGCGTAGGTAAAATCTGCTCCTGTGGTCGCGACGTTGAGATCTGCGGCCGAGCCTCCTTTGAAAGTGACATGAAAACACTGATTTTTCTGGTGCTATGCCTGGTGGCTGATTTGGTCATGGCAAGGTGCCCCGAGCATGCTTTTGCCGAACCGCAGCAGATCCGCCTGGACGGGCGGCCGGTGCTGATCGCGACCCATGCGTCCTCATCGTTCGACGCCAATTTCTCCGCCAAACGCGGCGTCGACGAAGCCGTGCACTTTGCCCGGGCGGGGAATATGCAGGTCGTCTACCTGCAGGACGATCGCGACGATGCTAATTACTACATGGAGGACTGCAAGCCCGATTACTGGGTGCATTCGGAGAGCGGGGAACTGGACTTCGCGATACCCGCATCGCATGTGTATCTGGTGGGCGGCCATCTGGAACTCTGCCTGGCCATCACCCTGAACCAGTTGCTCGATCAATGGGCCAGGCAGCCGGCACACGACCGGACAGTCGAGGTGCTCATGGACGGGGTCTACTCCAATGGCAGCAGCGTCGATGAGTCCAGGCCGTTTTTCCAGGACATGGAGCGCTTCATGCAGGCCCGTTCCTACGGCCGTCCCGCGGGCGAACATTGGAACAAGCTCAGCCTGCTCGAAGTGATGGGCGTGATCATCCGGGAAGAAGCGCAACTGGGCTACCTGGAGGGCGTCCTGCCGCAATGGCGGCGCAGTCTGCCGCCGGAGTATCGCGTCGAATTGCAGCTGGACGACTCGGTCCCGCGGGTGCTTCAGCGGGGCAGCGGGCTGCGCGCGCCGGTGCTCAGGTTCCGCTTCGTCGATTCCGCGGTAACGCTGGTGGAAAAAAGCCTGTTTCCGTCGTCGTCCTGAGCAGGAGGCGAGCGGCGAGCTCCTGCGCGGCATCGCGGCCGCAGCCGGCCGTGTTTATCGACATCACCGGTGATCAAGGGCAACGCGCCGAATCGCCGGCAGTTGCCAGCCCGCGGTAAAGCGGGCGCGCGGTGTCGGGCTCTGACTGCTATTCGATCTTGGCTTTGGCGCGCAGGTCCGAGAATACCTTCTGGACTTCCTGTTCCTGCAGGACGTTCTGGATCTGCGGTTTTACCTGGTCGTAACCGGGAAACTGAATCGAACGCACGTCCTCCAAGAGAATGACATGCCAGCCAAACTGGGTCTGCACCGGCTGGGTGGTGAACTTGCCCTTTTCGAGTTTTGACAGGGCGTCGGCAAAAGACTTGACGTAGGTGCCGGCGGCCTGCCAGCCCAGATCGCCACCGCGGTCACGCGAACCGCCGTCTTTGGATTGCTTGGCCAGATCCTCTATCTTCGCACCCTTGCCGAGCTGGTCGATGATGCTCTTTGCCTCGGCCTCGCCATCCAGCAGCACATGGCGCGCCTTGTACTCGCGCTCGCCGCGCTGCTGCTTGGCCTTGTCGTACTCGGCGCGCATGGCGGCCTCGGAAATCGGCCTGGTCTTGAAGTGATCCTGCATGTATGCCTCGAACAAGACTTGCTGCCGCGCGATTTCGATCTGCATTTGCACGTCCGCGGTCTTGGTGAGGCCGCGCCGGTCGGACTCCTGCGCCACCAACTCGAAGTTGATCAGGCGATCGGTCACCGCCTGGCGCAATTGTTCGCTGTCGGGCACACCTCGCGAGACCTGCTGTTTGATGACGGCTTCGACGCGGGTCTTTGGAACGGCCTTGCCGTTGACCGTGGCCACGCGGTTGGCTCCAGCGGGCACTGGCAGTACCGGTCCTCCTGTGGATTGGGGGCCCTTGGGTACCTGGGCGAGCGCGGCGGGTACCGCCAGAACGACAGCAAGCGCAGCCAGCAGCAAGCGTACGGTCTCAATTGGGTGTCCGAGGGTCATTTGTAATCCTTTTCAGTCCGGTGCAATTTTCGCGGAATCATAGCTCATCGGGTGTCAGTGCGCGGATGGCAAGCGCGTGAATTTCTCGCTGCATGAGGGGGCCGAGCACCGCGTAGATTTTGCGATGCCGTGCAAGGGTGCCCATGCCCGCGAACTGCGCCGACACGATGGTCAGGTTGAAATGGCTGCCGCCGGAGGCGGCGCCTGCGTGGCCGACGTGCTGGCCGGATTCATCCACCAGGTCGATCGACTCGGGAGACAGGGTTTCCAGTCGTTCGTGAATCGCGGCGGCCAGATTCATTTCTGCTGCTCCGGTTCTTTCTTTTCATCGATATAGCGCGCCATGTAAAGCGCCTGGAGCACGACGAAGACCAGCATCAGTCCCATGCCGCCGAACAGCTTGAAGCTGACCCAGGTGTCGGTCGTATAGTTGAACGCCACGTACAGGTTGAGTACGCCCATGCAAGAGAAGAATCCGACCCAGCTCCAGTTCAGCGTCCGCCATGCGCCATCGGGCATGGTGAGCTGCTGCGCCTGCATCAGCGAGCGGATCAGGTTCTTCCGCCACAGAAGTTCCGATGTACTCAGGACGATGGCGAACAGCCAGTAGAGCACCGTGGGTTTCCATTTGATGAAGGTTTCGTCGTGCAGCGCGATGGTGGCGCCGCCAAACACCACGATGATCGCCAGACTCACCCACATCATGGTGTCGACCTTGCGGCCGCGAAGCTTGAGATAGCCGATCTGGCCGATGGTCGCGGCAATCGCCACCGCCGTGGCGACATAGATGTCCCAGACCTTGAAGGCCAGGAAAAAAAGGAAGATCGGGAACAGATCGAAGAGAAACTTCATGCCGCGATTATAACGGTGCGCAAGGGGTGAAAACGCCCCCCCTGGCGTGTCGTCAGGGGGAGGCAACCCGATTGCAGGGTGGGGTCAATCCTTGTTTTTCTCGAATTTCAGGGAGGCAGAATTGATGCAATAGCGCTGCCCGGTGGGGGCGGGACCGTCTTCGAACACATGGCCCAGATGCGCATCGCAGACAGCACACAGGGCTTCGGTGCGCGACATGAACCAGGAATTGTCGGTTTCGCTGGCGACGTTTTCCGCCTTGATGGGCGCCCAGTAAGAGGGCCAGCCGGTACCCGAGTCGAACTTGGTCTCCGAGCTGAACAGTTCGGTGCCGCAGCACACGCAGCGGTAGACGCCTTTCTCGTGGTTGTCCCAGTATTCCCCTGCAAAGGCCTGTTCCGTACCCTTTTTGCGGGCAACGTTGTACTCCATTGGCGAGAGCTGTGCGCGCCATTCGGCATCAGTTTTTTTGACTTTGTCTGTCATGGGGCCTCCGGTCAGTTCAAGTAGGGCGGCCGCGGCGGGTCGCGGAAACGGGGTGAATCTTACAGGGCATGCGCCGCGCGCGCTTCCAGCTGCGCTCATTGAGTAGAATGGGCGCGCTTGCCCATCCGCAGGAAAAACCCCTTCAAGGAGATACGTCATGGCCGACCCTGTTATTGCCCAAAAGGCTCCCTACGGAATTGAGCTGACACCCGGCGACTATTACTGGTGTTCCTGCGGCAAGTCGCTGAAGCAGCCTTTTTGCGACGGATCGCACAAGGGAGGCGAGTTTTCACCGAAGAAATTCACCGTGGAAAAGGCCGAGAAAGTATTCCTGTGCGGCTGCAAGATGAGCAAGAACGCGCCATTTTGCGACGGGGCGCATAAGAGTCTTTAGGGGACTGTTGCGGATGATTGTGCAAGGGGCGCCAAGAGTCTGATTCAGCGGTTCTGGACCGGACAAATAAAACCGCGTTTTCCGTGCGGATGGTTTGTATCCGCACGGAAAACGCGGTTCGCACGCGCAGCGTGCAGGTTTTTCCAAAACCTGCACGGACGATAAAGCTGTCCGTGCGGACCGTCGTTTGTGTACGGATGATGAAGCTATCCGTACACAAACGGCGGTCTTTTATGAAATCCGCTTACCTCATGGGGCGACTGGGAATAACGGCTCAAGCGCATCTGTAGCGCTTGTGCCGACCTACAAAACTTCCCCCGCCTGATCCGCCAGACGCGACCGTTCTCCCCGCGCCAGCGTGACATGCCCGCTGTGAGCCCAACCCTTGAAGCGGTCCACCACGTAGGTCAGTCCGGAAGACCCTTCTGTCAGGTAGGGGGTATCGATCTGCGAAATATTGCCCAGGCACACCACTTTGGTGCCCGGACCGGCGCGGGTGATCAGCGTCTTCATCTGCTTGGGCGTGAGGTTCTGCGCCTCGTCGATGATCAGGTACTTGTTGAGAAAAGTCCGGCCGCGCATGAAATTGAGCGACTTTATCTTGATGCGCGAGCGAACCAGATCCCGTGTCGCCTCGCGTCCCCAGTCTCCTGCGGACTCGTCGGTCTTGGTGAGCACTTCGAGGTTGTCCTCCAGCGCGCCCATCCAGGGGGTCATCTTTTCCTCTTCCGTCCCGGGCAGAAAGCCGATGTCCTCGCCCACCGGCACTGTCACGCGGGTGATGATGATCTCGGAGTACAGTTTGGTTTCCATGGTCTGCATCAGGCCGGCCGCCAGGGTCAGCAGCGTCTTGCCGGTACCGGCGTGGCCCAGCAGCGTGACGAAATCGATCTCCGGGTTCATCAGCAGGTTGAGCGCGAAGTTCTGCTCGCGGTTGCGCGCGTTGATGCCCCAGACGCCGTTGCGGGCGTGGGCGAAATCGCGAATCGTCTCGAGTACTATGGTCCTGCCATGTGTCTCGCGGACGATGGCGTACAGCGGGTTCTCGCCCTCCTGGTAGAGAAATTCGTTGACCAGCATTTCCTGGCACAACGGCCCGCGCAGACGGTAGAAAGTGCGCCCGTCCTTCTTCCAGGATTCCATGTCCTTGCCGTGCAGGTCCCAGAAATCCGCGCCCAGTTCGCGCACGCCGGTGTAGAGCAGGTCGGTGTCCTCGAGTACCTTGTCGTTGAAATAGTCCTCGGACTCCAGGCCCAGCGCGCGCGCCTTGATGCGCATGTTGATGTCCTTGGACACCAGAATGACCTGCCGGTGCGCGTGCCGCTTCTGCAGAAACATCACCACGCCGATGATGTGGTTGTCGGCCTTGCCGATGGGAAGATTGGCGGGCAGCTGGCCGTTGATGGCCTCGGTCTGCAGGAACAGCCGCCCGTTGGCCGGATCGGCGTCGTGGCGCTTCATGGGAATGCCGTCGGAGATCTTGCCCTTCGCGCGGGTGACGACCTCCTCGATGAAACGGCTCGCCTGGCGCGCGCTTCGCGAGACTTCCGACAGGCCCAGCTTGTGGCTGTCGAGCTCCTCGAGGGTCATGATGGGAAGATAGATGTCGTGTTCCTCGAAGCGGAACAGGCTCGTCGGGTCGTGCATCAGCACGTTGGTGTCGAGCACAAACAGCTTGGTCTGCGCGTTCTGACTGGCCGGGCGTTTCTTGCGTGCCGGCATTGTTTGGAGGTCTTGCGTCGTGTCTGTTGAAGGTTCTGGTAGCGGGTGGCCGTCAGAGTGCTTTAACAAAATCCAATACCTCCTGAACATGACCGGGGACCTTGATGCCGCGCCATTCCCGGCGGATGACGCGATTGGCATCAAGCACGAAGGTGCTGCGCTCGATGCCGCGAACCTGCCTGCCATACATGTTTTTTATCTTCATCACGCCGAACAGCGCGCAAACCTGCTCCTCTTCGTCCGAGAGCAGTTCGAACGGGAAGGCCATCTTGGCCTTGAAGCCCTCATGCGACTTGAGGCTGTCGCGCGAGATGCCGAGGATCTCGGCGCCGGCGGCCTGGAATTCCTTGTAGGCATCGCGGAAATTCTGGCCTTCCGTGGTGCAACCGGGGGTGTTGTCCTTGGGGTAAAAATACAGGACCAGCGCACGCGCCGTGGACTCGGACAGCGTGAAGGGCTTGCCGGTGCCGGGGAGGGTGAAGTCTTTAACCGTTTTGCTGGCCATTGAAGGCTTGTGCTCTTCATTCTCGGTTGACTTGGCTGACATATTTGCTGCTCCAAACACAAATGTCAACTTCATATGATGATGAAGTTGTAAAAAAAAATGACAAGGACCTATTGCAATTCGGCTTTTCAGGTGGCCGCGAGGAATTCAGGCCCCTGCTTCGCAAGGGTACCGGAGCGCCCGCCGACCTGCCCAAGCACCACCTCGTGGCGCGGCAGAAGCTTGCTGTTGATGCCAGCGGCGTACTTTTGCAGGGACGTCAACTGGCAGCCCGCCGCCTGCCATCCTTCGAGCAGCGATTCGAAAACGGGCAGGAAATTTCCGCCTTCGAGTTCGGCATGCAGGGTATAGACGTGGCCGGGATGGACTGAAAATTGCGGGGACGGCGGGGCCGCGGTCAGCTTGAGAAGGTGCGCGGCGACATTCTCGCGCGTAATGTCCCCGATGCCGATCAATTCATCGAGCGTCGGCAAGGTGGTGGGCAATTGCGGTATCGAGAACGGCTCGGCATTCCACACCGGGATGAACGGACAAACGCCGCGGGTATCCGAGGCATAGGAAAATCCGAGCCGCTCGGCGAGGCGCATGGCGTGGATGTTCATCTGCCAGCCGGCGGCGCCGTGCACCCGGGCGGGTACGGAGAAGATTTCCCTGAAGCGCTCCAGAGCGCGCTCCATTTCGGCGCGTGTCCAGGCCTCTGCGGCGCCGGCCAGGCCGTCCTGCCAGCGCACATGATCCCAGCAATGGATGCCGACCTCGAAGCCTGCCTCCTGCACACTGCGCATGATGTCGGCACAGGCAACACCGATGTCCGGTCCGGGAAGCAGTGTGCCGTAGAGCAGTGTCTTGATACCGTAATTTTCCAGCACTGAAGTACGCGACACCTTCTTCGCGAAGCCCGGCCGGAAGGCGCGGCGTATGGCGCGCCCGGTGTGGTCGGGGCCGAGGCTGAAAAGAAAGGTCGCGCCGGCGCCATGCTTTTTCAGCATGTCGATCAGGCGCGGCACGCCTTCGCGTGTGCCGCGATAGGTGTCGATGTCGACCTTGAGCGCGATCTTCAAAACAAATGCACGTCCTTAAGAAAGCGCCGCCTGAATCGCATTTCGCACTTTACGCAAACGGCGTTTTCCATTTATCGGGGGATTTGCAAAGGGCGCAGTTGCCAAATCGCGGCCCCTTTGTTCAGTCTGTCAGTCGACCAGGCGCCGCGCCTCGGCGACATGGCCACGATAGGCGTCGAATATGTGTTTGAGCGCGTCCTTCATGTTGACGCGCGGCTTCCAGGCCAGGTCGGACATGGTGTTGGTGATTTTCGGCACGCGGTTCTGCACGTCCTGGTAGCCGCTGCCGTAGTAGTCGTTGGCCGAAACCAGTTTCAGCTTCACCTTGCGCGCACTTGCGGCGTACTCGGGATATTGAGCGGCCAGGGCCAGCATCATTTCGGCGAGTTCCCTGACCGAAAAGTTGTTGCGCGGATTGCCGATGTTGTAGATCTTGCCGCTGGCGATGCCGTGCGCATTGGCCACGATCTTGATGAGCGCGTCGATGCCGTCGTCGATGTAGGTGAAGGCGCGTTTCTGGCGACCGCCATCCACCAGCTTGATCGGTTCGCCACGCACGATATGGCCGAAGAACTGGGTGATCACCCGCGAACTGCCCTCCTTGGGCGTGTTGATCGAATCCAGGCCCGAGCCGATCCAGTTGAACGGCCGAAACAGCGTGTAGTCGAGACCTTCCTGCATTCCATAGGCGTGTATGACGCGGTCCATGAGTTGCTTGGACGCGGCGTAGATCCAGCGCGGCTTGTTGATCGGTCCGTATACCAGGGGCGAGCTCTCCGGGTCGAAACTCGCGTCCGGACACATGCCGTAGACCTCCGAGGTCGAGGGAAACACCAGGCGCTTGCCGTGTTTCACGCAGGAGCGCACGATCGGCAGGTTGGCCTCGAAATCGAGTTCGAATACCCGCAGCGGTTCCTTGACGTAGGTTGCGGGTGTGGCGATGGCCACCAGTGGCAGCACCACGTCGCACTTGCGTATGTGGTACTCGATCCACTCGCGGTTGATGGTGATGTCGCCTTCGAAAAAATGAAAGCGCTTGTTATCCAGCAGATCGGTGATGCGCAGGGATTCGATATCCATGCCATAGACATCCCAGTCGGTGGTCGCGAGGATGCGCTGGGTGAGGTGGTGGCCGATGAAGCCGTTGACGCCGAGGATGAGGACTTTTTTCATGATGCCGCTAGAGTAATCGGATCGGGGCCGAATCGTGACAGAAACTGGGCCGGGGTGAAAGAGATGCCATCGAGCTGCATTGTAACCACTGCCAGCGCGCTCGAATCGGCGCACACCGCGACCAGGTGGGGAGCCTGGGGCACGGCAATCAATGCGGGCGTCGTGGCCAGGCATATCCGGTCCTCGAGCAGGCGTGTTTTCAGGATCTTCAGTTCGCTGCCGGCCAGCGTGGTGAAGGCCCCCGGATAGGGCGGGGCCACCGCGCGCACCAGGTTGTGTACCGCCTGCGCGCCCCTGTGCCAGTCGATGCGGCCATCCGCGGGTTTGCGTCCGCCGAAATAGCTGCCCCGGGCGAGGTCCTGGGCCTTCAGTACTGCGCTGCCGTTTATCAGTCCCGGCAGCGAGCGGCGCATGACCACTTCCGCCGCCGCGGTCACGCGCGCGAATACCTCCGCGGCGTTGTCGTCCGGGCCGATCGGTACCGCCTCCTGGTCGACAATGCGTCCGGCATCCGGCTTTGCCACCATTTCGTGCAGTGTCGCGCCGGTTTCACGCTCGCCGTGCAGCACCGCCCAGTTGACCGGCGCGCGCCCCCGGTATTTGGGGAGCAGCGAACCGTGCATGTTGAAGGCGCCGCGAGCCGCGCAGGCGAGCAGTTCCGGCCGCAACATGCGCCGGTAGTAGAAGGAAAACAGAAAATCCGGCTTCAGGCCGCCGACCCGGGCAATGTTTTCCGCGGTATTGGGGTCGTCGGGAAAAATGCATTCGATGCCGTGCGCCGCAGCCAGTGCCGCGACGCTGCCGAAAAAAATGTTCTCGCCCGGGTCGTCCCGATGGCTGATCACCAGCGCAACCTCGACCCCGGACTCGAGCAGCGCGCCGAGGCAGCGCACGCCGACATCGTGATAGGCAAACACCACCGCCCGCGTCAAATTCTGTGCTCCCGCATTCTTCGCGCCTGCGTTTCGTCCCCTTGCATGGCAAGATCCTGCGGCTCGCGTTGCAACACTTCGCGCACCACGTAGCGCGGACGCTCGCGCACCTGCTCGTAAATGCGCGCCACGTATTCGCCCAGCAGGCCGATGCCGAACAGGGTGATGCCGATGAGAAAGAACGCGATGCCGAACAGCGTGAAAAGCCCCTCCGCCTCCGGCCCGATCATCAGCCTGCGCACCGCCAGGTAGAGCACAAAAATCAGCGACAGCAACGAAATGCCGACTCCCGACAGTGAAAACAGGCGCAACGGCAATGCGGAAAAGCCGGTCACCAGGTCAAAGTTCAGGCGGATCAGGCTGTAGAGCGAGTATTTGGATTCGCCCGCGCCGCGCTCCTCGTGCGCCACTTCGATTTCGACCGGATTTTCGGCGAAAGTGTAGGCCAGCGCGGGAATGAAGGTGTTGCTTTCGCGGCAGGTGTTGAGTGTATCGACGATTTTTCGGCTGTAGGCGCGCAGCATGCAGCCCTGGTCGGTCATGTGGATGCGGGTGATCTTCTCGCGCATCGCATTCATCGCGCGCGAGGCGTGACGGCGGAACGCCGAATCGCGGCGCTGCGCGCGGATGCTGCCGACATAGTCATGCCCCTCGTCCATTTTGGCGAGCAGCTTGCCGATCTCCTCCGGGGGGTTCTGCAGGTCGGCGTCCAGCGTCACCATGCGCTCGCCGCGCGAGTGCTCGAAGCCGGCCATGATGGCCATGTGCTGGCCATAGTTGCCGTTGAACAGGACCACGCGCGTTACATCGGGACGTTTTCCGAACTGCTCGCGCAGCAGGGCCGCGGAGCGATCGCGGCTGCCGTCGTTGACGAAAATGATTTCATAGGATTCGCCCAGCGCATCGAGCGCCTGGTACAGCCTGGCGAACAGCGCGGGCAGCACCTGCTCTTCGTTGTAGACCGGGATTACGACGCTGGTGCGGGGCGATCCGTTCATGAGAAAGCCTTGCTTGCCGCGGCGCAGACGCGGTCCACGTCGCTGTCCGCCATGGCCGGGAATAGCGGCAGTGAGGCGATCTGCCTGCCGATGCGCTCCGCGTGCGGAAACTGGCCCTCGCGGAACCCCAGATTCCGGTACAGCGCGAAAAGATGGATGGGCGGGTAATGCACGCCGATGCCGATGCCGGCCTCGCGCATGCGGGCGATGAACTGCGGGCGCTTGACGCGCTCGGGCAACACCACCTGGAACATGTGCCAGTTGGAATTCGCGAAATCCTCAACCGGCATCTGGCAGTCCAGCGACCGGTCCCAGAGAGAAAAATAGCGGCGTGCAAGCGCCTTGCGGCGCTCGATGACAGCCTCCAGCGAGGGAAGCTGCCCCAGTGCGATGCGCGCCGCCACATCGGTGAGGTTGGACTTGCCCCCGAGCACATCGCATTCCATCTCCCCGTCGGCGGAGCGCGTGACGCCCTGCAGCCGGTATTTTTCGCACAGCAGCGCTTCGGGTTCGGCGGCCAGGACCAGCGCACCGCCTTCGGCGCAGGTCAGGTTCTTGTTGGCCTGGAAGCTGAAGGCCACCAGATCGCCGATCGCGCCGATGCGCTGCCCCTGCCAGCGGCTGCCGAAGGCCTGCGCGGCATCCTCGACCACGCGCAAATGGTGCTTGTTTGCGATCGTATAGAGCCTTTCCATGTCCACCGGCAGTCCGGCCAGAAATACCGGCATCAGCGCGCGCGTGGCCGGGGTGATCGCGGCCTCGATCCGTTCCAGGTCGATATTGTGTGTCACCGGGTCGACGTCCACGAACACCGGCCTGGCGCCCACCGACAGGATGACATTGGAGGTGGCCACCCAGGACAGCGGCGTGGTGATTACTTCGTGTCCCGGCCCCACGCCGGCGATGCGCAGGCCGATTTCCAGCGCCGCCGTGCCCGAATTGAGGCTGCGCACCAGACGGCCGCCGAAGCATTGCGACAAGGCATTCTCGAAATCGCGCACCATCGGGCCGGTGGTGATCCAGCCCGAGCGCAGCACTTCGGCCACGCCGGCAATGGTCGCCTCGTCGATCGAGGGGCGGGTGAAGGGGAGGAATTCAGGTGCAGTCATGGGGCGCTCAGGAACTTCTTGCAACCAGGAACACACCGACAATGATGAAGCCGATGCCGCACAGGCGCAATGAGGTCAGGGATTCGCCGAACAGGTACCACGCCGCCACGGCGTTGATGACGTAGCCGATGGACAGCATCGGATAGGCCACGCTGACAGGTATGCGCGACAGGCCCATGATCCAGACCACCAGGCTGATGACATAGCAGAAAATGCCACCCAGTATGTGCGGTTCCAGAGCCAGGCGCAGGCCCACCGGCAGTGCGTTCTCCAGGGTGAATTCGAAATGGCCCACGGCGTTGGTTCCCGCCTTGAGGAGCAACTGCGCGCCGGCGTTGAGCAGCACCCCTGTCAGGATGAGCGAAAAGCTGACCGCACTCATGGCTTGCTCACGATGATGCGATCCGCATCGCGTGCCACCACGCGCAGCGCAAACTCATGACGATTGAGCAGCTTGAAACCATCGGGGGAAACCATTGCAAAGGCCTGCGGGTCTGAAATCCAGCGGGCCTTGAATTCCATGATGGTCGGGATGGCACGCTGCGGTTCCTGCTCCAGTCCGAAACTGAATTCATCAAGATAATCAACCAGAGTCACGGTGCGGTCCAGATAGAAAGGCAGGGTCTGCTCGTAGGTGCCGACACTGTAAAAAGGCACGCCTGGCCGCAGCAGGGGTTTGACCTGCTCGGCAATGTAATATGCGGAAGTGGATCTGCCAAGCGTCTCGTGTCCCTGCAGTGCTGTTGCCCAGGCGACCAGCGCGGCCAGTCCCAGTCCGGCCAGCCCCGCAATTGCGCGGTGCCGGCGAATAACCCCGATTGCGGCGAGCAAACCCGCGACCAGAACCGCCACAGCGACCGCCAGCCAGCGTGCGTAATCGCCGTGCGCTTCATCATGCCACACACTGCCTGGGTTCATCCCGAACGCGGAGAAAAGCGCCGCCGCAAGCAGCGCGAGCGCGGCCATCGCCGCGCAGTGCCACACCAGCGTGGTTTGCCGCGCGCCCACCAGCCAGTCCCCTGTGAGCAAAGCCAGTGCGGGCAGCACCGGGAGGATGTAGGAGGGCAGCTTCGAGCCCGAGGCGCTGAAGAAAATCAGGATCAGAAGCGTCCACAGCAGCAGAAAGCGCCGTGCGTTGAATGCGCGATGGTCGGCGCTGCGCCACGCCCGCGCCGCCGCGTGAAGCGCGATGCCGGTCCAGGGAAGCAGTGCCGCCGCCAGGACCGGCAGGTAAAACCATCCCGGTTGCTCGCGGCTGTGGGCGGTGGTGAGAAAACGCTCGAAGTGCTCGTGGATGAAGAAAAAGCGGGCGAATTCCGGGTTGGCGCGCTGCATCGCAATGAACCAGGGCGCCGCGATCAACGCGAACAGCGCGATGCCCCCGGCCGGGTGCAGGCGTTTCAAGCTTGACCAGTCGCGTTGCACCAGGCAATAGGCCACCAGTACCAGCCCGGGCAGCACCAGTCCCGCGAGTCCTTTGCTCAGCACCGCGAGTGCCGCAGCGCCCCAGGCGACGAGCATGGCATTGCGTTGCATGCTGCTGGCGCGGGGCGCAGTTTGCGCCAGCAGAAATCCGCTGAGGGCCAGCTGCAGGAAAAACGCAAAGCCCATGTCCAGGGTGTTGAGGTGGCCCATCAGTACCCACCACAGGCTGCTGCCCAGCATGACCCCGCTCAATATGCCGGCGGAGCGGCCGAATAATCTTGTTCCCGCCCATGCCGCCAGCAGCACACCGGCAAATCCGGTCGCGCCGCTCCACAGGCGTGCACTCCATTCGTTTTCGCCGAACAACCGGAATGCCACGGCAGTGGCCCAGTATTGCAGCGGCGGCTTTTCGAAATACTTGATGCCGTTCAGCCGCGGCGTTACCCAGTCTCCGGAATGCGCCATCTCACGGGCTATTTCGGCATAGCGGCCCTCGTCGGGCTTGATGAGCTTGCGATAGTCCAGCGTGGAAAACCAGGCGAGCGCGGCCAGTGCCAGCAGCAGCGTGCACGCACGCCATGAAAGACTCTCCGGAGCGCTCACCGGAGGGCTTCTCCGCGCGGCGAGACAGCCTGTGTGCGAGAACCGGCCATTGTTCTCACCCCAGCAGCAACGCCGCGGCAACCTTGCGCCCTTCGTCAACCAGTATGTTGTAGGTGCGGCAGGCTGCGGCCACATCCATGACCTCAAGCCCGACGCGCGCCTGTATCAGCGGGCGCATCAGTTCGGGACGCGGAAATTGCAGCACATTGCCGGTACCCAGCAGGATGATTTCCTGTCCCAGCGCCGCAAGCGCCTCGAGGTCGGCCGCGACAAGCGCTGCAAAAGTGGTCCCGCTCCACTCGCTCCAGAGCCGCCCGGGCATGACCACCAGCGAGCGCTCATGACGCTGCCTGTTGATCTCCACATAGCCGTCGCCGTAGCCGGTGAAGTAATGGGTATTGACGCTTCGGTTGAGGTGCAGTTTCACGATTTCAGGCTGTTGCCATGAGCGGATTGACGATTGGCGCGATTGCCGTCGCGATGAACGCCGGGGCGCGTCGGAGTTGTTTTTTTACAAGCTGTGCTAAGTGTCGGGTAACATTATAACTTTTATGTCTTTTGCACCGCAGCGAACTGATCTCCGCGCAACCATGAGACGAATCTCCAGCGGGGCGGCGGCGCCTGCCGGTCGCGCCGAGGTCGGCACGGGCGGCATCCGGGCGGTTGGTCGACCAGAACACCTCAGGGAAAGTTAAGCAATGCTCAAGCCGATACGCAAATCCTCGAAATTGGCCGATGTCTGCTATGACATTCGCGGTCCGGTGCTGGCGCGCGCGCGCGCAATGGAGGAAGAAGGCCAGCGCATCTTGAAACTCAACATCGGCAACCTCGCACCCTTCGGGTTCGATGCTCCCGATGAGGTGCGCCACGACGTCATCGTCAATTTGTCCAATGCCTCCGGCTATACCGATTCCAAGGGCCTGTTCCCGGCGCGCAAGGCGATCATGCATTACTGCCAGTCCAAGAACATCGCCGGCGTGGAACTCGACGACATTATCATCGGCAACGGCGTCTCGGAACTGATCGGGATGTCGATGCAGGGCCTGCTCGATGACGGCGACGAAGTGCTGATACCCGCGCCCGACTATCCGCTGTGGACGGCGGCGGTGCGCCTGGCCGGCGGCAAGCCGGTGCACTACCTCTGTGACGAGTCCGCGGACTGGGCACCGGATCTGGCCGATATGCGCGCGAAAATCACCCCGCGCACCCGCGCCATGGTGGTGATCAATCCGAACAACCCAACCGGCGCTTTGTACCCGAAGGACCTGCTGCTCGAGCTCATCGAGATCGCCAGGCAAAACCAGTTGATCGTGATGGCCGATGAAATCTACGACAAAATGCTCTACGACGGGATCACTCATACGTCGATGGCGTCGCTGGCCGACGATGTTTTTTTTCTCACCTTCAACGGGTTGTCAAAAAACTACCGTGCCTGCGGCTATCGCAGCGGCTGGGTGGTGATTTCCGGCGAAAAGCAGCATGCGCGTGATTACATAGAAGGGCTGGATATCCTGGCCTCCATGCGCCTATGCGCCAACGCGCCCGGACAGTATGCGATCCAGACGGCGCTGGGCGGCTACCAGAGCATCTACGACCTGGTGGCGCCCGCCGGACGGCTTTGCCGGCAGCGCGATCTGGCCCATGCGCTGATCACGCAGATCCCCGGGGTCACCTGCGTCAAGCCGAAGGCCGCTTTGTATTTGTTCCCGAAGCTCGACCCCAAAATGTACCCGATCGAAGACGATCAGCGGTTCGTGCTGGAACTGCTCGAAGAACAGAAAGTGCTGGTGGTGCAGGGCACAGGATTCAACTGGCCGCGCACCGACCATTTTCGCGCGGTATTCCTGCCCAACAGCGACGACCTCGCCGAGGCGATCGGGCGTATTGCCCGGTTTCTTGACGGTTACCGCAAACGCCATAGCAATGGAAAAATCAAATGAAACCGATCAACGTGGGCTTGCTGGGAATTGGAACCGTCGGTGGCGGCACCTGGGACGTGCTGGCGCGCAACCAGGAGGAGATCACCCGGCGTGCCGGCCGCGGCATCGTGATCACCGCCGTCGCGGACAAGGATCAGGCGCGGGCGCGCAAGATCACCGGCGGCAAGGCGCGCCTCTCGGCCGATGCCAACGATGTGGTCGGCGATCCGGACATCGACATCGTGATCGAACTGATCGGCGGCTATACCGTGGCCAAGGAATTCGTATTGAAAGCCATCGCCAACGGCAAACACGTGGTCACCGCCAACAAGGCGTTGCTGGCCACCCACGGCAACGAGATTTTCGCCGCAGCACAGAAAAAGGGCGTGATGGTGGGATTCGAGGCCGCGGTGGCCGGAGGCATTCCCATCATCAAGGCGCTGCGCGAAGGCTTGACGGCCAATCGCATCGAGTGGATCGCCGGCATCATCAACGGCACCTCGAATTTCATTCTCACCGAGATGCGTGACAAGGGCCTTGCGTTCGACGCGGTTCTCAAGGAGGCGCAACGCCTGGGGTATGCCGAGGCCGATCCGGCGTTCGACATCGAGGGCGTGGACGCCGCGCACAAGCTCACCATCATGTCGGCGATCGCTTTCGGCGTGCCGATGCAGTTCGAGAAGGCCTACACCGAGGGAATCGCCAGGCTCACCCAGCAGGACATCCGCTATGCGGAAGAACTCGGCTATCGCATCAAGTTGCTCGGCATTACCCGCCGCACGCCGGAGGGCATCGAGTTGCGCGTGCACCCGACGCTGATCCCCGCCAAGCGGCTCATCGCCAACGTCGAGGGCGTGATGAACGCTGTCCTGGTGAAAGGCGACGCCGTCGGCGCCACCATGTACTACGGCGCGGGAGCCGGCGCCGAGCCCACCGCCAGCGCGGTGGTGGCCGATCTCGTCGATATAACCCGCCTGCATACGGCCGACCCTGACAACCGGGTGCCGCACCTGGCGTTCCAGCCCGACCAGCTGGCGGGCACACGCATCCTGCCGATGGACGAAGTGACGACCTCTTATTACCTGCGCATGCGGGTGGTGGACCGTCCCGGTGTGCTCGCCGATGTCACGCGCATCCTGGCCGACCTTTCCATTTCCATCGATGCGATGGTGCAAAAGGAGCCCGGGGCCGGCGAAGAGCAGGTGGATATCATCATGCTCACGCACCAGACCCGCGAGCGCCAGATCAATGCGGCCATCGCCAAGATCGAGGCGCTGCCGGTGGTCACCGGCAAGGTGACGCGCATACGGCTCGAAGAACTGAACTGAAGCAGAGTATGAAATACGTCAGCACCCGCGGCGGCGCGGCGCCGCAGACCTTCACCGACATCCTGCTCGAGGGCCTGGCGCCCGACGGCGGGTTGTACGTTCCGCAGACTTGCCCGCGCGTTTCGGCGCCGGAGCTTGCCGCGATGCGGCGGATGAACTATGCGCAGCTTGCATACGCGTTGTTGTCGAAATTCGCCGACGATATTCCGCCCGCGGACCTGCGCCGCCTGACCGACAGCACCTACACCGCCGCGGTCTTCGGCAGCGCCGACATCGTGCCGGTGAAAACCCTGGAGCCGGGTTTGCACATCCTGTCGCTCTCCAACGGGCCCACGCTCGCCTTCAAAGACGTGGCGATGCAGTTGCTGGGAAACCTGTTCGAGTACGCACTGGCAAAGCGCGGCGCTACCCTCAATATCCTGGGCGCCACTTCGGGCGACACCGGTTCGGCCGCCGAGTACGCCATGCGCGGCAAGCGCGGCATACGCGTGTTCATGCTCTCGCCACAGGGGCGCATGAGCCCTTTCCAGACCGCGCAGATGTTCTCGCTGGCCGACCCGAATATCTTCAACATCGCGGTACGCGGCGTGTTCGACGACTGCCAGGACATCGTCAAGGCGATCGGCAATGACCAGGCATTCAAGGCCGAGTTTCACATCGGCACGGTCAATTCGATCAACTGGGCGCGCATCGCCGCGCAGATCGTGTATTACTTCAAGGGCTATTTCGCGGTGACGCGCAGCAATTCCGAGCAAGTGTCCTTCGCCGTGCCATCGGGCAATTTCGGCAATATTCTGGCCGGACATATTGCGCGGCAGATGGGGCTGCCGATTCACAGGCTGATCTGCGCCACCAATGAAAACAACGTGCTCGACGAGTTCTTCCGCACCGGCTGCTATCGCGTGCGCGGCGCGGCCGAGGTGCACGCCACCAGCAGCCCGTCGATGGACATCTCCAAAGCGTCGAATTTCGAGCGCTACGTGCTCGATCTCCTCGGCCGTGATTCTGCCGCGCTGGCGAAGCTATGGTCGAGCGTGGAGAAAGAAGGCGTGTTCGACATCTCGAAAAGCGCCGCCTTCCGGCAGATCGCGGAAAGCGGTTTTGTGTCCGGTTCGAGCACGCATGCCGACCGGCTCGCCACGATTCGCATGGTCTGGGAGAAGTACGGCGCGATGATCGACACGCATACCGCCGACGGGGTGAAGGTGGGGCTCGAGCACAGGGAATCGGGTGTGCCGCTGTTGTGCCTTGAGACCGCGCTCGCCGCGAAATTTTCCGAAACCATCCGCGAAGCCTTGGGTCGCGACCCGGAGCGGCCCGCTGCCTATGCCGATATCGAGAGTCGCCCGCAGAGGTTCGAGGTCATGGATGCCGATGCGCAAGCGGTGAAGACGTTCATTCGGCGGAACACATCGGTCATGTGTTGACAACAGCTATACACCCCCGTATCATTTTGTATATCTTTTCAGAAGCGTCCCAACGTTTTTCAGAGGAGAACGCCCTGAATCGGCGCAATTGGTGGCTCTGAATTGGTCGAGGAGTTTGGAAGTAATTGATTTATGGGTGTTGTTTCAAACATGGTCAGACTCAGGATTTGTAGGATTTCATAGAGGCTATGCGACATTTTGAGCCGTTTCTTCACGATGGCGATCAGCACGTAGGTGCAGACCGCAATCCAGATTTGGGTCTTCACGGCGTTCTCGCTGGTGCCCAGAAACGTCTTGATGCGCAGGTGCTGCTTGATCCACTTGAAGAACAGTTCGACCTGCCAGCGTTGCCGATACAACTGAGCGACCAGGTTGGGCTTCAAGGCAAAGTTGTTGGTCAAGAACGTGACGCGTTTGCCGGATTCCTCGTCGCGCACCACGACCCGGCGCAAGGTGGTCGGATAGTCTTTGCTCGAATAAAACACCGTGAGCACACCGGCCTGGTCGCACAGGACATTGGTGCTGATGCGATCGACCGGGTGCGAGTAGCGCCGCTTGAACTTGGTATTGCTCTTGGCACGGGTGACGAAAAACGCCTGCGCTTGATGAATAGCGAACAATCGGCCGAAGTCCAGGTACCCGCGATCGAGCAAGTAATAGGCGCCCGGCTCGATGATCAGGTCGTCCAGAATGTTGACCTCGTGGGTCTTGCCGTCGGTGATGTGGATGAAGCTGGGGATCGCTCCGCGCAAATCCAGCAAGGTATGCAGCTTGATGGCGGCCTTGGCCGAACGGAACGGTGCCCACGGATAGACCGACAGGCACAGGTCGATGGTGGTGGCATCGAACGCATAGACAGTCGCGTCCAGATCGACCGCCAACGGCTCGTTCGCGTACAACGGCCGGGCAATGCCAATCAGGTGCTGCGCGAAGTCGGCGTACATCTGCCAGGGTCGCACCATGTTCGCGTTGGACAACGTATTGCGAGAAATCGTCTTGCAGCGAAAGCCCATGTGGTACAGCCGTGCCGCCTGGGCACGCAAGTTGACTTCGATGTCGCGCAGCGATTCGCGCGCAGTCAGCTGAGCAAAGGCCATCGCGAAGAACTGGTCGAGGCAGGAGAACTCCTGCACTTTGTGATCGCCGCGATGCGCTGCCACGCAGCGGCGAAACGTGGAAAGCGGCAAATGGGCCATGACCTGCGCAAACACGAGCATGCCTTGATGCATGGGAGCCTTTCGCGGAGGTCCGCAAAAGGCCCAAAGTCTGCGCCTCGACGTTCAAATCGAGACCAGAAAAATCCGCTCGTTTCGCCAGTGCAATCATTAATCTA
>CAIOLO010000105.1 GCA_903859155.1 uncultured beta proteobacterium
GCCAGGACATTCGCCGCCGACTGGACGAAAACGGCCGGCGGGACAAAGCCAGCAACATCAAGACAAACAACTGGGGAATACAGATTGAGCATTCTAGGAATCGACGAGGCCATCCTGACAGCGGCCGACATGGACGGTGCGCGCAAATACCTTCTGGATTTTGGTCTCGATGAAGCCGATGGCGGCCCGGACAGCCTGCTGTTCAACGCATTGGACGGTACGGGTGTGCGGGTCTGTGCAGAGTCCCGGCCTGGCCTGCCCGCCCCGGTTGCGGCAGGCCCGAATATCCGGGCTTGTATCTGGGGTGTCAGCGACGCCGCCACGATAGGCCGGTTGCGCGCCGAGCTTTCCAGTGACCGCGAGGTGCGGGAAGACCAGGACGGGACCCTCTGGTCAGAGGACGACGATGGCAATGCGATCGGCTTTCGCGTCACGCGGCGCAAGACCCTGTCACTGCAGGCCAATCCCGTCAATGTGCATGGACTGCCGCCGCAGCGCGGTCTGAACCAGGTTCCGGAATTCGGCAAGGCTGTGCGCCCGGCCACTTTCAGCCACTTGGTGCTCTACACGCCGGATGCCTCGCGGATCGAAGCCTTCTATGCGAAACGGCTTGGGTTCCGTGTCACCGATCGCTTTACCGGCGCCGGCTTTTTTGCGCGCGCCGAAGGCAATGCGGAGCACCACCAACTGTTCTTCATCGAGCGCGCCAATACGCGCGGACTGAACCATATCGCCTTCCATGTGAGCGACCACCTGGAAATGATGCTGGCCGGCAAGGCGTTCGCCGAAAGGGGCTGGGAAAGCGCTTGGGGGCCGGGCCGGCATATCTTCGGCGGCAACCATTTCTGGTACTTCAAGAGCCCATTCGGCGGCAACTTTGAATTTGACTGTGACATGGACGTGGTCGATGATTCCTGGTCGCCACGCGAAGCCAAGTTCGGGCCTGAAAATGCCGCGGTGTGGGTCACCCCCTACCAGGCCAGCAAGTGAGCGAAGTCGCATGAAACTCGTCCTGTTTTCCCGCCCAGGCATGCATGTGGCAAGGCCCGGCATCCTTACCGAGGCCGGCGTGGTCGATATATCCGCCGATGTCCCTATCGGTCATACGCCGCAGGCGACGATGGTGTGGCTCATCGATCATTTCGATCAACTGCGCGAGCAGCTCGCCCGCGCGGCAGCCACCCGATCGGCGGCCGCGCTTGACCAGGTGCGGCTGCTGCCGCCCTTGCCTCGCCCCGGAAAGATCCTCTGCTGCATCGGCAACTACTGGGAGCATGCGCAGCGTGACGCCAAGCCCCTGAATATGTTCATGAAGAATCCGGACGCGGTGGTCGGCCCAGGCGATGTCATCCGCCTGCCGGAGTTCACCGAACCTTGGGCCTTCATGCACGAGGCCGAGCTGGCTGTCGTCATCAAGGGCCCGGCGCACCGGGTGCGCCGCGACAACTGGCGCGATGCAGTGTTCGGGTACACCTGCCTGATCGACGTCACCGCTCGCGGCGAAGGCCGGCGCACCTGGCCGAGCAGCGGCGCCATGAGTTGGTTGGGCAAATCCTTCGACACGTTCGCACCGCTGGGTCCCTGCATCGTGACTGCCGACGAAGTGACCGACCCGAACAATCTGCATGTCCAGTTCTGGAACGACGGGCAACTCCGCCACGACTACAGCACGGACGACATGGAGCACCCGGTACCGGAGATCGTCGAGTTCGCCAGCAACATCATGACGCTGCAATCCGGCGACGTACTGGCCTGCGGCACCAATCACGAAGGTCTGGGCTTTCTGCAGGACGGCGAAGAGGTGGAGATTTGCATCCATGGCATCGGGGGCATGAAACTGCATGTGACCGATCCGCTCAAGCGCCAGTGGGAACGGGGCGTTTACCTGGGACAGGATTCGACGCACCATGATGCGGTCAAGCGCCATCGACCGCTGGCCGTGCTGAACCCTGCCCGCGCGGAGGCGGGACCATGACCAGCCTCTATCGCTGCGGTCAGCACGCCGCTGTCCACCGGCTCAACCCACCCGCCCGGCAGCCCGGATCGGGCAGCCTGGTGGTCGACATGCACTGCCATGCCGTGATTCCTGCAGCCGAGACCATGGCGCAAGCGCATGTGCGGGCCGAGAGCGAACCCATGATGCGTTTCGCCTCTGCGTCGACTCTGGATGTGAACCGTCGCATGCGGGAAAGCATCCGGGAACGGATTGTCGGCGTGGGTTCGAGGTTGCAGGAAATGGACGCCCAAGGTGTCGATGTCCAGGCGATTTCGCCGGGGCCCAATCACTTTTGCTATTGGGCCGAGCCGGGAATTGGACGGGACATCGCGCGCGCGACCAACGATGGCTTGGCAGAGTTGGTCGCTCAACACCCGGATCGGCTTGTAGCCCTGGGCACCGTGCCGTTGCAAGCCCCGGAACTTGCCATTGAGGAAATGAGACGCTGTGTTCGCGATCTGGGCATGCGCGGCATCGAGATCTGCACCAATGTGGCGGGCGAAGAGTTGTCAGCCGACAGATTCCGCCCCTTCCTCGCGGCGGCGGAGGAAATGGGCGTGCTGCTGTTGATGCATCCCCACGGTTTCAGCCATGGCGACCGGCTCAGGGACTATCACCTGAACAACGTGATCGGCAATCCGCTGGAAACGACCATCGCGCTGGCACAACTGATCTACGGCGGCGTCCTGGATCAATATCCTGGACTGAAGATTTGCGCGGTCCATGGCGGCGGGATGCTGCCTTTCTACAGCGGACGTTTCGACCATGCCTGGCATGCGCGCAGCGATTGCAGTGCGCAATGCAGCCACCCACCCAGCCACTACCTGCGGCAGATTTACTTCGACACGATGGTCTACGACCCTGACCAACTGGCCTACCTGATCCGCAAGTGGGGCGCCGATCGCATCGTTCTGGGCACCGATTACCCCTACGACATGGAAGACAAGGACCCGGTCGGGATGGTCGACCAAGTGCAACTCACCGCCGAAGAACGCGAAGCGATCCTCGGCGGCAACGCAGTACAACTGCTTGGCCTGCAGGAAATTCAAAGACGGAAAAAGGGCAACGACTAAGCGCTTGTCCGTAAATTGCCCGGCTTGGCTGACGGTCGTTGTGAACGCATTTCAATCATTCTTCAGGCCTGTGCATCGCGGCGAGGCCCTCGAGGGCAAGGCCGTAGCCGAGAAGATCATGCATGCGGCGCTTGATCTCCTGGGTAAGCAGCACGCGCGTGTAGCGCCGGTTGAGTGCCGGCTGCTTCATCAACTGCCTGGCCAACTCCCAGGCGCGAGGCAGCAGCGCATCCGGCGCGAGCACCTCATTGACCAGCCCGTAATCCAATGCCTGGCTGGCCGAAAC
>CAIOLO010000106.1 GCA_903859155.1 uncultured beta proteobacterium
GAGGAGATTCCACCGCAGCACGCGATGCTTCAGGAGCTAATCAATCGGTTGTCGGGAATAGACCGCGAAGTGAAGGCTTCAAATGAAGCGACAGGGCGCCTTCGCGATTGGCTGCGGACAATGCCGGCTACAGGCCGTGTGCGTGTTGCATTGGCGGATGCGCGATGGTTACAAGCCAATCCCACCCGTGATCCCGTAATTTTGCCTGGACAATCGGTGGTGTTGCCAGTCCGGCCACGTTCGGTGACGGTGGTGACGGATGGCGGTGAACGCTGTGCCGTACCCCATGCTGCCGGGCGGGAAGCAAAGTTCTATCTGCTTGCATGTAATACCGCGGCGGATGGCCAGATTGATTGGGCCTGGGTTGCACAGCCCGACGGAATAGTGCAGCGCATTGGCGTCGCGGGCTGGAATGAGGAAAGGCAGGATGAACCGGCGCCAGGCGCATGGATTTGGGGACCGAGGCGTGGCAGTGGATGGCCTGATGGGTTCTCTGAAAGGCTGATACAGTTTTTAGCGACACAGGGACCGGCAGCGGATCTTGAGGTTGGAAAATCCGTCGATATTCCGAGCGCTGACGTTCGGTGGACATTACGCGCACCGGACACGGATGGCGGCAAGGATGACAGCAACAGTTATCAGAACTACCGTAGGCGAAATCTGGAACTGACAGCCAGCAATTGGGGCAGTGTGGGTCTTTTGCAGACGCCGACGGCACGGATGCGGGGTGTTGGCGAGTTTTCGCTCAGTTTCAGCCATGCCTATCCGTACACGCTAGGCAACGTTTTCATGCAACCGTTCGAGTGGCTGGAAACAGGATTTCGCTATACCGATATCAGCAATGTTCTCTATGGGCCGGTGAGTTTGAGTGGCAACCAATCCTACAAGGACAAGAGCGTTGATTTCAAGATACGCTTGATGACCGAGTCCGCCTACGTGCCGCAGGTTTCAGTGGGTATTCGGGACGTAACCGGAACGGGATTGTTCGCAGGCGAATATCTGGTCGGTAGCAAGCGCACCGGATCGTTCGACTGGAGTCTGGGGTTGGGCTGGGGGTATCTAGGGGCGCGTGGTGATATTCGCAATCCATTGGGACGCCTGCGGGAATCCTTTGACGCGCGGGAAGCGACTGTCGGGACTGGGAAATTTGCTTTTGCAAGCTATTTTCGGGGGCCTACGGCGTTGTTCGGCGGCGTCCAATACCAGACGCCTATGGAGAAACTCGTCCTCAAACTGGAATACGACGGTAACAATTATAAGCACGAGCCGTTTGGCAACAATCCGGTGCAGCGCTCTGCTTTTAATATTGGCGCCGTCTACCGGCTGTATAAATCCGTAGACCTCAACTTTGGCGTGGAGCGCGGCAATACGCTGATGCTCGGCTTTGCTGTGCACACACAACTGGACCAGATGTCAGTGCCGAAACAGGGTGATCCGCGGCGAATCGGTGTATTCGAGGAGAGGCCGCTTGGATCCCCGGACTGGGCGGTGACTTATCGCGATATTTCAACGCAGACGGATTGGCATGTAAGCAGCATCGAACAAGCGGGGCGGGACCTTCGCGTGACGGTGAATGACGCCGATATGGTCTACTGGCGCGAGCGCCTTGATCGCGTGGTGTCGGTGCTGCATCGCGACGCGCCGGCTTCGGTCGACCGTTTCGTGATTGCTTATCGCCAGAACGGACTGGGCATGGCAGAACACGTGGTGGACCGCGATACCTGGGTCGCGCAGCGTACGCGACCGGTCGCTCCGCGCGACTGGCGCGAGGACGTGATAGCGCGTGCAGCGATCGACCAGGATGCCAGGTCTCCGTTCCTGCAAAAACAGTTGCCGCGGTTCGAATCGGGCATGCGCCTCAACTATCAGCAGAACCTTGGCGGCCCGGATGGGTTCGTTTTATATCAGATTGGCGTCGTGGAAACCGCCAAGCTGCGCTTGCGCGACGATACCTGGGTTCACGGTCGTGTGCAGTTGGGTCTTCTGGATAACTACGGCAAGTTCAAATATACGGCGCCCAGCAACCTGCAACGAGTGAGAACGTATCTGCGCGAGTACGTCACCACTTCGCCGCTTACCGTTCCCATCTTTCAGGCGACACATGTCGGCCGACTGGGCCAGAACCAGTACTACAGCGTTTATGGCGGCTTGCTTGAATCCATGTTTGCCGGGGTCGGCGCGGAATGGTTGTACCGGCCCATGAGCAGCCGTGTGGCGCTTGGAGTGGATGTCAATGCGGTGCAGCAGCGCGGCTTCAGGCAGGATTTCGAGTTGCGCGATTACAAGGTGGCCACCGGGCATGGGACGCTTTATTGGGATACCGGCTGGAACGACCTTGAGGCCAAGCTGAGTGCTGGCCGCTACCTGGCGAAGGACGTGGGGGTAACGGTTGATTTGTCGCGGGTGTTTAAAAACGGCGTCAGGGTTGGCGCATGGTTCACTCGGTCCAATCTTTCGGCAGAGCAATTCGGCGAAGGCAGCTTCGACAAGGGGATTTACCTTAGCATTCCGTTCGATGCCTTCCTGACGCGATCCAGCAATACCATTGCAAATTTCATCTGGCAGCCTTTGACCCGGGATGGTGGCGCGAAACTGTATCGCGATGTGCAGTTGTACGGGCTGACGCAGGTTCGCTCGGATAGGACACTGGAATATCGGCAGGCGCCACCGCTCAACGAAGAAGTCATTCCCTCCGACCGTCGCAATAGCTGGGCGCCCAAGGAAACCGGACCGGAGCCCTACACGCGCGTGCTGGCCAAGCCGAGTGCGCAGCAATGGGCCGCGGCCCCCCGCTATGCCGAGCGCCTGCACGACGCGCTGTATGCCCAGTACTACCGCGATATTCGGGTGGAGTTCGACGCCAGTTTCAGGCTCATTGTTAATGTGGCCAGCGAGCGTATCTCGCCTGCCAGCCTGGCGGTGGGGCGCGCTGCGCGCACCGCCTTGCAGCATGCGCCGCTGGAAACCCGCGAGATCCGCATTGTGTTCGCCGGAAAATCCGCGCCGCTGGCGACCTACGATTTCGTTGACATCTCCAAGTTGGCCAATTTTTTCCAGGGGACGATCAATCAGTCAGAACTGGCCGCCTACGTGGTGGTGGACTACCTGGACCCCGCCGTGCGAGAAAAATATCCTCTGACGCGGCTTGATGATCTTGAGCCGTATCCTGAACGGGGCCTGGCCGATGTGCTGTTGCCTGATACGCGGAATGTAAATCGCGTGGTCGGCGACATCGCGGGGGCCGGAAAGCTCGCCGTGGAAATCGACTGGTGGCGTTTGGGCGCCATGGGTACGGGGATGGTCATGGCGAGTAGCGTGCTGGATAAGGGCGCCGACCGTTATGCCACCAATCATGCCGCGGCCGGTTGGCTGAAAGCGGGTGTCAAGATAGGCAATGCGCTACCCGTATTGGCCATCGGCGCGGCCGGACTGGCCGCGCTCAACAGCAGCGATCCGGTGCTCTCGCGTACCGGGTACGCGGCGACCGAGGCGGGAGGCGTGGCATTTCTTGCCGTCACCGGTTTGAAGTATGTGTTTGGCCGAGCGCGGCCCACACAGGATCTGGGAAACCGGGACTTCAAATTCCTTTCCTCTGCGGGCGGCCATGACTCCTTTCCCTCAGGTCATACCATAATTTCCTGGGCGATAGCGACCCCGTTCGCCGAGGAGTACCGCGCGCCGTGGCTGTACGGCGTGGCGGCTGTCACCAACCTGGCTCGCATCGGCAGCCGCCAGCATTGGCTCTCGGATACCGTGGCGGGCAGCTTGCTGGGTTATGGCATAGGCCAGTTCTTTTACCAATCCTCGCGCGAAGTCAAAAAGGGCGAACCGCGGGTGATGGTTGCCCCCCAGGGCGTCAGCATGGCGTGGCAATGGTGAGGGCTATGCGTGTGTCATGGGCTTTGCTGGCGCTGCTGCTGTCGGCCTGTGCAGGGCTACTCGGGGGTGGGGCGGACCAGCGGTCCGATGCCGGGGCGCGGCAGACTTACCGCGCGCGCATGGATAAGGAAGTCGAGGTGGTCGTGGCAGTACCCGGGGCCAAGGTTTGCCGGCAACTGACGGTGGGTATCGGTAACCGCGAATGGGTGCGCGGCCTTGTGGTGGAGGCCGGCGGAGAGGCCATCAGCGTGCGCATCGATGACCCCGGCCAGTACCTGCATACCTTGAATGGTGTTGCAGTGCGACGCGGCGCTGTGGTTCGCGATGCGTTCGGCAACTGGACTCCTTGCCTGTAATGTCGGGCACCCGCGATGTCGGGCCTCGGCGTTCGCTTGGGTGCCGATTTTTTGGGACCGCGCCGGCCGGGTCGGCATTCAACGCCGCCAGGATGACGGCCTGACGGCTGATTTGGACGGTCACCCCGTAAGACGGCCGCCCCGCAATACGGCCGCCACGCAGTTCGGCCACCTCGTAAGACGGCCACCTCGTAATCAGGCGCTTTTAAGCTTTTCCATGAAATGCTTGCGGAATTTCGCCACCTTGGGCTCCACTACGTAGGAGCAGTACGGTTGTCCCGGATTGCGCTCGAAGTATTCCTGGTGGTAATCCTCGGCCATGTAAAAAGTCGAGGCCGCAGTGACCTCCGTGACGATCGGGTCGCGCCATAGTTTCTTCTTCGCGAGATTCGCGATCACTTCCATTGCCTGAGCCTGCTGTGCGGCTGAGTGGTAGAAGATGCCGGAGCGGTATTGGGTGCCGAAATCATTGCCCTGGGCATTCAGCGTGGTCGGGTCGTGAATGACGAAGAACACCTCGAGCAGTTCGCGAAAGGAAACCACCTTGGGATCAAAAGTGATCCGCACCACTTCGGCATGCCCGGTATCGCCGCCGCAGATGTCGTCATAGCTGGGATCGGCGGTCTGTCCCCCCATGTAACCTGACTCCACATTGTGGACCCCGTTGAGCTGGTCGAAGACTGCCTCCAGGCACCAGAAACATCCTCCGGCCAGCGTTGCCTGCTCCAGGCCGGGTGTCGTGTCGGCATTGCTCATGTGTTTCTCTCCAGTTGCAACCGCTCACGCCGGCGGAAACCGGTGGCGCGGTTTTTGATTTTTCCGGGCTGCAGCGGTCGCCGGAAAAAGGTCATCGGGCGTCGCCGGCATTTGCCGGAATGACGAAAACGATATCTCGAATTTTTATGAAAAAAAAATTCTCAACCTATTGCACCTGCTCACCACAAGAGTAAGCTACGGCCTACAAAAATACCAGAATAGCTATGGAACATATCCCGTCCAATACGTTGTTGGCCCCGGATCCCTGGGCTACCCCAATCCCTGAACAGGAAATTGCCGGGGAAGTTCTCGTCGAAAAATACGCGAAGGACGGTGAGCGCACCGTACAGGAAGTGCGATGGCGAGTCGCACGCGCTCTGGCCGCAGTGGAGCCCGAAGAAAAACGGGACTACTGGGAACAAAGATTTCTCGAGACGCAGGAACGCGGCTTCGTGCCGGCGGGCCGCATCAACTCGGCAGCGGGCACCACGCTGGCTGCCACCCTGATCAACTGTTTCGTGCAGCCGGTGGGCGATTCGATCACCGAAACGCAAGACGGGCGTCCCGGGATTTATACAGCGCTCGCCGAAGCGGCCGAGACCATGCGCCGCGGCGGCGGCGTGGGGTACGATTTTTCTTCCATCCGGCCGGTGGGCGCCTTCGTCAAGGGCACGCATTCGCGCGCCTCGGGTCCGATTTCCTACATGCGGGTGTTCGATCGCTCCTGCGAGACGGTGGAATCGGCCGGCGCGCGCCGCGGCGCGCAGATGGGCGTCCTGCGCTGCGACCATCCGGACATCGAAGCCTTCATTCACGCCAAGGACGAGGGCGACCTCACCAATTTCAATATCTCCGTGGGTGTCACCGACGCCTTCATGCGCGCGGTGGAGGCCGACAGCAATGTGGAACTGGTGCATAGAGCCGAACCCACTGAAGAAATAAAGCTGGGCGGGGCTTATCGTCGCGACGACGGGCTGTGGGTCTACCGCAAGCTGCGCGCGCACGATCTGTGGGACCAGATCATGCGTTCCACCTACGATCATGCCGAGCCGGGCATCCTGTTTCTCGACCGCATGAATGTCGATAACAACCTCTATTACTGCGAGACCATCGAGGCCACCAATCCCTGCGCCGAACAGCCGCTGCCCCCTTATGGATGCTGCTGTCTGGGTTCGATCAACCTGACGCGTTTTGTGCGCTATTCCTTCCTTCCCGAGGCGTCTTTCGATTTCGAGGCATTCGGCGAAGCGGTCGAGGTGTCGGTACGTATGCTCGACAATGTCCTGGACGCAACCCGCTGGCCTCTGGAACTCCAGCATCAGGAGGCCATGAACAAGCGCCGCGTCGGCCTGGGGTTCACCGGCCTCGGCGATGCGCTGATCATGCTGCGCCTGCGCTATGACACGCCGGAAGCCTGCGAAATGGCCGAGAAGATCTCCGCCTGCATGCGCGACCGCTCCTATGCCTATTCGGCGGACCTCGCGGTGGAACGCGGCGCGTTCCCGCTGTTCGATGCCGATAAATATTTGTCGGGTGGCAACTTTGCGTCGCGCCTGCCCGAATTGGTAAAGGCCAAAATCCGCAAGCAGGGCCTGCGCAATTCGCATCTGCTCTCGATCGCCCCCACCGGCACCATCAGCCTGGCCTTCGCCGACAACGCCTCCAACGGCATCGAACCGCCGTTCTCCTGGGCCTATTCGCGCCGCAAGCGCATGGCCGAGGGTGGGTGGAAGGAATACGCTGTCGAGGATTACGCCTGGCGGCTCTACAAGCACCTGGGCATGGCCGGCAAGATCGAAGGCTTCGATCCGACGATGAAAAATCTGCCGGAGTATTTCGTCACGGCGCTGGAAATCTCGGCCAAGGCACACAAGGACATGGTCGCCGCAGTGGCGCCTTTTATCGACACCTCGATCTCGAAAACGGTGAATGTCCCCGAGGATTATCCCTATGGCGAGTTCGAGAACCTGTACATGTCCGCCTGGAAGGCCGGACTGAAGGGCTTGGCAACTTACCGCCCCAACAAGGTTCTGGGCGCAGTGCTTTCGGTGATGCCGGCAACACCGGCCGCCACCCAGGCGCAACCGCAGGACGTGGAACTCGACCACGCCAACCGGCGGCTGTCGATCCAGTCGCTGCCCGCGCCGGTGCTTGCCTCGCTGGTCTGGCCTAACCGTCCCGAGCTCCCGGAAGGCAATCTCGCCTGGACTTACATGATCCGCCACCCCGGTGGCGATTTCGCGCTGTTTATCGGACACATCGACAAGGGCCGCGTGTTTCCCTTCGAGGCCTGGGTCAACGGCAACGAACAGCCGCGCGGCCTGGGTGCGGTGGCCAAAACGCTATCCATGGACATGCGCGCCGATGACCGCGCCTGGCTGAAACGCAAACTCGAGGTGCTCGCCACCACCCCCGGGGACGAAGCCTTCGAAATGGCCTTCCCGCCGCTGGGTGAGAAGAAGCTCGTGCCCAGCGTAGTCGCGGGCGTGGCGCGCGTCATTGCCTGGCGCTGCGAGCAACTGGGGGCGCTCGATGAGCGTGCGCCCGACCTGCTCTCGCCCGAAGGCCGGCCGCATCCGCTGCTGGATGCGATGTTCTCGGTTGAAGAACCCAGAACCGGCACCGATGGCACGCTGTCCTGGACCGTGGACATTCGCAATCCGGCCACCGGCGAGGATTTCGTGCTTGGCCTGAAGGAAGTGACCCTGCCCGACGGCGTGATGCGTCCCTACTCCATGTGGCTTGCGGGGCACTATCCGCGTTCGCTGGATGGCCTGGCGCGCCTTCTGTCGCTGGACATGCGCATTATCGACCCGGCCTGGATCGGCATGAAACTCAGGAAGCTGCTTACCTATTCCGAGCCGATGTGCGATTTTCTGGCCTTCGTGCCCGGTGAGCGGCGTCAGCAGAACTGGCCCTCGTCGGTTGCCTATATCGCGCGCCTGATGATCCACCGCTACGCCATGCTGGGCGTGCTCGATGAGCACGGCTTCCCGAAGCAGGGCAAGGGCAGAATGGAAGTTCCGACGGCAGACACCAATCAGATGTCCGGCAAGCTCTGCAACGAGTGCGGCAACACCAGCGTGATCCGCAAAGACGGCTGCGATTTCTGTACAGCGTGCGGAGCGGTCGGGAGTTGCGGCTGATTTTGAATCCATGAGCACACGCAACCCGTTTTTTTCGCCTGGCCTCCTTACCCAGACCGGGGCAATAGACCTGGCATCGTTAGTTCGGTCCAAGGCGACAGAAGATTTTTCTGCGGCTTCTTCTTCGGGTGGCTCACGCTCAAATAGTCGGACCTGATTCCGGGCCTTTCCTTCCCGCTCGGGTGTTCCTTACCGCGTATAGCGAGTCAAGCTCCTTTCTGAGCCTGCCGTTCCTCATGCGGCGCCCATAATCGTTCGCAAGTCTTTTTGCGACGCCGTGTGCCTCGGCAACGGACGGCCAACCAGAAACCGCGTCATGTGCCCTGCGCAGCATCTCGTCGCAATCGGCCACCCCTGATTTTTCGGGTTTCCCTCTCACTCTGACGGTGACAAGGCGGGCTTCCGGCATTGTGATGCCCGCCTGCGACGCCATCTCCGCGTACGCCTTTTCAATGCGGCCGATGCACGGCGGGTCGTGCTTCTCGGCTCGGAACTTCACTATCCAGTGGTCAAAATCGGCGGGAATGGATGAGAACCCGGACATGCACCTTGTTCCGTCTTTGTTGAGTGCCACGGTCACTTTCGGGCTGGCTCCGCCCGGCGACCCTCCCTGTATCCGCAATGATTCCAGTATTTTCCCGGCTGACCCCTCTTGAACCGAAAGGGCTGCCTCGGCCAAGGATGATAGAACGGGTTCCTCGGAGCTCTCATCAAACGCCATTGCGGGCCGATATTCCAAAGCCCCCATTGCCCTCCCGCCGATGTAGGAGAGCCGGTCGAGCGGGGTGATCGCATGGCGTTCCCATGCCAGCTTCTCTTCGAGGACGCGGTCCATCAGAAGCAAGCCCCATCCGTCAGGAAGGGAATCGTTGAACACCCCGTGCAGTCCGTCGAAATGGTCGTTTTTCGATTTGAACGCCGAAGTGTCGAGAGCCCCCGCGAATGCCGGCGAGAACGGCCGCATGGGCGAAAGGCCGAAACCATGAGCACTCCATTCCTTTCCATAGGCGAACCAAATCTTTCCCTTGGTGTCGGCCACGAGGGTTCCGACATGCTCCCCCCCCATGAAAACCTCGAGACTTGTGGCGTGTTTCATTCCCGTCCTCTTTTTCTGGTTCTCGTTTCCCTCATGATGTCTTCAATGGAAACGCTTTCCCTCACTTGAAAAACATCGTTGAAGCGATCCATGCAGTCAAGCACGAATGCTATCTTCAGAAGTGAGACGAAAGATATCTCGCCTGTCGTCTCGAATCGTTTCAAAGAGCCTTCGCTGACACCTGATTTTTCAGAGAGAGTTTTTCGTGAGTAATTCTTTGACAGCCGCATCTCCTTTGCCTTCTCCGCCAAGATTGCGGCTGCTTCTTTCGGAAATGTAAAAGGCAATATATTATTCATTAGGCCGCTCCAAGCGTTATATTGGTTAATATATTGGCAATTCCGATTTTTCTCAAGTGCCCGCCGACGTTTCGGCTGAGAGGAGGCGTTGTGGGACTCAGCGCTGGCAATCGCCTGTCCTGGGCATCGCAGCCCGTTGCTTGGTGCTTGCGGGTGCCGATCACCGCATTCCATTGATATTTCTGCTGCGCGAGATATCGGGGATACAGGACTTCGTGGCGATCCATCCGTAGAGCGAGGACCTTTCACTGGTCGACAACGAGTTTTTGCCGCCTGGGCGCCTGGGCGCAGATACGCAGCGCGCCTCATGTGCTGACTTCCACGCCTGAAAGGCCACGACAGGAAAGCCAGCACTAACTATTTATGCAGCAGTACGATACCTGAGCTTGGCAGCTTAGATGCGTGAAGGGGTGAGCCCAACTTGCCTCGCGCGTTATTTCGGTGATGCACATATATAATTACACTATTCTGTACATATGGAGCTTGTCATGAAGCAAGCCACATTTACCGAAGTGCGTAATCACGCCAAGCAGTATTTCGACCTTGTCGAATCCGGTGAATCGGTACGCGTGCTTCGCAATGGCAAGCCCATAGCCGATATTGTTCCGATTTTGGCGGATCTGCCTTCCTGGAAACGGCGCAAAGCACAACCACTGTTACTCGATGGTGTTTCGGTCAGCCAAATGATTCTTGGGGAACGCGAACCCATCTCCTGAGAAGAATGGCCAGATGCGCGTTTTTTTTGATTCCTCGGCCTTTGTAAAACGCTATGTCGGTGAAGTCGGGACCGATGCCGTGCTCGACTGGTGTGATCGCGCAACGGAAATTGGCTTGTCCGGTATCGCGCTCGCGGAGCTGATTTCGGTTTTTTGCCGCTTGCGCCGTGAAGGCAGGATCGACGACAACCAATATCGGCACCTGAAATCATTGTTGCTGGCGGATATCCAGGATGCCGTCATCTGTGATTTGACTGCGATGGTTTTGCGCGAGGCGGTAGCAAGCCTCGAAACCAACGTGCTGCGCGGCATGGACGCCATACACATCGGCAGCGCAGTCGTGCTGAAAGCCGATGTGTTCGTCACCGCCGATAAGCGTCAGCTCGATGCCGCTGCCCGTGCCGGGTTGCGAGCCGAAGCGGTTTAGGGCCGCGTTCGCGCCGCCCTAAACCGTCGTGGTTTGTGCTTCTTTAGTAGTTCCACACCTTGCGCGCGATATTCACCACCAGTTCCAGTTTGCGCCACTGCTCATCCTGGGTGAGGCTGTTGCCGTGGTGGGTGCTGGAGAAGCCGCACTGGGTGGAAATGCACAGGTTCTCCAGGGGCACGTGTTTGGCGGCTTCGTCGATGCGACGGCAGACGGTGTCGACATTCTCGAGCACCGGTGACTTGGTGGTTATGAGTCCAAGCACCACGTGTTTTTTGGAATTCTTCGGGAAAAAGCGCAGCGGCTCGAAGCCCCCGGCGCGGTCGGAATCGAATTCCATGAAGTAGCCGTCGACGTTCAATTCGTTGAGCATGAGATCGGCAACCGGTTCGTAGCCGCCGGAGGCCGCCCAGGTGTTCTTGAAATTGCCGCGGCAGGTATGGGTGGTTACGGTGAGGTTCGCCGGCCGGCCCGCGATCGCCTGGTTGATGGCATTGGTGTAGGTGCGCAGCAGTTTGTTCGGGTCGTCGCCGTTTTTCTCGAAGGTCTCGCGATACTTGGGATCGCAGAGGTAGGCGAAGCTGACGTCATCGATCTGCAGGTACTTGCAGCCGGCGGCGACGTAATCGTCAATTTCCTTTTTGTAGGCCGCAGAGACATCGGACCACATGAGGGCGAGATCGGGATAAACCTCGGTGCTGACTTTGGCGCGTCCGCCGCGGTGATAGAGCATCGCGGGCGCAGGGATGGTGATCTTGGGGGTCTGCTTCACCACCGACTTCAAAAACTTGAAGTACTCGGTGAAGATGGGGTTGGTGCGATCCACCTTGCCGGTAACGTGGAGGATGGGCGGTTGCTCGTCCGAGCCCTGAAAGCCGATCAGCGGCTTTTCCAGCACCGCCTTGACACCGTCGAGGCGCTCGAGGAAATCGATATGCCACCAGTCGCGGCTGTATTCCCCGTCGGTGATGCCTTTCAGCCCCACCGCCTCCTGCCTGGCCACGACCTCGCGGATGCATTTGTCGCGAATCGTGCCGTATTGCTCGGCACTCAGTTCGCCGGCGCGGAGTTTCAGGCGCGCTTCGGCGAGTTCCGCAGGGCGCAACAGGCTGCCGACCTGGTCGGCACGAAAAGGGGGATTGCTATTGACTGCCATGGTGGTCTCCTCAGTTGACTGGCTGAACTAATTACTATCGATGACAAACGCAACAGACGTCAACCCACTTCGACAGTGGGAGGTCGGTGGGTGGTCTTATGCTTTGTGATAAGCGCTGACGTGCTCGACTTCGTTCTTCGAGCCCAGGATCACGCCTACGCGCTGGTGCAGGCCGGTGGGCTGAATATCGAGGATGCGTCTGCACCCGTCGGTGGCCGCGCCGCCGGCCTGCTCGACGATGAAGGACATGGGATTGGCCTCGTACATGAGGCGCAGCCGCCCCTCCTTGTTTTTGGCGTCCTTGGGATACATGAATATCCCGCCGCGCCACAGCGTGCGATAGACGTCGGCCACCATGGAGGCGACCCAGCGCATGTTGAAATCGCGTCCGCGCGCACCGGTTTTCCCGGCCAGGCATTCATCGATGTAGCGTCTGACCGGTGGCTCCCAGTTGCGCATATTGGAGGCGTTGATGGCGAATTCGCTGGTATCGACGGGAATGGACACCTTTTCCTGGGTCAGCACGAAAAACCCGGCATCGCGATCGAGCGTAAAGCCCACCGCGCCGCGGCCGACCGTCAGCACCATCAGGGTTGAGGGGCCATAGACCACGAAACCCGCAGCCAGTTGTTTCGACCCGGGCTGCAGGAAAGCCGCGGTATCGGGTTTGCTGAGGCCTTTCGGGCATTCCAGCACCGAGAAAATGGTGCCGATGGAAATGTTGACATCGATATTCGACGAGCCATCCAGCGGATCGAACAGCAGCAGATAAGGCCCCTTCGGGTGGGCTTCCGGAATCTGGTAGGGTTCTTCCATTTCCTCCGACACCAGTGCCGCCAGCAGGCCGCTCGATTCCGTCGCCTCGATCAGCAGGTTGTTCGAAACCACGTCGAGCAGTTTCTGCATTTCGCCCTGTACATTTTCGGTGCCTGCAGAGCCCAGAATGTCTGCCACCGCCCCCTTGGCTACCAGGGCGCCGATGGCCACACAGGCGCCGGCGACCCGCTCGATCAACTGTTTGAGTTCGGGCGTGACGGCGCCGGCCAGAACCTGCTCGGCGAGATACTGGGATAGTGACTTGTGGTGCATGCTGTGCTCCAGGGATGTGGCAGCGCCGGACTGGGAATGTTGGCGACCGGCGGCGGGAAGGCCGCAATTATATCGGCAACGAATTCAGCGTCAATGCGGTCCCCGGATCCATGTCCTGCCTCAGGAGGGCGGGGTCCGCAGTCGCGATTCCAGGGCTCCAAGCAGCTTGTTGAATGCATCGGCGAACAGCGTGACCCCCTCGTCTAGCAGTCGGTCGGTCACCGAGTCCAGGCTGATGCCTGCCTGTTCCAGTTCCGCCAGTTGCAATCGGGCTTCGGCGAGGCCTTCCCCGATGCTGCTGCGGGGCTTGCCATGGTCGCGAAACGCCGCAAGGGTTGCCGGCGGCAGCGTATTGACCGTGTCCGGTCCGATCAGTTCCTCGACGTAGAGCACGTCTCTGTAGGCGGGATTCTTGGTGCCGGTGCTGGCCCACAGCAGGCGTTGTGGTCGCGCTCCCGCGGCAGCCAGACTCTTCCAGCGCTTGCCCGCCAGCATTTTTTCAAACGACGCGTAGGCCAGTTTGGCATTGGCGATGGCAGCCTTGCCACGCAGCATCTTGAGCTTTTGCGCCAGCGCGGCATCCGCCGCGGCAATCCTGGCCTCCAGCAGTGCGTCGACCGCGCTGTCGATGCGCGACACAAAGAAACTCGCCACGCTGGCGGTGCCGGCGAGATTGCCGCCGGCCGCAGCCAGCGTCTCCAGGCCCGACAGATAGGCCTCGGCGGCCGCCTCATAGGCGGAGCGGGCGAACAGCAGGGTTACATTGACGCTGATTCCCTCGCTGATCAACTGGCGGATAGCCGGAATTCCCGCAGGCGTGCCGGGCACCTTGATCATCAGGTTGGCACGGTCCACCGCGCGCCACAGCCGGCGCGCCTCGGTCAGTGTGCCCTGCGTGTTGTTGGCCAGCGCCGGCGATACTTCCAGGCTGACAAAACCATCGGCACCCGCGCTCGACGCGTGCACTTCCTTCATCACATCGGCCGCGGCGCGAATGTCCTCGATCGCCAGTGATTCGTAAACCGTTGCGGCGTCAAGACCCGCGCGCGCAGCGCCGCCGATTGCGTCGGCGTACTCTGCCCCGCCAACCATGGCCTTCTCGAAAATCGCCGGATTGGAGGTCAGCCCGCGCAGGTCATCTTCTGCCACCAGGCGCGCCAGTTCGCCGGATTGAACCAGGTCGCGGCGGATGAAGTCCAGCCATACCGATTGGCCCAGGGCGCGAAGCGCCAGGAGCGGATTGTCATTTGTGGATTTCAATGCATTTCTTTCGCAAACTGGACACGCGTCACGAGATTCGATATCAGCGGATTCTCTCGAACGCGATGTCGCCATAATAGGCCTGGGTGGTGGCGCCGGTGTTGTCGGTGTCGGTCATGATGGCCACGGCATAGATGCGGCCGGGCTCCTCGCCGAAAGCGCGCTTGTAGTCTTCGTAGATGTTGCGCGATTCGTCCCACCACTGCCCGAGCCTTTCACGGCCGCTTTCGGCGACGATCATTTTCGAGCGACCGGTGTGGCGGCTTTCGATCAGCGTCCCCTTGCCGGCCTTGTTCTCCCAGATATAGGAAAGCGTCGCATAAGGCATCTCGAAGCCTGCAAACATGCGCATCTGCGTGGCAAAGAGCTTGTCGCTGAAATCCCATTTGTTTTTGTCGCCGCTGAAGGCAATGACTATGCGCACCGGCGAGTCCTCGGATTGCGCCTGGGTGTTGTCCGCGCCAGGAATCAGCGCCTCGACCATCCAGCGCCAGCGCAGTTTCTGGAATATTTTGGGATCGACATCCACGTCGTGTACCAGGCCGGAGGCGGAACCCTGCGCGTGTGCGCGCACCACATTGCGCCCGCGCAGGCTGACCATGCTGTACTCGGTGGGTTTTTTGAGCCGTGAAATCGTCCACGGCCGCCATCCACTCGGGAAATCTCCGTCTGCCTTGCCTTTGGAGAATTCGGCAACTGCCGGCAGCGCTACCAGATCCGGTGCGCGCTCGCCCATCGCCGCGCAGCCTCCCAGCAGGGCGGCAAGCGCCAGCGCTGGCAGGGTACGGATTTTGGAGCGACTCATTTAATCGACTGTTGGCATTCAGGTACCCGAGTCTTGCACGAAAACCCAGCTTACGGTAGAACCTTGACGGTTTTTACAAGGTCCAGCGTGTAGCCGCGCCGGAAGTCGGTCTCAGCCTTGAGCAATTTTGCCGATACCATGAATTCACGCGTGCGCTGCCAGCGCTCGTCGCTCATGCTCATCAGGCCCGAACCGGCGGCGTCGCCGCCGCTGACCAGCGAATATTCCTTCAATTTGCGCAGGCCGTAAGCGATGAGTTCGTCTTCCATCTGCGGGTTAGCCTTTCTGATCAGCACATTGCCGGGGCGCGGATCGCTCAGGTAGCTTTTCCAGCCCTCGGCGCTTGCCTGAATGAAGGCGCGGATCGCAGGGCGCTTTCGCTCCAAAACCGCGCGGGTGGTGACGATGGTCTGCGCGTAAGGCGGATAGCCCAGATCGGCGAGCAGAAAGACCGTGGGTTTTACTCCGGCTTTTTCCACGGAATAGGGTTCGGAGGTGACGTAGCCCTGCTGCGAGGAGGTCTTGTCGGCGAGAAACGGTTGCACGCTGAATGCATAGGGACGCTTTTGCGCATCGGAAAATCCGTACCGTGCCACCAGCCAGGGCCAGAAGGTGGTGTTGCTGGCCGATCCGATGTAGATGGGTTTCCCCTTGAGATCCTCAATGCGCTTCGGGCCGGGATGCGCGATGAGAACCGCCGGATCCTTCTGGAAGGTTGCCGCTACCGTCACCACCGGCACGCCCTGCTCGAGCGCGGACAGTGTCTGGATGTCATACCCCATGAACAAATCCATTTCGCCGGCAGCCAGCAACTGCAGGCCGTTGACCTGAGGCCCGCCCATCTTGATCTCAACATCGATGCCGTGCTTTTTGTAAATTCCCTGCGCCAGCGCCTGGTAATACCCGCCGTGTTCGGCCTCGGCGAACCAGTTGGTAGTGAACACCAGCCGGGTCAGCGGTTGTGCGGCCGCAGTCGTTGCCAGAGTCAGGCCAAGCGCAATCCACACTAAATTGATCAATTTTCGGCGCATGCCAGTGGGTCCTCGGAGGGTTATGAACGAGGCGGCGATGCCCCTTGTCGATCCCCTTGCATCTGGGGAAAATTTGAATAAATTCTAGCTCGAATCAGCGCCCGCTCAGCGTTTTCCCAATGGTTTTGCTGTCATCCGCCCTCAAGCCTCGGGCAGCAATTCGCTTTCGTGCCATTTTCCCAAAGCAAGCCGCGACAGCGCCACCATGATGACAAACAGCGCCACGCCGGTCAGCGTAATCAGGAAAAGCGCGGCGAACAGGCGCGGGACGTTCAGTTGCAGGCCCGATTGCAGGATCAGATAGGCCAGACCCGCGCCGCTGCCGCCGGTGCCGGCGACAAATTCGGCGACCACCGCGCCGATCAGCGCCATGCCGCTGGCGATGCGCAGGCCGCCAAAGAAATAGGGCAGCGCGCCCGGAATGCGCAGGCGCAGCAGGATCTGCAGGCGCGAGGCTTTGTTCATGCGAAACAAATCCAGCAGGCCCGGATCGACGCTGCGCAGTCCCAGCGTGGTATTGGAGATCACCGGAAATATGGCCACGATGGTGGCGCACAGCACCAATGCGATGCTCGCGTCCTTCACCCAGATGATCACCAGCGGCGCGATGGCAACGATGGGGGTCACCTGCAGCAGCACCGCGTAGGGGAACAGGGACATCTCCACCCAGCGGCTTTGCACGAAGAGAAAGGCTATGAGCGTGCCGGCAATGACCGCCAGCAGCAAAGCCATCACGGTCACCCGCAGCGTGATCAGCAGCGAATGCGCGAGCAGTTCCCAGTCCTGAGCCAGCGTTTGGGCGACGTCGGACGGGCCGGGCATGATGTAGCGCGGGATCTCGTAGACGGTGACCAGTCCATGCCAGGCGCTGACCACCAGCACGCCGATGGCAAGCGGCAGGAGGATCCTGCTCAGGCGGGTGTTCATGTTTGCGCCCCCTGGCGGGCGTTGGCCTGCGCGCCGTGGCTGGCCTCGCCCAACAACGCAAACAGTTCGCGGCAGCAGGCGCTAAAACGTTCACTGCCGCGAAACGCATCGTCGCGCGGATAGGGTTCGTCGATCGGCACTTCGCGCAGGATGCGCCCGGGGCGCGCCGACATCACCAGCACCCGGGTCGAGAGGAATACCGCCTCGTAAATCGAATGCGTCACGAATACGATGGTCTGGCCCTGCGCGCGCCACCACTCGAGCAGTTCGCCATCGAGCTTGTTGCGGGATATTTCATCCAGCGCACCGAACGGTTCGTCCATGAGCAGCAGATCGGGCTCCGTGACCAGCGCCCGCGCGATCGAAACCCGCATCTGCATGCCGCCGGACATCGCGCGCGGATAATGGTTTTCAAAGCCGCGCAGGCCGACCTGGTCAAGCGCCCGCGTGGCCGCGGTGTTGGCCTCGCCTCGCGCGGTCCCCGCCAGGTCCAGCGGCAGGCGCACATTGGCCAGCACCCGCGTCCAGGGCATCAGCGTAGGGTGCTGAAACACGAAAACCAGCCGCCGGCCGGCCGCACCGATGGTGGCAAATTCACCGCCCCACCAGTGCAAGGTGCCTTCGCTGGGAGTGGTCAGGCCCGCGAGCATGCGCAACAGCGTCGATTTGCCGCATCCCGAAGGACCGATCAGGGTGACGAATTCGCCGCGATGCACATCGAGGTCGAACGGTTCGAGCGCGCGCATCGGCGTGCTCTTGCGGTCGCCGCCGAACTGCTTGCCGGCGCCGCGCGCCCGGAACACCGGCACCGGCGCCGACTGCGTGGCTTCATCATGGGCCGTCCGATCGGCGTTCATGGGCTTGGTGCGGGGACCCGGACGGTGCGCAGGGTCAGCTCAGTGTCACGCGCGCAAATTTGCGTTTGCCCACTTGCAGCACCACGCTGCGGCCGGCGCTGAGCACTTGGGCGCGATCCTCGCAGCGCTCGCCGTCGATACGCACGCCGCCCTGCTCGATCATGCGCAACGAATCGGATGTGCTGGCGGTCAATCCGGCCTGTTTGAGCAGCTGTGCTACCGGCATGGGCTTGCCATCGGTGGCGATCGCCACTTCGGGCATGTCATCGGGCATGGCGCCCGCACGGTGGCGGGCGTTGAAATCCTCCTCGGCGCGCTCGGCGGCTGTGGCGTCATGGAAGCGGGTGACAATTTCCTTGGCAAAGCGGACTTTGATGTCGCGCGGGTTGACCCCGGCAGCCACCTCTTTCTTCCACCCCTCGACGGTGGCAATCGACTCGAAAGACAGCAACTCGATATAACGCCACATCAATTCGTCGGAGGCCGACATCAGCTTGCCGAAGATCTCCCTGGCCGGCTCGTCGATGCCAATGTAATTACCCAGGGATTTCGACATCTTGTTGACGCCGTCCAGGCCCTCCAGCAGCGGCGTGGTGAGGATGCACTGTGGCGGCTGCCCGTAATGCTTTTGCAGTTCCCGGCCCACCAGCAGGTTGAATTTCTGGTCGGTGCCGCCCAACTCCACGTCCGAGTGCATCGCCACCGAGTCGTAACCCTGCATCAGCGGATAGAGAAACTCATGGATTGCGATAGGTTGGTGCGCGGCATAGCGTTTGCCGAAGTCGTCGCGCTCGAGCATGCGCGCCACGGTGTAGGTCGCGGCGACCTTGACCATGCCGGCGGCCCCCAATTCGTTCGACCACTTCGAATTGAACAGGATTTCGGTGCGCTCGGGATCCAGGATCTTGAAAACCTGCTCGCGATAGGTCGCCGCATTGGCTTCGATCTGCTCGTGCGTGAGTGGAGGGCGAGTGACGTTCTTGCCGGTAGGATCGCCGATCATGCCGGTAAAATCGCCGATCAGGAACTGAACGTGATGCCCCAGCTCCTGGAACTGGCGCATCTTGTTGATCACCACGGTGTGGCCAAGATGCAGGTCTGGTGCGGTTGGATCCATACCCAGTTTGATGCGCAGCGGACGGCCCAGCCTGAGTTTGGCGATGAGTTCTTCCTCGACCAGCAGCTCATCGGCGCCGCGCTTGATAATGCGTAGTTGCTCGGGAATGTCTAAGAAGGCGGTCATTGCCAGATTTTTCTTTATTTTGTTACACTTAACGCTGTATTGTGGTTCAGCGGGGGGGCATACCCCCTGTTTTTTATCCCCCATTTAAGAGGGAACCAAGTTAGTATCCGGCACCAAGCGAGCCAAGCTCCCTGGTGTCAATCCTCCGCTACAGAGGAAACCCCGACGGACCGTTTCCTGCACACGGAAACCAGTCTGGTGTTTTGAAAAGAGTTCTTGTTGTCAAAAAAACAGTTTTGCAGGAGGTCGAGATTCTAGCGCAATCGCTGTTCGCCAAAGTCAAACACCATTGGGCGCGACCGCTTCCGTGGATTGGAGGCGGAGTCGGTCTCTTCCTGTTCGGTATTGTCACCGCTTTTGGCACCGTGCAGGACGGCGAAGCGCCGATCGCGCAGCGCGCGGTACGCGAACCCCTGCCCATTTCCGCCAATCTCGATCCGATATCGGCCACCGGGGATTTCTGGACCGAGGAGCGTTTTTCCCGTGGCGACACCTTTGCTTCGTTGCTCTCGCGGCTTGGGGTCAACACATCCGATTTTGACCTGCTGCGCCGGTCTTCACTGGCCAAGGCGCCCCTGCGCGGACTGTATCCGGGCACCACGGTGCAGGCGCGCGTCAACGGTGATGGCGAACTGCAGTCGCTCTGGTATGTGGTGGGCCGCGACCGGGTTGTGTCGCTCAATCGCGAAGGCGATGATTTCAGGGCCAGCGAGCAGGCGGCACAACTGACGCGCCGCGAAGTCATGAAATCAGGCGAGATCCGCAGTTCCCTGTTTGCCGCCACCGATGCCGCGGACGTACCCGACAGCGTCGCCAACCAGATTGCCGACATTTTTGCCGGCGACGTCGATTTCCATCGTGATCTGCGCCGCGGCGACCGCTTTTCGGTGATCTACGAAACCTATTATTTCAACGGCCGCGAAAGCCGCTCCGGCCGGGTGCTGGCAGCGGAATTCGTCAATCAGGAGCGCGCCTTCCGTGCGCTGTGGTATCCCGACCCCGACGGCCAGTCCGAAGGCAGTTATTACACCCCCGAGGGCAAGAATCTGCGCAAGGCTTTCCTGCGCTCGCCGCTGGAGTTCTCCCGGGTCAGCTCGGGCTTTGGCCTGCGCCTGCATCCGATCCAGCAAAGCTGGCGTGCACACACCGGTGTTGATTACGCCGCGCCCACGGGCACGCGCGTCCGGGCCACCGGCGACGGTGTAATCGAGTCGATCGGCGGTCAGGGCGGTTATGGCAACGTCTTGATCATGCGCCATAACGGCGGTATCACTACCTGGTTTGCGCACCTGAGCGGCTTCGCGCGCGGCCTGGCGCGGGGAACGCGGGTGTCGCAGGGGGATGTCATCGGCTTTGTCGGACAGACCGGCTGGGCCACCGGGCCGCACCTGCATTACGAATTCCGTATCAACGACCGCTTCAGAAATCCGTTGAAGATTGTGCTGCCCGCCTCCAAGTCGATCTCCCCGGACAGGCTGCCCACTTTCCTTGCCTACGCACAGCCGTACAGCGTGCGCATCGAGATGCTGCGCAATACCAATATTGCCCTGCTCGACTAAATAAACCTCGCGCTGACAATGGCGGTGAGTCCACTGCAGAGTTCACTCTATGTCGGCGTCATGTCCGGTACCAGCCTGGACGGCGTCGATGCGGTGCTGGCCGATACGTCCAGCGGTGTTCCGCGCCTGTTGGGCAGCCGCTATCAGGCTTATTCCGCCGCGCTGCGCGACGAACTGCTGGCGCTGCATACGGCAGGTGCCAATGAGTTGCATCGCGGCGCTATGCTCGCCAATGTGCTGGCAGAGCAGTATGCCCAGACAGTTCTTGCCCTGCTCGCCGCCAACGGCAATCCGCGCGTGGCGGCGATCGGTTGTCACGGCCAGACCATCCGGCACCAGCCCGAGGCGGGTTATACGATTCAGCTGGTCAACGGCGCGCTGCTCGCCGAACGGACCGGGATAAGCACGGTCATCGACTTTCGCAGTCGCGATATCGCTGCGGGTGGGCAGGGCGCGCCGCTGGTGCCCGCGTTTCACGCGATGGTTTTTCGCCAGCCCGATACGGCGCGGGCGATCGTCAACATCGGCGGTATCGCCAATCTCACCTGTCTGCCGTTGAAAGGTCCTGTATCCGGATTCGATACCGGACCGGGAAATTTGCTGATGGATGCCCTGGCGAGCCGCCACCTGGGGCAAGCCTGTGACAAGGACGGCGTCCTGGCAGCCGCAGGATGCGTCAACGAGAATTTGCTGGCAGCCATGCTGTCCGACCCGTTTTTTCAGCGCAGCCCGCCCAAAAGCACTGGTCGCGATCATTTCAACTGGTCATGGCTGGAGGCATTGGGCGTCGAAGGTCTGGCGCCGCACGACATTCAGGCGACGCTGGCTGAACTGAGCGCCCGCAGCATTGTCACAGCGGTGGAAAAGTACTGTCCAGAGGCGCAGGAGGTTCTGATCTGCGGCGGTGGCGTACACAACATCCACCTGATGAAACGCCTGGTCATGCTGCTGCAGACGAGGAAACTGGCATCGACCGCAGCCGTGGGCCTGGACCCGGATTGGGTCGAAGCGCTCGCCTTTGCCTGGCTGGCGCGGTGCACGATGGAGGGCGCTCCGGGCAATGCACCGGAGGTTACCGGCGCCAAAGGACCGCGGATACTCGGGGCAATTTATCCCCAATGAAAAAGGGGCCCGCAGGCCCCTTTGATTTGGTACCCGCGCTTACGCCGAGAATGAAGACCCGCAGCCGCAGGTGCTGGTGGCGTTGGGATTCTTGATCACGAACTGTGCGCCTTCCAGGCCTTCCGAATAATCGATTTCCGCGCCGGACAGGTATTGATAGCTCATGGGATCGATCAGCAGCATGACGCCGTTTTTCTCCATGACGGTGTCGTCGTCATTCTGCACTTCATCAAAGGTGAAGCCATATTGAAACCCGGAACAGCCGCCGCCGCTGACGAACACGCGCAGTTTCAGCTCGGTATTGCCTTCTTCGTCGATGAGTTGCTTCACCTTCTCCGCCGCACTGTCGGTGAATACCAGCAGGGGGGGCATTTCGGTCACTGTATCCATGGGAACTCCAAAGGTTCTATCGCGCCAGTATCAACCGTCAGGCAAGTGCCGGTCAACCTAGATAATGTAAGGTTATTCGCTGCCGGATGATGCCGAAAATCCCGGTTTCAAGCCAGGCTCAGGCCCCCGATTTGCTGGAGGCGAGTTTCAGTTCAACTCCCTTTATTTCGCTAGAGCGGTGCACCAGGCGGCCGTCCACGATGGCGCCCAGATGCATCTCCAGGGAGTTGTAGTGCACGTCGCCTTTTATTCGCGAATGCGACTGCAGTTCCAGGAACTCGACGGCGTACACCGGGCCGTTGACCGTCCCGTTGATCACCAGGTGCGACACGCGGATTTCACCGTCAATGCGCGCATGCTCCGAGAGCACCAGTGTGGAGGCCTGATCGGGTGAGGCCGTGACATTGCCGATGATTTCACCATCGACGCGCAGACCACCGGAGAAGGTGACGCTTCCTTCAATTTTGGTTCCAGCCCCAATCAGGCTGTCAATGCGGTTCTGCGGTTTGCTGGCTTGTTTGCGAAACATATTTCCCCCTCACAAATCGACACTTTGCGTCGCGCTGGCCTGGTTGCTGCCCTGCTCGAGCACGCGGACCTGAACTGACCTTATCTTGGCGAGTTCCGGTACTCTGAAAGTTCCTTCAACCCTCTGGAAGTACTTGAAATTCAATCGAAAAGATGGATTTTGCGGTTGTGAGGGATCGGGCAGGACGATCATACCATTGCGGCCCTGGTTCTGCATATTGATGACCAGTTGCAGGGAACCTTGAAACTGGCGGTCACGACCGCCGCCGCCCAGAAGAACCAGCATGCGATAGCGGTACTCGCCCGGCAAAACATCCCGGCGAACCGAAAACCGGTTGATGGAAAGTTTGTTTATTGACGGCCCCAGATTCTCGAAAAACGCCAGATCTTCTTTGAGGCGTTGATTTTCTTCATCCAACACCTTCACCTGCGCCGCAAGTTGCGACTGCACCGACTGCTCGATCTTGAGGCGCGATTCGCTCGCGTTCGATACCGACTGCAGTTTCGCCGTTTCCGCTTCAAGGCGCGCCACCGTTTCGCGCAGCATCTCGACCGCCTGTTCGCTCTCGCTGCGGTCAAATCCGGCGAAGCGCATACCGGCGTCGTAAATCCAGGCAGCCAGCGCGAGCGATATGGAGGCGAGCAATACCATCCCGGTCCAGCGCCAGTACCAGGCAAGGTGCGTGCGCACCATCATCTTCGGTGCCGAGATGCCGAAACGACGCCGCAGTGATCGCAGGGGGTTTTTCATGCGTCGCCGGGGATTCGTTTCGCCATGCTGTCAGGGGACAACGGGAACGTGGTCCAGCCCGAGGGTTTCGGGCAAACCGAACAACAAATTCATGTTCTGCACTGCCTGACCCGCCGCACCCTTGGTGAGATTGTCAATGACCGAGAGCACCACCAGCGTATCGCCTCCCTGCGGCCGGTGCACGGCGATGCGGCATAGATTGGAGGCGCGCACCGAACGCGTGTCCGGATGGCGTCCTGGCGGCAGCACGTCGACAAAAGACTCGTTGCGATAGCGGTCCTCGAACAGTTTCTGGAAGTCGGCTTCGCGGCTGATGCGTGCGTATAGCGTCGCGTGAATCCCGCGGATCATCGGAGTCAGATGCGGTACGAACGTCAATCCCACCGGCTTGCCTGCCACGCCTGCCAGACCCTGGCGAATCTCCGGCCAATGGCGGTGGCCTGGTACCCCATAGGCTGAAAAATTATCCGATGCCTCGGCAAACAGAATGTTCACTTCGGCTTTGCGCCCGGCTCCGGATACGCCCGATTTGGCGTCGGCAATCAGGTGCTCCGCGTCGACCACGCCGGCCTCCAGCAGCGGCAGAAATCCCAACTGCACTGCCGTGGGATAGCAGCCGGGGTTGGCCACCAGCTGGCTCGACCTGATGCGCTCGCGGTGGACCTCCGGAAGGCCATACACCGCCTGCGCGACCCATTCCGGCGCGGCATGCTTTTGCTTGTACCACTTCTCCCATTCGCCTATGTCTTTCAGCCGGAAATCCGCCGACAGATCGACCACCTTGACCCCGGCTTCGAGCAGGGCGGGCGCCTGATTCATGGCGACGCCGTTGGGAGTGGCGAAAAACACCAGGTCGCAACGCTCAAGGCCTGCGCTGGCGGGATCGGAAAACACGATGTCGATGCTGCCCCGCAGGCTCGGGAACAGGTCGGCCACCGGCATGCCGGCCTCGGCGCGCGAAGTGACGGCGGCAAGCTGCGCCTGCGGATGCCGCGCAAGAATCCGCAACAATTCCACGCCCGTGTATCCGGTTCCGCCGACTATGCCGATCTTGATCATGTTTCGATCCTATCATCATCACGTCCAAATGCTGGTTGCAACGTGTTGGCTGCCGTTGCAAGGACGGAACCCCAAAAAAAAGCCGCCCTGCAAGGCGGCCTTTTTTGGATTCCCTGGCGCTTCGATCAGCGCTTGGAGAATTGCTTGCGACGGCGCGCCTTGTGAAAGCCGACCTTCTTTCGTTCGACTTCACGCGCGTCGCGCGTCACCATCCCGGCCTTGGACAGCATGGATTTCAACGCCGGATCGTATTCGATCAGCGCGCGGGTCAAACCATGGCGAACCGCGCCGGCCTGGCCGAATTCGCCGCCGCCGTGGACGTTGACGAGGACGTCAAAATTGCCCAGTTGCTCGGTAAGAACCAGCGCCTGGCGCGCCACCATCTGGCCGGTTTCGCGCACGAAATACTGGTCGACGGTCTTGTCGTTGACCATGTACGAGCCCTTGCCGCGCTTGATGAAGACGCGTGCCACCGCTCTCTTGCGGCGCCCTGTTCCGTAGTAGTACTCGCCAATCATGCCTTGATCTCCAGAGATTTGGGTTGCTGCGCAGTGTGCGGATGTTCGCCACCGGCATAAACTTTCAGTTTTTTGAACATCGCATAGCCCAGCGGACCCTTGGGCAGCATGCCCTTGACCGCGATTTCCAGCGGGCGGGTCGGGAACTTCGCGTGCATCTTGCCGTAGTTGGTTTCCTTGATGCCGCCAGGGTAGCCGGTATGGCGATAGTAGTGCTTGTCCAGCGCCTTGTTACCGGTGACCTTGATCTTGGCCGCGTTGGTGACGACGATGTAATCGCCGGTATCCACGTGCGGTGTGTATTCGGGCTTGTGCTTGCCGCGCAGGCGCAATGCGATCTGGGAGGCGAGCCGTCCAAGCACCTTGTCGGTGGCGTCGACAACGACCCAGTCGTGCGTGACTTCTTGCGGTTTGGCAGTAAATGTTTTCATGTTCCGGGGAAAGCCGACGTTTGAGAAAGGGCGTGATTTTATTGAAAAAACAGTCGAAAGTCAATTTGTGTGTCCGGGGCTCCCCGGCCGATCGTGCCACGCCGCTGCCGCACCACTGGCAGCCGGCAAAACCTGGAGCGGGCGAAGGGAGTCGAACCCTCGTCACTAGCTTGGGAAGCTAGGGTAATGCCGTTATACGACGCCCGCTTTCACGACCAGCCTTGCATGACCCGTTTTCAGCGCCCGCCGGAATTGGCTGCGTCCGGCGGCGGCGTGGTAGCATCGAATCGATTTTATCCCAAGTTACCAGCAAGCAGTTGTGATAACCCTGTCAGTCAACGGATCCGAGCGCAGCATGCCCCCCGGCGCCAGTGTGGCGCTGTTGCTCGAATCGCTCGATCTTGCCGGCAAGCGTGTCGCCGTTGAACGCAATGGCGAGATCGTTCCGCGCAGCCAGTTCGGCAACACGGCGCTGCAACAGGGCGACCAGCTGGAAATCGTTGTTGCCGTTGGAGGAGGTTAACCCGTGTCTGCCATTGCTTCGAACATTGCCGCCAGCGCCGCCGATCCGCTGCTCATTGGCGGCCGCCAGTTTTCCTCGCGCCTGCTCATAGGCACCGGCAAGTACAAGGATTTCGACGAAACCCGCCGCGCCATCGATGCCAGCGGCGCCGAGATTGTCACGGTGGCGATCCGGCGCACCAACATCGGCCAGAATCCCAACGAGCCTTCGTTGCTGGATGCCGTGCCGCCCTCGAAATTTGTCTACCTGCCCAATACCGCAGGGTGCTACAACGCCGCGGATGCGGTGCGCACGCTGCGCCTTGCGCGCGAACTGCTCGATGGCCACGACCTGGTGAAACTCGAAGTGCTGGGAGACCCGCATACGCTGTTCCCCAATGTCATCGAGACCCTGGCTGCCGCCGAAACACTGGTCAAGGACGGATTCAAGGTCATGGTCTACACCAGCGACGATCCTCTCATCGCCAAGCGTCTGGAGGAAATCGGCTGCGTGGCGGTAATGCCCCTGGCCTCGCTGATCGGCTCGGGCATGGGCATCCTCAATCCCTGGAACCTGCGCCTCATCATCGACCAGGCGTGCGTGCCGGTCATCGTCGACGCCGGCGTGGGCACCGCCTCGGACGCGGCCATTGCCATGGAACTGGGATGCGACGCGGTGCTGATGAATACTGCCGTGGCACTGGCGAAAAATCCGGTGCTGATGGCGCAGGCGATGAAAAAGGCCGTAGAAGCCGGCCGCGACGCCTTCCTCGCCGGGCGCATGCCCAAGAAGCTCTACAGCGCATCCCCGAGTTCCCCCGCGGCAGGACTGATTACGCCGAAAGCGGCGTAAGCCGGGCGGCTCATTGTTGCCGGAACATCGCGGCATACGCAGCTTCGTGCTGCGGCAGGGCCGCGTTTCGAACGCGCAGCGGCGCGCGCATGAAACACTGCTGCCGCTGTACGGGGTGGCGTATGCGCCGGCCCCGCTGGATCTGCCGGCCCTGTTCGCACGCGCAGCGCCGGTCATCCTGGAAATCGGCTTTGGCATGGGCGAAACCACGGCCACGCTCGCGGCCGCGCATCCTGACATCGATTACCTCGCGATCGAAGTGCACACACCCGGTGTCGGCAGCCTTCTCAAGCTGATCGGTGAGCAGCGACTTGGCAACATCCGCATCATCCAGCACGATGCCATCGAAGTGCTGCAGCAGATGGTGCCGCCGGACGCACTGGCCGGCGTCCACGTCTTCTTTCCCGACCCCTGGCCCAAGAAGCGCCACCACAAGCGGCGCCTGGTGCAACCGCCGTTGATCGCGCTGCTGGCGAGCCGCATGGCAGCCGGCGCCTATATGCACCTGGCCACCGATTGGGAGGAGTACGCACAGCAGATGCTCGGGGTGCTTGCCGCTGAACCGAGCCTGGTCAATACCGCGCAGGGGTTCGCACCCCGCCCGGGAGACCGTCCGCAAACGAAATTCGAGACGCGCGGGTTGCGGCTCGGTCACAAGGTTTGGGACCTGGTATTTCGCAAACGGTGAAGGGTTGTTTCGTCGGTTGGCGGTGAGCGCATGAAAGCGCAGCGAGGTCAGCGCTTCTCCGGCAGAAAAATCTCCAGCAGATCATTGAGGAAGCGCCGCCCGAGATCGCTGGGGCGAATGCTCTGGTGATCGCGCACGATCAGGCCGCGCGCTTCGGCGCTGTCCAGCGGTTTGGCGGCCGCGCTGATCGGCATGCCGGTACGTTCCTGAAACAGCGGAACGGGAAAGCCCTCGGTCAGGCGCAGCGCGTTCATCATGAATTCGAACACCGCATCGGGGCGTTGCAGGCGCGTTTCATCCAGCACCGGTTCGCCCGCGGCGACGCGCTTGAGGTATTCGCGCGGCTGCCGGGTCCGGGTCTGGCGCAGGATGCGATCCGGAAAGGACAGTTTTGAATGGGCACCGGCGCCCAGGCCGAGGTAATCGCCGAATTCCCAGTAGTTCATGTTATGGCGGCAGCGGCGGCCGGCGCGCGCAAATGCCGAGGTTTCGTATTGATCGAAGCCCGCCCCCGACACTGTGCCATGCACGCAATCCTCGATCGCCGCGGCGGCATCGGCATCGGGTATTTCCGGTGGCCGGCGATGGAACAGCGTGTCCGGTTCGATGGTGAGATGGTAGAAGGACAGGTGCGCCGTGTTCCACGCAACGGCCTCCTCGGCATCGCGGCGGGCCTCCTCGAGGGTTTGTCCGGGCAGCGCGTACATCACATCCAGATTGATATTGTCGAAGGCGCGCGCGGCGCTTTCGATGGCGCGCCGTGCTTCATCGCCGTCGTGTATGCGTCCCAGTGCCTTCAGATGGCGCGGGTTGAAGCTCTGGATGCCGATCGACAGGCGCGTGACGCCAGCGTTGCGGAAATCGCGGAACTTCTCCGCTTCGAAGGTGCCCGGGTTGGCCTCCAGCGTCACCTCGCAGTCGCCGGCGAGCGGCGCGCGTGCGCGTATGCCCGAGAGCAGCGAGTCAACCGTGCGCGCGGCGAACAGGCTCGGTGTTCCGCCGCCGATAAAGATGCTGTAGATGCGCCGGCCCCACACCAGCGGCAGGGACAACTCCAGATCGCCAAGCAGCGCCTCGCAATATTCATTCTGCGGAATTTCGCCCTTGCTTTCATGGGAATTGAAATCGCAGTACGGACACTTGCGCACGCACCAGGGGATGTGCAGGTACAGCGACAACGGCGGCAGCGTCTTCAGGCCTGGCGATGCCGCCGGTGATGCAAGCAGGATGGCCTCAGCCATGTCGCCGCTTACCCTGGATGGCAAGGCGAATTGAAGGCGGCCGCAGCGTCAGGGCCCGAGTCTTTCGATGATCCAGCGAGCGCCCTCCAGCCGATAACTAACGCGGTCGTGCAGGCGGCTCGGGCGACCTTGCCAGAACTCGAACCAGTCGGGCACCACACGCAGGCCGCCCCAGAAGGGCGGACGCGACGGATGATCGCCGTGCCGGGCGGTGACCGCGGCGAGCCTTTCTTCCAGGGATTTCCGGTCGGCAAGCACGCTGCTTTGCGGCGAGGCCCAGGCGCCCAGGCGGGCGCCCAGCGGGCGCGACCGGTAGTAGGCATCCGCTTCGGCATCGCTCACCGCTTCGACGCGGCCTTCGATGCGCACCTGCCGCTCCAGTTCATTCCAGCAGAAAAGCAGCGAGGCGCAGGGGTTGGCGCGCATTTCACGCGCCTTGCGGCTCTCCAGGTTGGTGTAGAAAACGAAGCCGCGCGCGTCCACTTCCTTGAGCAGCACCGCGCGCACCGAAGTCCTGCCGCCGCGTTCGGCCGTGGCCAGCGCCATGGAATTGGCCAGCGGCAATTTGCCGTCGATTGCCGCATTGAACCAGGTATTGAACTGTGCGAAGGGGTCTTGCGCGACCTCCTTCTCGTCCAGTCCGGCCAGCGTATATTCGTGACGCAGTGCTTCGAAGCTCATGATCATTCCGTTTGATGGTGTCGAGTCTAGACCCAAAAGGTATGCGGGGATATTTTCATCGCGGTCCTACCGACCCGCGGAGGGCTGGTCGCGCAACCGGCGGCCCGCAAAGCCGCCGCCGGCGAGCACCAGCGCGAACAGCCAGAACACCGCGGCCATGCCGGTCACCGCCGCCAGCGCGCCCATCAGTACCGGCATGAAGCTCTGGGTCGAGTACATCAGCGCCTGGCGCAAGCCGATGGCCTCGCCCACCCGTCCCGACGGCGCGTACTTGTGAATAAGTGATATGACCAGCGGTTGCGGGCAGCCCAGGCCCAGGCCGAGGAAAAAGGACAATACCGTAAGCCCGAGCGCACTGTGCATGAGCGGAAACAGGCAGAACAGGACCCCGCCGTACATCAGGGTGGCGGTGATCATCAGCCAGGAATCGATACGCTTGATCATGGCCGGCAGGATGACGCGGATGAGCAGAAGCGCGAAGGAGAACGCCGCCATCACCACGCCGATGGCCGTGGCCGACAGGCCGATCGAGGTGCCATAGACCGGGATCAGGAAAGTGAACACTTCCCATCCCGCCGACAGCAGGCTGGTCAGCAGGAACAGCCAGACCAGGCGCCGGTCGCCCAGCAGGTCGAGGACGCGCTTGCGCGCGCCCGCATGCGCGTTGGGCGCCGGTCGCGGCAGCTCGAGGACGGACAGGCCGAGCACCGTCAGCGGGATCAGCGGCAGGATCGCCATCAGCAGGAAGGCGTAGCGGTGCCCCAGGTTGTCGATGATGATGCCCACCAGCAGCGGGCCGAGCAGGCCTGAGACCGAAAATCCCAGCGACAGCAGGTTGAAATTCAAGGCACGGTCCTCGGGGCGGCCGAAGCTGCCGGCCACATTCTGCAGCGCGATGTTGTAGAGCATGAAGCCGCAGCCGGTCAGAGTGGTGGCCACCAACAGCGCCGGGATTTGTGGCGCAAAATAGGGTATCCCGACACCCAGCGACATCAGCGCCGAACCGCATATCATCGGCATGCGCGCGCCGATGCGATCGCTCAACCGGCCGGCGGATACCGCCAGCAACATGGGCAGCATGCCGTACAGTCCGCTGATCAGGCCCACCATCATGGTCGAGGCGCCCAGTTCGATGGCAAACAGCGTAGCCGCGACACGGTTGCCGGTGGCGACCGTGTGACACATGACGGATATGAATATCAGGAGATAGAGATTGCGCAACACAACCAGGCCCGCGGGGAGCATGCATTGTATCGCCGAAGGCGCGCACGCCAGCGGCGCGATCATCCGCAGAGGGCGCAGACATGGCGCCGCCTGAGGACGGCGCCGTCGGTTTCATCGGCGCTGGGCGCGTCGGCCAGGCCTTGTCCCGCGCCTTCGCGCGCGCAGGCATTGCGGTGACCGCTGTGGCGAGCCGCAGCCGCGGCTCGGCCGAAGCGTTTGCCGCGCAAATCCCCGCATGCCGGGTGTTCGACCAGCCGCAGGCGGTGCTCGACAGCGCCAACACGATTTTTCTCAGCGTACCCGACGACGCGGTCGCATCCGTTGCGGCGTCGCTGCGCTGGCGCCCCGGCATGGCCGCGGTGCATTGCAGCGGCGCAAGCGAACTCAGCGTGCTGGCGGCGGTGCGCGCGGCCGGCGCGCAGGTCGGGAGCTTCCATCCCCTCTTGATGTTCGCCGATCCCGAGGTGGCCGCTGCCGCGCTGCCCGGCTGTGCCATAGCGCTGGAAGCCGAGGGGCCGCTGCTGCATCGTCTGGAAGCCATGGTGAGCGCAATCGGCGCGCAAACGCTGCGGGTGCCGCCCGGCGCGCGCGCCGCCTATCACGCTGCTTCGCACTATGGTGCTGCGTTCCTGTGCGTGTTGCTGGCCGAGGGCATGAAAATATTTGATGCAGCGGGCATGAGCGGCGATCTGCCGCGCAAGGCACTGCTGTCGCTGGCGCGCGGCACGCTCGACACGCTGGAACATAACGATCCGGCCCGCGCCATGGCAGGGGTCTATGCGCGCGGCGACAGCGGCACCGCCGCGCGCCATCTGCTGGCCTTGGAGGGGGTGAGTCCCGAAATTGCCGCGCTCTACCGCACGCTCGCGCTGCGCAGTGTGGCACTTGCCCAAGAGGCCAAACGAATCGACCGGGAGAGCGCCGATTCGCTGCGAAAGCTATTGCAGGCGAACGAAAACCGGGGGGCAGCTTAATAACGAAAAGGCGGGTTTAATAAAGACCGCCGTTTGCGTGCGGATGGCATCATCATCCGCACGCAAACGACGGTCCGCACGGACGGGTTTATCGTCCGTGCAGGTTTTGGCAAAACCTGCAATCTGCATGCGGTAATCGCGGATTTGCCAAAACCTGCGCGCTACGCGCGTCAACCTCGCTTTCTGCACGGATACACACCATCCGTGCAGAAAGCGAGGTTTCTTGTGTCCGTATCGGAACGATTGACGCTGTATTGGGGCCTGTAGCCGCGAATTTGAAAACTACAACGCCCTGAAGTATTCCGCGATGCGCCGCCGCATTGCCGCCTCGGGCAGCGCGCCGGTGGCCGCGCCCAGGTTGTCGGCCACATGCACGGGGCTGCGCGTTCCGGGGATCACGCAGGTGACCGCGGGATGCGCAATGATCCATTTGAGGAACAGCTGCGCCCAGCTCTTGGCGCCGATGTCCGCGGCAAACGGCGGCAGTGGTTTGCCTTTCACGCGGGCAAACATCGCCCCTTCGGCAAACGGCCGGTTGATGATGACGGCGACGCCGCTCTCCAGTGCCGCAGACAGCAGGCGCTGTTCGGCCTGCGGCTCGGCGATCGAGTAATTCACCTGCATGAAATCGACATCGGCGGAGCGGATGGCCTTTTCCAGGTCCGCATGGGCGCCGGCTTGGTAATGCGTCACGCCCAGATAGCGCACCAGACCTTCCTTTTTCCAGCCGCGCAGTGTCGGCAGGTGCGTGCCGGTATCGACCAGGTTGTGCACCTGCATCAGGTCCAGCGGCCCCTTGAGGCCGCTGCGCAGTTTTTTTATGGAATCGCGCATCTGCTGGATGCCGGCTTCGCGGCCCTGCGTCCACACCTTGGTGGCGACGAACAGGCGCTTGTGCAGGTCCAGTTCGGCGGCCACATCGCCGGTGACCGTTTCCGAGGATCCGTACATCGGCGAGGAGTCGACCAGTTCTCCGCCGAGATCTGCGAACACCCTGAGGGTTTCCTTCGCCTCGGCGCGCGCGGCACTGTCATTGGCGACATCGAAAACCTGCCAGGTTCCGAGGCCCACGGCGCAAATTTTTTCTCCGGTGCGCGGAATGGCGCGCTTCATGCGCGCGCCCTGCGCCAGGCCGGTCGGCGCGAGTACGCACAGCGGCGCGGCGAGGGTTGCGGCGAGCAGCGTGCGGCGGGTGCGAAGGCGATCCATGGAGAATTCATACTGGCGGCGTCCATGATCGCAGAAAGGCGCGGTCCGCGCACAGGGGGCTAGTGCCGGGTGCCGCGAATTACACACGGTGGGCCGGCGCGTTGATCTCGCAGCAATGCTCATCCGGAACCGCAACGCCATGCAATGCTTCGACAAGCCGCGGGCGCGCCGTTACCATGCGTGGGTAATTTATCCGGAGTGCGAAGATGAAGGCGATTGTGGTCGGTCTGGGCCTCGGGGAGATTCCCTATCTGCTGGATTTCGTCGAAATCACCTGGCGCGTGGCGTTGGTACTGATCCTCTCCTGGGTGCTGTGGTCGGTCTGCAAGCACCTGATCATGCACCTGCGCGAGCGCGCGGAGGCGCGCGGCGCGAGCGCCGACGAGTTGAAGCGCATCGACACCATGACCCAGGTGTTCCGCTATGTGGCGCGCGTGGTGATCATTGTCGTCACCGTCATGCTGCTGCTGGGCGAGCTCGGGATATCCATCGCGCCGCTGCTGGCCACGGCCAGCATAGCGGGCATCGCCATCGGCTTTGGCGTGCAGGCACTGGTCAAGGACTATTTCACCGGCATGGTCCTGCTGCTGGAGAACCAGATCCGCAATGGCGATTACGTCGATGTCGCCGGCAAATCCGGCACCGTCGAGGAGGTGACGCTGCGCTACGTGCGGCTGCGCGATTACGACGGCGTGGTGCACTTCATTCCCAACGGGCTTATCACCACGGTAAGCAACCGCAGCATTGAATATGCCAACGCGGTGGTGAGCATCAACATCGCGCACGGCAACGATATCGACACCGCATGCGCCGCGTTGCGGGAAGCCGGTGCCGCGCTGCGTGCCGATCCGCAATTCGCGGCCGCCATCCTCGGCGAGCTCGACATTGCCGGGGTCGAACAGTGGAGCGATTCGGGAATGATGCTGCGCGCGCGATTCAAGGTGTGGCCGCAGGAGATGGTTGCGGTAAAGCGCGAACTGCTCAAACGGGTGAAAGCGGTTTTCCTGGCGCGCGGCATCGATCTTCCCTGCGCCCAGATGGTGCTGGTCGGCGGCAAAGCCTCGGACCGGCCGCTGCGGGTGGCGCTGAACGAGAACCGCGAAGGCGGCTGATATTTCGTTGTTGCGGCCCCGGCCGGGATGAGACTGGCGAACCCCGACAGATGTCGCCGCTCCCGGCACGGCGCCGCCGGCCGGCAGGACGGCCATTTCTATCTGCTAAACTGAATTTTCATCGCATTACGTGCATCGCACCCGGTTGACCATGGCATTGAGCAAAACTCTCGGCAAAGGCGGATTCGGCAAAGCGGTCAAGTCCACGCGCGCCGCCGCGCCGCCTGACGCGCCGCTGAAGGCGATGTCGCTGCTCGGCCGCTGGGGCAGGGTGGCGCAGGGCCATGTGGCTTTTGGCGGCGGTTGTTCCTGCGGCGGCGGCATGGGCCCGGTTCACATGAGCGAGATGGAGATTCACGTGATGGATTACCTCGCCGCCAAGTACGCCGGCAATGCCGCGATCCAGTCGTTGCTGGTCGAACAGGCCGGGTACCGGCCCAATGAAGCGGGCAACCTCGGCGAAGTTCTCAAAGCCATCGCCATGCGTTCGGTCGGGGCGATAAAAAATGAGGACCAGCTCTCTATGCTCGCCGACCTGGAGCGCAGCATCGAGTCGCTGGACGAAATCACCCAGGGACGCTAGTCGAGTGGCGTGCGCTCCGCTTCGCCGCTCAGGCGATAGCGCTGCCAGTCGCCGCCGGGCGCCCGGCACAGGCCGAAGCGGAACGGATTGAACGAGGTTCCGGGTCGGACAAAGCGCAGATCCTGGAACCAGGCGCACTCCAATGGATTGTGTTCGACGCGCAACAGCGCCGGGTACTGCGCGAACCAGCGAAAAAACTCCATCTCGGGACTCATCCAGGCTTCGCGCGCGAGGAGGGCATCCTCGGGGAGGCTGCCGAGTAGGGCGGCGCGGTTCCAGATGGGGGCCGAGAGCGGATTGAACGGCGCGTCAAGCCGCGCAATAAAGCCGCCCTCCGGCCCGGGGTCGGTGGCAATTTCCTGTCGTCTCAAATTGACGAATGCCCAGCGGTAGTCGCCGTTCTTCTCCACCATCACCATCCAGTTGAGGGGCGACACGGCACTGGGCTGCACCGTCACGTGCGCGCCGCTGATGTCTTTTTCGCGGGCATACTGTTGGCCAAAGTCGACGGCCTGCGAGCGCCACGCCGCCTGCATGCCGACGTAGGCAAAAAGCGCCAGGCTGGCGATGATGGCGGGGCGGCGCGATCCCTTCCACACAAGCGAAGCCGCCAGTCCCGCGAGGATGATCCCGGAAAACCACAGGTCGATGATGAAGGTGGTGCCCCAGGCGACGCGCCGGTCGGAAAACGGGGCAAAGATCATGGTGCCGTAATTGGTGATCAGGTCGCCCAGAATGTGCGCGACTATGCCCAGTGCGGCAACCCCCGCGTAATTGCGCCAGGCGCCCGGCCGGCGAAAGCACAGCGCCGCCAGGCCCGCCAGCAGCAGCGCCCACAGCGGCATCATCAGCAGGGAATGCGTGAGGCCGCGATGATGCAGCAGGTAGGCAAATGACGAATAGAAACTGACGACGAAATCGCCGTCGGGAAATGCCGCGGCGAGCGTGCACAGGCTCACGCGCTGCCATAGCGGCGGATCCTCCGGGCACGGCGATGAGCGGGCCGTGGCCCGCGCAAACAATGCGCCCGACAGTGCGTGGGTCAGCGTGTCCAAGGCCTGCGCATCACCGTGTCAGTCCTGCGCCGGGCCTCGCGGCGGCCATGGGTGGTGTTACTGCGCGCGGTTCTTCAGCGCGGCGATGCGTTCCTCGATGGGCGGGTGGGTCGAGAACAGCGCCATGATGCCGCCCTTGTCGGTGATGCCGCTCGCTGCCATGGATTGCGGCAGCGCGCCGGGCTCCAGTCCGCCCAGGCGCGCGAGCGCATTGACCATCGGCGTGGGCGAGCCCAGCAGTTGCGCGGAGGCCGCATCGGCGCGAAATTCGCGGCGGCGCGAGAACCAGGCGACGATCATCGAGGCAAGTATGCCCAGCAGTATCTGGCAGATGAACGAAGCGATGTAATAGCCCATGCCCACGCCGCGTTCGGTTTTGAAGATCACCTTGTCGACGAAATAGCCGACCACCTTGGACAAGAAGATGACGAAGGTATTGACCACGCCCTGAATCAGGGTGAGGGTGATCATGTCGCCGTTGGCGACGTGGCCGATCTCATGGCCGAGCACCGCACCGACTTCCTCGCGGCTCATCGATTGCAGCAGGCCGCTGGAGACCGCCACCAGTGCGTCGTTCTTGAAGGCGCCGGTGGCAAAGGCGTTGGGCTCGCCTTCGTAGACCGCCACCTCGGGGTGGCCGATGCCGGCCTTGTCGGCAAGTGAATGCACGGTCTGCACCAGCCAGTATTCGGTGGAACCTTCCGATCCGTCGATGACGCGCGCGCCGGTGGACCATTTGGCCATCGGCTTGGAGATCATCAGCGAGAACAGCGATCCGCCAAAGCCCACCACCAGCGAGAAGCCCAGCAGCACTTGGTAATTGATGCCGCTTTCAGTCAGGAAACGATCCAGTCCGAGCACCGATAGGACGATGGACAGCACCAGCATCACGGCAATGTTGGTCACCAGGAACAGGAAAATCCGCTTCATATTTCAACCTTTTCAGATAAGCGCGACGCAGCGCGCGATTTTAATGGCCAACGGTGCAACCATGTAGCTTTCGACCATTGTGGCGGTATATGGGTTCCCCGCCCAAGAAAATCAAGGGTGTCCCTTCGTGCGGGCGTGGATAAACCTTTTTCCGCCAAGGGCTTGCCAGCGGGCCTGGCGTCGCCTGGACATCCGGGCGAGGGGTAGAATTTCCCGCTTCGGGGACTATCGAGAACTTCATGCGCCTGCTTTTCCTGTTGCTGTGGATACTGGTCACGATGCCCGCCGCCCGCGCCCAGGTGGTGGCGCCCTACGCCATCGACATCCCCAAATGGTTCACCGAAACCTTTCTCGATTTTCGCGAGGACGTGCGCGAGGCGGCCAGGGAGGGCAAGCGGGTGCTGATCTACTTCGGGCAGGATGGCTGCCCGTATTGCACCGAGCTCATGCAAACCAGCTTCACCCAGCCGCGCATTGTCGACAAGACGCGCAGGAACTTCGTCGCCATCGCGCTGAACGTCTGGGGCGATCGTGAGGTGACCTGGGTCGATGGCAAGACCGGGGTCGACGGCAAGCCCGAGCGTGAAAAGGATTTTGCCAAACGCATGAAGGTGCAGTTCACACCCACGCTGTTGCTGCTCGATGAAAATGGCGCCATTGCGGCGCGCCTGAACGGCTACTACCCGCCGCACCGCATGGAGGCGGCGCTCGATTACGTGGCCGGGCACCGGGAGAAAAAGCAGGCCTTTGCCGATTACATGCGCACCGCGGTAAAGGAGGCCGCGAGCGAGACTTTGCACGATGAGGCGTTCTTCCTTAAGCCGCCCTACCGGCTGACGCGCAAGGCGCGCGGCAAGCCGCTGGCGGTTTTGTTCGAGACACGCTCCTGCTCAGGTTGCGATGAAATGCACCGCGAGGGCTTGCGGCGCCCCGCGGTGGCAGAGCAGCTCGCGCGGTTCGACGTCGTGCGCCTCGCGCTGGGCGAGCGCACCGAACTTATCCGGCCCGACGGCAGGAAGACTGGCGCCGATGCCTGGGCGCGCGAGCTGAATATCGCCTATACGCCGACCATTGTTTTTTTCGGCGAGAGCGGGCGCGAGGTGTTTCGCGTCGAGGCTTATGTGAGGCCGTTTCACCTGGCTGCGGCGTTCGACTACGTTTCCTCCGGAGCCTACCGCAGCGAACCCAGCCTGCAGCGATTCATCCAGGCGCGCACCGAGCAGCTGCGCGACCGCGGCCAGGCGGTGGATCTGTGGAAGTAATTTCGGCAGGAATTGCCAAATATGACAAAGCAACCATCTGAAAAGGTACGCAGATAAACGATCGTGGCGAATAAATCTTTAAGTTATCCAACCTCCGCGGCGGTGACGGGAGCGGCCGGGGCATTGCAGTATCATTGCCCCATGGCGCGTGCCCGATCCGGCGCCGCCCGTCTCCGGGAGATCGCATGAAACGTCATTGCACTGCATTCGCGCTGGGCCTCGCCCTGGTCCATGGCGGCGTCTTCGCCCAAGCCTACCCCACCAAGGCGGTCACCCTCATAGTGCCCTACGCACCGGGTGGCAGTGTCGATCCGGTGGCGCGCCTGTTTGCACCAAAGCTGGGTGAGCGCCTCGGCCAGCCCATCGTCATCGACAACGCGGTGGGAGCCGGCGGGGTGATCGGCACGACCAAGGCGGCCAATGCCGCCGCCGACGGCTATACGCTGCTGTTTTCGGTCGAGAGCACCATGGTGATCGCCAAGCTGGTGACCCCCACCACGGTGAAGTACGACGGCCTGAAGGACTTCACGCCTATTTCGCTGGTGGGGACTTCGCCGCTGGTGCTGGTGGGTAAGCCGGAACTCGCCGCGCGCAACAGCGCGGAGCTGCTGCAGATGCTGCGCAGCCAGCCGGGCAAGCTCAACTACGCCACTTCAGGCATCGGCACTTCGCTGCACCTGGCCGGGGAACTCATCAACCAGGTGGCCAGAGTCAGCATGGTGCATGTGCCCTACAAGGTGGGCGCGCAGATCCTCACCGACCTGGTGGGCAATCAGATCGAACTGGCGGTGCTGCCGCTGGTGTCGGCGCAGCAGGCGGTGCGCGCCGGGCGCATCAAGGCATTCGGCGTCATGGACGCCAAGCGCTGGCCCACGGCGCAGGAAATTCCCGCGCTTGCCGAGACACCCGAATTCAGGGGCGCGGAAGTGCTGGTGTGGTTCGGCTTGTTCGCCCCGGCGAAAACCGATGGCGCCATTGTCGGCCGGCTGGCCCGCGAGATGAACACCGTGCTGAAGGATGCGGAAATCAGCAAGCGCATGAGCGAACTGAGCCTGCAGCCGGCGAACCTGAGTCCTGCCGAGTTTGCCGCGTTCCTGCAGAAGGAGCACGACAAGTTCGCGGCGGTGGTGAAGACGGCAAATATTAAAGCTGAATAGCATTATTAAATGATCGAGCCCATCGACCCCGCGGTACGTCTGCGCGCCATCTCCGCCGCGCAGGGGCGCGAGCCCTTCGATCTGCTGCTCTCAGGCGGCACCGTGGTCGATGTGGCCACGCTCGAATTGCGCGAAGCCGACGTCGGCATCGTCGGCGAAATGATCGCCAGTGTGCATCCGCGCGGCAAATACCCGGAGGCAAAAGTCATCCACGATGTCGCCGGCCTTTACATTGCGCCCGGATTTATCGACGGCCACGTGCACTTCGAGTCTTCGCACATGCTGCCGCAGCACTATGCGAAAACGGTGCTGCCGCAGGGCACCACCACCGTCTTCTGCGATCCGCATGAACTGGCCAATGTGCTCGGCGTGGAGGGCGTGCGCTGGGCGGTGACGGCCAGCCGCAACCTGCTGCTGCGGTTTATCGTGCAGGCGTCTTCAACGGTGCCCGCGGCGCCGGGCCTGGAACTCTCGGGCGCGGATTTCCAGGCGCCGGAAATCCGCGAAATGCTTTCCTGGCCCGAGGTGGCGGGCCTTGCCGAGGTGATGGACATGCGCGCGGTGCTCGACGCCAGCCCGCGCATGATGGGCATCCTCACCGAGGCGCTCTCGAGCGGCAAGATCATCGAGGGCCATGCGCGTGGGCTTTCAGGCGGCGGCCTGCAGGCCTATCTGGCCGCCGGCATTTCCGCCGACCACGAAATCGTCTCCGGCGAAGACGCGCTGGAGAAACTGCGCGCCGGCATGACGGTGGAAATCCGCGGTTCGCACGATTACCTGCTGCCCGACGTGGTGCGCGCCATCTGCACCTTGCCGGTGGTGCCGCACAGCCTCACGGTGTGCACCGACGACGTGTTCCCCGAATATCTGGTGGACAAGGGCGGCATGTGTGATGTCATCCGCCGCATGATCCGCTACGGCATGGCGCCGCTGCAGGCCATACGCTGCGCCACCATCAACAATGCAGTGCGCCTGCGCCGCGAAGACCTGGGGCAGGTCTGCGCCGGGCGGCGCGCCGATCTCGCGCTGCTCGCCGACCTGAAAGAAGTCACCGTCGAGCACGTCTATGTCAGCGGGCGCCGCATTGCCAGCCACGGCGCGATGAGTGTCGAGCTCGATGCCGCGCCGCTCTCCTTACCCACCCGCACCATGAAGCTGGGCAAGCTCTCGCGCGACAGTTTTCGCCTTGCGGTTCCCGACATGGCCAATGGCCGCGCGGTGCTGCGCACCATCAAGGGCGCGCGTTTCAACACCTGGAGCGAACTCGAAGTCGAGGTGCGCGACGGATACGCGGTGATACCGGAGTCGGTCAGCGTGATGACGGTGATCCACCGTCATGGCCGCAACGATCTTGGCCCGCAGACGGCGATCATCGAGGGCTGGGGCCGCTGGGGCGGAGCCTACGCCACCTCTTATGCGCACGATTCGCACAACCTGGTGGTCTACGGCCACGATCCGGACGAGATGGCGCTCGCGGCCAACACCGTGGTGGCCATGGGTGGCGGCAACGCCGTGGTCCGCGATGGCAAAGTGGCGGCCAGCACCGCCTTCCCGGTGGCTGGCCTGCTCTCGGCCAAGCCGCCCGCCGAGGTGGCGCGCGAACACCGCGCTGTGGTCGAAGCGGCGGGTGAGATCGTCGCATGGCAGGGGCCGTATCGCACTTTCAAGGCACTCTCCGGACAGTGCCTTGCCTGCAATCCGGGACCGCACCTGACCGATCTGGGCATCACCGACGGCGAGTCGAAGCAGATATTCAGTTCGTTTTTGCGTGCGGCTTGAAATCGCCCGTAGCCAGGGAGGCCAATTAGGACGCACGTTTCCAGGTAGTTCTGCTGCTGCGGCGCAGCTTCACAATCAAGCACGACCAACTTTCACACTGAAGCCAATATGACTGATTCCGAACCGATACGCCTCTCCAAACGCATGAGCGAGCTGGGTCTGGCCTCGCGCCGCGAAGCCGATGAATGGATCGAGCGCGGCTGGGTGCAGGTGGATGGGGCGGTGGCTATCCTGGGCCTGAAGGTGCTGCCGCATCAGGCGATCAGCATCGACCCGCGCGCGCGCAAGGAACAGGCGCGGCGCCTTACCGTGATTCTCCACAAGCCGATGGGTTATGTCAGCGGGCAGGCCGAGGAGGGCCATACGCCCGCCTCGGTGCTGGTGACGCTGGAGAACCAGTGGCACGAGGCCAGGGTATTCACGGCAAAGGCGGGGGCCGCTGCGGAAAGCGCGGCGGCACAGGCTCTCGGCGCTGCGCCGAAACCCGCGCGCCACGGCCCGCCAGCGGTTTCACTGCGGCGCCAGGATCTGTGGGGCTTCGCACCCGCGGGTCGGCTGGATATCGATTCGACCGGCCTGCTGGTGATGACGCAGGACGGGCGCATCGCCAAGCTGCTGATCGGCGAGGATTCCGTCATCGAAAAGGAATACCTGGTGAGGGTCCGCTACGCGCGCGCCGGCAGTCTGCCCGATGAGGATCTGCGCCTCCTGAACCACGGGCTTGCGCTCGATGGCAAGCCTTTGCGCCCGGCCAAGGTCGACTGGCAGAACCAGGATCAGTTGCGTTTCATCCTGCGCGAAGGCAAGAAGCGCCAGATACGCCGCATGTGCGAGCAGGTGGGCCTGGAAGTGCTGGGCTTGAAGCGCGTGCGCATCGGCAAGGTGATGCTCGGCAACCTGCCGGCGGGGAAGTGGCGTCTGCTGGGTGCGACCGAACAATTCGGCTGAGGCCTGCGGGTGATCCGCCGCCTTTTCACGCTCGTCCCGCTGCTGCATCTGTGCGCCGGCCTGCACCGGCTGGATAAGCTGTGGGTCTGCACCAATTGCGGTGCTGGTTATCGCGGACCGCCCAGGCGTCTGTGGGCGCCTTCCGAAATCACCCTTATACGACGGGTGCCGGTTTGAAAAATGCTGTTTGCTGACCTGAGTCAAGCCCCAACCCGGCAATTGGTGCAGCATCGGCGGATATGCCTTGGCCGGCGGCCGGGGCCGAAACCGCAGTTCTGATACTCGGGACCGATATGACAGCTATTCCGCCTCAGGCGGGGGTAACGCCCAACCGCTACGGATCCGTAGCCATCGCATTTCACTGGCTCACCGCAGTTCTGGTGCTGGCGGCCTTTATCATGGGCCCGGGCGGCTCGGAGCACCGGGTCTATTCGGCGGCCCGCGATTTCGATCGCCAGGTTCATGAAGTGCTGGGACTGGCGGTTTTCGGACTGACACTGATACGCCTTGCATGGCAGGTATTCGCAGCGCCAGTGCAGCACCCCGACATGCCGCTCTGGATGATTCGCGCATCAAAGGCGATGCGGGTCTTGCTGTACCTTCTGCTGGTGGTAACGCCGGTCACCGCGGTTCTGGGCGCCTGGCTTGAAGGCCATCCCCTGACGCTGGGCCTTCTGGGCAATGTGCCGCCGATGATCCCGGAAGCTCATGCCGTCGGTCTGCTGATTGCAGACATCCACACCATCCTCGGTGACGCCATCATGTGGCTGGCGGGACTGCACGCGGCTGCCGCTTTGTTCCATCATTTCATGCTGCGTGACGAGGTGCTGCACTCGATGCTTCCGGAGAAGTGGCTGCGCCGCAATGCACAGTGATGGTGGCTTGAAAATTTCCCGGATGGCGCAAGCGCTGAGCGCACCCGGTTCTATCTAATCAAACGGTATCGATATGATGGTCTTGAGCGTCCAGCGATCGGTCGCCTCGGTGAAGCCGCGGCCGATGCCTACGTTGAACGTCCACGGCTTGCGGTCGTAGTCCAGCGCAAAAAACAGCGTGTGCGATTGCTGTGCGTGTGGCAGGGAGGCGTTGACCTTGCCCAGTTCGGCGTAGTACTCCATTCCCAGCGCGATACCCGGCGCGAAATCGCGCGCGACCTTGACCGACGGACTGAAATCGGCCTTGCCGTCGTGGGCAGGGCCGGCCAGATCCCAGCCCAGTATCGGGTTGGTCGCAAACAGCCAGTCCTTGCCGCGGTAGCCGAGGATCGGACGCAGTTCCAATGAATAGCGGGACTGCTCGAACTCCGGCGCGACCCGCGAGTATTCGACGTTGGCTCCCATGAACCAGCCCTGTCCATCCTCGTTCGTCTGCAGCGGCAGCCATTTCAGGCGCAGTTTCGGCCCGGCGAAATGGGTGGTGCCCAGCGCGTCGCGCGCGTACGGCAGATATACGCCGGCCTCCAGGTCCCGGGTGAGTCCGTAGGAGAATTCGGGCGTGAAGCGCAGGCCGTGCCGCGGTGTAATTTCGTTGGGGAAGTCCGGCGTGCTGCGACCCTTGGGCGTGGTGTTGACATGCAACTCCAATCCGAAATCGCCGGGCTTGTTGATGTCGTCGGTGTAGACCTGGATCTCGTCGATCATCGCGGCCCTGGCGGGAATCGCATAGCAGCCGCTGCCGGCCAGTGTGGCGAGCAGCAGGTGCGCCAGATGCAAGCGGTACCGGCAATGCCTGGTACCAGCAGCCGCTGATTGCATGGGGCTGGTTCCTGTTTTTTGGGGATAGGCGCAATGTTAATGCATCTGCAATGCCCACATCGCGTCGTTGTCGCGGCGCTTTCACTGGAAAAGTGATTGGCGATAACCGCACTCGACTCAAAACCAGGCTACATCATCTGCCTGCCGAAGCTTTGCCAGTGGAATGTGCCGGCGAATATCGTCATCAGAATGGCGACCAGCAGAAACAGAATGATTGCCGCCGGAATGGCTGCAACAGCCCACTTGACCATCAAAACGACCATCGACCAGAACGGGATCTTCACGTCGACCACCACGATCTCCTGCCTGTTTTCGCTCATTTCTGAATCCTTTGCAAATTAGCCCGGCCACCCGCTGGTGGTGGAGAACCGTCCCGGCGCTGCCGAGCGTTCTGCAAGTTCAGGCCGAATCTCCGGAATCAAAATCTCCGCCGGACGCGTCGGCATAGTCGGCCGAATCATCCGGGGCTTCATCCGCGCCGTCGGCTCTGGCCGCAAGGTGGTCCGGGGCGGGCGGCGAGGGCGTGTGCGCTCCGGCATCCGCCACCGGGTTATGGTGGCCCATCATGCCCTGGATGCCCTGATACAGGAGCGAGCCCGCGACGACGCCGGCGGCGGTGGTCGCCACGGTTCCCAGAATGCCCGCGCCCCCCCATGAGCTTGCCGGTGCCGCGGCGGCGGGTGCAGCCGCTCGGGACAGGGTGCCGGGGGCCAGGGGCGCCAGCGGCGCCTGAGCCGGGTTTGAAGCAGGCGATGCCATCGAAGCGGCGGGCGACATTGAACGTCCCCAGGCGTTGGGGTCGTTGAGGAAGCTGGCTGTCTTGTTCGGGCGCAACTGTTCAATTTCTGCCTGCAATTTGGCCACCTGGCCCTGCGTGGCTTGCAGCGCGTAGTCCAGGCCCATGGCGCGTTGCACCAGCAGGTAAGCGGCATCGGGCTGGCGCGCAACCGCCTCGCGTATCAGCGTTTCGGCTTCGGCATCTTTCGGTCCTGCCTGTGCCTGCGTCATTTGCTGGAGAAAAGTGCCGAGCAGTTCGCGTTCCTGGGGAGTCATGGGGAGGCCTTTGTTTGCGGACCATGGAGCGGTCGATCGGCTATCTTATACCGATGCCGGCGGCGCAAGCGCGTTGACCCTGCAAGGGTGTCGGGATTGCCTTAAAAGTTGTCAGATTTGATCTGAAAATGCCTGAAAAGACATGTCATAAATGGAGTGGGACAAAATAAAGTTAAACATTATTCGCAGAGTATCTGTGCCAATCGGCCTATTCTCTGCGCGAGCCACTGTTCCGCAGCGCGTCGGCAATCGTTTCGGCGATCACCTTGTCGGTTCTGTGGTTGTACGCAAACTGCTCGGGCGCGTTGTCGATCGGCTCGCAGTGGAAGGCTTCATGGACTTGCTGGAGATTGGCAACGCCCGCCGCTTACGCCAGCGCGCGTTGCACGATTTCAGCGACGTCCCGCGATAGGCCACTCGCATCGCGGATGCGCTCCAGCGCCGCGCGCGCATGCGTCTGGCGGCCGGCATCAAATTTCTTCCAGCGGTCGAAGGCGCGCGCAATGCGCGCGGCCACCTGCGGATTGAGGCGGTCGAGTTCGATGACCTTGTCCGCGCCGAAGGCGTAGCCCGAGCCGTCGGCCGCGTGGAAGCGCGCCAGGTTGGCGCAGAAACCGCGGATCAGCGCATAGACCTTGTTCGGATTGCGGATGTCGAAGGCCGGGTGCGAACACAGTCGCTTCACTTCGGCGAGCGTCGCGGGCAGGCGCGAACCGGACTGCACCATCAGCCATTTGTCGACCACCAGCGGTTCGTCCCGCCACTTCGCGTAGAAGGCATCCAGCGCGGCGGTGCGCTCCGGGCAGTTGAACTGGGCGAGGGTGGACAGCGCCGCCATGGCATCGGTCATGTTGTTGGCATGCTCGAACTGCGCCATGCACTGGCGGCGGATCTCAGGCAGGTCCAGTTCCATCAGGTAGCCCAGTGCCAGGTTGCGCAATGCACGCCGGCCGGCCGATTGCGCGTCGGGTGAATAGGATCCGCTGTCCGCCTGTGTGGAGCAGGTGGTGAGCAGTTTCTCGCGCAGCGCGTGCGCCAGCGCGCGCCGCAGGTGCACGCGCGCGGCCAGTATCGCCTCCGGATCGACCACTTCCATCTGTTCGGCAAGGTAGGTCTCCGAGGGCAGCGAGAGGGCTTCGGCGGCAAACGCAGGATCGGCGCCGGCGTCGTCGAGTACTTTGCCGAAAGCGCGCACCAGCGCGCCGGGCACCGCAGGCATCGAGTTCTTCCTGATCGCCGCGATATTCCTGACAAGCACCATCATCGCCAGCCGCTGCCCGGCCTCCCAGCGGTTGAAAGGGTCCGCGTCGTGCGCCATGAGGTGCGAGAGATCCGCTTCGCTGTAGCGATAGCGCAGGATCACCGGCGCGGAAAAATCGCGCAGCAGGGACGGCACCGGCTGAGCCGCGACGTTGATGAAAACAAAGCGTTCACTGTCATTTTTCAGCGACAGCACGCGCGTGCCGCCGGCCGCGGCCGGCTCGCCTTTGAGTTGCAAGGGCAAATCGGCGCCGTCGGGTCCCACCAGGCCCAGCGCAAAGGGCATGTGATAGGCCGCCTTGGGCGGCGCGTCCTTCTGGCTCAACTCGTACTGGGTCGGCGGGCAGGATTGTGTCAGCGTCAGCGTGTAGCTTGCCGCTGCCGCGTCGTATTCGCCCTGCGCTTCGATCACCGGCGTGCCCGCCTGATGGTACCAGCGCTTGAACTGGGTGAGATCGGTGCCCGAGGCGTCCGCCATGGCCTGCGCGAATTCGTCGCAGGTTACGGCCTGGCCGTCGTGACGCGCGAAGTAAAGGTCCATGCCTTTGCGGAAGTCGGCCGCGCCGATCAGGGTGTGGATCATGCGCACCACCGCGGCACCCTTTTCGTACACCGTGGCGGTGTAGAAATTGCTGATTTCGACATAGGAACTCGGGCGCACCGGATGCGCCATCGGGCCCGCGTCCTCGGGAAACTGCGCGACGCGCAAGGTACGCACTTCCTGGATGCGCTGCACCGGGCGCGAATACATGTCGGCGCCGAACTCCTGGTCGCGGAACACCGTCAGGCCTTCCTTCAGGGAAAGCTGAAACCAGTCGCGGCAGGTGACGCGGTTGCCGGTCCAGTTGTGGAAATACTCGTGCGCCACCACCCGGTCGATGTTCAGGTAGTCGGTGTCGGTGGCCGTGTCCGGGCGCGCCAGGACATATTTTGTGTTGAAAATGTTGAGGCCCTTGTTCTCCATCGCGCCCATGTTGAAGTCGCCCACCGCGACGATCATGTACTGGTCCAGATCGAGTTCCAGTCCGAACATCGCCTCATCCCATTGCATCGCCTTCTTCAGGGCCTGCATCGCAAAGGCGCACTGGTCGAGCTTGCCCGGTTCGACATACACCGCAAGCCGCTTGTTCGCACCGGAGCGCGTGGTGAAGCCATCCTCGAGCACCTCGAGTTTCGCCGCCACCAGCGCGAACAGATAGCACGGCTTGGCGAAAGGGTCCTCCCAGCGCGCCCAGTGCCGGGTTGCGTCGCCGCTTTCCACTCCGCTCTCCACCAGGTTGCCGTTGGAGAGGAGATTCGGATAGCGCAGGCGATCGGCGCGCAGCGTCACGGTGTATTTCGACATCACGTCCGGGCGGTCGGGAAACCAGGTGATGCGGCGGAAGCCCTCGGCCTCGCACTGGGTGAAAAAACCGTTTTTCGAGGCATACATGCCGCTCAGTTGCGTGTTGCTGCGCGGATCGATGCGGCTCACGGTTTCGAGGACGAAGCTATCGGGCACCTGCGGGATGAGGAGTTTTTTGTCCAGCAGCGAATAGTCGCCGGCGGCCAGGGCACGGCCGTCAATCGTCGCCGATTCGAACCGCAGTTCTTCGCCATCCAGCGCCAGGGGCGCCGGCGCCGCGGCGTGCGCCGCCGGATTGCGCCGCACGCCCAGGCGCGCGCGCACCGTGGTGAAATCTTCCGCTATCGAGAAGTCCAGTTCCACCGTGTCGATGAGAAACGGCGGCGGTGCGTAGTCTTCGAGGCGAATGCTTTGCGGTACCGGATCACGCATGGGAAAGGTTCCTTACCATCGGGCCGTCTCCCGGCGGGAGAAGGGTATTCAGTTGCGGGCCTCAGTCATCATCGCGCGGCAATCCGGTGAGCAGCGCGCCCTTGCGGCGCTTGTCGCCATTGCCGTTCTGCGGGCGCGTGGCGTATTCGTGCAGACGCGATTCGTGGGGCTCCAGCGGACGGTTTTGGCTGGCCACGGGCTGGCCGCGCGAGGTCATCGGACCCTGCAGTACGGGAGCGGGCCGCGGCCAGCGCGACTGGCCGCGGCGAGAATCGTTGCGCTCGCCGCCGCCGTTGTTTCCCCGGCTGGCATTGCCGACCGGGTAATCGGCGCGATTGCCGTCGATGCGGCGGTCGATGTCCTCGTCGTTGCTGAAATCATCGGCGCGGGGCGCAGCGCCCAATGCCGCGGATTCGTTGGGAGCGCGCTGCGCCTGTCTGGAAGGCCCCGACCCGGGCGCCTCGCCTGACTGCCCTTGCGGGCGGCGCGAATTGCCACGCGGCCCCGCGGGCCGGCGGCTAGTGTTGCGCGGTTCGTCCGCCCCGCTGGGCTGGTCCTGCTGCCGGGCCTCGGGTGTGCGCCCGCGTTGATCTTCTGTGCGGGCGTTGTTGCTCCCCTGGGGACGGCCGTTGCGTTTTGCATCCGCGCCGCGGCCGTGCACCAGATCGGGGTCGAAGCGCGCGGTCTCGTAGCCGGGGCCGGGCTCGAAGCCCTCGATGATTTTCTTCTCGATTTGTCGCTTCATCAGTTTTTCGATGGCGGCGAGCAATTCCCTTTCCTCGCCGCATACCAGCGCCACCGCCTCGCCGTTGCTGCCGGCGCGTCCGGTGCGGCCGATGCGGTGCACATAGTCTTCGGGCACATTGGGCAGGTCGTAATTGACCACGTGCGGCAGGCCTTCGATGTCCAGGCCGCGCGCGGCGATATCGGTGGCCACCAGCACGCGCAATTCGCCATCCTTGAAGCGTTTCAGGGCGCGGGTGCGCGCGCCCTGGCTCTTGTTGCCGTGAATGGCGTCGGCTTCGATGCCGTCATTGGTGAGTTGTTCGGCAAGGCGGTTCGCGCCATGCTTGGTGCGCGAGAACACCAGCACCTGGCGCCAGTCGCCCGACTTGATGAGGTGGCACAGCAGCGCGCGGCGGCGATCCCGGTCGACCGGGTGCGCCACCTGCGCTATCAATTCGACGGGAGTGTTGCGCGGCGCGACTTCCACCGCGGCCGGGTCGTGAAGAATGGTTCCCGCGAGCTGGCGGATCTCGTCGGAGAAGGTGGCTGAGAACAGCAGGTTCTGGCGCGCAGAGGGCAGCAGCGCCAGCACGCGGCGGATGTCGTGGATGAAGCCCATGTCGAGCATGCGGTCGGCTTCATCCAATACCAGCGTGCCGATGCCGCCCAGGTCGATGGTTTTCTCCCCGGCGTGGTCGAGCAGGCGTCCCGGCGTGGCGACGACGATGTCGACACCGCGCGCGAGTTCGTCGATCTGGTTGTTCATGCTGACGCCGCCGAAAATCACTGCCGAACGCAGCGCCAGGTGGCGTCCGTAGTCGCGCACGGCCGCCTGCACCTGTGCGGCCAGTTCGCGCGTGGGCACCAGCACCAGAACGCGCGGCCGCCGCGGGGCATCCTGCTGCCCCTCTTGCGCCAGCGCAGGCGCCGTCCCCGCCGCCAGGCGCTGCAGGATGGGCAGGGTGAAGCCGGCGGTCTTGCCCGTGCCGGTCTGTGCCGCGGCGAGAACGTCGCGACCGGCGAGAATCAGCGGAATCGCCTGTTTCTGGACGGGGGTGGGTTCGGTGTATCCCTGCTCCGAGATAGCGCGGAGCAACTCGGCCGACAGGCCGAGGTTTTCAAACGATGTCGTAATGGTGTTCTCCCGAGATCGGCCTGGGAAGGTCAATCCTTCCGCCGGTGCAGGCAGATGCAATGCTTCTCGAAAGTTCGGGAGCCCAAAAGGGTTCCGCGAAGGGTCTGCAACGCTAACCGGATGAGGCGATACGCAAACCCGGCGCGAATATACACCAGAAAAACTCTGGATTACTTTTTATCCCAGTTCGCCAGGTCGTCGAGTTGCATCTCGTAGCCGACGTTCTTGGGGCCGAGCGCGGCCAGGGACGCCTGCTTTTCCTTGAAATAGATATCGGCAAGCTCGATGCTCAGCTTGGCGAGCGTGGTCGCGTCAGGTTTGACGCTGGCGGTGTTTTCAACGCGCATGAAGGCGCGCCCGATCAGCTCGACATAGATGATTTCGGCCAGGTCCGGGCCGGAGCCCGCCTTGGAGTTGGAAGGTTGTGGGAGGGGTGCCGCCTCTTCGCTCATGATCGTGGCCTTCGGAATGTGAGCGTTGATGGTACTGCAAGTACCGAGTTGGTGAGGTTGCGTTTGCGCAGAACCGTTGCCAATGAGGAGAATCCCGCGCCATCGGCGTTCAAAGCCGGGGCGCTACGTTACTATTGCCGCCTGAGCCTTTTTGCCCTGCACGCATGCCTCGCGCCATTCTTATTCCGCTGATCGTCGCCTGCGCCCTGTTCATGGAAAACATGGATTCGACGGTGCTCGCCACGGCGCTGCCCGCGATTGCCGCATCGCTGGGCGAAAATCCGCTCGCCCTGAAACTTGCCATCACCTCCTATCTCATCAGCCTTGCGATATTCATACCCATCAGCGGCTGGGTGGCCGACCGTTTCGGCGCGCGCACCGTGTTTGCCGCGGCGATGGTGACCTTCATGGCGGGCTCCCTGTGGTGCGCGTTCTCGGGATCCTTGACCGAGTTTGTGCTGGCGCGCTTTTTCCAGGGGATGGGCGGGGCGATGATGGTGCCGGTGGGCCGGCTGATCCTGATGAGGTCGGTGCCCAAATCCGGCATCGTCAAGGCGATGAGCTACCTCACCATGCCGGCCATGCTCGGGCCGATACTCGGGCCGCCGCTGGGCGGGATGATCACCCAGTATTTCAACTGGCGCGGCATCTTCCTGATCAATGTGCCGGTGAGCATCCTGGGGCTGATTCTGATTTTCGTCTACATCCCCAATCTTCGCGAAGCGGAGGTTCCGGCGCTGGACGGCCGCGGCCTGGTGTACTCGGGCCTGGGTTTGTCGACCATCCTGCTGGGGTTGTCCGCGCTGGGGGGGCATTTGCTGCCGGGTGCGGCGATTGTCGGCTGCATGCTGGTGGGGTGCCTTTCGCTGTACGCTTACTGGCGTCATGCGCGGGTCACGCCGCACCCGGTTCTGCGTCTCGATCTGCTGCGCCTTGCGTCGTTCCGCGCCGGCGTGGTGGGCGGCACCCTGTTTCGCATCGGCACCGGCACGCTGCCCTTTCTGTTGCCGCTGATGCTGCAATTGGGCTTCGGTTTGAGCCCGGTGGAATCCGGGCTCATCACCTGTTTCACCGCGATCGGCGCGCTGTCGATACGCACGCTGACCGTATTCATTCTGAGGAAAACCGGCTTTCGCCGCGTGCTCACCTGGAACGCCATCGGCTCATCGCTGGTGCTGGTAGGCTTCGGGCTCTTCACCGCTCAGACCTCGCATGCTTTCATCGCCGTGGTGCTGATGCTCACCGGTTGTTTCCGCGCGCTGCAGTTCACCTGCACCAACACCATCGCCTACGCCGACATCAACCGTGAAAACATGGGCAACGCCACCAGTTTTGCCAGCATGGCGCAGCGCATCTCGCAGAGCGTGGGCGTGGCGGTGGGCGCCTATGCGCTGGAACTCGCCAGCGTCTTGCAGGGGCATGCGACCATTGTGGCGGAAGATTTTCTGCCGGCATTTGCCGTCGCGTCCCTGCTATCGTTGTCGTCGCTCTATTTCTACCGGCAGCTCAGCCCTGAAGCGGGCGCTGAAATGTCGGGCCACGGCAGGCACAAAATGGGGAAGAAAACCGATGAGTGAGATTTCTCCGCAGAACCCACAGCGCCGCCTCGTCCTAAAAACCGTCACCGCGTCCGCCATCGCCATGGGCTTGGTCAGCCTGCGCGAGGCGCTGGCGCAGGGCGGCATCCCACCGGGCCTGTATCGCGTGCAGGGCAGGGTGAGCGTCAACGGCAAGCCGGCGAAGCGCGGGCAGGTGATCAATCCCGGCGATCGCGTCGAGACCGGCTCGCGCAGCCAGGCGGTATTCGTCATCGGGCAGGACGCGTTCATTCTGCGCGCCCTGGGGCGTGTGGAAACCTCGGGGAGCGGTGCTTTTGCCGACGTGCTGCGCCTGGCCACCGGCAAGCTCCTGTCGGTGTTCTCCGCCGGCCCGCGTCGCATCGAAACCCCGACCGCGACGATCGGCATTCGCGGCACCGGCCTCTACCTTGAATCCGGGGCGAAGCGCACCTACGTCTGCACCTGCTACGGAACGGTGGAAGTGGCGCCGCGCGACCTGCCGAAGATGACCGAGACCATCACCACGACGCACCACGAACAGCCGCGCTACGTCTACGCCGACAGCGCGATGCCCGAGGACAGGATGATGCCCAGGGCGCCGGTCATCAACCACACCGACGCCGAACTGATCCTGCTCGAATCGCTGGTGGGGCGCGAGCCGCCATTCGTAGGCAAGGGTGCGCCGCCGTATTAGGTTGCGCGGTCAACTGATCGCGGCATCTGCTGCCGGGGGTTAAACCGCCCCGGGGCCTGAATCGAATTCTCAGCGCAGGCGCATCTCACGGGAAATGCCCCGTTATCAGCTTTTTCGCCCGTTTTGCCCTCGGCCGGATTTGGCCTCCCCGGTGAGGCCTTTCCCATGCGCTTCAGCTGAGTGCTCACGGGCATTGTTTTCCAAATAATTCACAGTTCTGCCACACCCCGCATTGGGCCGCCGCGTTTAATACGACGTCCCAACCAAGCGGAGTTAGCAACGATGAAAGCCATGATTCTGGCCGCCGGCCGCGGCACCCGGGTTCGTCCCCTGACCGAAACCCTGCCCAAACCGATGGTCCCGATCATCCATAAACCGGTGATGGAGATGCTGGTCGAACACCTGCGCAATCATGGCTTCGGACAGATCATGGTGAACACCAGTTACCTCGCGCCGCAGATCGAAAACTATTTCCGCGACGGGCACCAGTTTGGCGTGCGCATGGCATATTCCTTCGAAGGCACCGTTGAAAATGGCGAGATCATCGACCAGCCCCTGGGGTCGGCGGGTGCGCTGCAGAAGATCCAGTGTCATTCGGGATTCTTCGACGACGCCTTTGTGGTGGTTTGCGGCGATGCGGTTGTCGACCTCGACCTGAGCAGAATGCTGGCGTTTCACCGCGCCAGGAAATCCATCGCCACTGTCGCACTGAAAAAGGTTCCCAGAAAGGAACTGGTCAATTACGGTGTCGCGGTGCTCGACGATGCGCAGCGCATACAGCAATTCCAGGAAAAGCCCGCTACCGGCACCGAACTCAGCGATCTGGCCAACACCGGCATTTACATCTTTTCACCGCAAATCTTCGAATGGATCCCCAAAAACGCGGTCTATGACATAGGCGGTCAACTCTTGCCCGCGTTGGCTGCCGCCGGAGCAGCCATTCACGGTGTCGAACTTGCGTTCAACTGGTTCGATATCGGCCGGCTGCGCGATTACTACCAGGTCGTCATGCAGGCCTTGCGCGGCGAGGCGCCCCCCTACGAGTTGCCGGGCGAAAAACCGCGCGCCGGCATCTGGGTCGGGCCCAATGTGCGGGTAAATTTCGACCGCATCAAAATTCACGGACCGGTCTTCATCGGCGGCAGCGCCAGCATCGGCGATGACTGCGTCATCATCGGGCCGGCGTTCATCGGCGCCAACGCCTTGATCGAGGCCGGCGCCCATGTCAGCGCTTCGGTGATCATGGATCACACGCGGGTGAGCGGATTTGCCGCCTACGACCGGAAGGTGGTCGGGCCGAATTTCTGCTTCGATCCGGACGGTACGGTTCTCGACGGCAGCAATACCGATATCAGCTGGCTGTTCTCGGATGCGCGCAGTCCCATAGCGGCGCTCAACGAGGCTCAGCATCTGGTCAAAGCGCAGAGCCTGAGGGCGGGCTCCGCCCTGTTTGCGTAGCAGGCAGCCGTGGCCGCCACCGACTTCGCCAACCTTCCTGGAAGAGGCATTAAGCCGCTGGTGAGTTTTCGCGCGCACCCGCGTGCGGCGCTGTTTGCTTTTCTCCTCACCTTGCTGGCCGGCATTCCTCTGGCATTCATCAAGGGCGAAGTGTTTTATTCCACCGTGGCGGTGGTTCAGGTGGCGCCGCGCTACATGAAGACCCTGCGCGACGACGGCGAACTGGATTTCCCGTCCAATACCCAATACCGGGAATTTCTGGAGCAGCAGACCAAAAGCGTCGCCCGCTACGACATCGTGCGCGATGCACTGATGTCGCTTGGCGACAAGGCACAGACATGGCGGCGGGCCGGGGACAGTGAACGCAGGTCCGTTGACACCCTGCGCGAGGCTTTGGCGGTGCGCTCCATTCCCGACACCTACATGATCGAAATACGGCTGCAATCGAAAAACAAGGAAGGCCTGGCCGAGGTGGTGAATGCCGTGGTCGGCACCTATGTCGAACGCATGCGCACCGAGCGGGTATTCGGCGCCGACGTGCGGGTCCGCATGCTGGAGGCCCGCGAAGCGGAAATTGTCAATGCCATTGCCGACAAAACCGGCAAGCGCACGCTGCTGGCGCTGCAGTTGGGCATCGGCGCTTTTTCCGGGAAGGAAGAAAATCCCTACGATCGCGTGCTCTCCGAACTGCGTTCCGCTCACGCCGATTCCCGCAACAAGCGCTTCGAAGCGGAATCCCAGCTCAAGGCTTTTGAGGCCAACGGCGAGACCGACATTAAAACCCGCTCCGTTCAGGAAGCGGTGTTGATCGATCCGGGCTTGTCCAATCTCAAGGCCAATCTGTTCAAGCGCCGCGCGGATCTGCTCACGCAGTTGTCGGGCCTGCAGCCTGCACATCCGGTTTATGCCGAGGTCACCGCGGAGCTCAAGCGCATCGACAGCGAACTGAGCAGCCAGACTTCCAAGCTGAAAGACCAGGTCAAGGAAAGCGTGCTCGCCCGCTATCACACCAGTGTTGACCAGTCGCGCCGTGTGGAAGCCAATATCAACGGCGATCTCGAGGAACTGACCAGGAAGGGGGCCGCCTTTGCCAATCTGTACAACCAGGCGATGACCCTGACTTATGACATCGACCAGCAGCGCAAGGAACTCGACGCGGTGCGCGAGCGCTTGAACCAATTTGCGGCCGAGCAGAATTCCTTCGGCTTCGTGCGCCTGGTAACCCCCGCGCTGCCTCCTGATATGCCCTATGGCATGGGCAAGAAAAAGATCCTGCTGATGGCGTTTGCCGTGGCCCTGATGCTGATGCTGGCGCTGCCGGTTGCCATCGACCTGATGGATCGCCGCATCCACACCGTCAACGATGCCGAAAAGGTGATGGGCATTCCGGCGCTTGGCTGGATGGTGGAGCGCAGCAATGACGCGACCGAACTGTTTGGCGATGATTTGCTGCGACGCATGGCCGGCAGCCTCATCAATGAGCGGCAACGCCAGGGCACACGGGTATTCGCATTCTCCAGCGTCAAACCCGCGGGCGGTGCATCGGAGCTGGCGCTCTGCCTGGGCGCGACGCTCGACGCACTGGGCTATCGGACTCTGGTGGTCGAGGCCAACGCTTTCCGGCGCGACGCCCGCTATGGCGGCGCTCAACCGGGCCTGGCCGAGTGCCTGCGCGGCGAGGTCGCGGCCGCCTCCTGCGTCGTCCCTGCAGGCGGCGCACTGCCCGCACGCGTCCATGTCGGCAACACCGGCCGTCAAAGCCATCTGGACCGGCTCGATCGCATCAAGGAAGTCACCGGCGTCTGGGCGGAGGAATTCAACTTCGTGCTGATCGATCTGCCGCCGCTGCTGCTTTCAGCGGATACGGAAATCGTCGCGCGTGATCTGGCGCATTTGATTGTCGTCGTCGAAGCCAGCGGCATCAGCGCCGGCGAACTGCGCCGGGCCGGTCGGCAACTCGAAAAGCTCGATCCGGCGGCCCTGGGCATGGTGCTCAATCGCGTCAAACCCTTCGAGGGCGGTGGCTATCTGCAGGGGAACATTCTCGAGTACCTCAGCGGCCAGAATGTGCGCGACTACTTCACGACATCCCACTGGTCGCTCAGCGTGCAAACACGCTGGATTGCGTTGCAGATGCGTTACCCGACCCTGGGCTCACTGACGCAAAGCATTGCATCCTTTATCGGCAGGAGATTCCCGGGGCAAAGGCATGCCGCCTCGCAAAGCGAGGCTATCAACACATCGCAGCCGGGATACGGCGCAACCGGAGCGACTGCCCCGGCGCGCGGCCCGGGTCTGCGCAGGCTCCTGATGGCGGCCGGCCTGCTTGTGGCGCTTTCGGTCTCGGGCTATTTCCTCTTCAAACACCCTGCATTGTGGACGGATTTGTTTGCCGAGACCCTGGCAGAGGAACCGTTTGACCATGCGCCGCTGCCACGGCGTTCTTACGCTGGTGTGTCGGTGGACCGGCCCGATGGGGACAAGACGCCGCTGCGGACACTGGGCGGAAATTATGAACTGAAGATCGACGCAGACCTGCCGTCTGTCAAAGCAAACAAACGCCGCTGAGCGGCACTCCCATTTATCCATTAGAGACTCTCTCATGAAACTCATTGAAATTTTTGATCGCGTATATATCGTCAATCTCCCCGAGCGCAGCGACCGGCGCCGTGAAATCGAAGCCGAATTGCGCCGCCTGGGTCTGCAGGTGGATGGCGAGCGGATTCGTTTCCACAAAGCGGTCCGTCCGGACGATGCGGGGCTTTTCCCAAGCCTGGGAGCGCGCGGGTGTTTTCTCAGTCATCTGGCCATCCTGAACGACGCGATCGAGTGCGATCTTGAAAAAATCCTGGTGATGGAGGACGACCTTTGCATCGCCGAGTGCTTCGCCCGGGCGCAGGCAAAAATGAGCCGTAGATTGGAGGACAAGGGTTGGTGGTTTGCCTATCTGGGCCATGTGCAGCCACCGCCTGACGACGAGGCACCTCCGCGCTGGCAAGCCTGCTGGCAACCTATTGCCACCACCCATTTCTACGCTTTGAACCGCGTGGCGCTACGCCCGTTGCGCGACCATCTGCAAGCCTGCCTGTCGCGGCCGCCCGGCCATCCGCTGGGCAGTCCCATGCATGTCGACGGCGCGTATTCGCTGTTTCGCGCGCAGCACCCTGAAGCGTTGACCCTGATTGCCACGCCCTCTCTGGGCGGGCAGCGCAGTTCACGCAGCGACATCTATCCGAACAAGTGGTACGACCGCACTCCCGGTCTGATGCAACTCTCCGGTGCAATGCGCGTGCTCAAGAATTTGGGCCTGAGAGCGATCAGCTCGGCTCGCAAGGACAGGCCGGCTTTCACAAGTGGGAAACAGGCGGGAAAACAGGCGGGAAAACCATCGGGAGAACAAGCAAATGTATGAAGATAAGCAGGCCTGGTACTACGCGTTCGTGCGCCGCGATATTGAGCCGCTTCTGCCATCGCGGTCCGAGCGTGTCCTGGAAATCGGTTGCGGCGGCGGCGGCACGCTCGCCTGGCTCAAGGAATCCGGGCGCGCGCAATGGACCGCCGGCATCGAGTTGTCGCCCGAAGCCGGCGCCGTAGCCAGGGGCCGCGTGGATGAGCTTCATTGTGGCGACGTGGACCAGCTGCTGGCCAATTTCCCGGCCGCCAGTTTCGATCTGATTCTTTGCCTCGATGTGCTCGAGCATTTGCTCGATCCGTGGGCGACCTTGCAAAAACTCCAGGCCCTGCTTTGCCCTGGTGGCCGCATCATCTCCAGCCTGCCCAATATCCGACACCACAGCGTGGTGCTGCCGCTCCTGTTCGCCGGACGTTGGGAATATCAGGATGCAGGCATCATGGATCGCACGCATTTGCGCTTTTTCAGCCGCAAGGGGATTGCCGCCATGATGTCCCGGGCCGGATTGCGGGAGATCCGCGCGCTGCCGACTTTTGCCTGGGGCAGTTGGGACAAATGGAAGGACTGGGCCACCTTCGGCCTGCTGCGCGGGTTGCTGGCGTTCCAATATCTGGTGTTGGCGGAGCGTCCTTTGACGCCGATTTCCGAACCAGCCGCGACATGAGGGCATCAGCCCTGCTCTGGCCGGCATTGCTGTGCTGTGTCGCCGGGGCGGTGTTTCTTCCCGGTGGCAGCGCAGATGATGCCATTGCCATCCTCAAGGTTAAACCTGAGGCGCTGGCGCCGGAGTTGCCGCGCTACGGGTTGAACCTGGGAGGTTCCGGCACCTGGGGTGCGGAGCAGTTGCGCGCCAACGTGCTTGCCAATCCGGGTTTCGAGTCGATCATCGACCGCGCCATCGTCAACGTCGGTCGCGTTGACGCCCGGGGCTTCGCCGATGACACCGACTGGCTGGCCCGCAACCAGGGATTCTGGTCGGGTGGCCGTTACGACGTGCGCAGCGGCGACACAGCCGGACAGACGGGAAAAATTCTTGCCTCGAAAAGATCACCAGGAAACGGTCCGGACGAATTCACCGTGGACACGCCCACCGCCAGTTTGCGGCGCGGGGATGTGGTCAGCGTGACGCGGGACCTTGACACCACCATCGCCCCGCATTGGTGGAAAGGCAACGGGGTGGTCGCCACAAGCCGCGACATCCCGCCGGGCAGTGTTGGATTGCAATCATTGCGCCTGCTCGCCGACGCCCAGCGACCGGCAGAGATCCTGCATTACCTTGACAACATCGGCAATCGCGCCGGCAAGCTGCTGCCGGTCATCGGTAAATGGAAGGTGGCTTTGTGGGCGCGCCAGGTCGGTGCCGGAGCCAGTCTGCAAATTCGTTTCGATCGGGAGCACAGTCCCGCTTTTCTGGAGCGGCGGATTACGCCGGAACGCGTGTGGAAGCGCTATGAATTCGAGTTCGACGCCAATGATGTCGGGCCGGCGGGCGTGCTGACGCTCGGTTTTACCGCGCGCGACGGCGAGATCCTGATCGATGAAGCTTATCTGGGCGAAGCCGATGCGGGCGCCGGCGGGTTTCGTCGCGTGGTTGTAGAAACCCTGAGATCGCTGCACCCGGGTTACCTCCGGGATTGGCAGGGGCAGCTTGGCGACACCCTGGACAATCGCCTCAGTGGCGAAGGGTCGCACCGGCCGGTGCGCTACCGTCCCGGGGAACATGAATCGCAGTTCCATTATAGCCTGCCGGATTTTTTGTCCCTGTGCGCCGCTGTTGAGGCGCAACCGTGGGTCATCGCGCCTACCACCCTGTCCGACGCTGAATGGCGAAAATTCGGCGCCTACCTGCATGCGGCGGCCGAGCAATTCGGATTCAGGGAAATTTTCGTCGAGTTTGGCAACGAAAACTGGAACTCCATTTTCCGGCCAGCGGGGATCCCCGACGCAACGGCGCTGGGCGCGGTGGCGGATCGGGGGTTTCGACTGCTGCGTGAAGGTGGCGGCGATGACAAGCGCCTGCACACGGTCATCAATGCGCAATTTGTCAATGTGCAGAGCTCCGCCCAACTGGCAAGGCTCAGCCGGCAGGCAGAGCGGATCAGCGTCGCCCCCTATTTCCTGTATCGACTGGACACCGGCGTCGGCGCTGATGAAGCGATCAAGCGTGCTTTCGACGAAGATGCCCTTTTGCTCGAAAAGGAGGTGGCCGAGGCGGCAAAATTGGGCAAGCGATTGTCGGTCTATGAGGTCAACTTCCACACCACGCTCGGAACCGCGAGCAGTGCGCAGCGCAATAATGTTGTCACCGGCGCCGCCAGCGGCACCGCCCTGGCTCGGCGCCTGCTGCAGGGCAGTCTGGCCGGCGTACGCGAGCAAGCCGTGTATTCCTTTGCCGGATTCGATAGTTACGTGGGCGGATCAAAAGAACTGGTTCGCTTGTGGGGAATCACCCGTGATCTGAGCGTTGCGAACCGGCTGCGTCCAACCGGTTTGGCCCTGGCGATGCTCAATCGCATTGCAGGCGGGGCGCCTCATGCCATCGATTGCTCGGGCAAGCACTGTGCCGCCCTGACCCGCGTGGCTTTTGCAGGCGGCGCGAGCATTGCCATTGCTTCGGCCAGCTCGAATCCGATACCCATAAGCCTCGCGCTGAACTGCGCGCCGCGCGCGCGCTATGCGCTGAGGATGCTCGATGGCACCGACCCGTCCCGCAATAACGAAACCCGGGCCGAGGTTGCCATCGGCGAGCAAAGCATTTCCTGCGCGCAGAAAAGCCTGCGCTTCACGCTCCCGCCATTCACTCTGGCCACGCTGCAACCGGCCGGCGCATGAAGGCGCGCCGCGCCGCCGTTTTTGAAAGGTTTAACGATGCGGACACACTTGGCGCAGCGCCGCGACTAAGCTTTGCGCAGTCCCCAAAGCGGCAAAGCCAATGAGTTCAAGTACAAAATCAGCACTGCCAGAAAGCGATGCTGCAGGAAATGCCGGCGTCGCGATGTTCGCCAAAGCGCTCTATCTGGTCACGCGCCTGTGTATTCCGCCGGTGGTCCTGGCCCATGTATCCCTTGCCGAGTATGGGCTGTGGACAGCCTGTTTTGTGCTGATCATGTATGTGGGCCTCACCGATGTCGGATTTTCCAACGTGTACGTGCGCTTCACGGCGCGCTACGCGGCTGCCGGCAATACCGATGGCATCAATCGCCTGCTCAGCACCGGTGTGGCAAGCTTGTCCGTATTGGCCCTGATCGTATTCGCCGCTGTCTGGTTTTTCCTCCCGCTGCTTCTTGGTTTTCTGAAAATCGACGCGGTTTATAGGGAAAAGGCCAGCATTCTGGTGATGGGCACGACGGGTATGTTCCTCATTGATTTGAGCCTGGGCGCCTACTGTTACCTGCTGCACGGTTTGCAGCGTATCAAGGAGGAGCAAAAAGTCGCGATCGCGGGGTATCTGCTCGAACTGATCCTGATCCTTGCCTTCCTGCAGGCAGGCTATGGTGTATACGCGCTGCTGATGGCGTTTGCGCTGCGCTATACCTGGTCGCTGCTTTCCTTCATGCGCCTGGCGCACCGCTTTCTTCCCGGTCTGCAAATCCGCCCCAGGCATTTCGACAAAAAAATGCTGCGTCACTTTCTCGGCTTCGGCGCGACGGTGCAGGCGAGCGCGTTGCTCGGTACGGTGTTGTTTTCCATCGACCGGTTGCTGGCGGGCTTTTTGCTCGGTCCCAAAGGGATAGCCTTATTCGAGCTCGCGGCAAAGCTGCCGGTTTCCGCTCTTGCGGTGCCTTCGGCCATCAGCAACGTGACCCTGGCCACGGCATCCCGATACGCTGCCCTGGACGACATGGCTGCGATCCGCAATTTGCATCAACAGGCGACGCGCTCCACCAGTCTGCTGGTCGCCGTCCCGCTGGGATTCATGGCGGTATTTGCTGCGCCGATCGGGAAAATATGGCTCGGCGAAGCTGCGGATCTGCAGGGGTGGCCGATGATCATGGCGCTGACGGCGCTTTGGTCGCACCTGCACATTGTCACGGGTCCAGGCTCGGCGATTTTCCGGGCCATGGGCAAGGCGGGTAATGAATTCATTTACCACGGTCTGCGTGCCCTATGCCTGGCCATGTCGGTGGGCATTGGCCTTTTGGCCATGCCATCGACGACAGCGGGCCTCGCCTGGGGATTGGCGATCGGCGGCGGGTCGGCTGCTGCGGCCTATCTGGCGGTCAATCAACGCATTCTGGGGCTATCCCTGCGGGCGCTGCTCACCAGCGTTCTGGTTCCGGCGCTGCCGGCCTATGCGATTGCGGGAGTGTTCCGCCTGTTTTGGGAACCCCTCCTGCCTGCGACAGCGGGTCGCTGGGAAACGCTGAGTCTGCTTTTGCTTTTTGGAACGCTATATACGATCGCCAGCCTGATGCTGAGCTGGACCTTTGTGCTTACCCGCGGGGAACGCACCCATTTGTTGGAAATTCGCGGGAAACTCCTAGGAAAAATGCCCCAATGGAAAAATTCTTGAAGCGTTGTTTCAGGTACGTTCCTATCGCAGTCGTGCTCAGTGCCTGCTCCACCATGGAGCTTCCCAACACGCCGCGCCACACCGAGAATTTTGTTGCAGCCGAAAAAGGCGACCGGGTTTCCTATGTCGACAAGGCGGCACTGGCTGAATTCGAGGCCGAGGCGGACCCGGTGTACCGGCTCGGAGAGGGCGATCACATCAGCCTTCAGGTATGGGATCGGCCGGAACTGAGCGGCAAGCACATCATCGGTCCGGATGGCCAGATTTCAGTTCCGCTGGCCGGCGCCCTGAAAGTCGCCGCGATGACGCGCGAGGAGGCCGCACAGGGCATCCGGGCGAAGCTCAACAGTTTCTATACCTTCCCCATTATTTCGCTTGGCGTTGACCAGTATCAGGGCAATCGCGTCACGGTTCTGGGGCGCGTGCTTAGCCCGGGCATCCTGCAGTTCGACAGGCCGCCCATGCTGCTGGACGTACTGGCGCGCGCCGGCAGCCTGCCGCTGCTGGACAAACAGGCCACCTTGACGCGCTGCGCGATTTTTCGCGGCCGGGAAAAGATCATCTGGGTCGACCTGAAGCGCCTGCTCAGTCGCGGCGACCTCGAGTACAACATCCGCCTCAAGCCCAACGACCTGGTTTATATCCCCGACTCGTCGGACACCATGGTGTACGTGATGGGTGCCGTCGCCAGGCCCGGAGCCTATCGCCTGACGCCGGACATGTCCTACCTAGACGCCCTGGCCCAGGCGGGCGGCCCCAATGAGGATGCGGAACCCAGCACCATCAGCCTCTACCGCCCCGGGCGCGACGCGGTGCAGACCTTCCCCTACAAGTCTTTGTTGACCGAAGGTCCGCGTGTCAACTATGCGCTCGAGGAAGGCGACGTCATCTACGTGCCCAAGCGCGGCCTGGCCGAGGTGGGCTATGTGATGCGGCAGCTGCTTCCCGGCATATCGTTCATGACTTTCGGCGCCTCCGCGGCAGCGGCCAAAAAGTAGCAAGCTAACGGGGCATCATCGAGCAACGCTCTGCGCAAAGGCACTGGCGACCAGGTTTCATTCGGGTATTGGGTTAGAATAAATCGCGAAGTGGCCTGGGCTTTGGGCTTGTCAGTGCGGTTGTAGAACCCGAAAGAAAAGTGATGCGGATAGGCGTTCTGGAAGATGACCTTGCCCAGCAGGAGCTCTACAAGCTCTGGTTTGGATCTGCCCAGCACAGCTGCAAATGTTTCGGCACCGCCAAGAGCTTTCTGGATGCCCTGCCCGCAGAGGCGTTCGACCTGCTGGTGATCGACTGGATGCTGCCGGACCTGTCCGGCGAAGCGGCGCTGAAGTGGATAAGGGCAAACATCGGTTGGGAAATCCCCGTCATCTTTGTGACCTCCAGGGATTCGGAGCCGGATATCGTCAATGCACTGAGGGCGGGAGCCGACGACTATGTGGTCAAGCCCGCCAAATACCTCGAACTGCTGGCGCGCATCGAAGCCTTGGGGCGCAGAAAGAAGCCTCCCACCGTCGTGCAGATCGGCGCCTACGAGATCAACCAGGATTTACGCCAGATCAGGCTGCACGGCAAAGAGGTCGAGCTGACGCAGAAGGAGTTCGAACTGGCGGTCTACCTGTTTCATAACCACGGCAAGCTGTTGTCGCGGGTGCACCTGCTGGAGAAACTGTGGGGGCTCAATGCCAACGTCGATACCCGCACCGTCGATACGCATGTGAGCAGGATCCGCCGCAAACTGGGCATTGCGCCTGAGAACGGCTGGCAGATTATTCCCGTCTATGGATATGGCTACCGCATCGAGCGCGTCGACTCGGCCGGCGCCGCACCCACCTGATTGCCGGGCCAGGCGCGGCCGTGCTCGGCAAGCGCTGTTCTAGGCCGGAGCGAGCCGTGTCATGTGCTCAAGGTCCGCGACCGACAGCACTTTACGCATCAGGCGCGCAAAATTGGAATTGCTCGATTGCAGATATGCCGGGGTGACCTGCTTCAGATAAGGCTCTCCCCACAGCCCTTCCCACAAATGCAGGCAGTAGGACCGGCTCGCGCGGCGGTAATGCCACTCCCCGCCGCGCAGTCCGTGGAAGGTCTGGTAAGACGCGCGCCGGACCCGATCCTTGTCGCCCAGGAGCAGCATGGCCGAGAGCTTGAGCAGGTTTTTGCCCATGCGTATCAGCAGGGCTTTCGCTGACGGCTTTTTGTCCCAGAGGTAGGCGCAGACGGGGTCGTTGTGGGTCGGGTAGAAAAAGTCGTATTTGCCGGCGATATGGATCTGGCCGGGGTTCTCGCGCGCCATCTCCCCCGGCAGTACCACCGAGTGATAGTTCCAGCGGCGCGCATCAAAGGAGCGGTACTTTTGCTGCCACTGTTCAAGGAAGCCGGCGTCTTTTTGCGCAAGGATTACCGCATTGCATAACCCGGTGCCGGGCTCGATACCCATGACAAAATCTTTATCGAGCAACGGGTCGAACGGATTGATGGACACCACGTCCAGGTCGAGATAAATGCCGCCATGCCGGCGCAGCATCTGCAGCCGGATGACATCGGCCTTGTGCGCCGGATACAGCACCGTGTTGCCATAGACCTCGGTCACCGGCGGCACGCGGTTCAAAGTGAGCAGCGGGCGCGCCAGGCGCCACCATTCGCCTTGAGGCTCCTCGGTGTGATGCAGATAAATGGTTTCCGGGCTGTTCACTTTCCAGGCGGTGTATACCGCCAGGAAATGAATGAACGAAAAAGGTCTGCCACCGACGTAGACGAAGTGAATAATTTTCGGAATCATTTTTGCGCGCTCATCTATTTGCCGGGTTAAAGGGATTGGGCGGGGTGCGAACGGCCAATGCCGGGAAATGTTCGGCATGAAACCGCCTGCAGCGGAGTCTTTTGGTGCTTTCTGGCGCGCTTGATCACGGCGGGAATGCCCACCGCGAGAGCGCCCGCAGGAACGTCGCACAGCACCACGGCGTTGGCCCCGATCACGGCATCGTCGCCGATCCGGATGCTGCCCAGGAGTTTGGCCCCCGCGCCGATGTCGACGCGGTCGCCGATGAGCGGCGATCCGCGCGTGCCCGGGTGTCGCAGACCGATGGTTACTCCCTGGCGGATGACCACATCGTCGCCGATGACCGCGTCGCCGCTGACGATGATTCCGCCAAAATGCTCGATAAGCAGGCGCCTGCCGACACGGGTCTCACAGGGCAACTCAACCCCGGTGGCAATCTGGCAGGCGGTTCGGAGCAGCTTGTAAAGCAGCGAAAATGGCCGTCTGAGCCAGTCCGGCCGTATGCGATAACGCCAGTTGCCGAAGCGATACACGCACATCACCCACAATCCCTGGCGCCAGATGTCTTTGTCGTAGGTGGCCCAGTCTTCCCGCACTTGTTCGAACATATCCATGCACCGATTAGCGAATGCTCTGATTAGAGCGCGAGGCAACGCCCGCCTTGTGACCACAGCGGGAAAGCAATGCAAACTCTTTTTTACAATGTCACCACGGGCGCTGCGGGCTGATGCTGCCGCAGTGCGTCTCGTCCCAGGCGCGGCGCATCAAGGTGACCACCCGGCTGGACTCATGGTGTTTGCGCCGGTTGCCTTGCAGGCGGGCGCGCAACGCGCGCAACTGGTGCCAGCCGGCCTCGAGCAGCGCCACCAGGGATGTGGCAAGGCTGCCGTGATGCTTGCGGTAGTAGAGCAGGGCGCTGCGCATGCGCCACAGGGTCAGTTGCGATCCGGTGGAGGAGAACTCCACGTGTTCGACGGTTTTCGAGGATTCCCCTCCCCAGTGCCTGATGACGACATCGGGCCAGTACCAGATGGCCCACCCCGCTTTCTGGAAGCGCAGGCACAGATCGACCTCCTCGTAATAGAGAAAGAAGCGCTCATCGAATGTCCCGACGGCGTCCAGCGCGGTTTTTCGGATAAGGGCGAAGGCCCCCGGCACCCAGTCGACGCGCACCGGTTGTCCGGAGTCGTCCCAGGTGCGATCGAAGCGCCCGAAGAATTTGGACTTCGGAAAGCGCGAGGCCAGTCCTGAAATGACCAGCACCTCGTTAAGCAGCGAGGGATACAGGCGCGCGGACGGCTGCGCGCGCCCTTCTTTGTCGAGCAGTCGTCCGCCGCCCATGCCGATGCCGGGATTGGCCGCCATGTGCGCCAGCGCCTTGTGCACGGAGCCGGCCTCGAGCAGCGCGTCGGGATTGAGCAGGAGGATGAAGTCGCCGCTGGCCGCCTTGAATCCGACATTGTTGGCCGCGGCAAAGCCGAGGTTGACGCCACTGTGGATTAATTTCACCGCGGGAAAATCCTTTGCGACCATGTCGGCCGAGGCGTCCCTTGAATGGTTGTCAACGACGATAACTTCCAGGTTCAGATCGGCGGTGCACGCAAAAAGCCGCTCGAGGCAGGCGCGCAGGATCTCGCGGGTGTTGAAGCTGACGATGATGACGCTGGTTTTGGATGACTTATTCATGGCGAACCTTTCACAGGGTGGTTTCACGGGCGGTACGGACCCATCGCGTTGCGGCCCGGGATGCGCTCAATGTTGAGCGCAGCCTGCCCAGTTTCCAAAGGAGATACCCGGGAACCTGAAGGGCAATGCCGCCCAGCCGGGCCAAGGACACGTCGCCGATCCGGGCCGCCGCAATCACGTGCAGGGCGAGGACCAGCAGGCCGAACATCCCGATTGTGCTGCCCCAGATTCCCGGCATCAGCGCAAGGCACAGCAGCAGCAGCGCGTGGTATCCGAGCGGCAGCAGAAGCAGGTCGAGCAGGGGATCGAGAAAGCGGCCCTGGCCCAGCAGCACGCCGCGTGCCAGAGTCGCTCCATGGTCAAGGAGCATGCGCAGGCGACCGCCTTCCCATCGGGCCCGTTGCGTGCCCTGGGCGTGGCGGGCGACCGGCATCTCTCCCCGGACCGCGGTGTCATCGGCGAATTCAACCTTTACGCCGCGGCCCACCAGTTTCAGGTGGTATTCCAGATCCTCGACGACCGAGGTTGCGGTATAGGGTATTTCTTCCAGCAGACTGCGCCGCAGCGCGAAGCCGTTGCCGAGTATGCCCGCGGACAGGCCCAGCGCGTGACGGCCGCGCGGCCGCAGGCAATTGAATGCCAGCAGCGCCAGTTCCGCGAGCCGGGTGCGCGGCGACTGCTCGGCATTCAATACCGTGTAACGCGTCTGCACGGCTTGCGCGCCGGAGGCGAACCTGGCGCGGATGGCAGTGAGCAGATTGGGCTCGGCAATGGTGTCGGCGTCGATGATCAGGTAGGCCAGAAATTTCTCATGTTTCAGGCGGCAGAATGCCCAATCCAGGGCATAGCCCTTGCCCCGGCGAAAACTGTTTTTGCGTTCCAATACGCGTGCACCCATGGTGCGCGCGATTTTCGCCGTGTCGTCATCACAGTTGTCGGCGATCACGACAACGCATGCCGCGCCGTCGCGGCCGGCGATGTCGCAAAGGTTGGCCAAGGTTTTCGCAATTCCTGCGGATTCATTGTGCGCCGGGACCACGATGGCGATTTTTTCGCTGCTGCTGCCGACGCCCGGATCAACTGCGGCCGCATCGGCGGAGCGCGAGGGTGCGCGCAATCCGGCAAGGCTGAGTACCAGCAGGTAGAGCGTGCCCGGCAGTGTGGCAAACACCAGCAGCGCAGCGACAACAGCAATGACGGCATCGAATGTCATGAAGTTCATTGCATTGCCGGTGCGAGCACCGGTACCGGGGCATGTGGGGCGGCTTTGCCGAAGAAATGGGCCAGGCGAATTTCATCCAGGGAGGCATCTGCGGGCTTGAGATGGCCGGGTTGCATGTTCGGATGATCCCGCCATGGCAGCACGTCCAATCGGGATTGCAGCTTTTCAATGTGGGCGTCGACGCTTCCAATGGGCCGGGCGGGGATGCCTGCCACTATGGCCCCGCAGGGCACGTCGCGGGTTACCACCGCGCCGGCGGCGACAATGGCATTCGGGCCTATGCTGACGCCGGGCATGATGATCGCCTGGTGGCCGATAAAGACATTGTCGCGGATGTCCACCTTGCCGACGCTGTCGAGGGCGATATTCCATCCCTGTTTGATCATGGTGACGCTGCCGTCGTGGCCGAATATGGTGCACCCTGTCAGATGGACATTGTTGCCCATGCGCACGTAGGTGGGGTCCGTGAAGGTGACGTTCTGCTGGATGCAGCAAGCCTCTCCCATCGCATGAAAGCCGCTGTGCCGGCGCAGCAGTTTTGCCCATTCGTAGCCATCGGGCCGGCACACACGGCGATAAAGCCAGCGCAGCCGGTTGGTGCGTTGCGTGTAGGCGGAGAGAAATTTCCTGAATGAGAAGTTCAGCATGTTTTTTGCTCCAGGCGCGCTTTGAAAATGCAACCCAGGCGGGCGACGTTATCGCTCAGGTTGTAATGCTCCCCCACGCGAGCGCGGCCCGCCTTGCCGAGTTCTTGTCGCAATTCGCGGTCGTCCATCAGCATTGCCAGGGTATCGGCCAGTTCCTGCGAGTCCGAGGGGGTCACCAGAAGCCCGTCTATGCCGTCGCGTATCAGTTCCGGAATTCCGGTTATCCGGGTGGTTACGCAAGGCACGCCGCTTGCCATGGCTTCCATCAACACAACCGGGATACCTTCGGCAAAACTGGGTAGCGCAAAGACATCGCTATCCCGGTACCAGGCTCGCACCTGATCCTGGTTGAGTGCGCCGGTGAATGTGACCTGCTCCTGCAGGTTGCGGCTGGCAACCGCGGCGTGCAGAGACTGTTCGTCCGGGCCGCTGCCCACCACCACCAGGCGGAAAGTCCGGCCCCAGTCGCGCAGCGCAGCACAGGCGTCGATCAGGATGTGCTGACCCTTTGCCGGGGTCAGCCGACCGACACAAAGTATGGTGAAGGGTTTCCCGGTCCGCTCCTCACGTGCCGGGTTGTAGTTTTCGACATCAACCCCGAGAGGGCAGACCTCGAACTTTTTCCATTGCGTGGCGGGCGTCAGTTTCATCATCTGGCTGCGCGCGAAGCGGCCGATGCAGACCAGAAAATCGGCAGCCGCCACCTTCTCGATGAGCTTTTGTCCGGGCACGTCGTAGAACTCGTCAGGGCCGTGGATGGTCATCGACACGCCGCCAGGCGACACCTGCTTGAGCAGCAGCGCGATGTTGGCGGCGGCGGTGGCGAAATGAACATGCAGATGTGTCAGCCGATGCGTCGACATCCAGCGCGCCAGCATGAGTGCTTCGGTAAAGTAGAAAAGGCCGTACAGGCCGCGTTTGAGGTTCCATCCGTCGAATTTAAGCCCGTGGAACAGGCCCTTCAGGTAACTCACCGGACGTAACAGGCCCCACAGGTGCGCGAGCAAAGCGCCGGCGACACCATGGGCCTTCAAGTAGTAGGTATTGCGCGTCTCCTCATTTTCATCGGCGGTCATTTCGCTGTTGCTGCGATCCGGGGCGTTGACCGATGCACAGTGAATCTCGAATCCCGCCTGGCGCAATTGGCGGACTTCGCGCAGGATGAAAGTGTGCGAAACGGCGGGGTAACGGCTGATCAGGTAGCCCAGGCGCGGCGCGGGAGCCTTCTCGCCTGCCTTGACCCTGCGGGCGTCCGCGCCGCCGCCGACCTGAAATTCGACAATGGGGTTGCTGCTCACGATACCGAGGCTCACTGTGATAATCCTTCCGTCAATAGTTCCGTATAGAGGGTGTTTGCGGTGGCCACCTTGGCCGACCAGCTGTGGTGTAACTCAACGCGACGGCGGCCGGCCTGGCCGCGACGCAGCCATTGCTGAGGATGTGAGATAACCGAGCGAAGGGTTTCAGCGAGTTCGAGCGTTACCTGTTCGGGCGTGCTCAGGTCGATGAGCGCGCCCACTTCGGCGTCAACCAGTTCCCCGGGGCCGCCAAAGTTCATGGCAATCACCGGTCGTGCCGAAGCCATTGCCTCGAGCAGCACGGCCCCGCCGGATTCGCGCACCGAAGGCAGGCAGAAAACATGGCATTGCTGCATGTGCCTGGCGACCTCATCCATGGTGAGGTTACCGACAAACCTTACGCGCGGGCCCAGGCCTGCAAGCGCCGCGCACGCTTCCCACTCTTTGCGCATGGGCCCGTCACCCACCACCGTGAGTTCCACTGCGTGTTCCGCGGCTAGCAGCCGGGCCAGAGCGCCCAGCAGAAGATCCAGCGCTTTGACGGGAATGAGGCGGCCGACAAAAAGAACCTTGAGCGGCATTGCGGGTCCCGGAGAAGCCGGCCAGGGGGTCGCGGTAAATCTGCTGAGTTCGACGCCGTTCTCGATCATCGACAGGCAGCGATTGTGATAGCGTTGCGGAACGCCTTTGAGCGTTGCTCTGGTGGCGGTCAGGATGCGTGCCGCATGCCTGGAGGATCCGATCAGGTGGTCCAGGACGTGGCCCAGTTCACGCAGGCGCACCAGCCAGGTGGATTCCTGGCGCATGATCTTGCCAAAGCCTTTGGGATCGTTCAGGCCGCTGTTGAGCGGGCCGATCACCGTGGGCAGGCCGAGCCGGCCAAGCCAGGTCGGCGCCGCCAGCGTCACCGGCGTTACGCGATGCAGCAGCTGCCAGCTGCGGCCGGCCGTCAATTGTTTCCGCAGCATGCGGAAGGCCGACCAGTCAAAGACAAAATAGTCCAGGGAAGAGAGCAGAAAAACGCTGTGCTCGCTGCGCGGGAACAGGCGCCTGGCTAAACGGTAGAGCGGGCCGGCAAACCATTCGGTATCGACAAAAAGGATTTCGCTGCCGCCAAGCGGTGCACCGGCAGCCATCAGCGCGGCACGATTGCGCACGTGGGTGACCAGCGTCACTTCATTTTCCCGGCTGAGCCGTGCATACCACTCCCAGCCGATCTGCGACACCGATCCCATTCCCGGGCCGCACTGGTAGGCAACCAAAAGCAGGTGTTTGCGGTTCATGCAGGCACTCCGCGCAGCGCCCGGGCGGGGACCCCGGCCACCACCGCGCCGGCCTCGACCGCGTGAGTTACAACGGCATTCGCCCCCACCACGGCGCCATCGCCGATGGTGATGCCGGGCAGGATCGTTACGCCCCTCCCGATCCATACGTTGCGCCCGATCACAATCGGTGCCGCATCGTGGCCGGAGCCGCGTATCTCAATGCCTGGCCCGAAGCGGTGATTGGCGTCGCGAATGCTCGTATATTCGCCGATCATGGTGCCCTCGCCGATGCGAACCCCCGCAAACGCGACAATGTGCACGCCGCGCGACAGCACCACGCCATCGCCCAGCGCGATCTCGGCGTTCATGCGGGTCTCGAGGTACAGCTCGCGATACAGGTAAAGACCGCGTCCGGTGCGAATCCGCCGTGTGCCGTGCAGTTCGGGAACGCCAAGCACCACGACGGAAGCATCCAGGGCGGGCAGGCTGGCTTTGAGGCGGGCGAAAGCCCACAGCTTCTGCCAGCCTTGCTCCAGCCGGTCGCAGGTTGCGGCAAGCGGCAGCAAGCTTTGGGCAAGGATGCTTTTCAGCGAGAAGGAACACGACATTGGATGAATTCTCTAAGTGCTGGTGGTGTTGAGCATTAGATTCCGTGACGGCATGGCAGTTGTGTCCGGATTGAGAACTTTTGCAGAATTCATCAAACAGTTTTGCCGCTGGATTCCTTGTATTCAATCAGCCGGCTGCGCAGCCCGCGCCGTGCATCACGGCGCTGCGCCAGTTGCCCGAACAGGATCGGTATCTGCTGAATGTGACTGTGCAATGCGTAGAGGCAGCAGGTGAGGAGGTCATCGGTTTTCCAGGCGCTGCGGATTGCGGTCCTGCCCAGCAGGGCGAGGGCCAGGCTCAAAGGGACGCCAAGGGCGATGAGCATCGTTTCCGGGCTGGAAGCCAGAACAGCGGGCAGCAGGGCGAATGGCGCCAACAGAAGACCGGCGCCATGAAAAAGATTGCGCCTGGCTTCCTTCTGCCAGAGCGGGTCGGGGCTGTTGCGAAAACGGGCCGCGATTTCCGCGTAAGCGTGCCCGGCGCGATAGGCGCGGCGCCAGTAGGCCGCGAAGGTTTTTACCGCGAGGTCGTGCAGCGTCATGGGGGCATCGATATGCAGGATGCGATGACCCCGGGTGCGGATGCGGCGGCACATTTCGGGCTCCTCGCCGGCAATCAGGCCGGGATCGAAACCGTCCACCTGTTCGAGCACGGCGCGGCGCACCATCGCGTCGCCGCCGCAGAACTCGCTGTTGCCCGGCGGGTAGATCCAGTCAAGGTCCAGCACCCGCACATAGGGCGACTGCCGCGGCGCGAGCTCACGGCGATGGCCCCAGACGATCGCCACCTCGGGCTGGCGGAATTCGGCCAGTGCACGCGGAACGAAATCAGGATGCAGCTGCGTGTCGCCGTCCAGGAACAGGATGAACTCGCCGCTGGCGGCCCTCCAGCCGGCGTTGCGCCCGAGAGCGGCCGAAGGTCGCTCCGGACTTACCCGGATGACGCGGGCGCCCAGGGCGGCCGCTCTCTCCGGGCTGCCGTCGCTCGAATTGGAATCGACGTAAATTATTTCGCAACTGAAGTTGCCGGCACGCATGGCGCGAATGGAATTCATGCAGGCAAGCAGGCGCTGCCCCTCGTTTCTTCCGATCACCACGATGGATACGGCGCAGGGCGGCAGCGGAGATGTGGGCCGTTGGGATGCGGATTGCATATTTATCGCCGGAGCAACATGCACGCTTGACAGGCGCCAAGCGCGTTGAGCTGCGCAACTGGCGGACCTTCCTGGCATTCGCTGCTCAGGTAGCGCCTGGTACCCGCTCCGGACAACTGGCTGATCATTTCGCCCAGCGAGGCGTTTTTGCCGCCGACCTGCTCGACGTCGCTCATGCGAAGCCGGTCAAGAGGGATGGTGTAGTGCGACTTCCTGGTGGCGTTCACCGCTGCAGACTCCTGTTGGTTGGCTCGGTGTATTAAACCGAAGGAGCCCCGGCGGGTTGTGGCAAGACTGTGAACTAGTTAAAAAACATGCGCCGCCTGAAAATGTATTTTGCTCTGACTTTGTCAGTGGGCAATCGCGGCAGCGCTGAGCATGGGCGATGTCATGTTTCGTATCGGGGCACGGGGAGTTTGCTGCAATCGATTCAGGGTGGGTGATGCCCGTTCGCAAAGGTTTTGGGCGCCTGACCAAGACAGGCCGGCGCTGTCCTTGGCCGACAATGTCGGCGGCCCATCCAGCGGCCAGGCTATGGCGAGGGCCGGATCATTCCAGGCGATGCAGCGCTCATGCTCGGGCGAGTAGTAGTCGGTGGTCTTGTAGAGAAACTCGGCGCTGTCACTGAGCGTGAGGAAGCCATGCGCCATGCCTGGGGGCAGCCAGAGCTGCCGGCGGTTCTCACCGCTCAGGATTTCCCCGACCCACCTGCCGTAAGTCGGAGAGTCCCTGCGAATATCGACCGCCACATCGAACACGGTGCCCGAGACCACGCGAATCAGTTTTCCCTGGGCCTTGGGTTCAATCTGGTAATGCAGGCCGCGCAACACGTTTTTCGCGCTTTTCGAATGGTTGTCCTGAACAAATGCGGCGGTCAGGCCGGTGATCTCGCGCAAATGTCTTTCGTTGTAACTCTCGAAGAAAAAGCCGCGCTCGTCGCCGAACATTTTCGGCTCGAGGAGCAGCACATCGGCAATCGCGGTTTTCATGATCTGCATCAGAACATCCTTTCGCTGAGCAAACGCACCAGGTACTGGCCGTAGGCATTCTTCAGCATCGGTTGGGCCAGCTTATTCAGTTGCTCGGGACCGATCCAGTGTTTGCGGAACGCTATTTCTTCGGGACATGCCACCTTGAGCCCCTGCCGCTTCTCGATGGTGGCGATGAACTGGCTGGCATCGAGCAGGCTTTCGTGAGTGCCGGTATCGAGCCACGCATGGCCGCGCCCGAGTACGCCTACGCGCAGTTCTTTTTTCTCCAGGTAAATGCGATTGACATCGGTGATCTCGAGTTCGCCGCGGGCCGAGGGTTTCAGGTCCCTGGCAATATCGATCACCTGCTTGTCGTAGAAATAAAGGCCGGTGACGGCGTAATTGGATTTGGGCGCCGCGGGCTTCTCCTCCAGGCTGATGGCCGCGCCCGAGGCGTCGAATTCCACCACCCCGTAGCGCTCCGGGTCGGTGACGTGATAGGCGAACACCGTGGCCCCCTGCTTCTGCGCACCGGCCTCGACCAGGTCATGGGCAAATTCGTGGCCGTAGAAAATGTTGTCCCCCAGCACCAGGGCGCTGTCGTCATTGCCGATGAATTCCCGGCCGATGATGAAGGCCTGTGCCAGCCCATCCGGGCTGGGCTGCACCGCGTATTGCAGGTTCAGGCCCCACTGGCTGCCGTCGCCCAGCAACTGTTCGAAACGCGGCGTGTCCTGTGGAGTGGAAATCACCAGGATGTCGCGGATGCCCGCCAGCATCAGGGTGGATAGCGGGTAATAGATCATCGGTTTGTCGTGAATCGGCAGCAGCTGTTTTGATACGGCAAGGGTCACAGGGTATAGCCGGGTGCCCGATCCGCCGGCGAGGATGATGCCTTTGCGTGTGCTCATGTGAAAAGTTCCTGAAGAAGTTTCTGGACGCCCGACTGCCAGGTGGGCAGTTTAAGGTCGAAGTTGCGGCGCAAGCGGGTGGTATCGAGCCGCGAATTCGCCGGACGTTTTGCGGGCAGGGGGTATTCCGCGCTGGTGATGGCCTTGATATCCTGCGCTCGCAGCTTGAGCGGTTTGCCGGCAAGCAGGGCTTCGCCGACCACCAGGCGTGCGTACTCGTGCCAGTTGGTTTCGCCGCTCGGAACGAGGTGGTAGAGGCCGAACGCGAAGCGATCCGGACCCTCGCGCTGCATGCGCTCCAGCAACTGTGCCGTGGTTTCGGCAAGCAGGGTTGTGCTGGTCGGCACGCCGAATTGATCCGCCACCACGGCGAGCGTGTCGCGCTCGGCGGCCAGGCGAAGGATGGTCTTGGCGAAGTTATTGCCATGCGCTCCCGCGACCCAGCTGGTGCGAAAAATCAAGTGTCGTGCGCCGCTCCCCTGGAGCGCTCGTTCACCGTCGAGCTTGCTTGCGCCGTATACGCTGAGCGGATGGGTCTGGTCCTCCTCGACATAGGGCGATGCCTTGGTTCCATCAAAAACATAGTCGCTCGAGAAATGCACCACGCAGGCTCCCAGGCGCGCGGCTTCTTCACCGATAACCCCGGGCGCCCTGGCATTGATCGCGGCGGCGAGCGCCGCCTCGGACTCAGCCTTGTCAACCGCGGTATAGGCGGCGGCATTGACGATGACCTCCGGTTTGACCTCGCGAATGCGCGCGCGCAGTGCCGCTTCATCGGCAAGATCGCATTCGGCATGACCAACCGCGACGAGTTGCCCGAGGGGTGCAAGGGAGCGGCACAGCTCGAATCCGAGTTGCCCGCCGCTGCCGGTGAGCAGAATCTTCATTTTCGATCCTGGTAGTTCTTGCCGACCCACTCGCGATACGCGCCGCTGGTCACATTGCGCACCCAGGCCTGGTTGTCCAGATACCACTGCACGGTCTTGCGCAGGCCGGTCTCGAAGGTTTCCGCCGGACGCCAGCCCAGTTCGCGTTCGATCTTGCCGGCGTCGATGGCATAGCGGCGATCGTGGCCGGGACGGTCCGTGACGTAGACAATCTGCTCCTTGTAGGAGCGGCCGTCTGCGCCGGGCTTGAGTTCATCGAGTATGGCGCACAGCAGATGCACCACTTCAAGGTTCGGTTTTTCGTTGCAGCCGCCGATGTTGTAGGTCTCGCCCGCGCGGCCGGCCTCCAGCACCCGGCGGATGGCGCTGCAATGGTCTTTGACATAGAGCCAGTCGCGTATCTGCTGGCCATCGCCGTAGATAGGCAGCGATTTGCCGGCAAGCGCATTGTGTATCACCAGCGGAATCAGCTTTTCGGGGAAATGGTACGGGCCGTAGTTGTTGGAGCAATTGGTCGTCAACACCGGCAGGCCGTAGGTGTGGTGATAGGCGCGCACCAGGTGATCGCTGGCCGCCTTGCTGGCCGAATAGGGGCTGTTGGGCTCGTAACGCCTGGTCTCGGTGAAGGCGGGGTCTTCCTTGTCGAGTGAACCGTAGACCTCGTCGGTTGAGACATGCAGAAAACGGAACGCTTTGCGCTCCTCCGCCTCGAGCTTGTTCCAGTAGGCGCGAGCCGCCTCCAGCAGCCGGAAGGTGCCCACGATGTTGGTCTGAACAAAATCCTCCGGTCCGTGGATGCTGCGATCAACATGGCTTTCCGCGGCGAAATTGACGATCGCCCGCGTTTTGTGGGCGCTGAGCAGGCCCGCAACCAACTCGGTGTCGGCAATGTCTCCCTGGATAAATCGGTGCCCGGCGTTGCCCGCCAGCGAAGCAAGATTCTCCGGATTGCCCGCATAGGTGAGCTTGTCCAGGTTGGTGACCGGTTCATCGCACTGCGCCAGCCAGTCCAGAACAAAATTGCTGCCGAGGAAGCCGGCGCCGCCAGTGACTAAAATCATGTGCTTTCCTTGGATAGTTGATACATCAGGCAGCCAGATCCGCCAGCCGTGCGAGCGGGCGCTGTTGTTCCCAGGCCCAGGCGTCGGCAATGATGCGCTCGAGCTCCGCGCGTTGCGGGTGCCAGCCCAGCTCTTTACGCGCAAGCGTCGAATCCGCGACCAGGCGCGCCGGATCGCCGGGACGCCGCGGCTCGTGGCGTACGGCTATTTCCCGGCTGGTTACCGCTCGCGCGGTATCGATGACCTGTTGCACGGAATAACCCAGGCCGTTGCCAAGATTATAGCGGCCGCTACCCGTGCCCGACAGCAGGCGCTGCAGGGCAAGCCAGTGGGCGTCGCACAGATCCATCACATGGACGTAGTCGCGAATGCAGGTGCCATCCGGGGTGTCGTAGTCGGTGCCGAAAATCGAGATGGCCTCGCGCCTGCCGGCGGCCGTTTGCAGCACCAGCGGTATGAGATGCGTCTCGGGGTCGTGCCGTTCACCGAGGCCGGCTTGTGCATCAGCACCGGCCGCATTGAAGTAACGCAGGCACACCGATTCCAGCCCGTAGGCTTTTGCATAATCGCTGAGGATCTGTTCGACCATCAATTTGCTATGACCGTAGGGATTGATCGGCGCTTTGCGGTGCTGCTCGTCGATCGGGGAGCTCTCCGGTTCGCCGAATATGGCGGCGGTCGAGGAAAAGACAAAGCGGCGCACGCCGTTCGCCATCATCGCCTCCAGCAGGTTGAGCGTGTTGATCAGATTGTTGCGGTAGTACGCCGCGGGGTCGCGAACCGAGCGGCCCACTTCAATGAACGACGCAAAGTGCATGACCGCATCGAACTTGTGCGCCCCCAGCAGCCGGTCAAGGCGTTCGCGCTCGGCCAGGCTTCCTACCACCAGGTCGGCATTGCGAACCGCGTCGCGATGTCCTCCTGAGAGGTCGTCAAGGACCACCACCTTGCAGTCTTTCTTGGAAAGGGCGTTGACCATGTGTGAACCGATATAACCGGCGCCACCGACGACAAGAACTTTCATCTGCTACCACCCCGAAAAGATTATTGAAGAATCGGACAGAGTGTATTTCATCAAACCAGCCCGGACTCTTGTGTCGGAAGTGTGAACTGTGCGCAAACTCTCGCCGATCCTGGTTCCGGTAGGCCGTAGATCCGTTATCGTCGCGTCTGCGTCTGCGGCGACCGCCCCCGGATCGGCGGCGGTCAAAATTTCCATCCTATGAAAAGCTGAAACATGCATCTGCTCATCTGGCTGGGCGTTGTCGCCGGAATTGTTGCCGTTGCCCGGTACTCGCCGGGCAAGGCGATGGTCTGGCTTTATGTGCCCATCCTGCTGGTGGTGCCCGACACCTTTCACGCCGTCACGCCCGGCCTGCCGGACCCGAGCACCAACGTGGCGGTGATGATCCCGATATTTCTTGTCACCCTTGCCCGCTATGCGCGGTTCTGGAAACCCTCGGTGGCCGATATGCTGGTAATCATCATTGCCGGGGTGATGACCTGTTCGGAGTACATCGCCAGCGGCTACAGCGAAGCGCAGAACCTGCTCTCGGGCACGCTGTTTCAGATTGTCGCCCCTTACCTGGTGGCGCGGCTGGCCATCGAGCGCGAAGCGCTGCATGTCGAACTGGCCAAGCGCATCGTCATCATTGTTTTTGGCATAGCCCTGATCGGATTGTTCGAGTTCAAGTTCGGCTGGAATCCCTTTCTGACGCTTCCGGAACGGATATTTTCCGGACAGGGACTCGGTTGGGTGACCACCTTCCGCTACGGTTTTGCCAGAGTGGCCGGGCCTTACGCGCACTGCATTCTCGCCGGCATGATGATGATCATGGCCTATCGGCTGAATCGCTGGCTCGAGTGGGGCGGGCACTGGGAAAAAAACTTTCAAAGCCTGCCCTGGCTGCCATTGTCAAAAGGCAGGATTATCACCCTCGGGCTGCTGATAGGGTCGGTCACCACCTTCGCGCGCGGCCCCTGGCTGGGCGGCCTGGTCGGTGCGCTGTTCGTCAACGCCGGGCGCCATCCCAAACGCAGGCTGGCATTCGTCGCGGTGCTCGCCTGCATCGTGCTTGTCGCCATTCCCGGTTACTTCGGGTTTCAGGCCTATCTTGACGTCACCCCGGGTGCGGAAATGACCCTGTCGCAGGAAACCGCGATGTATCGCAAGGTGCTGTTCGAGAAGTATTATGCGATCGCGCTCGACCACGCCTGGCTTGGCTGGGGAAGGAACACCTGGCCAAAAATACCCGGCATGGCATCCATTGACAACTACTATCTGCTGCTTTCCCTGATGCACGGTGTGCTCGCCACGGCGCTGCTGTTGGCATTGATGGCCTGGATGTCGCTGCGCCTGTATCTCAAGGGGATGTCCGAACCGCCCGAAGCCTGTTCGCTGGCCTTCACGTTTCTTGGCATCCTCATCGCGTTCTTCATTTCATTGGTCACGGTTTATCTGGGCGAGAACGTCGTCCCGGCATTTTTTCTCATGCTCGGGTGGGCCGAGGCCTACATAAGCGGCAAGGGCAATGCCGGCATAGCCGGAAAAGTCGCAGAACCGCAAGCCACGCCGGCATCGCGTTACCGCCGAGTCATTCAGTAGCAATCTACGGGGACTGCAAGCGGTAGGACTCAGGACCGGCTGCTTGCTGTTGGCAGCAACTTTTCGATCGCGGCGCGCATCGACTCGATCATCGGGACCATGCGGCTTGCATCCGCAGTTTTCAACTCTTCCTCCAGCGCCCGGGCGCGTGCAGCGAGATCGTTGGCGCCGATGTTTCCGGCTTCACCGCGCAGCGAGTGGACCATGCGAGCCATTTCCTGCCACTGGCCCGTCGCGGCGAATTCAAGCAGATGTGCGGGACTGTCCCGGTGCCGATCCACTAGCGTGTCGCGTGCCCAGGCGAGCAGCTCGCGTCTGCCCAGGAAGCGCGGCAGTGCGTCTTCGAGGCTGAGACCCGGAAAGTCGGTGTCCGGCGCTGCCGCCCGCGAGGGAGGCGCAGTCTGCGCAGCGGCGGGGGCTTTGCGCGGCGGCAGCCAGCGGGTGAGCACCGCGGCCAGATCGCCGACATCGACAGGCTTGGCGAGGAAATCACTCATGCCGGCCGATTGGCAGGCATCGCGCTCGGCCGCGGATACGCCGGCGGAGAGCGCCACGATCGGCAAATGGCAGGCCTCGCCGCGCAAAATCCGCGTTGCCGTCAGGCCATCCATTTCAGGCATCTGCACATCCATGATGATCAGGTCGAGGGTGGCGCGGCTGCGCTCGAGCAACTGCAAGGCTTCACGGCCATTGCCGGCTTGTGTCACCTCGATGCCGGCGTGGCGCAGCAGCTGGCCGATGACCTCGCGGTTGATGGCATTGTCCTCGGCGACCAGAACTCTGGCGCCGAGGAATTCGTCGCGCTCAAGCGGCACCGCATCGGCGGCGTTCGCCGGCGCGCTGCTTTCGCCGGCCGGCGCATACGGCAGCCACAGCGTAAAAGTGCTGCCTTTGGCGACTTCGCTGGCAAGCTCGATGCGTCCGCCCATGCCTTCGGCGAGCGTGCGTGAAATGGCAAGCCCCAGCCCGGTGCCGCCAAAGCGGCGGGCGGTCGATGCATCGGCCTGGCTGAAGGGCAGGAACACGCGCGACTGC
>CAIOLO010000107.1 GCA_903859155.1 uncultured beta proteobacterium
GGGTGTTCGCGCAGTGTCTGCAGTCGCCCGAAGCCAAGGAAGCATTTGCCGCCTTTTTTGAAAAACGGAAGCCGGATTTTTCGCGGATTTGAAAACGCACCCGATGCTGATATTCCGTCAGCTTGTCGACCCGCAGCCGGGCATCCGATCGAGGGCGGCAGGGGCTGACTGGCGTTTGGCCGGCTAGGGTAGAACGCCGTCGGGTAGAGCTTGCGCCGGCTGTTGGAAGCAGCGCGGCGAGTGTTTGGCCGCGCGATCCCTGTAGAACGCCGTCGTGTAGAGCTTGCGCCGGCTGTTGGAAGCAGCGCGGCGAGTTTTTGGCCGCGCGATCCTAACTCGCCGCTGGGCGGTCGCTTTGCTCGAGCAGTCTTCCGTGTCCGGGGTAGCGCCCGCTCTCGCCCACCAGCCGCATCGCCGCCCAGAAGCACGCGGGCGTGCTCGCCACCACGGGTATGCCCTCCGTGTCTTCAATGGGCTTGGCAACGCCCAGGGTGCGCAGACCGCCGCAGGAGATCAACATGCCTTGCGCCTCGGGCGCGGCCGCATGCACTTTTGCGGCCAGGTCGATGATGTCCTTTTCCGTCTTGGTGCCGGGCATGCCAAACTGGGTGATGCCGAAACCCTCCAGCTCCAGCACTTCAAATCCGGAGTCCGAAAGGAAATTACCGAGGCGCCGGTTGACTTCGTCGCCATAGGCGGTGCAGACCGCGATGCGCTTGGCACCCACCGATTGCAGTCCTGCGACGACCGAGCTGCTCATGGTGCCCACCGGCAATCCGGTCATCGCCTTGAGCTTTTCCAGCAGGCGCGCATGTTCTTCGGCGCCGCGGTAAAAGGTGAGCGAGGTCCCGGCAACCATGATGGCTTCCACGCCCGGCTGCGACGCCAGTTGCTCCGCAGCAGGAATGATGCCCTCCCAGGCATGGTCGTAGCCCTCGGGTGTCAGGGCGCGAACGCCCACGCCCTTGGGGATGAAATTCACATCGGGGTACATCTGCGCGCCCTCGGCTGGTACACGGTCGGTCGACTGCGGCGTGACCAGTCCTATGGTGTGGGTCTTGCTCATGGTTTGTCCTCGTCATTCGAAGTTGCAACATTAGCAGGGGCCGACAGATTGCGCGCGCGGCCAGACGCAGCAGGCCGTCACGAACCGGTCCCGTCGCGAGGGAACCGCGGTGTTACACCAAGTCCTGGGCAAGCCAGATCAGCGCGCCAACACCGGCGGCGGCAACAAAGCTGAACCAGAAAATCCCCATGACCCGGTCCTTGTCGCCCCTGGTGAAGCCTTCCTTTTTCTTCTTGGCCAGGGAGTAATCCCAGAAGGCGATGCCCAAGCCGATGACTAACACGACCAGCGGCCACTTCATCATGGGTGACATGAGGATCCCTCGGAAAAAGAAAAGATGCGGCAATGTTACCGTGAATCGGGGTGGGTCCTCGAGGCCACCAGCCAGCGGTGCAGGGCGGGGAGCAGCACTGTGAGCAGCAGCAGCAACGCGCCCATGAAATAGAAGGCGTTCTGCAGGCCGATTCCGTCCATCAGGAATCCCATCAGCAGCGGCGTGCTGACGTTGGAGGCCTGCCATCCGAGTCCGCCGAAAGACATTGCGGATCCGCGGTCCGAGGCGTTGGAGAGGGCGCTGACGAACAGCTGAAAATAGATGGAGGCAAGGCCCGAGGCGGCGCCAAAAACAAAAATCGACAGCGCGATGATGCCGAGGTTGTCGGACATTGCCGCGGTTGCGATGGCAATCGAGATCAACAGGCTGCAACGCAAGGGCACCGCCAGGCCGGTGGGCGATTGCACGGTTTTCGCCAGGCCGATGCCCGCGAAGATCGACCCGAATGCGCGCAGTGTCAGCAGCCAGCCGGTGGCCTGCGTGGAGAATCCTTCGCCCACCAGCAGGATCGGATAAAACGAAGACGACAGCGTGAACGGCAGGATCGACAGGTAGCCGCAGGCCATGGCGAAATACATCCCCGGTACGCGGGCCAGCCTGGCGTAAGTGGAAACGATGCCGGTCTGTCCGCTTGCCGGCTGCACCGAAGGCGTTCTGCTGATCAGGAGTCCGAGCAGGAATGCCGCCAACAGCGTGCCCGCGGCCGTCCAGAAGCAGACCTGGAATCCGAACAGCCCGATCAGGATGCCGCCCAATGCGGTGCCGCCGATCTGCCCGGCGTTGGTGGTCGAATTGAGCCAGCCCAGATTGCGGTTGCGATCGCCGCCGAGGCGGCTGCCGAGCGAATAGGCCGCGGGCCAGAAGGTTGCTCTTGCCAGGACATACAGGCACTGGGCCAGGGCCAGACCGGCGAAGCTGGTAGAGTATGAATACACCGCATTGCCCAGCATGAATTGGAGGCAGGAACCCAGCAGTATGTTGCGCGGGCCGAGCCGGTCGACATAAGCCCCGCCGAGCAGGTTGAACAGCACCTGCAATATCGTCGGCAACGCCACCAGGCTGCCTATGGCCACGCCGGACATACCCAGATGGAGTGCGTACAGCGGCACCAGTACACCCCCCATGCCGTGCGCAATATTCCAGACCAGGGCGCTGACGAAAAAGGGATTGAAATAAGTGGCTTTTGACATCGTGGCGGAGCTCAGGGGGCGCTGGTAATGCCGATTGGAAGGATTTTCATTATCGCAGCTTGCCGTCGCGATCCCGCGATTGACGCGCGGGGTGCGCGATCCGGCCTCCCGGCAAGAGGCTCCTCAAGCGCTCCTGCTGCGCCAGGCGCAGCGCGCCGCCAGCGATGAACCGCGCCGGCACCTTTGCGGTAGCATAGCTGCGCACCGCGAGAGACATGTTGAATCGCGCCAAATTTCTGCGAGGAACCTATGGCTGACTATATTGTCTGGCTGATCGCCGGGATTGCACTGATCATTGCCGAACTGGTCAGCGGAACCTTTTTTCTTCTGGTTCTGGGCATCGCCGCATTTGCCGGTGCCGCGGTTGCCTGGTCCGGTCTGGGTATCTGGCCGCAGGCTGTTTGCGCCGCGGTGGTGGCCGCCGCAGGCGTGGTCTGGGTGTATCGATGGCGCAAAGGCAGCGCCAGGCAGCAGATGCCCTCCCTGGATGTCGGTCAGAAGGCGGTGTTCGAATCCTGGTTGAGCCAGGAGGCTTGCCATGCGCGGGTGACCTATCGGGACACCCAGTGGGACGCCCTGATCGAAGGTCCCGCCGAGGGCCTGGCCGGAGAGGTTTTTTATATCGTTGGCGTAGAGGGCAGCACACTCAGGATATCCAAGGTCCGTCCCGCGTAAGCGGGGGGGGCACGATCGCATCCATCCGGATTTTTCAGCGGGAGGCAATATGTTCGCCAAGCTAATCGGTGTTTTGATTATGAGCGTCGCCATTGGCGCTATCGACGAAACGCGCGCCTTTGCGGTACCTTTTTTCATCATCGCGCTCGCGGTCGTGTTCGTCATCGAAGGCGTGAGAGTGGTGCCTCAGCAAAACGCCTGGATCGTCGAGCGCCTGGGCAAGTACCACGAGATTCTGGAGCCCGGCCTGAACGTGATCATTCCGTTTATCGACCGCGTGGCCTACCGTCACTCCCTGAAGGAGGTGCCGCTGGACATTCCCGAACAGACCTGTATCACGCGCGACAACACCCAGCTGGCGGTCGATGGCGTGCTGTATTTTCAGGTGACCGACCCGCGCCTGGCTTCCTATGGCTCGGAGAACTACATCAATGCCATAAGCCAGCTTGCGCAGACCACGCTGCGCTCCGAGATCGGCAAGATGGAACTCGACAAGAGCTTCGAGAGTCGCGAGGAGATGAACCACAAGGTGGTCTCGGTGCTGGACGAGGCCGGCCGCTCCTGGGGTATCAAGGTGCTGCGCTATGAAATCAAGAGCATCACGCCGCCGCAATCCATCCTGCACGCCATGGAAAAGCAAATCACCGCGGAACGCGAAAAGCGTGCGGTGATCGCCAAGTCCGAGGGCGAGCGCCAGCAGGACATCAACATTGCCGAGGGCAAGAAGCAGTCGGACATCCTGAAGTCCGAAGGTGAAAAGACCGCGCGCATCAACAAGGCGCAGGGGGACTCCACGGCGATCCGCCTGATTGCCGATGCCAACGCAGCGGCGGTCGTCGCCGTGGCCGAGGCCCTGTCAAAAGAGGGCGGGCAGCAAGCGGCCAACCTCAAGGTGGCCGAGGCCTACGTCAACGCCTTTTCCTTCCTGGCAAAAACCAACAACACCATGATCGTGCCCTCGAACCTTGCCGATGTGTCCTCTATCCTCGCCACCGCGATGACGGTGCTCGACAAATCGCGTCCGGACGGCATCGCGGTGAAGACCTGACCGGCAGCCAGCCATGCAAAGAGATGATGTCGGCGGGGCGATTTTCGGCCGCTGCGTCGATGACCGCCTCGCGCATGGCATGGAGTTCATCTTCGGCAGGTCGATCTGTACCTGTACCTGCGGCGACTTGGCGAGGTTGCTGGAGGCGGGCATTGAGGGAAGAATCCCCCATCCCTGACACGCCGGTTCTTGAATACTGGAATGCAAACGCCTCAAGCCGTAGAATGAGCGCTCCCCGCGGGCTGGGGGCAACCGGGACAAGCCAATTGAGGAGGGAGATTCGCCATCCGGGCGGCTCCAAATCTGAATCGAAGCAGGGGATGGAAAAAATAACATGGGATCGATACATCTTTTTCGCGATTTGCCTGAAATCAAGACGTACGCCGCAGGCGAGTACATCTTCCGCAAGGGGGAACAAGGGTCGGCGATGTACATGGTTATCGAAGGCGACATCGAACTGGTGGTCGGCAGGCTGGTCGTGGAAACGGCGCGTCCCGGCGCTTTCATCGGCGAGATGGCGTTGATCGATGACGCAACGCGCAGCGCCTCGGCACGCGCCAAAAACGACGCGCGCGTGTTCCCGATCGATGAGGTGCGGTTTCAGTCGCTGGTGAAGGAGAACCCCTCGTTCGCCCTGGATGTCATGAAGGCGCTGGCGCTGAGGCTGCGGCGCACCAACGAGAAGGTCGCCTCCCGGCATGCCGCCCCGGTGCGCCGGCGCGTCGCCTCGCCAGCGCCGGTCAAACGCAAGACGCGGCGCGCGCGCTGAGCCGGCCGCGGCGCTCCGCGATGACGGCTGGTCGAGGGCGGATGCGCCCCGGTACACCCGGGTAAAGCGAGTTGAAGTTGACCTGCCCCCACCGATAAACGATTATTCAAAACTGAAATATTCCATGAGTTCACAATCAATGCCGCCCAACATCAAGAGCAAAGTTGATGACACTGCGCTGGTTGCGCGCCGGCGCAGCCAGGTTCTGGCCGCGGCCATCGAACTGTTCGGCAAGCGCGGTTACCACCCGACCACCGTGCGCGAGATTGCCGAGCACGCCGGCCTGAGCACCGGCCTTGTCTATCAATATTTCGGTGACAAGGAGGACGTGCTCTACCTGGGATTGCAGACCGTGCTTGATTCCTACCGGGAGCGAATTCCGGCGGCAACCGAGGGCATCGCCGATCCGCTGGAGCGCTTCCGCGCGGCAGTGCACGCCTATTGCCGTGTCATCGACGCCAACATCGACGCCACCGTACTTGCTTACCGGGAGACAAAATCGGTAAGCCCCAAGCGCCGCGGCGTCATCATGCAGAAAGAGGTCGAAACCAACGCGCTGATCGAGGCGGAGGTGCGCTCATGCGTCAAGGCGGGACTGTTCGAGAAGACCGACGTGGGCCTGCTCACGTATCTGATTGTGATGTTCGCGCATGCCTGGGCGCTCAAGGCGTGGCATTTCCAGGGCCAGATGTCCGTGGAACAATATACGGACCGCAACCTGGCGCTGCTGCTCAATCCGGTATTGACCGAACGCGGACGGCGCGAGAACGTTAGGCTCGCCGCCGCCCGCTGATCTGCGGTCCTGCTGCTCCCGGCTTTAATCCGGCCGGGCGCATTCCTTCAAGGTCTCAGTTTCCTTCAAACACCGGCTTTTGTTTTGCCGCAAAGGCGCGATAGGCCCTGCCGAAATCGAGTGTCTGCATGCAGATGGACTGGGCCTGGGCTTCGGCTTCGATGGCATCGTCGATGCCCATGGCCCACTCTTGATGCAGGCAGCTCTTGGTCATCGCATGGGCGAACGTCGGGCCGTCGGCGATCGAGCGTGCCAGAGCCTGGGCTTCGCTGAGCAGGGTGTCGGAGGCGCACAGCTTGTTGAAGAATCCCCAGTTTTGCGCTTCCGTGCCATCGATGGCGCGGCCGGTGTACAGGAGTTCAGACGCCCGGCCCGAGCCGATGATGCGCGGCAGCATGTTGCAGGCGCCCATGTCCGCGCCGGCGAGCCCGACGCGCACGAAGAGGAACGCCACCTTGCTGGTTGCCGTGCCGTAGCGCAGATCCGAGGCCATGGCGACGATCGCTCCGGCTCCGGCGCATATGCCGTCGACCGCGGCAATGATAGGCTGCGGACATTTGCGCATCGCCTTTACCAGGTCGCCGGTCATGCGGCAGAAAGCGAGCAAACCGCCCATGTCGCCTTCTTCCTGGAGCTTGACCAGCGGGCCGATGATCTCGTGCACATCGCCACCCGAGCAGAAATTGCCGCCCGCGCCGTTCACCACGATGGTTTTCACGTTGTCGGCGTAGGTCAGATTGCGGAATGTGTCGCGCAGCTCGGCGTACGACTCGAAGGTCAGCGGATTCTTGCGCTCGGGCCGGTTGAGCGTAATGGTGGCAACCTTGCCGTCGAGTCGCCAGCCGAAATGCTTGGGTTCGAAACGGGTGAAGTCGACATTGGCGGGGGCGAACAGGTCTTGCGTCTTCATGGGGTGATCCTCTCTAGCATTGGTGAATGGGTGGGTGGCTATGCGGGCATGGCGTGTGCGGGCATCAGCCGACCATGGTCAGGCCGCCGCTGACGCTCAGCACCTGTCCGGTGACGAAGTTGGAGCCCGATCCGGAGAAGAACAGGATGGCCTCGGCCACTTCCTCGGGTTTGCCGAGGCGCCGGAACGGGATGGCCTTCACGATTGCCTCGTGAACTTTTTCCGGCACCGCCGCCATCAGCGGCGTGTCGGTAGGACCAGGGCAGACGCAGTTGACATTGACGTTGAAGCGCGCGCCTTCGCGGGCAAGCCCTTTGGTAAACGCAATCAATCCGCCTTTGGCGGCCGAATACACCGTCTCGCCAAGGCTGCCGACACGGCCGGCGTCGCTGGAGACGTTGACGATCTTGCCACCGCCAGCGTCGTACATGGGCTGGATCAGCGCGCGCGTCAGGCGAATCGGCCCCATAAGGTTGATGGCCATCAACTTGTCCCAGAATTCCGGGGTGTTCTTGACAAAGGGCTCGGTGCGGCCCCAGCCGGCCACGTTGACCAGGATGTCGACACGGCCGGTTGATTTCAGGGCCTGCTCGGCGAACCGGGCGATGGATGCGACATCGGTGACGTCGAGCGCAAGGAATTCCGCCTTGTGGCCCGCCGCCTTGATTTCGCTGGCAACGGCTGCGCCCGCCTGTTCATTGATGTCGGCGACGAAAACATGTGCGCCGTTGGCCGCAAGCAGTTTTGCGGTTGCTTTGCCGATACCCGAGGCGCTGCCGGTGACTACCGCTGTCTTGTTTTCCAGATTCATGATTACTCCTTGTCAATGTTTTTGGGCCGCGCGGCGCCCGCGAGAAAAGCCGCTACGCGCTCGCGCGTGGCGGCGTTGCCATAAAGCTGCCGCGAGGCGGCGAGCTCTTCGGTGTATCCGTCGCGCGACGGATCGTGTGCTGCCTTGATGCAGGATTTGCAGGCGGCCAGTGCCGCCGCCGGCAAAGCGGCGATTCCCGCGGCGATTTGTGCCGCCCGCGCGGCCAGTTCGGATCCCGGTGCCGACCACTGGACCAGGCCGAGCGCCTGGGCGGTCGCGCCGTTGGCCATCTCGCAGGTGAGGATCATGCGGGAAGCGATGGCCGTGCCGGCCAGTCTGGTCATGCGCTGCGTGCCGCCCGCGCCGGGGATCAGGCCCAGGCGTGCCTCGGGCAGACCCAGGTTCGCCTCGGACGCGGCGATGCGCAGGTCACAGGCCAGCGCTAGTTCCATTCCTCCGCCCAGGGCGGCGCCGCCGATCTCGGCAAGCGTCACCTGCGGCAGGGCTTCGATGCGCGCGAAAAGTTTTTGCATGGCCTCGGCCGCGCCGACCATCGCATCGACGCCGTCCGCCGCGTTGAAACGACCGCGCATTTCCGCCAGGTCCGCGCCGGCACAAAAAACCTTCTGACTGCTTCTGATATGCAGCACGTGCCAGTCCTCGCGGCCGGCGAGTTCGTCGAGCACACGCCCGAAAGCCACCAGCCAGTCCGCATTGATGGCATTGACCGGCGCCCTGTCCAGAGTCAGGCAGGCGACCCGGTTAGTGCACTCAAGTTTCAGCATCGCGGTCTCGCTTTCTGGTGGATTTGCACACCGCAATCGACTAGCATTTCATCGATTGAACGAACGTTCATTCACTAATTATTTCAGAACCGCCCAGCGCTGTCAAGCCTATGCTTTTTTTGCCTAAAACAGCATATTAAACACCCTATTGACATCCGGTTTGAATAAGTGTTCAATGCTTTGAACGGGTATTCAACTGGTGGCAAAATTGGATAAATCGCAGCAGTCGATGGCAAAAAATGCGCTCGGCTCGCGAAGGGTCGGCGCGGTGCAAGGAGCCGAGGCGCTCGCCTGGCCATTTTTCGCCGATACCCACCGGCAGTTGGCCTTGCGTGCGGCCCAGTGGGCGGGCGAAGCCCTGGGAGAATGGACCCATGACGCCGACGCCGACGGCGTGTGCCGCCGCTTGGTGCGCGAAATGGGTGCCGCAGGCTGGCTTGCCTATGCCGTCCCCGGCGAGGATGTCGGAGCGCTGGACCTGCGCTCGATCTGCCTGCTGCGCGAATGTTTCGCTTTTCATGGGGGATTGGCGGATTTCGCCTTCGCGATGCAGGGCCTTGGCAGCGGCGCGATTTCGCTGGCCGGTAATGCCGTTTTGAAGGCGAATTACCTGCCACGTGTTGCGCGTGGCGAGGCGATTGCCGCGTTTGCGCTCTCCGAGCCCGAGTCCGGCTCGGATGTCGGAGCCATGGCGACCACCGCCCGGCGCGAGGGCGACAGCTATGTCCTGGACGGCGTCAAGACCTGGATCTCCAATGGCGGCATAGCGGATTTTTACGTGCTTTTCGCCCGAACCGGCGAAGCCGCCGGCACCCGCGGCCTGTCTGCGTTCGTGGTGGACGCCGACACGCCCGGCATCAACGCCGACGAGCGCATCGACATCATCGCGCCACACCCGATGGCAACGCTGCGCCTGTCCGGGTGTCGCGTGCCGGCCGACAGGATGCTCGGTTCCCCGGGCGAGGGGTTCAAGGTCGCCATGCGCACGCTGGACGTGTTTCGCACCAGCGTGGGCGCGGCCGCACTCGGCTTCGCGCGCCGTGCCCTGCGCGAAGCGATCGGCTACGCGCGCACGCGGCACATGTTCGGTCAGGTGCTGGCAGACTTCCAGATGACCCAGGCCAAACTGGCCGACATGGCCACCGCCGTCGACGCGGCCGCGCTGCTGGTCTATCGCGCGGCCTGGACCCGCGATACCACGGGAAAAGCCATCACGCGCGAGGCCGCGATGGGCAAGATGTACGCGACGGAATCGGCACAACAGGTTATCGACTCCGCCGTGCAGATGTTCGGCGGACTCGGGGTGGTGAGCGGGCATCCGGTGGAACGCCTGTACCGCGAAATCCGGGCATTGCGGATCTACGAAGGCGCGACCGAAGTGCAAAAGCTGATCATCGCCCGGCAACTGCTGTCCGCAGCCGAGGCAGACGACAAGCCATGAGTTACACCGCGCATACCGACACTTTCACCCGCGACCACCTGCCGCCGCGCGAGCAGTGGCCGGAACTGATTTTCGAGGCGCCCGAGTTGCGTTCGCCGCCGCGCGTCAATTGCGCCGAAGTTCTGCTTGACCGGCATGTCACCGAAGGACGCGGCGAGCGCGTGGCCATCCATACGCGCACGGGATCGTGGACCTATCGTCAATTGTTCGAGCAGGCCAACCGCATCGCCCGCGTGCTGGTCGAGGATATGGGGCTGGTGCCGGGAAACAGGGTGCTTCTGCCCGCGCCCAATGGCCCGATGCTCGCGGCGTGCCTGTTCGCAGTGCTCAAGGCTGGCGGTGTCGCCGTACCCACCATGCCGTTGCTGCGCGCGCGTGAACTGGCGCAGGTGGTGCGCAAGGCGCGCATCACGCACGCCCTGTGCGACCGGCGCCTCACCATGGAAGTCGAAGGCGCCCGCGACGGCTGCCCCGAACTGACGCAGATTGCATATTTCGGGGACGACGAATCGGATTCGATCGAGCAGCGATCGAGCCGCAAACCGGGCGATTTCAGCAACGTGCCGACGGCCGAGGACGACGTGGCGCTGATCGCATTTACCTCGGGCACCAGCGGCGTTCCCAAGGGAACGATGCATTTTCATCGCGACCTGCTGGCCGTGTGTCATTGCTTTCCCAAGCATGTGCTGGATGCGCGAGCCGACGATATCGTCGCCGGGACGCCGCCGCTCGCCTTTACCTACGGGTTCAGCGGCATGTTCCTGTTTCCCGCGCATCAGGGGGCGGCCACGGTGTTGATCGAACAGTACACGCCGGAGTCGCTGCTCGAGACCGTGCAGCGACTGGGGGTCACCGTGTTGTATACGGCGCCCACCATGTACCGGGCCATGACCGCCCTTGCCGCAGGCTACGACCTGTCCAGCCTGAGGGCCTGCGTATCCGCGGGCGAGGCACTCCCGGTAACCACGCGCAGCGCCTGGGAGGACGCCACCGGGCTGAGGATTGTCGACGGCATAGGCGCTTCGGAAATGAGCTTCATATTCATTGCCGCCGCGGGCGAGGCCATTCGCCCCGGTGCGACCGGCAAGCCCATTCCCGGTTATCGCGCCACGGTGCTGGATAACGAGGGCCATCCGGTGCCCCCTGGCACGGTGGGCCGGCTGGCGGTCAAGGGGCCGACCGGTTGCCGCTACCTCGCCGATGAGCGGCAGCTGGATTATGTGCAGGACGGCTGGAATGTCACTGGAGATGCCTACCTGATGGACGCTGACGGATATTTTTTCTATCAGGCACGCGTCGATGACATGATCATCTCCGCGGGCTACAACATTGCCGGTCCGGAAGTGGAGAACGCGCTGTTGTCGCACCCGGCGGTGGCCGAATGCGGCGTCGTGTCCTGGCCCGACGAGCATCGCGGCCAGATCGCCAAGGCGTTTGTCGTGCTCAAGCTCGGCTATAGCGAGGATGAAGGCCTTGCGGCGGAACTGCAGGAGCATGTCAAGCGCCACATCGCACCATACAAATATCCGCGCGCCATCGAATTCGTGCATTCGCTGCCGCGTACCGAAACCGGAAAGCTGCAGCGCTTCAGGCTGCGCCAGGCTCAGGCAGGCGCACCGGTCAACGAGGGCGGGGCGCCGCAGCCCACCTCCTGGACGGGAGTACCCCGATGAAACGACTTGTTTCGCTTTGGCTCAACGGGAAGCGCCGCGAGGATGCGGTAGCTGATAACCTGTTGTTGATCGACTATGTTCGCGAGACCGCCGCTCTGACCGGCACCAAGTGCGGTTGCGACGGCGGCGAATGCGGCGCCTGCACCGTGCTGATCGACGGCGAGCCGCGACTGGCCTGCATGACGCTCACGGCGACTTGCGATGGCAAGCGCGTCGAGACCATCGAAGGGCTTGCCGTAGGCGGCACGCTCTCTTCGCTGCAGCAGGCATTCCACGAAAAACTCGGCACCCAGTGCGGTTTCTGCACGCCGGGGATGATCATGGCGGCTGAAGCGCTGTTGCGGCGCAACGCCAGTCCGAGCGAAGAAACCATCCGTGAGGCGCTTTCCGGAAATCTTTGCCGCTGTACGGGCTACGTAAAAATCATCGAGTCGGTAAAGGCAGCGTGCGAGCCATGAGCGAAATTCTTTCCCCGAAACCCATGGGCGCGACAATTGCCGCGCACCCGGTCGGCCGGCGCCAGCCGCTGATCGACGGCATCGAAAAAGTGACCGGCCGTGCGCGCTATACCGCGGACCTTGCCGCGACGCAGGCGTTGACGGGTGTCATCCTGCCCAGCCCGCACGCGCACGCCGAGATCGTGAGCATCGACGTATCGCGCGCCCGGGCGCTGCCCGGTGTGCGCGCGGTCATCACCGGCGACGATTGTGACGTGCCCTTTGGCATCCTCCCCATTGCCCGCAACGAGTACCCGCTGGCGCGCGGCAAGGTGCTCTATTGGGGCGAGGCCGTTGCGGCGGTCGCAGCCGATGACGAGCAGACCGCGCTCGCCGCGCTCGCATTGATCGAGGTCGAATACCGGTTGCTGCCCGTCTATACGCATGCGGCCGAGGCGCGCGCGCCCGACGCGGTGCTGCTGCATGCGAACAAGCCCGGCAACATGGAGCGCGAGGTCAGCAATTCCTTTGGCGACGTCGATGCCGGATTCGCCGCGGCGGACCTGGTGCGCGAGGAGAGCTTCCACTACGCGGAAGTGGCGCACGGGCAGATCGAGCCGGATTGCGCGGTGGCGGAATTCGAGCCCTCAAGCGGCAGGCTCACCGTGCAGTCGGTATCACAGGTGCCGTACTACGTGCACCTGACGATTTCCGAATGCCTGAAGATGGATCCGGCCGACGTGCGGGTGATCAAGCCATTCGTCGGCGGCGGCTTCGGTCACCGCACCGAGACGCTGCCCTTCGAGGTGACCGCGGCGCTGCTGGCGCGTGCGGCGCGCGGCGCGGTGAAACTGCAGCTCTCGCGCGCCGAGACCTTCACCATCCACCGGGCGCGACCCGAGACCGACATACGCCTGAAGATCGGCATGAAGAAGAGCGGCGAGATCACCGCGGTCGAGGCGGAGGTGGTGCAGCGCGGCGGAGCGAGCGCCGGCTACGGCATCATCACCATCCTGTACGCGGGGGCGCTGCTGCACACGCTTTATCGCATGCCGGCGGTCCGCTACCGCGGCTTTCGCGTTTATACCAACACGCCACCCTGCGGACCGATGCGCGGCCACGGCGGCGTGGACATGCGCCACGCCTTCGAGTCGCTGATGGACATGATGGCTGCGACGTTCGGCCTGGATGCGTTCGCGGTGCGCCGCGCCAATCTTTTTGTCGCGCCGTACCAGACGATGAACGAGCTGAAGGTGAGCACCTGTGAACTGGCCGCCTGCCTGGACTGGGTGGAGGAGGCCTCCGGATGGCGCAGCCGCAAGGGCAAGCTGCCGCGCGGCCGCGGCCTGGGGGTGGCGTGCTCGCATTTCATTTCGGGCGCGGCCAAGCCGGTGCACTGGACCGGCGAGCCGCATGCCACCGTGAATCTGCGCCTTGACTTCGATGGCTCGATCACGCTGCTCACCGGCGCGGCCGATATCGGGCAGGGTTCCTCCACGCTGCTCGCGCAGATTGCCGCCGAAGTGCTGGGCCTGGAGCTGTCGCGGTTTCGCGTCATCGCGGGCGACAGCGCGCTCACGCCCAAGGACAACGGCTCCTACTCCTCGCGCGTGTCGCTCATGGTCGGCAACGCGGCGCTTGCGGCTGCCGAGGAACTCAAGCGCCAGTTGGTTGCGGCGGCGGCCAAACGCCTGGAGGTGGGCGTCGAGGAGGTCGAATGTCTGGGCGAGGCCTATCTCGTCACCGGCACTGACCGCATGGCCTCCTATCGCGACGTCGTCAAGAGCGCGCTGGAGGTCACCGGGCCGCTCACCGCGCGCGGCACCTACACCGTGCCGCTTGAATTGCAGGGGGGCAAGTACCGTGGCGCCGGCGTGGGTCCGAGCCCGGCGTATTCGTATGCCGCATCGGTGGTCGAGGTGTCGGTCGACGAGGACACTGGCGAGATAAAGGTTGAAAAAATGTGGGTGGCGCAGGATTGCGGCGTCGCCATCAACCCGCTGTCTGTCGAAGGCCAGGTGCAGGGTTCGGTCTGGATGGGAATGGGACAGGCGCTGTGCGAGGAAACCGAATTCATGGACGGCCGGCCGATGCGCGGCAATCTCCTGGATTATCGCGTGCCGACCATCGTCGAATCGCCCCCCATTGAAGTGAAGATCATCAAAGCCTACGAGCCCAATGGGCCCATGGGCGCCAAGGAGGCGAGCGAAAGCTCGCTGGGGAGCATTCCTCCGGCGCTCGCGGCAGCGGTCGCCGAAGCGATCGGCGTGCGCCTGCCCGGATTGCCGCTCTCGCCCGATCGCGTGCTTGCGGCGATTCAGGCGCGTCGCCGCGATGAGCGGCTCAAGTCGGCATTAGGGGGGGCAAGCTGATGGCACGGCTTCAGGAATTCGTATTGCGCCGTCCCGAGAGCATCGAGGAGGCCGTGGGTCAGCTGGCCGCTGAACCGGAGGCCCGCGTGATCTCAGGCGGTACCGCGCTGATTGCCAACCTGCGCCTCGGACTCGGGAGTCCGGCGGCGCTGATATCGCTGGAGCGCGTTTCCGGCATGGACCGGATCGAGGTTTCGGCCAAGGAGATGCGCTTTGGCGCCGGTGTCACCGTCGCGCGCCTGGCCACGGATGACGCCGTGCGCGCGAAACTGCCGGCGCTTGCCGCAGCCGCGCTGACCGTGGCCGGACCCTCGCACCGCAGCGTTGCCACCATCGGCGGGAATCTGTGTCTCGATACGCGTTGCGTCTACTACAATCAGAACGAAACCTGGCGCAGTTCCAATGGCTATTGCCTGAAGTACCGCGGCGATATCTGTCATGTGGCGCCCCAGGGCAAGCGCTGCCACGCGGCATACAGCGGCGACCTTGCGCCGGTGCTGCTGGTATTGCAGGCCGGCATCGCCGTCGCGGGAGCGGCGGGCGTGCGGCGCATGCCCCTGGCCGGTTTGTACCAGGAAGACGGCGCGCATCATCTGACCCTCGCGCAAGGCGAGTTCGTCTCGGAAGTCAGCGTGCCGCTGCCCGCCGCGGGCATGCGCGTGGCCTATCGCAAGGCGCGCGTGCGCGGTGCCATTGATTTTCCGCTTGCCGGGGTTGCCATGGCGCTTCGCATGAGCGAAGGACGCGTCGCCGAGTTGCATGTGGCGCTGACCGGTACCAATTCACAGCCCATGCTGCTCACCGGGACCGAGGAGTGCCGCGGCGCAAGCGTCGACGAGGCTCTCGCCGACAAAGTGGGAAAACTGGTGCAGCGACAGGCAAGCCCGCAACGCACCACCGTGACCACCTCCAATTACCGGCGCCAGGTCGCCACCGCCTATGCCCGCAGGCTGATATTGGAGCTTGCGGCGGCCAACTGATTGCACCCGCCACCTATCAGCAATCGAGCAAGTCATCGTGGCGTGACGCCGCCAGGCAGTAACAAGGAGGAAAGCCTGTGAAGCTTTTTGAGCAATTCAATATCCGTGGCATGGTGATTCCCAACCGGGTCATGGTGCCCGCCATGGTGACGCACCTTTGCAAGGAAGACGGCTACGTCACCGACGCCATTATCGAGCGCTACGAGCGCTATGCGTTCGGTGGCGCGGGTCTCATCGTGGTGGAGGCCATGGCGGTGCACCAGGTGAAATCCGGACCTCTGCTGCGCATTTCCGATGACCGTTACATCCCGGGCCTGCGGCGGCTGACCAGTCGCGTACACCAGGCATCCGACTCGAAAATCGTGCCCCAGATCATCCATTTCCTCAAGGTGGCGCGCTCGGGCTGGCGGCAAACCGTGGACATGCTGACCGAGGAGGAGATCGACCTCATCGTCGAGCAGTTCGGTGACGCCGTGGCGCGCGCGCGCGAGGCGGGGTTCGACGGCGCCGAGCTGCATTCCGCGCACGCCTACACCCTGTCGTCTTTCCTGTCGCGCAGCAACGCGCGCACCGATCAGTACAGCGGGCAAACGCTCGAAGGCAGGCTGCGACTCATCGAGCGCGTCATCGAGAACGTGCGCAGCAAGGCGGGCGAAGACTTTCCGGTTGGCATACGCTTCAACGGCGAGGAGTTCATCAAGGACGGCTATACCGTACGCGAATCCAAGTTGATCGCGCTCAGGCTGGCGCAGCTGGGCTTCGATTATCTGTCGATGTCCGCGGGCGGGAAGTTCGAGGACGCGGTACACGCCGAGGGGCAGGTGCTCTATCCCTATACCGGCTATTCGGGTGACCGCTGCATGCCAGGCGAGGGCTATCCGCAGGGGTTGCATGTGCCGATTGCGCACGAGGTCAAGGCTTTTCTGCTGGAGCATCGCCTGACCACGCCGGTGGCCATCGCCGGCAAGATTTCGGAGCCGGCGCTGGCCGAGAGTGTGATTGCCGGCGGCAGCGCCGACATCGTTGGAATTGCGCGCGGCCTGCTTGCCGATCCGGATTGGCCCAGAAAGGTCAAGAAGGGTGAATTCGACCGCGTGGTTCAATGCGATTACTGCAATGTCTGCAAGGCGCTGGATGGCACCCACCAGACCGTGGTTTGCCACCTCTGGCCCCAGGGAACGATCCAGGCGCCGCCGGACGCCGGTGGTGAGCCCGCACCACGATGGCCGCAGGGCGGGGCGGATGCCGGCAGTGAGCCCCTGCTCACTGCGGACTTCAAGGACGGTCGGGTGTTGCTGCGCTGGAAAAAGGCGCCAGGCGCGGTGTACTACAACGTATTCCGTTCCGATGCGGCGTCCCCGCCGCAGTTGGCTGACGCGGTGAAGGTCACCCGCTGGACCGATCAAACGGTGCTGGCCGGGGCGCAATATCGCTATTTCGTTCGCGCCTGCACCGCCTTTGGCCTGGCGAGCGGTCCCAGCAACGAGATCGTGCTGGACATTCCGCGCCACGAGCGCGTGGTCCCCTCGAACCGTCCCGATCTCCTGCCGGGGTTCGTTCCCTGGCCGGAGGAATTCGCGCGCCGCTATCGCGAGGCCGGGTTGTGGGAAGGCATCACGCTTTTCGGCATGCTGGAGCGCGCGATGCGCCGCGATCCGGGCAAGATAGTGATTGTCGATGGCGAGCGTCAGGTCACTTACGCGGCGCTCATCGCTTACGTCGAGCGGCTGGCGGCGGCATTCCTCGCCGCGGGCCTGCAGCCGCGCGAACGGGTGGTGTTCCAGTTGCCCAACGGGCTGGAGATGATCGCGGCATTTTTCGCGCTGACGCGCATCGGCGTCATCCCCGTGCTGGCCTTGCAGGCACACCGGCGCAACGAGATTGCGCACTTCCTGAAAAATGCGGGAGCGGTGGCGTATCTCATTCCGGAGGCGGTGCGTGACTTCGATTACCGGCAACTCGCCGTGGAAGTCGCCGAAGATTATCCCGCGCTGCGCTCGGTGATCGTGTTCGGCGAGGCGGGCCCGGGGCAGCTCGCCGTGAGCGAGTTGCTGGCGCGCGCCGAGTCGGCCCCCGCGGTACTGCCGGCGGGACCGCGCGCCTCCGAAGTCGCCTTCATGCTGCTCTCAGGCGGCACCACCGGGCTGCCCAAGCTGATCGCGCGCACGCATGATGACTATGTCTGCAATTTCCGCGAAACCGGGCGAGTGGCCGGCTATGGCAGCGACACCATATATCTGGCCATCGCGCCGATGGCGCACAACTACACGCTGGGGTGTCCGGGCGTCTGCGGAGTTTTCCTGGTCGGGGGCACCGTCATCATCGCCGGCGCCAGCGACGCGGATACGGTGTGCTCGCTGGTGCAGGAGTGGCGCGTGACCCACGTGGGTGGCGCGGTGCCGCTGGTGTCGCGCTGGCTCGCCTCGGACGCGGACAAACGCTACGACCTGCACTCGCTGCGCGTGTTTTTCAGCGGCGGGGCCAAGCTCCCGCCCGAGATGCGCCGTCGTGTGGAGGAGCGCTTTGGCTGCACCTACCTGGAAAATTTCGGCTGCGGCGAAGGCCTTATCAACATCGTACCCAGGGGATCCTCCGAGTATGTGCGCATGCACAGTTCGGGCCGTCCGGTATGCGATGCCGATGAAATCAAGGTCATCGACGACGACGAGAACGAGGTGCCGCTCGGCCAATTGGGCGAGCTGGCGTGCCGGGGGCCTTACACGATCCGCGGTTACTACGATTCGCCGGCGGTGAATGCAAGCGGCTTTACCGCCGATGGTTTCTACAAGATGGGCGACGTGGTGCGTCTGGTGGATGGCGACATCTATCTCGAGGGACGCAAGAAAGACCTGATCAACCGCGGCGGAGAAAAGATCAGCTCCGAGGAAGTGGAGAATTTCATCGTCGCGCACCCCGCGGTGCATTCCGCGTGCGTGGTGTCGATGCCGGACGCGGTGTTCGGCGAGAAGGCCTGTGCTTTCGTGATGCTGCGCGAGGGCGCCACGCTCGACTTCAAGGAGTTGAGCTCGTTCCTGACCGAGCGCGGCATCGCCAAGTTCAAGCTGCCCGAGCGCCTGGAACTGGTCAGTGAATTTCCCATGAGCCCGGCGGGAAAAGTATTGCGGCGCGATCTGCGCGTGATGATTGCCGAGAAGTTGGCGGCCGAAGGCGGCAGGCGATGACTGGCGCATGGCGCCAGGCTGCTGCTGGATGACACCGACGTCCCATAAAGCGCGCGCCGCATGTTGGAAGCAGCGCGGCGAGGCTTTTGCCGCGCGTTATTATCCCAATATTAAATTGAAATCGACATACGATATATGTCAAGTATCGGTATAAAACAATAATTGTTTATAATTATGGAAACCATCGCCTGACTCGGGCGACGCCTGTCGGCGGTAAAAAGAGTTGCCTGGTAGCGTTGAAGTAGTCCAATAAGGGCCGCCCAAAAAGCTGCGCCTGTTGCAGAATTTCTAGCGCTGCATCTTTTCCGCCACCGGGCTGCCCGCGTTGCGATGCTTCTCGACCAGCTTGAGCATCGTCTCGATGGTGATCGACCCGAAAGTCGCTTTGGTGATTTCGTCGATTTCCGATAGCACTTGCGCAAGCGCGGTTTCCACCTCGTTGCGCTCCCCGTTGCCGTTTCCCGATTCGACGGTTTGCTCGAACAGTTCGATCACGTCGAGCAGCGTCAGGCGCTTGGGGTTGCCGGCGAAGCGGTAGCCCCCGCCGACGCCGCGCACCGAATCGAGCAATCCGGCGCGGGCCAGGTCTGCCAGGACTTTCGACAGGTGGTGAAGCGATACGCCGTACTTGGCGGCGATTTCGGCTGCAGTCACCGGACGCCCCGGATTCGCCGCGAATTCCAGCGTGCTGTACAGCGCAAGGCTGGTGGCCATCTGCAGCTTCAATCGAGGCTCATTTCCAGCGTTATGACCGGCGCTGCCATCATGCCCTGGCTGCGCACGAACGACAGCATCAGGTTGTTGTCGCGCGAGACCTGGGTGCGTACTGTATCGACACCGGCGTGCCGGAACCCGGCGCATATTGAATCGAACAGTTTCGTGCCCAGCCCGGCCAGTCGGGCGCCCGGGCGCACGTCGATGGCGAATACCCAGCCGCAGGACGGTGAGCCAAACTCCCAGTCCCTCACCTCGCCGATGATGAAGCCCTGGATCGTGCCCTCCGATTCGGCGACCAGAAACAAGCGCTGGCGCGAGTGCCCGGTGCCGAAGCGATGGAACAGTTCGTACCAGTAATCGGTTTTTTGAATACCGGTGCTTTCCGCATCGATGGCAATCACCTGACCCAGGTCGGCCGCTTCGACCGGGCGGATCACTATGGCGGTGGTGTCCTTTAAGTCCGCAGACGTCATGGGGCGGCCACCGGTCCGTTCACTGTTGCGCAGGCGAGTTCTGCAGTCGCCGCGCGTTGCCCGCGCAGATCGCCGCGCATTCGGCGGCGTTGTCCGCGTAGAACTGATGCAAGTAGTCGACAGGGCGCATTTTCATGTTTTTCTCCAGCAGGTCGTTCGCCGGCGCCTGTTCGAGGCGCGAGAGCAGCGCGATCACAGTCTCATGCTCCTCGTGAAGCTTGCGGCTGATCTGCCTGCGAAATTGCACGGCCTGCCCACCTGGAGACAGGCTCAGGTGTGCAGCTGGGCGTATTTGGCCAGCAGTTCCTCGTTGGATTCCTTGAAGTCCGGATTCTCGGGGATGCAGTCGGCCGGGCAAACGAGCTTGCATTGCGGCTCGTCTTCAGCGCCCACGCATTCGGTGCATTTAAGCGCGTCGATCACGTACGGCGTGCCCTTGGTGATTGCTTCGTTGGGGCAAACGGGCGCGCAGGCGTCGCATTCGGTGCAATCCTGGGTAATCATCAGTGCCATGTTTTTTCTCCTTGTGGTGAATGAAATTGCATTGAAAATGCGGCCTCAGACCGCGGCAAGGGCTTCAAGTTCGGCGAGCTTGCGATGGCGGAAGGCGCCCCAGATTGCGGCGCCTATGGCGCCGGCGTAAATCGAGTCGGGGTGGCTCATGGCCTGGATGCCGGTTATTTTTTCGGTGACCAGTTCTTCCTGCAGCGCGGCCAGAAGGCCGACATCGAGCGCGAGCCCCCCGGTGAGCAGCACGGTGCCCTGGGTGATCCCGGTGACCTTGAGCAGCTTGGCCAGGCGCGATGCCATCGAGAGGTGGATTCCCTTCAGGATGTCGGCGGTGGCAATGCCGCGCGAGACCATGTTGATGACGTCGGTCTCGGCCAGCACGGCGCAGATCGAACTCGGCTTTTCGGGAGTCTGGGAGGTCTTGGACAGCGGGCCGATTTCCTCGATCGCCACGCCCAGGTAGCGCGAAATGTTCTCCAGAAACTGGCCGGATCCCGAGGCGCACTGGCTGGTCATCTTGGAGGCGAGCACCTTGCCGCGTTCATCGACAAAGATGGCGCGGCCATTGAGCGCGCCGATGTCGACCACCGCCTTGGCCTCGGGGCACAGGAACACGCCGCCGCGCGCATGCGTGGTCATGGAGTAGAAATGTCCTGTGGCGAATTTGACGTTCTCGCCCTCGCCGGTGGTCGCGGTGTACTGAATATCCTCCGGTTTGAGCTTCGCTTCCTCCAGAACCTCTTCGTAGCTCGAGCGGGCAAGGTCCATGGCGATCCGCTGGCGGATGCGCTCTACGCGCTTGGCCACCCATTCGGTCTTGCCGCCCTCCTGGCGGAACAGTACGGTCTTGACCGCGCCGGAGCCGATGTCGATGCCAATGCTGGTAATTGCGCTCATGTCCTCGCCTCCGATCGGATGGTTGCTGTTTTAGACACCGAGCTGTCGGCTCGCGAGGCCATTCGCTGCTGTCGCATCCACGCTGCGCGGGGCCCCTGCTTGGCGCTCATGTCCTCGCCTCCGCTGTTTTGCCTTCCTCGACCACGGCGCGCCAGGCGAAGGTCGCCCCGCCGAGCGCACCGGTGTAGATCGACTCGGGGTTGATATTGAGGGTCAGCTCGCCGTAGTTTTCGCGGACGAGATCCTTGAGTGCCTTGACCGCGGCCTCGTTCTTGGCGACGCCGCCGGTGAAGGTGAATTCGTTGCGGATGCCGCCCGAGCGGGCGAGGATCGACATGGCTCGCAGGATGATGGCGCGGTGCAGTCCGGCCATGATGTCTTCGCGCTTGTCACCCAGCGACAGCCGGTCGCGCAGTTCGGCGCCGGCAAACACGGTGCAGGTCGAGTTGATGCGCACCGTCTTGGTTGCTTTCATCGCGAGCGGCCCCAGTTCGTGCAGGCCCATGTTCATTTCATCGGCGATGTAGCCCAGGTAGCGGCCGCAGCCGGCGGCGCAGCGGTCGTTCATCTGAAAGCTCTCGACGATGCCGTGCTTATCAACCTGAATGGCCTTGGTGTCCTGGCCGCCGATATCGAGAACGGTCGCGGTGCCGGCGTGCATCATATGCGCCCCCAGGCCGTGACACAGAATCTCCGAGCGGATGTGCTCCTTGGAAAACGGCAGGCGCGCGCGGCCGTAGCCGGTGCCCACGGTGTAGGTCTCCTCCAGCGCCGTGTCCAGAACGCTCTTTATCGGGGCGCGAACCGCGTCGCCGCGGCTGGCGGTTTCGGGCATCGCCAGGAAAGTGCGATCCAGTGCCGCCAGCAGGTTGGCGCTGATGGCGTCGCCGTACACCCGGTTCTCCACTTCGATGATGGAGCGGTCGAATACGTTGACCAGCATGTCGTAGCGCATGCCGGCCTCCTTGGCAACCTGCTCGCCGATGGCAAGGTAGCGGCTGCCGGCGATGTCGCGAAAGAAGTCGGATTTGCGCTTGGCCCCCGGGGCGAACAGTGCCGGGGCTTCGGCGCGCAGCCGCTTCAATACCTCGGTGAGCGCGGAGGAGACGGCCTTGCCGGCGTCGCCGAAGCGGCTGCCCTCGGCGTTGCGCTGGCAGGTGGTCTCGAGGTCGGACAGTTGCACCAGGAACTGCTCTAGCCGGAAATCGCGCTCGAGCTGGGCCAGGAAATCCTCGAGGGCGCCGTTGAGCGCGCCGGAACTGGACAGCGCCTGGCGAAACAGAAAGAAACGCGCGTTGACCAGTGCTTCCTGCTGGGCGATCTTGGCCGCAGTATCGTAATTCGAGCGCGAATTGGTGATGCCGCGGCCGATGACATTCTGGTTCTCGTCGATAACCACCGCCTTGGTGGTGGTGGATCCCAGGTCAATCCCTATGAAGCAGCGCATCGAGTCTCCTGTGTCTGTTATTAGACCGGCAACGGGTAAATCTATCGCCGCCTGTTTGAAGCAGCTTGGCGAGTTTCATGCCAAGCGGTCCTTGCTAGTGGCCCGCCGTGACACCGGCCACGGAGCGCTTTTGCTTGATCATCTGGAAGTAGGACTCCAGCCGGTTCTTGATATTGGCTGCGGAGAAGTAGCGCGGGTCGACCAGGTCGGACTCGATGAATGCAGCGGGTTTGCCGGTGCGCTTTTCGACCTCGCGCAGCATCAGCAACTGGCCGGCCGAGAAACTGTTGCAGCTTTTGATGGAATTGATCAGCAGGCCGTCCGCCTCATACTCGTCCATGTAGCGGCAGATCATGTCGATGCGCTGCGGGAAATTCATATTGGTGTAGCAGCCCAGGCAATAGTCTGCGAGCGATTCCAGCGGGTGATCCGGGTCGTGCCGGAAGCCGAAGTCGTACACACCACCGACCTTGGCATAGGTGCTCGTCACAACGACCGCGCCCTCGTCGTAGAACATCTTCCAGAACTCGCGAAAGCTGGTCCAGTTGGGCGGACCTTCCACCACCAGGCGGTATTTTTCCTCGGCCATCTCGCCCTCGGGGGTGATCGGACCTTTCTTCTCGCGCACGCGCTGGTCGATCTCCCTGCGCAGCACGTCGTAGTACTGGGTCGCCTCCGGGGTGCCGCGAAACGCGGTGAAGATCGGCCCGATGTAATACACGGCGCCAAAATAGCCGTCGATGGGCGAGGGCCGGTTCTTGGCCGATTGCAGCACACGTACCAGGTCATCCTCGGCCTTGGCCGACTCCTTCATGTACTGGCGCAGCCGGTCGATATCGAACTTCACGCCGGAGACGCGCTCCATGGTCGGGATCACCGTCTGCTTCAACTGCTTGACGACGTAATCGCGCATGCTTTGCGTGATCTTGCCGTCGCCCTGATAGGGCGTGTGCAGCATGACCGTTTCGCAATTGTATTTCTGCCGGATCAATTCGAACCACTTCATGAAGGTGAAGCAGCCGGTGTAGGACAAGAGCAGCAGGTCCGGGGTGGGCAATTTCTCGCCGGTGGGGCCGATCTCGCCGCCCAGCATCATCCCCAGGTCGGCCTTGACATAGGTGCAGACGTCCTCGGAGTGCCCGTCGCGTTCGGCATCCATGATCATCTTGCCGGATTTCTTGCGCATGCCGTTCTGCAGCGCATTGGTCTCGGGCAGGCTACGGGCAAAATCGAAGCACATCACCAGTTCATTGAGATTGCCGGGAACGAAAGTGGCGGCGACTTTCCTGCCGTTCTCGTGAGCGGTGGCGAGCTCGTGATAGTTGCGATTGATCATCTCCTTTTGCAGCAGCATCGCATCCTCTTTCTGGGCATGCGGCGCGGGCTTCTTGGAGGCTTGCGGCGGCGTCATCTGGACTGGTGTGCTCATGCGGCGCTCCATAGCTTGATTGAGTCGGCAAAGGTGCCGGCCTGTTCCCGGATCGGCGCCATCTGGCCGGTGTTTTCGGCGTACTTGAAGGCGGTGTAGGGAATCTTTTGCTTGGACAGCACGTCCTGCAGCATGGGCCGCTCGAGCAGCGCCGGGTCGCAGAATGAGGGAGCGGCAAAGATCACGCCTTCGGCGCCGTAGAACTTGACCGAATGCACCAGAAGCTTGCCCTTGTCCTCTTTTTTCTCGTCGTACTTGGAGGCCTGCTGGTTGGAGCGGTGCAGGAACGCCTTGGACAGCTCCTCCAGCGGGTCGCCGGTGACCGGCACTTCGTCGAGGAGCCAGCGGTGTATCAGTCCGAAATCATCATCCACGACATAACAGCCGGACATCTCGATCGACTTTATCAAGCCCAGCGGCGGTTGCTCGCAGAACGAGCCGGTGAGCACGACGCGGGCGTTGTCGCGCTTGGGGCGGTTCTCCAGGTCCACGGCGGCGATGTAATCGCGCACCAGTTGCGTGTGTTCTTGCGGAGGCAGGATCATTCCCGCGCGAATCACCAGATAGACCTCGGAGGTCGGTGCCTGCCAGGGCTTGCGGGCGCGATAGGCATAGAGCTCCTGCACCGCGCGGCGGTTATCGTTGTAGACAGCGATTGAAGCGCGCAGCGCATCGTCGCTGATCGGTTTGCCGGCCAGCCGTCCCAGATCCTCGCGCAGCACCTGCATCTCTTGGATGTAGAACTCGCCGCCCACCGAATCCAGGTAGTTCTGCGGCACGTCGATGTAGCGCACGTACTTGTCTTTGAACAAAATCTGCCACATGCCCGACAGATTGCGAATGACGTCGCAAAGCGAGGGGAACAGCATGCCGTCGAGGCAGTCCAGGCGTCCGGTGAGGCCCATCTCCAGGGTCGAGCGCGGGATGCGGCAGATGTAGCTCTGGTAGTAGGCATCGCCCTGAATGACTTCGAGCTGGTCGCCTCCGCCGAAAATTCCCACCGGCAGCATGCCCGCGGCATGGACGATTTCGCGCGGCACGTATACCGGCATGTAGCCGATTGCCTTGCGCCCGGGCTCGGCCGCCTTCCACTGCTTGACCGCATTGAAGTGCAGGTCCTCAAAAAGGGCCTGGCAGCGCTCCATAATCTGCTGAACAGTCGTCATGTCCTGGATCCCCCATTTTTGCGCCGGAATACTCCATCTCCCTGAATGGGAGGGGGCAATTTCGTGCAATTCCTTACCGGTGCTCCCACTTCGGCTCCCGCTTGGCGATGAACGCCTCGAGTCCCTCGTTCGCGTCGCGGGTTTTCATCAGTCGATCGAGATACAGCTTTTCGACTTCTGCAATTCTTTGCTTCATCCGCGGCAGATATGCGCCGCGCGCGGCGCTCACCGCGCAGGCTAGCGATGCGGCGCTTTTTCTGGCGAAATGGCGATCAAAATATTCGAGAGCCGTTGCCACAGGATCAGCGCTGACGCTTGTCGCAAGGCCCAGCGCCTTTGCTTCGGTAGCGTCGATCGAGCGTCCCGAGAACAACAGGTCCTCGGCCGCGGCCTGCCCGATACGCTCTGGCAGCAGACAAGAGGCGGCGGGCGCGAACACGCCCAGTTGTATTTCCGGTTGTCCGAATTTGGCGTCGTCAGCGGCGAAGATCAGGCTGCCCGCCATGGCGAGTTCAAGTCCGCCGCCCAGGCACTGGCCGCGCACCGCGACCAGAATCGGGGTCGGCCATTCGATCATGTCCAGTATCAACGCGTGCAGGCCGGCGAGCATCCGGGCGCAGCGCTCGGCGAGGTGCTCCTCGACGCTCGCGCCAAAAGAAAAATGAGGTCCTTCGGCATCGAGGAGCACCGCCAATATGCCGGTGTTCCCGCGGTGCGCGCGCAGCGCCTCATCGAGCGCCGCGATCATCGCCGCATCGATGAGGTTTGCCTTGGGCCGGGCGAGCGAGAGGCGCAAAAGCGCCCCGTCGCGATCGAGCCGTGCCTTGAGCGGTGAATCGCTCACGCAGCCCCTTTCTTTTTGCCGGGCTGAATGCGTTCGGTGAGCGCGTCCGACCAGCCTTCGCCATTGGCGATCGCCTGGCGCAAGGCGATGAAGTCGATCTCGCGGTCCTCCTTGGTGCCCTCGTTGAAGGCGCGAAAGCCCGCGCGGCCCTCGGTCATCATGTTGTTCGCCAGCCAGGCGCGATGGCTTTCCTTGTTGCGGTTCCAGGCCTCGAGCTTCGGCTTCCTCAATTCTTCGATGGTCTTGGTGGTGCAGTCGGGGAAGGTCAGCAGAAGCTTGGCGCAGATTTCCTCTACTTTGGCGTCGAGCATGGACAGGTCGATGCTGCCTTTTGCCAGCAGTGCCTTGCCTTCTTTGGCGGCGTCTCCGGTCTTGAAATCACCAAATACGATGCGGCCGAATTCGTCGGCGTAGCGCTGTGTTTCCACCAGGGGGTTGGCGATGAACTTGCCGTCCACCTTCAGGGCCGGGACGATCTCCGCCAGCATGCCCCAGTGGTACGCCTTGTGCGCCGAGAAGGGTTCGCACATCACGCAGGCGACCATGGCGCGCTCCGCACCCATGACGGGCGGCAGAAAATCGGTCGCCCCGCCGATTGGCGCCGATCCGTGTTTCGGGCCGGCCTGGCCGAAACGCGCCAGATCCTGCGCAACGGAAAAATCGCAGGCAAGGCCGATTTCCTGTCCGCCGCCGACGCGTATGCCGTTGATCCGGCAAATCACCGGTTTGTCGCAGGCGAGGATGGTGGAAACCATGTCGTTGAACAGGCGCATGTACTGGCGGTATTCCTGCGGACGGCCGGCGTAATACTCGGCGTATTCCTTGGTGTTGCCGCCGGTGCAGAAAGCCTTGTCGCCGACCGCGGTGAATACCACGCAGCTGACGTCGCGCGCGTTCGACGCGGTGCGGAAGGCCATGATCACGCCTTTGACCATTGCGGTGGTGTAGGAGTTGAACTGCGACGGGTTGTCGAGCCAGATCCAGGCATTGAAAAGACCTGGCACAATCTTGCCGTCGGGCGTCTTCGCCGGGCGCTTCTCGTAGCGCACGCCGGGCACTGCGTACCCGTCGGCAATATCGTGGCTGTGCAGGGCTGCAGGTGTCGTTGCTGGCGCGTTCATGAAATCTTCCTTTCCAATTGGTTCTTGCGGTTGGGCTGTTTTGGCCCTTGACGATTATTGATTATTTAGTTAAAGTGGTATTATAGTACTATGATGCGATAATAGCTGTCAACAGCTTTTGCCGTTCGATGTGTCGTTAGGTGTTTTACGGTGACGGCTTTGCGCCAGGCGGAGTCTGGCGTTTTCTCCGTCCTTGAATTTGATGCAACGCAAGCGTTGGGAGGTTCACAGGTGCATGACAAAGTAAAAGCGCAGGGCGGGCGCGGCGTCTCGATTGCGCTCGCGGGAAGCGGCGGGGCCGGGGTGATGACCGCGGGAAACATGCTGCTTAAAGCCGCGGCGCAGGCGGGCTGGTACGGACTGATGGTGCGCACCAGCGGCCCGCAGATACGCGGTGGCGAGGCCGCCGCGCTGCTGAGGATTTCCGCGGAACCGGTCGAATGTCTCGATGACCGATTCGACCTGGTGATTGCGATTGATTGGCAGAATATCCATCGTTTTGCCGACGAACTTCCACTGGATGCGGGCAGCCTCATGGTCGGCGATCCCGATCAGGGCAACCCGCCCGAAGTGCTGACCCAGCGCGGCACGCGACTGGCGCAGGTCCCGATAAAGAAAATGGCCAAGGCCATCCCGGGCAGCTGGCCCAACATGATCATGCTCGGGATTGCAGCCGCCCTTGTGGGTTTGCCACTGGATGCGGTGAAATCCGTCGTAGAAGCGGCTTACGGGAAAAAGAAAAAGGAATTGCTCACGCCAAATCTGGCCGCCGTGGAAGCCGGTTTCGCCTCGGCACAAACGTTACCGGCGGTGCCGCAATTAGCCGCTGTCGAACCGACCCAAACACCCCGGTGGCTACTTACCGGCAACCAGGCCGCGGGCTACGGCGCGTTGCGCGGCGGAGTGCGATTTGTCGCCGGTTATCCGATCACGCCGGCGACCGAAGTCCTCGAATGGCTGTCGCCCGCGCTGACGAAGGTCGGGGGCACGCTGCTTCAGGCGGAGGACGAACTCGCTTCGATCAACATGATCATTGGCGCCTCCTTCGGTGGTGTGCCCTCACTCACCGTCACCGCCGGGCCGGGCCTGGCGCTGATGGCAGAGGCGCTCGGGCTTGCGGTTGCCGCGGAAGTGCCGGTGGTAGTGCTCGACGTGATGCGAGGCGGCCCTTCGACGGGCATACCGGCCAAAAGCGAGCAAAGTGATGTCAGCATTGCGCTTTTCGGCCTGCACGGAGATGCGCCGCATCTGGTCATTGCACCTAACTCCATTGCAGATTGTCTCGGGGCAACGCAGTGGGCGGTGCACCTGGCAGAGGCAATGCAGTCGCCCGCGATCGTGCTCTCGGACCAGTTTTTCGGCCAGACGCAAGCGGTGGTCGACCGTCCCGCAGACATGCATTTCATCGGCGAACGGGCGAAAGCCTCCGCCCCGACCGAAGCTTACAAGCGTTATGCGTTGACCGAATCCGGAGTCTCTCCGATGTCAATTCCGGGCACGCCCGGGGGGGCTTACACGGCCGATGGCCTAACCCACAACGAGCGCGGCGTTCCGTCGAGCCAGGCCGCCGATCATCTGGCTCAACTGGATAAACGTGAACGCAAGCTCCTGCGCCACGACTATGGCGACTACTGGGCTGAAATAGACGGCCAGGGAGAAATCGCGGTGATTACTTTCGGCTCCTGCACCGGTCCGGTTCGCGATGCGCTGGCGCGCGCGGCGGCCGACGGGATCAAGGTGCGGCTGGTGTCGATGCGATTGCTTGCGCCAGCGCAGCCGGAGCGGCTCTCGGAGGCATTGCGAGGGGTTAAGAAAGTGTTGGTGGTCGAGCAGAACCACAGCGGGCAGTTCCACCGATATCTGCGCGCCGACTTTGACCTGCCGGGCGAAGTGCGCAGCCTGCGTCATCCCGGTCCTCTGCCCATCCATGCCGAAGAGATCTACCGAAAAATCACCGAATGGAGTCTCATGTGAGTACCGCCAGCGTTGCAGCCGCGCCGATTACGGCGGCGGCGTTCAAGTCAGCATACAAGCCGATCTGGTGCCCGGGTTGCGGAGACTACTCGGTACTCTCGTCGATTACCAAGGCGTTCGCGATGCTCGATCTGAGGCCCGAGAACGTAGCCGTGGTCTCCGGCATCGGCTGTTCCTCGCGCATTCCGGCCTACACAACCTGCTACGGTTTCCACGGTGTGCACGGTCGCGCGCTCGCCGCTGGTACCGGACTCAAGGTGGCGCGCCCCGATCTCACCGTGCTGGTCGCAGGTGGCGACGGCGATGGCTACTCGATCGGCGGCAACCATTTCCTGCATGCCTGCCGCCGCAACGTGGATCTGACCTACATCGTCATGGACAATCATGTCTATGGCATGACCAAGGGTCAGCCTTCTCCCACCACCGAGCCCGATTGGGAATCCAAACTTTCGCCGGGCGGAACCGGGCTGCGCACTTTCCATCCACTGGTCGTCGCGCTGGCCTCCGGCGCGAATTTCATCGCGCGCACATTTGCCGGTGACCCCAACGGGACCGCGCAGATCATCGCCGATGCGATTCGCACGCCGGGATTTTCTTTTGTCGAAATTCTCAGTCCGTGCGTCACCCTGCGTCCCGAACAGCGCGGCTGGAAAGAACAGGCGCACCCGGCTTCGGTGGCCACCACATCCGATCCGGCAAAGGCAGCGCGGTACCTCATGACCGACGATGGATTCAATATTGGCGTGCTCTACAAGGGCAACCGCAAGCCCTATCAGCCTCCCATGGGCAAGGGCACTAAACGAGTGGCAGACCTGGAAGCGGAGTTTTCAATATGAGCACAAAAAAAGCAGTCAAGCAGACGGGGCGTAAAAAGGCCGCAACTTCAGCCAAGGTACGCGCCCCCGTCAGGAAGAAGCCGGGCTCGCCGATCAGCGTGACCGACGAGATCGATTTCATGACACGCGCCTGGATGATGGAGCTTGAGGCCGTCGAGCGTTATTCGACGCTGGCCGATGCCATGGAGGAGCATAACAATCCCGAGGTCACGGAGTTGTTCCGCAAACTCTCGCGGATTGAACAGCTTCACGCCGACCAGATACTGGAGGAGCATCTCTCGAAACGGCCGCCGGTTCTGCCGCCCGGGGGGATACGCTGGGATGCCGGAGAAGAGGGGCCCGAAACCGCGGATCCGGGCGAGTTGCACTATCGCATGCAACCCTATCATGCGCTGCAGATAGCGCTCGCCTGCGAACAGCGCGCCTGCCAGTTTTTTACCAAGATTGCGCGCAGTGCGAAAAATACGGCGGTGCGCAAAGCGGCCCGCGAGATGGCGGCCGAGGAAGCAGAGCATGTGCAGCTGGTCGAGGACTGGCTCAAGCGAACGCCCAAGCCCGATCCTGATTGGGACCACGATCCCGATCCGCCGGTGCAATCGGATTAGAGAGCGACTGCGCAGGGGTTCGCAATGGAGATTCTGCACCCGGACGATTGGGCGGCCCCGGTCGGCTATGCAAATGGAATTGCCGCCGATGCCGGCCGCATGGTATTCATCGCCGGGCAGGTGGGATGGGACGCGCAGCAGAAATTTCAATCTGCTGAAATCATTCCGCAGTTCGAACAGGCACTAAAAAACGTGCTCGCCGTGCTCGCCGAGGCCGGCGGCAGGCCCGAGCACATCTGTCGTTTAACGGCGTACTGCTGCGACAAGCCGGCGTATCTCGCCGGCCGCCGGGCACTCGCCCCGATATGGAGGCAGCACATGGGACGTCATTACCCCGCTATGACCTTGGTGTTCGTCGACGACCTGCTCGACAGCCCGGGCAAGATCGAGCTGGAAGCAACCGCCGTGGTGCCCACATGAGCGCCACCCTGACAGGTCGCGTGGCCCTGGTGACCGGTGCCGCGCGCGGCATGGGTGCGTGTATCTCCGCGGCATTGGCCGCCGAAGGCTGTTCGGTCGCCATGCTGGATCTGGATCGAGCGCAGGCCGCCCTGGATGCGCGCGTCAGTGAAATAGGCAGCGGCGCGATGGCGGTAACGGCCGATATCACCAGCCAGGAAGCGGTGGTGCGTGCGTTCGCCGCCGCGCGCGAGCGCTTTGGCCGTGTCGATATCCTGGTGAACAACGCCGGCATGGCGGAATCGGCGCCGTTTGGGCGTACCGATCTCGCGTTGTGGCAGAAGATGATTGCGGTCAATCTGACCGGCACCTACCTGTGCGCGCGCGAAGCCTACGCCACCATGGCCAAGCAGGATTACGGCCGCATCGTGAACATCTCCAGCACTGCCGGACTGACCGGCATTGCGTACGTCACCGCATACTGCGCGGCCAAGCACGGGGTTATCGGCCTGACACGCTCGCTTGCCCTGGAGGCGGCCAAGACCAATGTCACGGTAAACGCCATCTGCCCGGGGTACACCGAGACCGACCTGGTCAAGGATGCCATCGCGAACATCATAGCGAAGACCGGCAAGTCCGAGGCCGAGGCGCGCGCGGCGCTGGTCTCGGGCAATCCGCAGGGACGCATGATCCAGCCCTCCGAGGTGGCCAACGCGGTGCTCTGGTTGTGTCTGCCCGCATCGCAATCGGTCACCGGCCAGGCGATTGCGGTTGCCGGCGGGGAGGTGATGTGACTAATACTCCAGGAACACTGGCAATAGTCGGAACCGGCGTGATGGGGCGCGGCATCGCGCAGCTTGCCGCACTGGCTGGTGAGCGCGTGCTGTTGCACGACGCCAATCCCGGTGCGGCCTCTGCTGCGCTCGCCGGCGTCGCCGCCGACCTGGCGAAGCTGGAGGCCAAGGGAAAGCTTGCCGCCGGCCAGGCCGCGGCGGCGACGGCAAAGCTCGAAATCGCACCTGATCTGGCGGCGCTTGCAGGTTGCTGGCTGGTGGTCGAGGCGATTGTCGAGAAGCTCGAAGCGAAGCAGGCCCTGTTCACGAGCCTGGAGGGCGTGGTCGGCGACGATTGCATACTCGCCTCGAACACCTCGACCCTGGAAATCGGCGCGATCGCCGCGGCGTGCCGCCATCCGGGGCGCGTTGCCGGATTTCACTTCTTCAATCCGGTGCCGCTGATGAAAGTGGTCGAAGTCGTGGACGGCGCGCTCACCGCTCCGTCAGTGACCGAGGCGCTTGCGGACCTCGCGCGCCGCATGGGCCACCGTCCGGTGCGTGCCAAGGATTCGCCGGGTTTCATCGTCAACCACGCCGGCCGCGGCTACGGGCCGGAGGCACTGCGCATCGTCGGCGAGGGCATCGCCTCGTTTCGTGACATCGACGCCATCCTGCGTGAGGGCGCGGGCTTTCGCATGGGGCCCTTCGAGTTGTACGACCTGGTGGGTCTGGATATTTCGCACGCGGTCATGGACTCCATGTACCTGCAGTACTACCAGGAACCGCGCTACCGGCCCTCGCCCCTGACCGGCGCGCGGGTGCGCGCAGGGCTCATCGGACGCAAGACCGGCAACGGCTTCTTTCGTTACGAGGACGGGAAACAGGTTGCGCCGCCGCTGGCGCCCGCTTTGCCTGCTGTCGACCTGCGACGCCCCGTGTGGGTGAGCGCCCGAGGATTGGGAGGGCGTCTCAGGCCGTTGATCGAAAAGATCGGCGCAGCGCTGGAAACTTCCGCTAAACCGTCCGCTGATGCGCTTTGTCTGGTCGCGCCGCTAGGCAGCGACGCCACCACCGCTGCCCTGGCCGAAGGCCTCGATGCAGCGCGCACCCTGGCCGTCGATGCCTTGTTCCCGCTCGAACGTCGTCGCACGCTCATGACCACGCCGGTGACGCGGCCGGAACTGCGCGATGCCGCACAAGCGCTGTTGGCCTCTGACGGCGTGCCGGTGACGGTGATCCACGATTCGCCGGGGTTCGTGACGCAACGGGTACTCGCCCACATTGTCAACGTGGCTTCGGATATCGCGCAGCAGCGCGTCGCCTCGCCCGATGACATCGACGCCGCGGTGAAGTTGGGCCTGGGCTATCCCTTGGGGCCGCTCGCCTGGGGCGATGCGCTCGGACCGGATCGCATTCTTGCCATTCTCGAGGGACTGCTCGCTTTTTACGGCGAACCGCGCTACCGCCCGAGTCCATGGCTCAAGCGGCGCGCCCTGCTTGGCGTTTCGCTGCTGACGCCGGAGGGCTGAACACCTCCGGGTGGGATTCTGCCGGGTCAGCGCAGCAGCTTGGAGCCGAAAAAAAGCTTGGGCAGCGCACGCACCAGATCCAGCGATCCTTCCGCCGCAAAATCCTCCAGCCGCAGGTGTGGATTGCGGGGGCGGATGCGTTCGAAGGCGGCGCGCGCCTGCGGGTCCGCCGGCGGCGGGATGGTCGCGTCGATCATGAGCTTCGAGCCCATGCGCTGCCAGAGCAGCGTGCCGGGGGCGCCAATTTCGGGAAGGCTGGGATCCATGGCGTGATTGTGGGTGCCCGGAATGGTCACGACGTCCATTTGCGGGTTGACGCGGGCGTTGATGGCCCACAGCAGTTCCGAGTGGTTGAAAATATCCACGTCGGCGTCGACCGCGATGGCCACTTTCGGATGCTGGTATTCCGATGAAAGCGCCGCCATCAGCAGGTTCTTCGCTTCGCCGTAGAAGCGCGGCGTCATCTGGATCACGACGCCGAAGATTCCGGGGAGCATCATCACATTGTGCAGGTTGGCTCCCCCGCCGACGTCTTTCAAGCGGCGGAAAATGGTCGCGCTCATCGGCACCTTGTGGAACACGCAGCCTTCCATCTCGGAGCCGTTCTGCAGGTTCTTGAAGATGGCATCGCGCCTGCGCGTCATGCACTGGTACTCGATGATCGGGTTCTTGCCGGTGCCGGTGACGTAGTAATCCTGGAACTCGGAGAACGGACCTTCATCCTCGCGGATATGCGGCGGGATGTGGCCTTCCAGCACGATTTCGGCGTTGGCGGGCACCTCGAGGTCGACGGTCTCGCACTTGACCAGAGGCACCGGCGCGCCGAGGAAGCCACCGGCAATTTCGAATTCGTCGTCGCCATACGCGGCGGTCGTCCCGGCCGCGACGTAGTACAGCGGATGATGCCCGATCATGATGGCAACCGGCATGGGCTCGTTGCGCTCCTGGTACTTCAGGTAGTTCTTCCAGGAGTGCCTCGGGTAGAGCAGGATGCCCGATTTGTTCGGACCCTTGATCTGCAGGCGGTGAAAGCTGAAGTTGCGCTTGCCGGTATCCGGATCCTTGGTGACCATGAGCCCGGAACCGATCACCGGGCCGCCATCGCGTTGCCCGGCGATATGCACCGGGAGCTGGGTGAGATCGAACTCGCCACGCTTGAACTTCAAATCCTTTACCGGGCCGCTGTCGACCATCACCGGCGCGATGCGCTGCCCCAGTTTCGCGGCCACGTGCGGTATCAGTTCCTCCTCGGATACGCCGAACGCGACCGCCGCCTGCCGCACATTGGCCGGGGCCTGGCCGAGTGAGCGCCAGCCATGGGGCAGATTCTCGAAAAACAGCGCCTTGTCGCGGCATTGGTAGAGCAATGCCCCCATCTCGGTGAGCGGATCGACCGGCTTGTCGACGCGGATCAGCTCTTTGGCGGCGTCGAGTTCGGCGATCCAGCTGCGCAGATCGCGCTCGCTTGCGCGAGGACCGTCCATCGACGCCTTGTCTTTCTGCTTGCGCTCCTGTGTGCTCGACATATCTCCTCCTCCATGCTCCGGCGTTCACATAAAGTTGACCCGCTTTTCCCGACCCAAGTGGCTATGCTTCTCCGGGCTGTTTTCCCGGCTCGAATCCGCCGACTTCGTGGTACAGGACCTTGTTATCGGCTTCATAGGCGCGCACTGTCGGCACTTGTCCGGGCAGTCCGAGTTCTTGCCAGCGGCTCGCCACCTGGTCGTAGATGGATTTGCGCAGCGTGGTGCGCTTGGAAAATACCGGCAGATGACGGTGTTCCTTGCATGCGTTGATCAGCGCCTTGGATCCATAGGGCCGCTTTTCGGGCGGGTTCTGTGTCGGGTCGAGCCAGGTGCTCCAGGTGTTGCGCAGGATATCGATGTCGTCGGTCGGGTTGCAGCGGCTTGCCATTGCCCAGATGACCTGGTCCATGTCGGTCGGATCGATGTCCTCGTCGACCGCGATGATCCATTTGGTGTAATACGCACCTCCCGGCCCCTGCGCGGCCAGGGCGAGTGCCTGGGCCGCATGGCCCGCGTAGCGCTGCTCCAGGCTGATGACCGTCATGCCGAAGCCGCCCGCCGCAGCTGGATGGGAATACACGCCGGCGATGCCGGGAATGCCCAGCTTGTCCAGGTCGTCCCAGATCTTGGCCGAACGGATCACCGAGAAGAATCCGCTTTGTTCGCACGAGGGGTAGTCCGCCATCAGTGCGTTGGTGAGTATCGGCCGGGAGCGGTAGTGAACCGCGGTGACATTCACCAGCGGGCAGCCGGCTTCCGGGCGGCCGTAGTAGCCGGGAAACTCGCCGAAGGGGCCTTCCGACCTGACCGAGTTCGGATGGATCACGCCTTCGATCACCAGTTCCGCATTGGCGGGCAACAGCAGGTCGGTGGTCTTTCCGCGTACCACGGGAATGGGCTGGCCCTTGATGCCGCCGGCGAATTCGTATTCCGAGACATTCTTCGGGAAGGTCTGCGAACCGACCATCATGAACAGAGGGTCAATGCCCCAGGCGGCCGCGACCTCGATTGATTTTCCCTGTTGCCAGGCACGCGTGATGTGCAGGCGCGCGTCCTTGCCGGGCGATAGATAAAGCCCGCTCTCGGCCTTGCCCTGCTGCATCATGCGATAGGTGCCCAGGTTGATGTAGCCCGAGTCCGGGTCGCGCGTGATGACGATGTCGCCGGTGCCCGCATAGCGACCGCCGTCGAGGGGCCAGTGGCGCGGAATCGGCAGCAGGTCCAGGTCGATCTGCGAACCGAGCAGGCTGTTCTCGAACACCGGGGCCTGTGCGGCCTGCACTTCGCGCGGCACGATGCGCTGCTTGAGTTTTTCCTTGCAGCGGCGGATCAGTTCGACTGTCGGCGTATCCGCGGGTTCCTCGAGCGTGAGGGCTATGCGCTTGATGCTCGGCCCGAGGATGTTCCACAGAGAGCGTGCGCCGATCGGGCTTTTTTCAAAGCCGGCAATATTATCGAACAGGACTGCGGGCGACGGATTCTGCTTGGCCATCAGATAGGAGATCGCGCTCATTTCCTCGTCGCGGTCGACCGATTTGTTGACCTGCACCAGTTCGCCGATTTTTTCGACGCGATCAAGCCATTCGCGCAGATCCTGCACCGGCGCCTTGTTCAGCGCGCTATCCACAATCTTGTTCATTGCTGCTCCTTCGGTTGTTGCGGCCGACCAGGGCCGCCGTTGTCATTGATTAGTCAGGCAATCCATCAGACATTTCTGTCCATCGTCTCATTCGAACCGGTCGGTTTCCATGATCCAGCGCAAGCTTTCATTGCATAGCCCCGGCTTCGCGGAATTGTTCGAATTCCTCCCGGCTCAAGCCCAGGAACTCGCTGAATACCCGCTCGTTGCCCCCGCCGAGCAGCGGGGCGGCTGAAAGCACGTCCCCGGGCGTCGCCGCAAGTTCGAAGGCCGGCATGCAGTATCTCTGCTCGCCGATGACCGGGTGATGTTGGCTGCGCCACTGGCGCCTGGTCGCGAGTTGCGGGTCGACGAACAGGTCAGCCATCGAACTGACGGCATGGGCCGGAACCTGCGCGCGCTGCAATATTTCGGCACCCGCTTGCGCACCGATGCCGATAGTCCAGGCGGCAATTGCGGCGTCGATTGTGTTTTGACTGGATTTTCTGCCGGCGAGCGTTGCAAGGCACGCCTGCGCGGCGAGTTCCGGGCTGCCGATCGCCGTGCAGAGTCGCGCCAACTGCGCCTCCGACCAACAGGACAGGGCCAGCCAGTTGCCGTCGCTGCATTGATAGACGCCGTGTGGCGATGCGCCAGGGTCCTCATTATTGTTGCGGCCGGCTACCGTGCCGGACCGGTGGTAGTCGAGGAATGCACCGGCGAGGAACATCAGTCCCGATTCGTATTGCGAGACATCCAGGTACGCACCTTTGCCGGTTACGCGGCGGCGTTCGAGCGCGGCCAGCACCGCTGCTGCACCCATGGTCGAGGCAATGAAATCCACGTAAGGGCCGTAGAGCAGCATGGGGGAACCGCCGGGACTTCCGGTGAGCCCGCACATGCCCACCAGCGCGGTGAGTTGCGAGCCGAAACCAGGGGTGTCCGCGCGCGGACCGGTCTGGCCCATATTGCAGGTGGAAAGCATGACCAGCGCGGGATTTTCTTTGCTGAGTGATTCATACCCCAGACCCAGCCGGTCGATCACCCCGGGGCGCATGTTTTCGATGACGACATCGCTCCACAAGGCCAGACGCCGCGCCAGTTCTCGTCCGGCAGGGGTTTTCAGCTCAATCGTCACGCCATATTTTGAGTCGTTGAAATAGGCAAAGCACGCCCCGTTGTCGATGCCTGGCTTGCCACCCCGGTAGGGCGGATACTGAAGTCGAAAACCATCGGGTCGCGAGCGCGACTCGACGTGAACCGTGACGGCGCCGAAATTTGCCAGCATTTTTCCGATATGCGGTCCCGCGGCGTAGCTGCCGAATTCGACAATCTTCAATCCGTCGAGCGCGAATGGCGGTGTGGACGAAGGCGTTCGCTTCGCTGCATCCGATCCGGCATTGTCGCGTGCAACACGCCGCTGCCCGGACCACGGCCCTTTCTGCGCGCCAATCGAAGGGCGCTTGCCATCGACGATCACGAAGCACCCGCAATGGCGTTCGCTCGCGCCGCCGGGTACCGCGAGGTCCTGCCAGAAGTCACGCGCGGCCAGTTGTGGATCGGTGGCGTTGTCCGCGACGCTGGACACCGGATAGCCGAGCATCTCGCGCCGGTGTGTTTCTTCGAGGAAATCGCGCTTGGTGAGCTGGGCGAAAAAAGCCGCAATCGGCGCCTCGATGGCATCGATCTCGGCCTGCGCGCGGATCATGGGGTCCCAATTCCCGCAATCGATGGCGGCAAGCGCACCGAGCGGCGCGCCTGCGCTGCGCATCCACGCAAGCAACTGCTCCACAGTACGCCGGCCGGCCGGACCGCCGTAAAGGATGAAATTTACGTAACCGTCCCGGCACGGCCAGAATACGCGGAAGCGCGCGCGCGTCACCGACCGGCCTGTCATGAACGCCCCGGCACGGATGGGCGAGACGCCGTCGATATCGACGAAAGTGGGCGCGTGCGCGAGCGCCACAATCACCGCAGCCTGCGCCGAGACATCGACGAGTTGGCCGCAGCCGCTGCGCGCGCGCTCAGCCAGTGCCGTGAGCGCGCCCACCGCGGCCTGCGAACCGGCCCAGGGATACGACTGTGGAACGGAAATGCGCAGTGGCTCACCGTCCGGTTCGCCTGCGAGGGACATCGCGCCTCCGGCGGCCATGATCTCGAGGTCGGTGGCAAGCCAGTCGGATTTCGGACCCGCAAGGCCGAAGGGTGTAATGGCAACCAGGATAAGACGCGGATTGATTGCGGCAAGCCGGCCGTAGTCGAAAAGTGATGCTTCCACACTGCCGGGCCTGAAGGTGGCCAGCAGGATGTCGGCGCCCGCGGCGAGGCGGTTGAATTCCTCCAGGCTCGATGGCGCGTGCACATCCAGCCGCTGCAGGCGCTTGTTGATGTTGAGCGCCCGCCAGTCCGAACCATCCAAGCCGGTCTCGGGTGATTCGAGCTTCAGGACATCGGCGCCCAGATCCGCAAGCAGGCGGCCGGCCAGCCAGCCCAGCCGGTCAGTGCAATCCAGTACCGCGCAGCCATTGAGCATGGTTTGCGTCCCGACCGGCCCTGGGCGCTTTGCCGCCTAACGCCCGGTGCGGGCGAGCGAGATAACCCAGCCTGCCATGCGCGCCTTCATCTTGTCGATGTCCTTGGCGTTGAAAAACGCCTCGGGCTTGACGCGGTCCACCGGATAGACGGGGCGGTGGAAATCGTTCTCGTAGCCGAAGGGCACCGTCGCATCGATGCCCATGCCGCCTTCGAACATGGTGTTGGAGGCCGTCCACTGCTTGTCCCCCGAGGTCATGCGCTCGGCCGGCATGAAGGTCTGGCCGCGGCCGCCGGGGATCGGGTTGAGGATGTCCGATCGCGGATTCACGCGCGTCGTCAGGCACCACATGATGTCGTCCATGGAGTAGATGTCGACATCCATGCTGACGGCGATTGCCAGGCGCATGCCCTGCGAACAGGAGAGTATGGCCGAGAGGAAATTGCGCTGCCAGCCTTCTTCGATCTGGTTGCGCTTTTTCACCTGGATGATGCATCCGCCCCAGTCGGTCATGCAATAGGGGATGTGGACGTTCTGGATGATGCCCGGCTGCAGTCGCTCGCACAGGGCGTAGATGGCCGATTCGCGCACCGAGGTGTCGATGTTGGAATCGTCCATGGTGTGCACGCCCAGCGGAAAGATGATCGGCTTGGTCTCTTTCTTGCGCATGGTGATGGCGGTGACGTGGAAGGTCGGCGCCTTGTAGGCCTTGCCCATGTATCCGGCCCACTCGGGATGGAAGTGGAAGCGGCCCTGCACGTCGGCCTTTTCCGACTCGGCGGTTTCATAGCGCTTGTCGCGCGGGTGCAGGTAGCCCTCCAGCACGTATTCGGCGTCGGCCAGCGTATAGGCATCGATGGTGCGGCATTTCACCAGCCGTACAGGGGAGTTCTGGATCGCGCCGGCAATGCCGATCTCGTCACAGCCTTTGGGCAGGATGGCGTAATCGAATCCCGAACCCGCCACGAAGGTGCACGAAGGCGGCACGCCGAAACACATGGTGAGCGGAATCGGCTGCTCGTCCTTGTAGTGCTCGGTCATCACCTGCCACATGTGCGAGCCGGGCGAGATCTGGAATGTGCCGACATTGCCCCAGCGGAAATTCATGCGGTTGTAGCCGATGTGGCTGCCGCCGTCGAAATAGGGCCCGACCACGCAGGAAATTCCGGAGCCGATGGTCAGCTCGGATTCCAGGTGTGTATGGCGGATCGCGGTGATCCACTTGTTGACGTCCAGGTCATCGGTTATGACCAGTTCCTGTACCGGCGCCTCCTCCTGGGAGATGGTCACCGGTTTGATGGGGCGTTCGATCGCGCGCGCGACCTTCTTCACGCGATCCAGCGAATTTTCCCATCCGAACATTTTCTCGATGATACGGATGTCGCCGAACAGGTTGGTGATGGCACGCGCGTAGGGCTTGCCCTTCACCTTGTTGAACAGCATCGGAAGACTGCCGTCGAAGTGTTTCTGCAGACCGGTGATTTCGAGGTCGGGATCGACTTCCTTGTCGGTTTCGACCAGCAGGCCTTCGGCCCGGAGCCAGTCCACTGCTTTGGGAAGGCTGCTGACATCGGGTCTTGCTGCAGCAGTTTTGGCGGGTTCGTTCATGGCCTTTCCTTTCGGGATTGAACAGCGGTTTGTGAATGCCTCATGGCTGATGCATGTTTCTTACGGCTTTTTCAGACAAGGCAATTTCCTCGCGCAGGACCGAGACGATCTCGCTCCTGCGGGTTTCGGTCATCCGGCTGATGATGGCCCCGACGGTGATCGAGGCGAAGGGGTGTCCGTAGCGGTTGATGATGGGCAGGCCCAGCGTGGCCGCACCGTCGGCAAGGTGGGCGTCGTTCCAGGCGTAGCGCAGGGCGCGCGAATGCTCCAGCGCTTCGAGCAGTGCCGGCACAGTGAGGTTGTAGTAGCCGACCAGGCGGGTCGCATTGGCACGCACGATTTCCTGGATCGCCTCGTCGGGCAGGGGCATCAACATGGCGATTCCGCTCGCACCCGCACCCAGCGGGCGGCGCTCGCCCACGTCCAGCGTGAAGGTCTTGATCGGGAACGAGCCTTCCTTGCGGTCGATGCAGACCGAATCGTGGCCGCTGCGCACCGACAGGAATACCGTGTCGCCGGTCTTCTCGGCCAGGCGCTGCAACGAGGGGCGGCAGATATCGCAAAGGTTGAATTGCGGTGCGGCGGCCAGGCCCAGCTCGAACACCAGCGGCCCGAGGCAGTACAGGCGCGAATCCGCGTCCTGGGTGAGCAGGCCCTCGGCGATCAGTCCTTTGAGGATGCGGTGCGCCGTGGGCCGTTGCAGGCCGGAGAATTTCACCACGTCGGTGAGTCGCATGCCGGGGCGATTGCGCGAGGCCACCAGGCGCACGATCGCTGCGGCGCGATGCAGAGTCTGCGTGCCGCCCGGGTGACTCCGGCTTGGTTTGGCCGGTTTTACTCTGCTGCTGGTGGCGTTCATTACCCAATTAGTTCCACTATATGGAAGGCTTTTTGTGCCCTCTTATGAACCATCGTTCAGTGGTAATGCTAGCATGTATTCGAACTAAATGGGTCTGATTTGTCGGCGTGTGGCAGCCTTTTTTAAATTTTCATTCTGCTATAACTCGACCATTTAGTCCATATTGCGGAAGTTTTCCCGGGTGGCTGCTGGCTTGCCCGGGCGCATCGGATCGGCGCACAGGTCCGCTTGAGTCGACTAGGAGAATTCTATGAGCGCGATCGTACGGCTCCCCGACGGTATGGGCAGTCCCATGGGTAACGTGGCCGGCGCAGCAGTACCGGCAAGCAAGGACGTCAGCTATAACATCCCCTACGAAGACCTGCGCGGCTGGATCGCGCAAGCCGAAAAACTCGGCGAAGTCCGCCATGTCAAGGGAGCCACCTGGCAGGAGGAAATGGGCATGGCTGCCGAGCTGGTGCAGCACGACGAAAAGGCGCCCTGCGTACTTTTCGAAGACGTGCCCGGATGCCGCAAAGGTGATCGCCTGCTGACCAATTTCTTCGGCGGCCGGCGGCAGAACATGACACTCGGGTTTCCCCTGGATTTCACCAAGCTCCAGCTCTCGGAGGCCTTCCTCGAATGCTACATGCGTGATCTGAAGCCCATCCCCCATCAGTACGTCGAAACGGGGCCGGTGATGGAGAACGTGATCACCGGCGACGCCATCGACATCACCAAATTTCCCGTGCCCAAGTGGCACGAGGGTGATGGCGGACGCTACGTCGGAACCGGCAGCTACAACATCACCATCGATCCCGAGGAAAACTGGATCAACGTGGGCACCTACCGGGTAATGATCCATGACAAGAACACGGTCGGGTTCTACATGTCCCCGGGCAAGCACGGGCGCATCCACCGCGACAAGTACGAGGCGCGCAACGAACCGATGCCCGTGGTGGTCGTGATCGGCGGCGATCCGCTGCAGTTCCTGGTTGCGTGCAGCGAGATGCCCTACGGTGTTTGTGAACTGGACATCGCCGGCGGTCTGCGCGGCAAGGCGGTTAAAGTTGTGAAAGGCCCGGTCACCGGCCTGCCGATTCCCGCAAATGCGGAGATGGTGCTGGAGGGATTCGTGCAACCCCACAAGCGCAAGCTGGAGGGGCCTTTTGGCGAATGGACCGGTTACTACGCCAGCGACGTGCGCGAGGAGCCGGTGCTGGACATCAAGGCGATCTACCACCGCAACGACCCGATCATCCTCGGCTGCCCGCCGCAACGGCCGCCCGAGGAACAGGCGCGCTACCGCGCCGTCACCCGCTCCGCGCTGATCCGCAAGAACGTGCTGCAGGCAGGCGTACCCGATATCACCGCGGTATGGGCCCATGAAGTGGGCGGTTCACGCCTGCTGCTGGGGGTCTCCATCAAGCAGCGTTATGCCGGCCACTCCAAACAGGCCGGACATGTTGCCGCGATGTGCCACGCGGGCGCCTACGCGGGCAAGTACGTGATCGTGGTCGACGATGACATCGATGTGAGCAATCTGGAGGATCTCATGTGGGCGATGTGCACCCGTTCCGATCCCGCGACCTCCATTGACATCATCCACGGCACCTGGAGCACCCCGCTCGATCCGCGCATCCCGCCCGAGGAGAAGGCAAAGGGCAACAACACCAATTCGCGCGCCATCATCGACGCCTGCCGTCCGTACCACTGGCGCGACAAATTTCCCAAGGTCAACATGCCCAGTCCCGAGCTGGCGCGCCGCACCATGGAGAAATTCGGTTATCTGCTGAAGCCGTAAGCCGGACGCTGAGCGAAGAGAGAGGGCTCCGGGCAAGAGCCCTTCTCTGCATTTTCTTTGACGTTCCTTGGTCGCTTGCGAGTCAAGGGTTGACATGCGAAGAGACGGGTTTGTATGCGTCCCGTCATTTTGTAAAGTTGCGACTTCGCAACTTTACAAAATGACGGGAAAAGTGGACGCCAAGGCAAAGCACGCTGTTTGGTTCCTGCTCAGGTTTGCCAGGACTTGTACTTCGCGGCCAGTTTTTCGGTTTCGCGTGCGAGGATGGTCACATCCGATCCCACCGTGATGAACTGCGCCCCCAGGTCGACATAATGGCGGGCGCGCGCTTCGTCGTTGGTCAATATGCCCGGCGCCTTGCCGCATCGGCGGATGGTGACGATGCCCTCGTCGAGCACCTTCTGCACCTCCGGGTGGTTCATGTTGCCCATGTGCCCCATGTCGGTTGACAGGTCCCCGGGGCCGAGGAACACGCCATCCACGCCCTCGACACGGGTGATTTTCTCGAGGTTCTGTATGCCCAGACGCGTCTCCACCTGCACCAGCACGCAGATTTCGCCGGCGGCCTTTTTGGCGTAGTCCTTGATGCGCATGAAACGCGAGGCGCGGGTCGGGCCGCCGGATCCGCGCACGCCCTCAGGCGCATAGCGCGTGTAAGCCACCGCATTCCTTGCCTCCTCTTCGGTCTGGATCATGGGGATCAGGAGCGTCTGCGCGCCCGCGTCGAGCACGCGCTTGATCGTCACCATGTCGTTCCAGGGAACGCGCACCACCGGCTGGGTATGGTTTTCCATGGTTGCGTGCAGCAGCCGCACCATCATGAACATGTCGATCGGCGCGTGTTCGGTATCGATGATCAGCCAGTCGAGGCCCGCTCCGGCCACCACCTCCATGGCGTATTCGCTGCACAGATTGCACCACACGCCCGCCTGCAGCTGGCCGGATTTCAGGGCGTGCTTGAAATGATTGACGGGCAGTTCCATGCGGGGTTCTCCTTGATCACGGTCTCAAAATGCAACGAGGGGATTGCTCCCCCCGCTGGTTGCTGCATCATTGGTGTCCTGCAACGGCTATTTTTCGTCCCTGATCGGGTTGCGAAGCACGCCGACCTTCTCGATGTCGATTTCGCAGACGTCGCCGTCTTTCATGAAAATTGGCGGCTTGCGCGCCCAACCCACTCCGGACGGTGTGCCCATCACCAGCAGGTCGCCCGGTTCCAGGGTCAGGCATTCGGTGGCCAGTTCCACCGTCTCATCCACCGGGAACAGCATGTCGCTGGTGTTGGCATCCTGCAGCACCTGGCCGTTGAGCAGGCAGCGGATCTTCAGACCGGTGCCGCCAGGGGGCAGTTCATCGGGGGTCACCATCCAGGGGCCGAAACCGCCGGTGGCATCGAAATTCTTGCCGATGGTCCATTGCGCGGTTTTGCGCTGATAGTCGCGGATGGAGCCGTCATTGAAGCAGGTGTAGCCCGCGATGTATTTCAGCGCATCGGCTTTTTTCACGTGACGAGCTTTTTTGCCGACAATGGCGCACAACTCGGCTTCGTAATCGAATTTGTCCGAAACCTTGGGGCGGATCATCGCCTCGCCATGGGCTGCGAACGATGTCGTGCAGCGCATGAAAAAGCTCGGGTAGGTCGGCTTCTGGTGTCCGCCCTCGGCGGCGTGATCGGCGTAGTTGAGCCCCAGGCAGATGATCTTCCCGGGACGCGGAATCGGCACCAGGTACTTCAGCCCGGCGAGCGGGTGCTTGTGCTCCGCTTTGGCGGACGCGGCGGCCTTTTTTGCGGCGGCCATGCCGGTATCGCCCAAGTTGATCAAAGCGAGCAGGTCGCTTGGCAGGTCCGGGGCGGCCAGTTTGAGATCGACGACCGTATCGCCCTCGACGATACCCAGACGTGCCGTTCCCTGATGTTCAAAGCTGACAATTTTCATGGTTTGGAAATTTCTCTTAGGAGGTTGAGATGGATGGGGCTGTTCAGGCAGGGCGGCATTCTACCGTTCCTGTATCGGGGCGGGTTCAGCCGTTATCCGGCAGGGTGCGGGGGCCCAAAGCCGCGCGCCGGTTATTCCGCGCGGATGCCTTTTTCGCGGATCAGCTTGCCCCAGCGTTCGCGCTCGCGGCCCAGCGTGACGGTGAACTCCGCAGGGGTGCTGGGCAGAGGCACGGCACCGATGTCGGCAAGGCGTTTTTGCATCTCGGGCGCACGCACCGCCCGTCCGAGTTCCTCGCTCATGCGGTTGATGATCGCAACCGGGGTGCCCGCCGGCGCATGCATGCCGGAGAAAAGCAGGGCATCAAAGCTGTCGAGGCCCGCCTCCGCGATGGTCGGCACCGTGGGCATCACCGGATTGCGGCTCGAACTGACCACTGCGAGTGCGCGCAACTTGCCCTGCTGGACCTGCGAGGCCGATAGCGAAACCGAAAGGAACATGAACTGGGTCCTTCCCGCCACCAGGTCGTTCATCGCCGGTGCGCCGCCCTTGTAGGGCACATGCACCGCGTCGATGCCGGTGATGCTCTTGAACATTTCGCCGGCCAGGTGGCCCGAGGCGCCGATGCCCGCCGAGGCAAAACTCAACGAGCCCGGTTTGGCGCGCGCCAGGGCGATCAGGTCGGCCGTGGATTCGGCCGGCAGCCCGGCATACACCACCAGAGCCAGCGGAAACCGCGCCATGATCGCCACCTGCGCGAGGTCGCGCTGCGGATCGTAGTTGAGCTTTCCGTAGAGGGCCTCATTGGTGGCGATCGCTTCGCTCGCTATGAGGAAGGTGTAGCCGTCATTGGCCGAGCGGACCACCGCCTCGGCCGCCACATTGCCGCCGGCCCCGCCGCGGTTCTCAAGGAGAATCGGCTGCCCCAGGGCCTCGTTGAGGCGCGGCTGCAGCAAGCGCGCGAGCGTATCGTGCACGCCGCCAGGCGCGAAGGCGATGACAAAGCGAATCGGCTTTTCCGGCCATTTCTGCGCCAGGGACAGGCCGGGCGCAGCCAATGCGACAAAAAATGCCATGATGGTCGAGAAAAAACAACCCGTGTTTCGCATTGCTTTGGTCTCCGTTGCTGGGTGCGGTCAGGGGCATTCTCTCATGACCTCGCGCAATCGGTCGGACTGCGCCCGGTGCCCGATCGGCGCACTCAAGGCATCGAGGGCGAGCCGCAGGACGGGGCGAATTCCCGGACCATGGCGGCGAATATGGCTTTAGAATTGGCCTCGCGGAACATAAAACCTGGCAACGCCCAATCGTTGGCGTGAACCTGCGGGAGAACATGATGCGGTGGATTGCTTTGATCGGCCTGTTGCTGTCCTTCGGAATAGCGGCGGCGGAACCCGGAAAGAAAATGTACCGCTGCGGCAATGTGTTTCAGGAGCGGCCCTGCGAAGGCCCCAAGCCCGCGGCGCCCAAGGTCGAGGCGACCAAGCAGGATGGCCCCAGCCAGGCGGCGCTCGAGTCGCGCAAGAGAATTCGCTGCGAGAACTTCGAGCGCCAGGTGACCGAGCTGGTCGGCCGCGAAAAAGCAGAGAAGAATGCGGAACTCCTCAACGGCTGGATCACCCAGCGCAAGGTCCTGGAAGAGCGCATGAAGTCGGACAATTGCCAGGGATAGTTTGAACAAGGTGGCCTTCGCCCCCTCGTAATTCCCCCGAGTCAGAGGGAAACGCTGATTGGGTGAACGCTGGATATGATCGAACCTGGAGGCCTTGACCTCGGGTATATCCCCCAAATCAGGGGTAACACGATGGGCCAATTTTCTTGGATTGACACTTGTTGAGTGTTTCCCTGGCATTTCCGGCACACGTTCCAGAGGCCCTGCCCTCGGAGGAGATAAACATGACAGCCAGTGCATTTTCCCTTGTGAGCAGGTCTTTGGGCGCGCTCATGCTGTGGGTTCTTTCGGCGGCCGCGATAGCGCAGGCCTATCCGGCAAAGCCGCTGCGATGGGTCATTCCTTTTGCGCCCGGCGGCGGGCTGGATATCATTACGCGAGCCTACGCGCCGCACCTGGGCGCGGCGCTCGGTCAGCCGGTGGTGCCGGAGAATCGTCCGGCCAACGCCGGCATCCTGGCGATCGAATTCGTCGCCAAAGCGCCGCCGGACGGCTATACCCTGTTGACGCTGGGGCCCGGTTCGCTCGTCTACAACAAATTCATCTATGCCGATGTCAAATATGACGCCGAACGCGACTTCGCGCCCGTCACGCTGCTCACCAACGCACCCATGGCCTTGTACATCAACGCGGCGGTGCCGGCCCAGACACTGGGTGAATTCATCGCGTTGGCCAAAACGCCGGGCGCCAAGCTCAATTACGGCGCACCCGGACACGGACACATCTTTCACCTGGCCATGGAACTTTTCAAGGAGCGCAGCGGGGTGGACATTCAGTTCGTTCCTTACAAGGGCAGCGCGCCGGTGATCCAGGATCTGGTGGCGGGCAACATCCATGCGGCGTTCAATCCGGTGACGAGCCAGTTCATAAGCCTTATCAAGGCCGGCAAGATCCGCGCGCTTGCCGCCGGCGGGGACAGCCGACTGCCCGATTTTCCGGATGTTCCCACTGCCGCGGAGGCGGGGGTGAAGGGCTACTACGCGGTCGGCGGATTCGCCATGTTCGCGTCGGGGGGCACGCCGCGCGACATCATCCTGCGGCTCAACCGCGAAATGGTGAAGCTCTCCACGCATCCCGAGGTTGTCAAAATTCACCATAGCCAGAACCTGCTGGTGGCGGTGGGCACGCCCGAGGAGTTGCTGGCGCGGCAGCGTCGCGAATATGACATCTGGGTGCCGATGATCAAACGGCTCGGTATCAAGGCACAGTAGCATGCGGCATACTGCGTTTGCCGGGTGCCAGTGTCGGGAGCAGAAACTGAATTTGTTGCAGTCGCGCCCCTGCTAGCAAGTCGATTGACGAAAGGAATATTCATGCGAGCAAAACTCTGGCTGGGGGCTCTGCTTTTTCTGGCCGCGGCAAACACGTGGTCGCAGTCTTATCCGAACCGGCCGGTACGCGCGATCATTCCGTTCGGGCCGGGCGGTGCAGGCGATATTGCCTTGCGGGGTTTGGCGCTCGAACTGGCCAAGCAACTGGGCCAGCCGGTCCCGGTGGAGAACAGGCCCGGCGCCAGCACCGCCATCGGCGCCGAGGCCTGCGCCAAAGCGACGCCCGACGGATACACCATCTGCCTGCTGCCGATTGACGCCATCAATCTGAATCCGTTTCTTTTTATCAAACTGGCCTACGACCCGGACAAGGATCTGGAGCCGGTGGTGCCGGTGTTCTCCAACGTCAACGGGTTCATCGTCAACCCGGCGCTGAAAGTGAATACGCTGGGTGAGTTGATTGAAATGGCGAAGTCCAAGCCGCGCACCATGAACTACGGTTCGCCGGCGAGCTTTGTGCGGATTTTCATGGAAGGATTCAACGCCTCGAGCGGCACCGATTTCCAGCACATACCCTACAAGGGCGGCGGTGAGACCACGACAGGTCTGCTGACCGGTGAAATACAGGTTGCCTTCATTTCGATAGCCAATGTTGCGGGCCTGGTAAAAGCCGGCAAGCTGCGCATTCTCGCCGTCGATTCAAGCACGCGATCGGCGATCGCACCCGAAGCGCCGACGCTCGCCGAGACCGGCTACAAGGGCTTTCCGTTTCGCGCCTGGTACGGCATCTTCGTGCCCAGGGGTACCCCCGCTGCCGCGGTTCGCAGAATCCACTCTGAAGTACTGCAGGCGGCCGGCAGTCCGACGTTTCGCGAGCAGGTGCTCAGTGCGCGCGGGCTGGAGCCGATGCCGCCCATGTCCCCGGAGCAATTCGCCGCGTTTCTCAAGGAAGACCGGTTGCGGTCGGAGAAGCTGGTGCGACAGTCCGGCATCAAACCCGAGTAGCGGACAGGCGAATTGCCAGGCCGGGCATGTGAAGGAGTGGTGATGCGAAGACTGTTTGCTTTTATGTTTGGGACGACTCTGGCAGCGGTGCTCACCTCAGGCGCGATGGCGCAGGCCTGGCCGGCCAAGCCGATACGCCTGGTCAACCAGTTTGCGCCGGGCAGCAGCGGCGACACCACACTGCGCACCCTGGTTCCGATACTCAGCCAGGATTTCGGGCAGCCGGTGGTGATCGACAACCGCGCCGGCGGCGGTGGCGTGGTCGCCGCCGAACTGACGGTGCGCGCGGCGCCCGATGGCTACACCATTCTGTGCGCCACTTCGGCGACGCAGATCGTGCGCGCCTTCATGGTGCGCGGTTCGAGCTTCGATCCCGTCAAGGACTTCACGCCGGTCACCGCGCTTTATTCCGCGATCACGCTGCTGGTGGCGCACCCGTCCGTGCCGGTGAATTCGATGGCAGAGTTGATCGAGTACGCGCGCAGCAATCCGGGCAAGCTCTCCTATGGCAGCTCGGGGATAGGCACCGACCACCACCTTACCGGCGAGCAGATCCGGATATTGACCGGCGCCGATATCGTGCATGTGCCCTACAAGGCCACCGCGCAGGCGCTGATCGATGTGGTCACCGGGCAACTGCCGCTGACCTTCGCCATCACCGGCGCGGCGGGCACGTTCATCAAATCCGGCAAGATCAAGGTGCTGGGCGTGGTGAAGAACCAGCGCGTCGCCCTGCTGCCGGATGTGCCTTCGTTCGGCGAGGCCATGCCCAAGTTCCAGCAACCGCCCAACTGGACAGGGATATTCGGGCCGGCCGGCCTGCCCCCGCAGGTGCTCTCGCGCCTGCACAGCGCGGTGGTCAAATCTCTGCATCACCCCGACGCGCAGGCGCGCTGGGTCGCCAATGGCTATGAGGTGATCGGCAATACGCCTGAGGAGTTTGCCAGGCAGATCAGGGAGCAGACCGCGCTGGTGGCGGGAATCGTCAAGGTCGCTGGGATCAAGCCGGAGTAGTTGCGCCACGCTCGCTGGATTCTTCAGTACCGCTGGGCGACGGTGGCCCCAGGGTGGGTATTCGAGCGCGATCGGGAAGGCAGTTGGATGGCATTACCGGTCTCGATGTCCAGGCGGAAATTCCGTTCGGGCGTTCATAGACAAAATCTGGCGACCAAGCGAATTGCGTCGAAAATGCGACGTTGGTGTCGGGTTTTCCGTCAATACATGGGCGGGCGCGGCGACGGTTCGTTGGCTTGCCGTAAAACCCCCTGCAAATTAACGTGAAAACACCGGGTGCGACGCAGTCAGCACCAAGTTTTAGGGTGCGATCTTTGTTGCAATTTGCGTGTGATCGCCCCCTGAATCAGCCGCTTTGCTGTGCTGCGGCATGCGCAATCCTAAGCCATTGTCATAAAGCGGAAAATATTGCACATTTTTCGCCAACTATTCTGACAATCCAGCGTCAATAAGTACGTAGTTTTACGCATATTTGCGTAGAATTTGAGCCGTAGGTTTGTTGAGAATTTCTGGATTTGGAATTGCGCCGATTTATGACCCAGATGTGGCTTGAAATTTGCACATCAGGGTACAGGGATGGGCTTAAAGGACTGCCATGAGCGACAAGAAATCGGATGATCGAAGAGACGATGGCCGTAGCGACTATGACCGGGATAACTATGACAGTGACAAAAATCACAATTCCGGTAAAACGCTTCGCGGAACGAATGGCGATAACGTCCTGATTGGCACGACCGGCAACGACAGCATTTACGGCGCTAACGGCAACGACAGCCTCTCTGGAGGCGCAGGCAATGACTATCTCGATGGCGGCGCGGGCAAGGACGTACTCGATGGCGGCACCGGCAACGACCGCCTGTTCGGTGGCGCCGGAGACGACAGGCTGATCGGCGGCGCGGGCAACGACGATATCGATGGGGGTTCGGGCATCGATGTCGCGGTGTACAGCGGCAAATTCACCGATTACAAACTCACGCTCAGCAAGGATGGCGGTCATTCCGGCGACAAAGACGACGATACCAGTGCCATGACGGTGCACGACACTCGCTCAGGTACTTCCTACGACGGCACTGACGTTCTAAAGAACGTGGAGGTACTGAGGTTTGCCGATGGCGAATACCGGAATGGAAATTTTTATCCGAATTATGTAAATCATGCGCCTACGGCGGTGTCCTTGTCGGCGCACACGGTGGCGGAAAACGCTGCCGGTGCGGTGATTGGCAATCTGAGCGTGGTTGACCCGGATGCCGGTGATTCGTTTACCTATGCGGTGTCGGATGCTCGCTTTGAAGTGGTGAGCGGTGCGCTGAAGCTCAAAGATGGACAGAGCCTGGACTTTGAAACCACGCCGCAGTTTGACGTGACGGTGACTGCGACCGATGCGGGCGGGCTGTCCAAGGCACAGGCGTTCACGATCAATGTGACCAACGTGAACGACGCGGCGAAGATCGGTTTGCCCACGGTGAACGCGGTTACCGAAGATGTGGCGATGGACGCCGGTTTTTTGAAGGCCACCGGCACCATTTCGATTAGCGATGAAGATGCGGGTGAAGCGAGTTTCCGGACATCGGTAGTCCCTATGTCGGGAAATCTTGGGACGCTGGACATTAACAGTAGCGGTCTCTATACCTACTCCGTGGCCAATAGCGCGGTGCAATCCCTGGGCGCGGGCGTTACCAAGACCGAAAGTTTCACCATCACCTCGTTTGACAATACTCAAAAGGTGGTGAACTTCACCATCACAGGCACCAACGACGGCCCCACAATTGGCGCGCCGACAGTAAGTGCGGTTACGGAAGATGTCGGTGCGGATGCTGCCGGCCGATTGATGGCGACCGGCACCATACATATCGACGACGTCGACGCGGGGCAAGCGGGTTTCCAGACATCGGTCGTCAAGGTAGGGGCTACAATCCTGGGCACTTTGGTGTTGGAAACCAGTGGCGCCTATACCTACTCGGTAGCCAACAGTGCGGTGCAATCGCTTGGCGAGGGTGTCTCCAGAGTGGATAGATTTTCCATCACCTCGCTCGACGGTACTTCCAAGGAGGTGAGCTTCACGATTAACGGTCAGAACGACGGCGCGGTGATCGGTTCGCCGAGGGTGAGCGATGTTACCGAAGATCTTTTAAGTTCCACTCAAGGCCAGTTGATGGCGACGGGTACGCTTGCGGTCACAGACGCTGACGCGGGGCAGTCCAGCTTTCTGGCGGGTGATTCCAACCATTCGAACGCGGTAGTCGCTGCGGGCGGCACCCTCGGTTTTCTGTCATTGGCAAGCGATGGCATATACACCTACTTGGTGGCCAATAGTGCTGTGCAATATCTTGGCGCGAGCGATTACAAGACGGAGACCTTTACCGTCTCATCATTCGACGGAACCCGGCAGACGGTGCACTTCACCATCCATGGCACCAACGACGCTGCGCAGATTGGGGCGCCGACTGTGAACGCGGTTACCGAGGATTTGGGCGTAGTGAGTGGTCAACTGACGGCAAGCGGCACGATTTCTGTCAACGACGCTGACACTGGTCAATCTTCTTTTCAAACATCGGTTGCCAGCGCGTCTGGAAATGTCGGCAATTTGGTCATTGACAGTAATGGAAATTATACATACTCAGTGGCCGATAGCGCTGTGCAGTATTTGGGGGCTGGTGTCGACAAAGTGGAAAATTTCACGGTCACTTCATTTGACGGGACCACCCAGACGGCAAGCTTCACCATTCATGGAGCAAACGATAAGGCCACTATCGGACCGCTTACAGCCGGTTATGTAACGGAAAACGTGGCTGTGGACGATGCTGGGTTTTTGAATGCAACAGGCAGCATATCGATTTCTGATGCTGATGCGGGGCAGGGACAATTCCAATCAGTGGTAGAAGCTGCGGATACTAATTACGGTACCCTGGTGTTGGAAACCGATGGCCGCTACACCTACTCGGTGTCCAATAGCTTGGTGAAATATCTCGATGCGGGCGAGATATACCCCGATAGCTTCATAATTTATTCGCTCGATGGCAGCCATAAATTCGTGACTTTCATCATCCATGGGGTCGGCGCTGACGCTGCGGTGATCGGATATCCAGCTCCAAATGCTGTCACCGAAGATGCGGGATTGGTCGACAACCTGTTGACGGTAGCTGGCGTCATTTCAATTTCCGATACCCCTCAGTCGGATGCCGGCTTTCATACTTCCGTAACCAGCGCGCCCGGCAATATCGGTGCCCTTGTTATCACGTCCGACGGTCATTACACCTACTCGGCGAATAACGGTCTTGTGCAATATTTGGGCGCAGGCATAGACAAGGTGGATAACTTCACCATTTCGTCGTTAGACGGCACCACGCAGACGGCGAGTTTCACTATCCATGGCGTGAACGATGCGGCCATTATCGGCTCGCCGACGGTGGGCACGGTTTCGGAAAGCGTGGCGGTGGACACGGCCGGCTTTTTGAATGCGACCGGCACGATATCGATTGCCGATGTTGATGCGGGCCAGGCAAGCTTCACAACGGTAATTGGCGATCAAGGCAACCTTGGCACGCTGGTGCTAGCAGGCAACGGCGCCTACACCTACAAAGTGGCCAATAGCGCGATCGAGTACCTGAATCCAGGTGAATCCAAAGTCGATACCTTCACGATCACCTCCTTCGATGGAACCACCCAAACGGTGAACTTCACCGTGAATGGTGCCAGTCCGGCGGTGATCAGCACTCCGCCGGTACATGATGTCACCGAAGATGTGGCGGCAAACGCTGGCCTATTGACGGCCACGGGCAACATAACAATCACGGATGTCGATCCGGGCCAGGCTGGTTTTCGCACAACGGCAATCGGCGCGCCGGGGAATCTCGGTTCGCTAGAGATCGCCGTCGACGGTACCTATACCTATTCGGTCGCTAACAGCGCAGTGCAATATCTTGGTGAAGGAAAAACCAGGGTAGAAGACTTTGTCATCTCCTCATCCGACGGTACTGCCAAAACGGTGAGCTTTTCGATCCATGGTGCAAACGACTTGCCGGTTGCGTCTGACGAAACAAGGAGCATCAAAGAGGATGAGGTAGTTGTTGTTACCGCGAAAAGCGCTACAGACTTGGATGTTGGCGATAATTTGTCGATTGTTTCCACATCCGGCGCGACAAACGGCACAGCTGAACTGGTCGATGGTGTTTTGACCTTCAGGCCGGACCTGAACTACAGCGGCCCGGCCAGCTTCAGCTACACCGTATCGGATCAACATGGTGGGACTGCCAGTGCCACGGTGAACCTGAGCATCGATGCGGTTGCCGATGCCCCCATTGTCCCGGTGCCGGCCAACCTGGGATTCGAAGCAGCGAGCCTCATTAACTGGGAATATTTGGGCGGCGTTGGGCTGGCGTCAAAATATGGCTCCTTTGGAGATGCTGCCTACTATTTGCCCTATGACGGAAGTCGTATGGCCAAGCTGGATAGCACCTGGGTTGAACAAGGGGATTTGGAGCGATTCCTCGGCGTCGCAACCGATGGTCTGAACCCATTGGCGATTGAATCAGGTACTGCCTACGAAAACAACATAGCAGACGGTTCGGCGATGCGTACCACCATTGCGGTGTCGGCGGGCGAGACAGTGACTTTCAACTGGAACTTCATCTCCACGGATCAAGTTCCTTATGGAGATTTCGCCTTCGTCGTAATCAACGGCGTGGCCGAACGTCTCTCGGGAAATTCCAATGTTGGGAACTATGGTTCCTCGGGTTGGACGGAATATGCATACACGGCCGGCTATAGCGGCATTCTCAGCCTGGGTTTCGGTGTGGTGGACACCGGTGACATTGACTCGAATGCGCAGTTGCTCATAGACAACGTGCGCTTCAATGGTTCCGCAGCGGACGGGTTAGAGGATCATGCGATATTGTTGCCGATTGGATCGCAGCTTTCCGACATGGATGGTTCGGAAACCCTGTCGCTGACGACGATTTCCGGCGTGCCATTCGGTGCGTTGCTTTCCGCCGGGCGGGACAACCATGACGGTTCCTGGACCCTTACGCAGGCAGATCTCCCTGGCCTGACGATTCTTCCTCCTGCCAACTATTTCGGAACATTCAGCCTGACGGTGTCAGCGACAGCGACTGAAGCGTCGAACGGCAATCAAGCGACGACGACAAAGACTTTTGATGTCACGGTCTTTCCGGTCAGCGATGGGTCTGGGATACACGCGGATTCGCAAGTCATCGTTCCCACCGGTTCTTCCACGGTCGGCCTTAATATTGCCGAGCCCATCGGCATCACCGGCGATGTGCTTATTTCATCGGTTCCGACCAATGGCGTGGTGACGACGAGCGGCGGAACGCAAGTGACTGCAGGGACGCATGTGTCGGCCACAGAATTGGCCGGGCTGAGTTTTACGCCCGGTGGCGGCACAGGAAGCAATTCGGGCATGTCGCATACATGGACGGATGCTGCTGGGGCACATACAGGTACTCATTCCTTCTCGCTGGTCAATGCAACCGGCGCGATTCGGGTGGCGGTGGTGTATTCCGAGGATGAAAATCCGGTGCCGGATGGATCGGGAGGGCAAATGCCCCTCAGCCTGGTCGCCGCAGGGGATATTTATGACCAGCTCGCCGACGACTCGTATTTTGATTTTAGTCCGACGCTGATCGGGGTTCAAACCGGTGAATCGGCCACTTATCTGTTGGCGGAGCTATCAAACTACGATGTTGTCATCCACGCCGGGTCTCGCAGTGATGTGATGACAGAAGCGTATTGGAGTGCACTGCGCCAATACATTGTGGCTGACCAGGGGGGCGTCGTGACAGTGGGCAGCTTCGCTCACACGCTGCACGACACTACCCTCGCTAACAATGCAGATGCGGATTTCGTAACGCCGATTACGGCGGCAGGTTATACGACTGCATCGGGGGCGGATTCGACTTTTACGGTGGTGGGCGGTCACGCTATCACTTATGGCATCAGCACCGTTTCCGGGTCTGGAGTCAATGGCACGATGCTGGAGGGGGCGTTGCAAATTGACGGGGACGCAGTCTCCCTGGCAGCGCATCCTGCCGGCGGATCCGTGATTGCGTATCAGGATATCGATTATATGGGACGCACTGTCTATCTCGGCGAACCGTATGCCGAGAGTGAAGTTTCGGGGGTTCATACCGAACCGGTGCATTCAGGATTTGCCGACCAGTTGCTGGAGCAGGCGGTGGCTTGGGCGGCCAAGGGCCAGGCGGAGACGAGCAGCGTGAGCTTGTCTGGGGGAACGGGGAATGACGTGCTCTCCGGCGGTGCGGACAACGATATATTGTCTGGCGGCGACGGCAATGACCAACTCACGGGAGCGGGTGGCAGCGATGAACTTACTGGCGGCGGCGGAGCGGATCGCTTCCATTACGGCCAGGGCGACATCGGCGTCAGTGTCAACGACACCATCACCGACTTTGAGGTTGGTCAGGGTGGCGACATACTTGATATTCAAGATTTGCTGATCGGCTACACTGCGGGCACGTCGGTTATCAGTGAATTCGTTATGTTGGAGGACATTGGCGGCACCGACACGCAGGTCAATGTTGACTCCAACGGTGGCGGCGACAGCTTTGTCCCATTAGCGCTTCTCAGCAATGTGATCATTTCGGACACATTGCTGAACCAGCTCTTGTCGGAGGGGAATCTGCATTTGGGTTGACAGTGCCGCAAATGTTCCCTCGGGAAACGGCACCTTCGGGTGCCGTTTTAACTGGTGCGGCCAGTACCGGGAGTGAATTCCGCTCTTCGAAGTATTGCCGCAGGCTTGAAACAGCGCGCTACCTGCTAAAATTTGACACGACGCCACGCTTGGCCCCGTCGCGGGGCTGATCGATCAAATGCATGAGACCAGAATTCGCCATTTGGCAAAATAGTCCAGTTTGGAAGCAAAACCTGCTCCCCGGGATCACCAGTAGAAGGCACTGATATGACACCGACAGGCTCATCCAGTATCACTGTCATTGTTTGCACACGCGACCGGCCGGCCCTTCTTGAACAATGCCTCTGTGCCTTGTCCAAACAGACGATCCGCCATTTCGACACGCTGGTCGTAGACAATGCCCCGACCCGGCCGATCCGGGATATCTGCGAGCGTTGGGGTGCAAACTGGGTGCTGGCGCCGACCCCGGGTTTGACGCATGCACGCAATGTCGGGGCGCGGTTGGCGCAGGGGGAAATCATCGTTTATATCGATGACGATGCGGTACCCGAGGCTGATTGGCTGGAACTGCTGGTGGAAGATTTCAGGGATCCCGAAATTGCGGCCGTCACGGGCAGGGTTCACTACATGAAGGCCCAGGGCGATTCACGAGCGATTTCCGACGAGGAGGCCAGCGCGGGTGTGGTAAGAATGCGGCGCGTCTTCGACCAAAAGACGCCACGCTGGTTCGCGCTGGCATGTTTCGGCGGTATTGGCGACGGCGGCAATATGGCATTTCGCCGCAGGTTGATTACATCCGTGCAACCTTTCGACGAACGGCTGGGGCGAGGAAGGGCGCTGGATAGTGGCGACGAGCACGTGCTCTTTGCATCGTTGCTCACCAAGGGATATCGAATCGCGCACAATCCCTCGGCGTCGGTGCGTCATCCGAGTCCTCCCACGCTTGAACTGCAGAAGGCAAGGAGGTTCAGCGATTTGCGTTCGTCAATCGCGCATCTGCTGTTTGTATGGGGTGAGTTTCCCGGATATCGAATTGAAGTGCTCCGCTTTCTTTTCCGCGCAATGCGAAAACGGATGATCGCAGTATTTACAAGGCAACCCGCAATGCTTCCCGTGTTCCGCATGCAGGCCTTGCGGGCGATGTTTGGCGGGGCCCTCGTCTATTTGGCGACGCGCAGAGGATGGAGCGGGAGAGTAAAAACTGCACGCCGTCAGGGGATCGCGCCGGTTCCTGAGATCAGCGGGCATCGCGCTGCAGGCAACTGAAGAAATTCAAGGGCTTTGCCCGTCGATACCCAGACCACCAAAGAAGGGAGCACGGTGGTCCAGCCCTGTACAGGTTGATCGTTTTCGAACCGTCTTATTGGACTTCACCATGCACGGATTCTGGCAGGGAAAGCGTGTGCTGATCAGCGGTGGCGCCGGCTTCATCGGCGCGCGTGTGGTGGAGGCCCTGCGGCAACGCGGGGTGGCCAATTCCGACCTTGTGGTCGTGCGATCACGGACCTGTGATCTGCGCTTGCCGGAAAACTGCAAGAAGGCGGTGCGTGACTGCAACGTGGTTATTCATCTGGCGGCGCCCACCGGTGGTATCGCGTTCAGCCGGGCAAAGCCAGCCTCCCAGTATCGCGATTGCGCCTTGATCAACCTTCACATGCTGGAGGCGGCACGGGAGGCGGGAGTCGAGCAATTCGTGTCCCTTGGCAATCTTCTGGCCTATCCAGCGGCGGCCGCCTCGCCATTGCGGGAAGATCAGCTCAACGACGGACCTGTCGCGAGCACCCATCTTGGGATCGGATTGGCCAAGCGGGAAATGGTCGCGCTCGCGGACATGTATTTCCATGAATTCTCGTTGAATGTCGTCAATGTCCTGTCGGCGAATGCCTACGGCCCGGGCGATCGTGTCGAGGCGCAGCACTCGCACGTGATACCCGCCACCATCGCAAAATGCTTCCGGGACGAAGACCTGATTGTCTGGGGTGACGGCTCGCCGACGCGCGATTTCCTCTATGTCGATGATATCGCCGAGGGCATTCTGCTCGCGGCGGAGCGCCTGGTTGCTCCGCGCTTTGTCAACCTGGCCTCCGGCGCCGAAGTGTCGATAGCGGATCTGGTGCGCCTGATTGCATCTCTGACCGGGTTTCGCCGCAGCATCGTGTTCGATGCATCCAAGGGCGGTGGCGATCCGAAGCGTGTCGCATCCACCGCCCTGGCGAGCGAATTGATTGGCTTTTCTCCCCGGGTACCGCTGGCCGAGGGGTTGGCCAGGACGATTGACTGGTACAAGAACCTGATTCTGAGGCCCGCTGCGCAGTGACGAAAGCTATTGCGCAGATGGAGCCGCTCATCACCGAGGCAGATTGCCAGGCGGTGCAAAATTACATGAGGTCGGGGGGCTGGCTCACGGAATTCGAGCAGACCCGCTTGCTCGAAAAACGCATTTGCGACTTTACCGGCGCGCGCTATTGCGTCATGGCGCCCAGTGGAACCCTTGCCTTGTTCCTGGCAATGTCCGCGTGCGGCATCAGTCGGGAAGACGAAGTCATCGTCCCCGACCTCACCATGGCAGCAAGCGCCACGGCGGTCGCGCTTGCCGGCGGAAAAGTGGTGTTTGCCGATATCGACGCCGAGACACTGTGTCTGGACCTCGGGCGCGCGGAACAGCTGATTTCGTCCCGCACCAAGGCCGTCATGTTTGTTTCTCTGAACGGACGCAGCCCTTTGGGGCTTGTCGATTTCGTGGCGCGATGCAACTCTCGCGGCGTCCGCGTCATCGAGGATGCCGCTCAGTCGCTGGGTTCGTTTTCCGCAGGACGTCATCTGGGCACGATCGGCGACTGCGGTTGCTTTTCATTCAGCTCGCAAAAAATTGTCACCACAGGGCAGGGTGGCGCCGTGGTCACCAATGACGAAGAGTTGAACCGCAAGATGCATTTATTGCGGGACTTCGGCAGGACCGAGGGCGGATCCGATCATTACCTGAGCGTAGGCTGGAATCTCAAATTCACCGACCTGCAGGCGGTGGTCGGCTTGTCGCAAATGGGCAGGCTGCCGGAAATGATGGACCGCAAGCGCCGCCTTTTTGAGCTCTATCGAAAGCAACTTGCCGGCGTCAACGGAATATCGCTGCCCAGGACCGACACCGGTAGCGTGACACCATGGTTCATCGATGTGCTGGTCGATCCCGAAGATAAACGGCCTCTGATGCAGCATTTGCGAAAAAACGGCGTCGGCAGCCGGGAGTTCTATCCGGCATTGCACGCGGAGCCGGCATTTGCGACCGGCGGGCGGTTTCCCGTTGCGGAGGAAATGTCTGCACGGGGTTTGTGGTTGCCTTCGTCACTGTGCCTTGAGGATGGACAGGTGATGAGAATTTGCGAATTGATGCGGCAATTCATTTTGAACCGATAAGGCTTCCGGGAACGTATGGAGGGGAAGCCGCGGTGTGTCTTTCTGCGGCCAATCAGGGAGGGGCCGCTTTGAGAGTCTTGGTCTTGTACGACCGGACCGGCAATAGAGGATTCATCTTGATAAATTTCTGCGGATTGTTGGGGCACATTCCGCATACCGGTTCCGCGCCTCTGTTGAAGAATTCGACAATCTCCTTGTCACTGCATCCCGGGCTCAAAGGCCGGTACTGGAGATAAGGCTGCCATTTTTCCGATAAGGCGTATTTGCGATCCTGCAATTGCAAATACGCAAGCGGCGCACATTTCCACAGGTGATCCTCAAATAGCTGGAAGCACTGTTGGCCGGTAATGCAATTGTCCCAACTGTTCTGCGGATTGTTGTCCTCGAAAGGCAGGATTTCGCCGCCAAAGCCGGTGTAGCCCCTGGTCCATTCGTGCAATGAATCATCGATATTCAGGGCAATTCCGTATTCCTTTTGCCACTGGTCTGCGAGATCCAGCGCTTTGCGAATTTTCGCTTGATACTTTGGTGAAATGGAACCGTCACTGTGAATTGAAATGGATAGTCGGGTGTTGGTGTCCGACAGGGCTTGCGGAAGACCCGGGTGCAGGTGCAACAGCAGCCCATTGGTGACAACTTCCATTTCCGTTCTGGAATGCGGCCACATTTCCCTGGTCATATAGACAATGTCAACCAGGTCCCGATGCAGGCACGGTTCCCCGCCCAGAATGGCGAAACGCTTCGGGAGCAATCTCTTGTTCCACAACGCCATGGATTTTTTAATATCCGTTAGCGGGATCGTTCCGGAATGCCTGTGGTTGGTGAAATGCAGGCACCCCTCGCAAGTCAGATTGCATTTGTGGGTTATATGAATTTCCAGGTGAGGTATCGAAATTCTAGAAGCATTGCCTGGAAATGAAGGGTGCTCCCTGATTGTTCGCGGCAGATGAATGCATGCGCGGAGCAGGCGTCCTGCAGGAGAGTTGCGCCAGGACGGCGGGAGGGCATTCCACGCGCTGCGCAGGATCTGAATCAAATACGACTCACGCGTCACAGGCAATGCCTTCCCGCCAACGGGCGAATTGCGCATTGCCGTTCCTGCGAATCATCGTGGCCTTGATCACATTCATTTCCCAATGTGCGAGAGAAGCGCCTAACGGCGAGCTTGATCGAGCACAAAAATAGCGCGAGTCTTGACGAGCAAATGACGTCGTCTGCAGCGCTCAGTGACGCTGATTGAGGAGAATAACCGGCAATTCCGGATTGAAATAGGTCGAGCACAGGCTCAAACTCGAGGATGTTCTAATCAGAAAGCGGCATCGGGACAACAGCAGGCAATCGATAATGACATCCTCCCCCTTTTTGTAATTGTTCCCCATGATGAAATCTATGGGACTGCCATCGACGGAGCGGTGGGTTTCCCAGCAAAGCACCTTGTCGGGAAAGGAAGTGGCCAGGTAGTCCACGAATGCCTGCTCGTCCGACGCCACGAATAACCTGTAATGATCGGTCTGGAGGGCGCCAATTGCATTGCGAACCGCGTCCAGAAGATCCTCGTAGGGTACGCGCGGCGCCTCCTTCCACTTGTCGGTGCCGCGGTAGTGAATTCCAATGAGATAAAAGTCTTCGAAATGCTCGCTAACGAATGTGTCAACAATTTTATGAATATGCGGTTTGACGTGAATATGCCGAGTTATGAGTTCAAATGCTTTCGCTCGCGGCATATGTTCGCCCCGCGCTGCAAATCGATATTGCTGGCCAATATCGATCTTGCGTTTCGCCGCATCTGAATCGCGCCCGATATCGACAGTTTCAAAATAATATTCCCACGAGTTGCTGCCGAACGCAGCATCGTAATACAGGCCCCGATTTTCAAAATCCACCCGTACCCCGGCAATGACATCGCCAAAGTTTTCGAAATGCTCGAGCAAACCCAAAATCACGGTGAATTGGGCATAAAACCCGTCTATCTCGCCACCTTCCCCGCAATTCATTATCAGAACCGCTTTGCGCGACAATTTGAATCTGACCAGAATCCGCCAGGTCATAAACGCGAGAGATCGAAGTGCGTCCCTGCAGGCATCTTCGACCGGACCCAAATCCCGGTAAATGCGGCCAATCGCACGGCGCATTCTGCGAGTGAGCGACGGTGCCGGCGCTTCGCCTGTTTCTCTCATTTACCTGAAGCCCGAGGCTTAATCTTGGGGGAATAGGCGGTCCGAAGCGGTTGACGCTCAGTAAGGGTGATTGAGCAGGACAACAGGAAGCGCCGGATTGAAAAATGTCGAAAACAAACCCAAGTGCGAGGATGTCCTGATGAGGAGGTGGCAGCGTGACAGTAATACGCAATCGATCACCACATCCTTCCCCTTCTTGTAGTTGTTTTCCATTCGAAAATCGATGGGCTTGCCGTCGACGGCACGCTGCGTCTCCCAGATTATCACTCTGTCGGGAAAGGCACTTGTCATGAAATCAACGAACGCCTGCTCATCAGAGGCGACAAACAATCGATATTGACCTGCATCGATGGCGCCAATTGCAGCGCAGGCCGCGGTGCGAACATCTTCATAGGAAACACGGGGTGCCTCGGTCCATTTGTCGGTGCCCCGGTAGTGAATGCCTATGACGTGAAAGCCTTCGAAATACGCGCGCACGAATGAATCGATCTTCTTCAGAATAGGCGGCTTGATGTGGATATATCTCTCTATGAGATCCAATGCCCGCGATCTGGGCATGTGTTCGCCTCGTGTTGCGAACTGCTCTTCCTGGAAGATTGTGGTCGTCCGTTCGTCTGCATTGGTTTGTCGGCCAATATCCACGGGTTGAAAAAAGTACTCCCACGAATTGTTGCCGTGTGCGGCATCGTAATACAGGCCGCGATCCTCAAAATCAACCCTCACCCCGGCAAGCACATTCCCCCATTTTTCAAAATGCTCAAGCAGGCCCAGAATTACGGTTAATTGCGCATAAAAGCCTTCCTCCTCTCTGCCTTCGCCGCAATTGAATACGAGAATCTCCTTTTTCGACAACTTGAGCCGGACAAGGAGCGTCCAAGACAGAAATGCCAGCAAGCGAAGCGCGTCGCCGCAGGCCTCTTCAATGGGGCCCAGACGCCGGTAGATCCGCCCGATGGCGCTTCGTACTCTGCGCGCCGGCGAGGTTTCGGAAATCAAATCGACTGATTCGCCCATTAGATTCTATTGAGCAGGAGTTGCGGAATTGCAGGATTAAAAAAGGTCGCGCATAACCCCAGGTTCGATTCGGTTCTGATCAACAGGTTGCATCGGGATAAGAGGAGGCAATCAATGATGGCCTCCTCGCCATTGCGGTAGTTGTTTTCATCACTGTCATGTACGCGTGTGCCATCGGTGGAGCGAATCGCATCGCAGCTACAGGCTAACTGCGGGAAGTTGCCGCGAACACAATCGACAAAAGCCTGTTCATCCGTTGCCACGAATATCCGGATCTTCCCGGCTTTGGCATTATTAATCGCCGTTTGAACCGAGGCGCAGACGGTTTCATAGGGTATTCGGGGTGCCTCCTTTACCTTGTCGGTGCCCCGGTAGTGAATGCCAATGACGAGGTGGTCGTTGAAATGGGTTTGTACAAACGCTTCAACCTTCGCAGCAACCTGCGGCTTGACGCGAATATAACGATTGATTAGCGTCGCCCCCGTTTTACGCGACAGCGTGTTTTCCGCTCTATGGGCAAAAGTGTCATGCTGTCGGGCTGTTATTGGTTTGCTAGCGGCGCTTTCGGCGGATCCGATGGCGAACGGTTCGAAGTAATAGGACCACCAATTGGAGCCGTATGCCGGGTCAAAGTATAGGCCCTGATCCTTGAAGTCGACGCCAATTCCGGAATACAGAGATTGCCATTTGTCGTAGTGTTCCAGCATTCCCAGGACGGAACCGAATTCCGCGAACAGGCCTGCGGCGTCTGTTCCCCCTGGGCAGGTGAAGACCAGAAATGGCCTGTTCAGTGGAAATCCCGCTTTTACCAGGGCGAGACGGGTGCAGCGCCAGGCAAGCAGGAATCCGGCCTTTATTTTGTGCAATATGACACCGGGTATGCCATAGAAGTGGTCCAGGTAATAAGCGAATCCTGATAGCGGCACCATGGCTTCTGCAGCGTAGGGATTTTGAGGTTTCATGCCTATCGAGATGTCAAAAGAGTGGTCGGCAGCAAGGGGTTGAAGATACTCGCGCAAAGCCCCAAATGTGACTGGGTTCGGATCAGGAAGTGGCAACGCGACAACAACAGGCAGTCAATGACGGCCTCCTCGCCCCTCTGGTGTGCATCGGCGTTCAGCCCATGCGTCGGTTTCCCATTGCTTGAGCGAAATATCTTGCAATAAATCAATTGGTCCATAAAGCGATTCAGCATGCAATCCAGAAAAGCCTGCTCATCGGTCGCCAGAAACAGTCGGATGTTTTGCGTGCCCAGTGCCGCAAGTTTTTCGGTTACCACGGCTAGCACATTGTCATACGAAACTCGGGCAGCTTCCACCGACTTGTCGGTGCCGCGATAATGAATCCCGATAACGTACGCGCCGTGAAAATGGTCGTGCACAAACGCATCGACTTTGCGCTGGATATGCGGCCTGACGCGGATGTATTGGCTGATCAATCGATGACCGCGCTCGCGGGTCATTTTTCCTGCTGATCGCACCGAGAATTGAACGTGCTGATAATTGTCTATTACTTTGCGGACGGCATCCTTGTTGCTGCCGACGATACGGATTGGTTCAAAATAATACTCCCACCAGTTTTCGCCCACTGCCCGGTCATAATACAAGCCGCGATCTTTGAAATCGACTATCACCCCAACGTATTGGTTTTGCCAGGTCTCGTAGTGTTCCAGTGTTCCCAATACCGCCGCAAATTCGGCGAAGAGTCCTGCAGGATAGGGCCCTGCGTTGTCGAGCAGCAGGACTTCCTTGGGCAATGACAGCGCCGAACGCAGGGAAAGGCGGGCAGTTCGCCGCAGCAGCGACCAGGCAAGCCCGAGATGGTGCTCTGCAACGCCCAACCACCGCCACAAATACCGCAGACCACTGCGTGCCGGTCTGGAAATGAAATTCATGTTGGAGTGTCCGGCAATCGCAAAAGTGTCCCTGCGAAAGTCTATCCCGAATAGACCCGTGGGTAGATGCATTTTGTAGGCGGAGCAACTCCAGTGTGTCGCAGGGCCCGGCGGGCAACGGATGCATTGCGAATCGATTGCGAATCGTTCCATTGCAATGACGGCTGCTATGAATGTAGGATGCGTGATGCGTTGTCCGCGGCTCGATGAGCTACCTTCTCCGCCCGCCGGAAGTACCGGCTGGCCATGGCGAATTGAAACACCCCCACTTGACGATGTCATGCCCGATGGCGTCCGGTGGCCGGCGATAAGCATCGTTGTGGCGTCGCTCAACCAAAGCCGATATATCGAGGAGATGATTCGCTCAATCCTGCTCCAGGGGTATCCGGAACTGGAACTCATTCTGATCGATGGTGGAAGCGATCAGGAGACGCTGGATATCATCGCAAAGTACCAACAATGGTTCTCCTACTGGGTCAGCGAATCCGATCGGGGCCAATCTCATGCATTCAACAAGGGGTTGGTGCGTGCGACCGGCGCGCTTTTCAACATATTCAGTACTGATGACCTTTTCCTGCCTGGAATTCTGGGGCTGGTTGCGCAAGCACATGCGAAACATCCCGGAAATATGATTGTTGGCGATGTGATTTTTACGTGGGAGGGCAGTACCAGGAGCGAGGTCCATCGTCCCGAAGAATCGGATCTGCACGCGTACGCTCAGTGGTGGACCATGGAGCATCATGCTCAACCTGGCGTGTTCTACCCCAGAGATCTCCTTGCCGGGGTGGGTTACCTCGACGAAGACCTGCACTATTCGATGGACTATGAATTTACCCTGCGCTATTTGGCGCATGCAAAGATGTCGGTGCTGAGGTTCCCGGTCGCCGTGATACGGAACCACGCGGAATGCAAATCGGTGAAGAATGGGGACTATTGCGTCTGGGAGTGCATGCAGATCTCAAAAACCTACCAGCGCATGTTTCCTGATATCAATGCTCAGGCAAACCGTCACGCCGCGGGGGTTCTCTTTGGTTTTGGATTCCGCCGGCTGCTCTACGGACAGGGAGACGCATGGAGGTTCATGAAGGAAGGTTTGCAAAGGCATCCCCTGTGGGCGATCTACTGGCTGCTTCCGGGATGGTTCCTGCGGAAATGGTCGAAGTTGAAAGCCACGTGACATGTTTGCCATGTGCAAAACCTTCGAGTCAGCTGGGCTGAGGGTAGTGTGAACGGGATTTCATTTGTCACTCCCTACTGGTCCGGCCGGGAGATGATGCGAATTCACCTTGAATCGATCCATCGCTACTACCCTGCGGCCCCGGTTCTGATATCGAAACGCGGCGGCGGCCTTGAGGAAATGGAGGCTTACCGGCGTGATTTCAGGGTGCAATACTGGCTTGAGGAATGCGAATTCCCGGATGCATACATAAGATTGCTGCAACGCTGCCAGTCTGAATACGTCTGCATCCTAGACCATGACGCCGTCCTTCTTGCCAGCCTGGATCCGTATCTCAAGGGATTGGCGCAAGGGCAGTACGATCTGGTTGGTGTTGAGGAGCGGATCCGGATGCCCGACAGCATCTGGAAGAGTCAATGGCCCGAAGCGGGCGGTTGGTTGCGATTCGCACCCGGCTGTACCGCCGCCAATTTCATCATGTTCAACCTGCGCGCATTCAAGACCCGGTGGGGGCTGCGCGGGGTATGGGGAAAGAGGCCGCATGGCACGTTGCATTATGAATTCGATTATGGCATCGGCCAGAAGCTGACGAGGCAGCATCTATTGCTTCCATTCCATGCTCGCAGGTACGGCATGGGAAATTTATTGTCGGACGACGGCAAGCCGGTGCTATGGCACCAATGGTACGGTTCTTATCGGACCCGATTGCTTGATTCTGCGCGGGAGCCGGGCAATTCGTCCGAGCCAGACGATCGCGTGGTGTACGACGTGGTGGAAAAAGGGGAGCTGGCTTTTGTCGCGGATTATCCGGCTCTTGATTTCTCCGACCTGACGCCTGCCTGGGGGCCGGACCGCGATATCCGCGCCGAGCAGCTGGCCATTGAAACCGCCCGGCCCTCGAGGCTGGAAGAGGCGTTCGCCGGTTTCATGCTGCGGTTGCGCCGCTGGTGGGGCTACGGTTTTCGCGGGTTCGCCACCCGCGCACTGGCACGGCTTGATCTTTGGTGGCGTTTGCGCTGAGCCGCTCAGTCCCTTTGCAGGTCCAGCGTGACACAATGGACTGCGCCGCTCAGCGTTCGCGCATGACGCATTGGAACCGGCAAGACGCCAAAGCCCTCGCTTTCCAGCATGCGGATGAGCGGCTTTTGCGATTCTTCCACGATCGCGGTGTGTTCATCCAGCATGAGCAGGTTCATGCCAATCCAGGTGCTGGCGTGCTCGTAGGGCGGGTGGTAGCCGATGTCAACCGGTTCCGGGCACCAGAGGATTTTCCAGGTCTTGAAGAACGGCGGCAGGTTTCCCGCTTTCAGCCGGGCCGGATTCAGCAGCGCGACGCCGGGCCGGAGCAGGCTGATGGTGCTGTCCAGATGCATATAGCTGTAGATGCCTTGCAGGAAGTGAACTCGATAGCCCGGTCCGACCACCCGCTGCAGCCATTGCGCACCCAGTGCATTTCCGCTGTTGCTCTCGAGAAACAGCAGGTCTTGATCGGCGCGCAAAACGTTGGCTGCGTCGAACACCGGTTCCAGGTTGCGCAGGCTCTTGCTCTCGTGGTCCGCGAATTCGTCATAGCCTTCGTCCGGCAGCTGCGGTTTTGGTGCGGCAATCCAGCGGGCGCCGTCCAGCATGGCCTCCTGGAGGATGCCGCGGTACGGAAACGCGTCCGTGTACCGTGCACGCAGTGCCATGGGTGACTCGATGACCGTGTCGCCGATCACCAGCAGTCCGTCCCGCGGACAGAATGCGTAGTAGCCGTCGGTGTGCCAGCCGGCGGCGCCATGCCGAACACCGGTATTGGGCGCATCGGGACGATAAACACTGACACCGGCGTCGGCAAATACCCGGCAGAGGATCTCGAGATCCTCGTTGGCTTCGTCGATGACTTGTGGGGGATAGGGGCCGTGCTGGATCGCGTGCTTTTGTCCTCCCGCATAGTTGATTGCGCGCAGGCTCAGGTCGTCAACGGGGACTCGGGCTTGGTCCGCCCGCCCGACAATCACGGCGCGCAAGCGCCCCCATTCGTTGTGGCTGCGTAAAATCATGTGGTAACCCGATTATTCCAATTCATGTGCGGCAGCCCATGGTACCTGCGTCGCTCGCGCGAATGACGAACGCCTGTGGCCTTTCTTCCCGGCTTTTCACCTTTCACCAATTGCGGTGACAGCTAGGCTGGCTGAAGTGCGCAATTGCGTACAGTCATCAAGGAAGTCCCGGGCTTCGGCTAGAGGTCTCCTGCGGATCGCTTTATACTAGCCGCAATGCGCTTCGATTTGAAATTTGCCATGCGTTCTGCACGCTCTGGAAAGGGAATCGATGCCCTTGGGAGCCGCCACTTGCCCCTCGATGGCAGGAGCAAGGCGCTGTGTATTGCGCTCTTTGTATTTCTGTTGCTGGTTTTTTTTCAGGCAGCCCGGATGGGGGTATCGGGGCTCATCGTGGAAATGGCGCAGCGCGAAGTCGACCGATGGACCGCGACGAATTCGCGGCGCGGCCTGCGCGACCTCAACCGCGTGGCGGGCTATTTCTCCGACAGTCTGGCAATCACGCCCGACAATCCGTGGGCCCTGGAGGCGCTCGGCGGGCTGGATCTGGCACGTGTACGCCTGGCACGGGTACCCAGGGACGCGGTCGCCTATACCCGGGATGCGCGCGCGCGGTTTCGCCGCGCCCTTGAGCAGCGTCCGACCTCGCCGTTTCTGTGGGCAAACGTCGCCCGGTCAAAGCTCCTTCTCGACGAAATTGATGATGAATTTCTGAAGGCCCTGCGAACCGCAAACGAGCTGGGGCCATGGGAACCGGCCAGCCAGCGGAGCGTCCTTTTTTCCGGGCTTGCGGCGTGGGGAAAGCTTGACGCAGGGCTGCAGCGGGACCTCGGCGCGGTTATCGCGCGAGGCGGGCGCCACGATGTCGCTAAATTGTATGAAATTGTTAAAAGTTACCGGCGATTCGATCTGGTTTGTGGAATTCAAGAATATAATTCCATAGCGGCGCTGGATTGCCGGCGAACGGAAGTCGGCGCCAAATCTGGCCAGCGGGCAATCAAGGGCAATCGCTGATGTTGACCAAGCTTATTTCTTGTGCAGTCCGGTCGCTGGTTTGCGCCGGGGCGGCCTTGGTTGCGTTCACGCTGCCCTGTGTTGCATGGGCACAGGCGCCGGTTCCAGGCGCTGCAGTGCGTCCCCTGACAAACACCTCCGTCGGGGTAATCAATTCGCTGTCCGGCATTGTTTTCATCAAGCGGGGGGCAGATGGCGAGGTTCCCGCAAAATCCGGCGATTTGGTCGAACGGGGCACCGTTATCAGCACCGGTGCGGGCGGTGAAGCCGTGCTGCTGTTCCCGGACGGTCAGCATCTGAGCCTGAGCCCGGACTCGGCCTTGCGCATCGACGAATATCAGTTCGACGCTCGCGACAGCAGGGCAAGCAGGGCAGGTTTCTCGCTGACGGCAGGCATCATGCGCGTGGTCACCGGTTCAATCAACAGCGCGAATCCGGATGCCATGAAGATTTCGGCGGGGGATGCGGTGATCGGTGTTCGCAGCAAGGGCGCCACCTCATTTGTCATAGAGGCCGACACCAAAACTACCCGCGAAACCGGTTCTGTGGCGGTCATCGTCGGGGAAGTTTTCATTCAGCGGCCGAACGGGACCGCCATCACGGTCGCCACCGACCAATTTACGCGCTGGCAGCCAGCGATCTCCCCGGAGCAGCCGCAACCGCTCGGGGCAGCCCCCGCACGCCTTCAGGCGATGGCGTCAACTGGCGAGGCGCCAGTGGTAAGGGAATCGGCGCCGGCAACCGCCCGCACCGGAATCGTGAATTCGGTTTCCGGCGTGGTGCTGATTCGCAGCGGTAATGGCGGCGAGGTCGCCGCAAAACCCGGGGACGTGGTCGACAGGGGAACCATCGTCAGCACCGGCGCAAGCGGAGAGGCAGTGCTGTTGTTCCCGGACGGGCAGCACGCGACCTTGAGCGCGGACTCGATATTGCGCGTGGACGAGTATCAATTCGATGCGAGTGACATCAAGGCAAGCAAGGGCAGCTTCAGGCTGGCGGCGGGCATGATGCGCATTGTCACCGGCACGATCAATGCATCGAACCCGGATGCCATAAAGGTTTCCGCAGGCGATGCGCTGATCAGTGTTCGCAGCAAGGACATCGCTTCATTTGTCGTCGAAGCGGACACCAAATTCGGCCGGGAGACCGGTTCGGTTGCGGTCATTGTCGGCGATGTTTCGATTCAGCGGCCGAATGGAACCGCTATTGCAGTCGCCGCCGGCCAGTTTACGCGCTGGCAACCCACGGTTTCTCCGCAACAGTCGCAGCCGGTGGCTGCAGCCCCGGCCTATCTGCAGGCGATGGCTGCCGCGGGGGAGGCGCCGCAGGCCAGGGAGACCGTGCAGGCAACGGCGCGCACGGGTGTGGTGAATTCAGTGTCTGGCGAGGTTGTCATGCGCAACGGCGCCGGCGTCGAAGTTCCGGCAAAGACCGGAGACGTCGTCGCTGCGGGCAGCATTGTCAGTACCGGTACCAACGGGGAGGTCGTTCTGCTGTTCGCGGATGGTCAGCATGTGAGCTTGAGTGCGGATTCGGTTTTGCGCGTCGACGAATATCAATACGACACGCGCGACAGCAAACAAAGCCGGGCAACCTTTGCGCTGTCCTCGGGCACGATGCAGATGGTCACCGGCGCCATTCACGCGGCCAACCCGGACGCACTGAAGATATCGGCCGGGGATGCGGTGATCGGGGTTCTCAGCAAGAATGCCACTTCCTTCGTTGTCGAAGCAGAGACCAAAATTGCTCGGGAGACCGGGTCTGTAGCGGTTATTGCCGGAGAAGTGACCATTCAGCGACCAGATGGGACGGTTACCAAAGTAGCAACCGACCAGTTTACCCGGTGGCAACCCTCGTCTACCCTGGAGCCGCCCAAGGCGCTGGCGGCGGCCCCGGCTGACCTTAATGTGGCAATCGCTGCATCGCGGCCAACGGCACAGGTGGGGGACGTACGGCTGGAAGTCGAAGCTGCTGTCAAACTCGCGCTGGCGGCATTGCCGGCGACGGCTGCCGGGCCTGAACTGGCGCAGACACAGCAATCCCCGGCACCGCTGGCACAGCCTGAGCGAGTATCGGCCATCGCCGGAATACTCCCCTCTGTTACACCCGGCGCCTCGGGAGGCTGCGTCGGTAGTCCTTGCTAGCGGGTCGACATTGGCGCTGCGCTACGGGCAGTGCGGATTGCATCGTTCTCTCCGAATCCTAACCTATGGATCATAGATCAGCTGGCACCCGCTGGATTTATGTTCTCTATCTGATTCTGATTGTCTGGGCGCCCATTCCGCTGGGCAGCAACCGCGCCTGGTCCGCTGCCGTCCTGGAAGTCTGGGTCCTGCTGCTCTCGCTGGTGTGGCTGGCGGGTTTTTTGCGCGGCAAGTACCTATGCGATCTGATACTCCACGACGCGTGGCCGATGCTGTTGTGTGGTGTGGCCTGGCTGGTCTATGTGTGGATGCAGTTGCTCCCGATCCCGGTCGGGATGCTGGCCTGGATCTCTCCTGAGGCGGCGCGCTGGCACAGCGCGGCAGCGCTGCCTGGCACGCTTGCCATGGCGCCGCTGACCCTGGATCGCTACGCCACGCTCGATGCCGCCTGCAAAAGCACGGCCTATGTTGCGTTTTTTGCCCTGACCCTGGTCCTGTTGCACAGTCGTGACAGGATACGTATCACGACTTATGCATTGATTGCATCAGGAGTGCTGCAGGCGCTCTACGGCGCTTTTGTCAGTCTGCAAAGTCCCTGGGGTGCGGCGAGCGGCACTTTTATCAACCGTAATCATTACGCGGCGTACCTGGTGATGTCGCTTGCGGTCGGCATCGGCGTGCTCATTGCGAGTCTGTCCGGTGCCAAGAACCACACTTGGAGGCAGTTTTTCCGTAATTCGGTTCAGTGGATCATCACCCCGAAAATGGGCCTGCGGCTGTTGCTGGTGACGATGGTGATTGCGCTGGTACTTTCGCGCTCAAGGATGGGAAACAGCGCTTTTTTCTTCAGCTTGTTGATCACCGGCGTGATCGGCCTGGTGCTCTCGCAAAGGGCGACGAAGTCGATGGTCGTCCTGATCATCAGCCTGATTGCGATCGATGTGGCCATTATCGGGACTTACTTCGGCACGGAGCGAGTTGTAGAGAGAATCGGCCAGACGACCATGCAAACCGAGGATCGCGACGAAGTCGCGGGTTACGCCCTCAACATGTGGAAGGACTATCCGGTGTTCGGCGCGGGCCTCGGTTCGTTCGCGCTTGTGTTCCCCCGCTACAGCGATGAAAGGACGCAGGCGTCCTACACCCATGCGCATAACGATTACCTTGAATTCGGTGCCGAAGCCGGCCTGGTCGGTCTGGTCCTTCTGGGCGCGATGGTGGCGATGTCTTTTGCCGCCGCGCTGCGCGCCCAGTACCTGCGCAGGGATCCGGTCATGCGCGGCGTGTCGTTCGGCGCCATGATGGGAATCCTGGCGCTGATGGTTCACAGTTCAGTCGATTTCAACCTGCAGATTCCGGCCAATGCATTGACCTTCATGCTGCTGCTGGCATTCGCCTGGATAGCGCTTTTTCATGTCAGCGAGGACAGTCCGGACTGACCACACGGCGGTCTGGCGACCGGATTGCGCTCAGGAATCGTCCCGCGCCTGGCTTTTCCGGTCCGCGCCGCGCGCCACAAGCTTGATCTTCGCGACGGAGGCGCCGGGTCTTTCCTGGTAGCCGTAGTTGCGATAGTAGTACTCGGTGCCGAAACTGCTGTAATCGCCGTAGTACCTGTGCGCCTTCTCTACGTCAAAGTGATTCAGGACTGCGCCAATGATGGGCGCGCCTACCCGGCGCAGCTTGACCAGGCTGTGTTTTGCCAGCGGATAAGGTGTGTGGTCTGCCTTGACCACGAACAGGACTCCGGTGGCGAAGCGCGAAAGCACCATCGCATCGCTCACCAGTTCCACCGGCGGGCTGTCGATGATGATCACCTCGAATATCGCTTTCAGCGATTCCATGGCATCGGCAAACCGCTGCGACGAGAGCATCTCGAGCGGATTCAGAGGAATCTTGCCCGATTGCAGCACGAACAGCCCCGAATCGCCTACCGGATGGACACATTGTTCGATGCCGATGTCGCCCGATACGAATTCGGAAAGTCCCGGTTGGTGGTTATCCAGTTTCAGTGAGCGCGCCACCTTGGGTCTGCGCATGTCGCCTTCGATCAGGAGGGTCTTTTTGACCTGGGCAAAAGCAAATCCGAGATTGCAGGCGAGCGTCGTCTTGCCCTCGCCGGGAACCGATGCGGTGACCAGCACTGTCTTTTGGTTCGCATCCAGTGTGGACAACTGCACATCGCTGCGTATGGTGCGGATGCCTTCGGAGAAGGTGTTGGAATTATTGTCCAGGACGATGCGCTCGAGCGGTGCGTCAGCGGTGGAATTCATGATGGGCAGGACGCCGATCGCTTTGACCTCAAGTCTGGATTCGAGATCCAGCGCGGTCTTGATGCCTTTGTCGAGCAAGGTCAGGAACAGCGCGATACCCACGCCGGCGAACAATGCGCCAAGCATCGCCATCATCACGATACGGTTCCTGTCCGGCCCTGACGGCCCCCCAGGCGCGCGTGCCAGGTCGATAATGCGCGCGATCGGCTGCTGGACATCGCCGATCCGTACTTCATTGGACCGCTGCACGAACGCCTCGTACAGACGACGGTTGGATTCCACGTTGCGCTCGAGCTTGGTGAGGGGAAACTCGGTGCGGTTGAAAGTCTGTGCGTCGACCGTAGCGCTGGCCTGGGTTTTCAGGATGGACGCTTCATTGGCTTTCGCAATTTCAAATTCCTTGGCGACCGATTCGGCCACGGCGCTGATCTGGCGGCGGACGGCGTCGTGTGCCTGCTTGAGGTTGGATTGGACGGCGATGATCCTCGGATGCTCGGGGCCGTAGCGCTTGGATGCCTCGGTGGCCTGACGTTCCGCTTCTGCCTCGGTGTCCCTGAGGCGCTGCAATTGCGGGTCCTTTTGCAGCACGGGCAGCGATTCCAAAGCTGAACTGGATTGCGCCTTCGCGGCGGCGCTGACCTGCTGGTAGAGCAATTCGGCATCGGAGCGTTTCTTGCGCGCTTCTTCGAGGGAAATCGTCAGCGTTTCCAGGCGCCGGGTGGCCTCTGAAATCGTCAATCCCCGCGATGCCACCAGTCTTTGGCTTTCCCGGAACTGTTGCAATTCGCGTTCCGACTCGGCAAGCTGCCGCTTCAGATTGTCCGCTTGCTGGGACAGAAAGGACATTGATTGGCGTGCGGCCCCGGCGCGATCCTCCAGATCCGCCACGATATAGACCATCGACAGGGCATTCGGAATGCGTTCCGCGAGAACGGGGTCGCGCGAGTCGAAACTGACCTTGATAAGCTGCGTATTGCGCGTCGGCGTAATCGTTATGCCGCCCATAACCTGCGACACCACGCCTTCACGGATGCTGTCTTCGTTTGGGGTATTGGCGGCAGGGTCCGACTGCTCGTTCTCGCTTGCGGCCGGCTTGAAACGCTCGAGGAGGGAGGCCATCCATCCTTTTTCCTGCTGCTGCTGGCGCGGGTCGTAATCCTTGTGCCTGGTCAGGTTTAGCACCCGCACCAGCCGTTCGGCATAGTCGCGAGACTTTATGATCTCGATTTGTGTCAGATAATAATCACGCGGCGTACCCGCCATTGACTCCGCTATATCCTCGGTTGTTACAGGGTTTTTCTTCCGGACCGGATCGAGCATCACGGTGGCGGTTCCCCGATACACCGGCGGGAGGCTGAATGCGTAGATGGACGCGAGCACGCCGACGGCGACAACCAGCAGGGCGATGCCGAGCCTGTGCCGGTTGATGGCGCGCCAATAGCGCACCAGTTCCTGGGCTTGCCCTTGTACCTCTGCCTTTGGCGGCGGCAAAAACAAATTCTGCTGCGGAGGCTTTGAGATCATGTCCATAACATCATTCTACGTAAAAATACGCAGTGAGCATGTCAAGAATTGTCAAAGTGCAGACCGATAGTGTCATAGAAGTGCTTGAAAACGTGCATTAATACGCATTTGGCGTCCAAAATGGCCAGATGGCGCAGAAGGGGGGGTACGTCAACGCATTCTCTGGCCTTAATTCCCCGGCTAATGTCAGTGTGGCCGACCTGCCAAGTGACGTTCGCGCGGCATTTACACTGAGCGTCAAATCTGGATAGTCTTTTTCCACAATCCGCCGCGCGGTGGCGCCCGTCCGGATCATTTGGCGGCTTCACCGATTAAGGTTTGGAGTAGTTGATCCCATCGTTTGCGTGATAACACCTGCGGTGCTTCTTTTATTCCGTGCCTCTGGACGGCGCGAGGGGAATCCGGAGCATGCCAGCCGCGCGCTATGCGCCGCGGGTAGAAACGGTCTCAGTGTGAGAGCAGATTCTGGTTCAGCAAGCGGATGCGTTGGCTCAGTTCCCGGCCGAGGTTGGCCAGCAACTTCAGCGCCAGCGTTGGGTGCTCGCGCGCGAGCGCCTCAAAATCCGCGCGCGCGAGTGCCAGGCACACCAGTTCATCGTCGGCGAGCACCGTGGCCGAGCGCTCCTCCCGGTCAAGCAACGCCATCTCGCCAAACAGGGTGCCGGTTGAAAAAGTGACCAGGCGCCGATCGCCGAGCGTCTCGCCCTGGGCGTTTCGCAGCCGCAAGCGCACACTGGCGGACCCCCGCACGATGATGAACATGGTATCGCCGGGATCCCCCTGTCTGCAGACCGCCTCGCGCGCGGCATAGCAGCGTCGTTCGAGTTTCCCTAGCAGCAATGCCCGTTCGCCGGAACTCAATCCGGCGGCGATGCTGAATCCTTCCAGATCATTTTCGGCGGCAGGACCATCCTCGCCGCGCAACTGCGCCAGCAGGTGATTCTCGGCCCATTCCAGGGCGCGGTCAGTGTCGGGAAAAAAGCGCTCGCGCGTGATCAAGTCGAGAATGCCGTGGTCGCGCAGTAACGAGGTGATGCGCGGGTTGGCGAACTCTCCGCTGAAAGCAAGTGAGCCATTGAGCGCGCGCAAGCGCTGGTGCGCCTGGGTGAGCAGGCGCGCGCCGGTGCTGTCGATTTCATTGACATGCGATATGTCGATGACGATGTAGCGCACTCCCTCGAATGCCGCACTGTCGATGCGGTTCACCACCAGTTCGGCCGAGGCGAAAAATAGCGGCCCTTCGAGTTCCATCACCAGAATTTCGCCGCCGCGCTCGTTCAGGCGAGCGATATCGGCCTCGTTACGTGCGCAGCGCGAACGCAGGTGGATGCCGTACTGCTCCCTGCGCAGCACGCCGCGGCTCATGCGTTGGGTAAATACCACCACCGACACCAGGATGCCAAGTCCCACCGCGATGGCGATTTCTCCCAGGACGGCGATTGCCGTGACCGCGGCGATCACCGTCAGGTCGAGGGCAATCGATTCCCAGTGGACGGTCTCCCGGGTAAGGATTTTTTTCGCCAGATCCAGCGACCATCGATCAAACAGCAGATAGCCGGCGTGCACGATGACGGCCGCGATCGCCGCCTTGGGAACATATCCCAATAACGGAATAACAACCGGCAGGATCACCAGAAAGGTGAGTGCGTGGGCGAGCAGCGACAGCGAATTGCCTGCCCCGGCCCGGATGTTCGCGGTGGTGGTTGCCAGGCTGATCGATCCGGATATCCCGCCCAGCAGCGGCGCAAGCGTGTTGGCGGCACCGATCTTGATTAGTTCGTGGGTACTGTTGCCGCGAATGCCGGATAGGGCTTCGACGATTTTCGCGCTAACCAGGATGTCAAGCGAGGCGACGATCGCCAGGCTCATGGCGGCGATCAGCATGCCGGGCAGCATGTCGGGGAATTCGGGTAGCGCGGTCACCGCGATAACACCGCCGAAGTAGCGCCCGTCCGGAATTACAAAAGGTATCTCGCCGACGGTAGCGCCCAGGCCGGCGCTGATGCCCACAGCCTGCAGCAGGTAGTAGAGCAGCGTGCCGCCTAGCAGGCCGACGATCTGTGGCGGCACGCGTCGCGTGATTCGCGGGCCGTGGAAGATCAACGCGAGGGCGACTATGCTCACCGCCAGCGTCAACGGTTGCACCCTGGTGAGCGCGCCGGTCCATTCACGCAACTCCGGTCGGGCCTCGAGGCCCAGCAGCAGGTGCAGTTGGGAGGTCACGATGATGAATCCTGCTGCGTTCTGGAATCCGGCCATTACCGGGGCTGGTATGAACTTCACCATCCGGCCCAGGTGTGCGAACCCGAGCAGCATCTGCATCAAACCGGCCATCGCCAGTATCAGCAGCAAAGCCGAAGGCAGCAGCAAGGGGTCGCCCGCGCGCAGCGCAGGCCAATAGTCGGGGGCGGCCACGTTGGTCGCAATTGCGGCCACCATAAAGGCGACCAGGCTGCGCGGTGCATAAATCGCCACTCCGCGCGCGCCGAACAGTACCGCCACCAGACCAAGAAACGCCGCCGCGTAGAGTCCGGCGATCAGGCCGGTGGAAACATAGTCCTGGCCCAATGGCGCGAAGGCGAGGACTCCCAGGCCCATCGACAAGGGCAACGAGACGATGGAGGCCACCATGCCCGCGGCGATGTTGGTGGAGGCCAGTTCGCGCCACGAGGGCGGCAGAATGGAAAAAGCCGGTGGCGGAACGGCATCCGCGGAGACGAAAATTCTTGATTTCACTTCGGGCATGGCCCTGCGAGCCTTCTGTGCGCCAGGCGGCGCAGCATAATGCAGAAACGTTCCCCGCGTGGCGCATTACCTTGCGCAGCGTGCCCGGCTGCCACAGGATCTGCCGGGCTTGATTGCAGCCGCCCCCGGCAATTCACGCGCTGCTTGCCGTCGAAACACCTAGCAGGCGTCGATTTCTCTGAAGGACTCAGCCCGTGTCCTGTGCAAGTTGCTGCGGACCGGCAAGGAGCCGCATGGCGATATCGCAGCGAACTTGTACAAGGACCTGCTTTAGTTTTTTTCCGGGATCAGCATATCGGCGCAGGCTTGCGCGACGCCCTGCGTCGGTTCTTTCTCCCCGAGCATGGTTGCAAAACCGGCCTTTGCCAGGATGTCGCCGCGCGACCACCGCTCGGTTTTCTTCAATGTTTCGAGTCTCGCGGGTAGATCCTTGGCCCCATTGAATTGGTTGCTGCAGATTCGGGCATAGGCGGCGATGACGGCACCATCGGCCTGTCGTTTCGCAAGCGTCTCCGTGGTACCACCGGTTTTCCAGCCTAACGCATCAAAGCCAATCCACGTAAACAGCACCGCGCCCGCGATCGCACCGAGCAGAAACGGCTTCGAATCCTTATGCATATTCGGTAACAGGCTCATACTTATGTCCCTTCCGGAAGAGGGGAAATCCCTCCATAACGCAGAGTACGCGAATAGGCGCTGCAGGTCCATGAGCAATCCTTCTGCCTTCCCTACCCGAAAAAGCAATAATCCGGCCCCCCGCAGGACTGCCGAATTCCCAAATACGGCGCCGTGGTAAAGGCCTCGTGAGCCGATTCCCAATAAGAACCTGTTTCGACGGGGTCGACGGATATGCTTGGCCGTCTGGATCTATTTGAAATGCTCATCTGGGGTCGCTTCACTGCTATGGGGTGGCACCGGGGGCGCGTTGAAGCGGCTACAATTGAAGCGCGGTTCAGTTTTCCGGGTTGGTCGAGGGTGTCGTGTCGCGACGCCGCTCGACTGTGTTCGAACCGCAACGATGGAGAGTCTTATGCCTACCGCTGTTCGCCTGTTTCTCGTGCTCACCGGCTTCGCCCTGGCCGCACCGGTGTTGTCCCAGTCTTATCCGGTCAAACCGGTGCGGACCATCATGACTATTGCCGGCGGCGCCGATGTGGTGGCGCGACTGGTCGCGCAAGGCCTCACGGAATCGCTGGGCCAGCCATTCATCGTCGAGTCACAGTCCGGCGCCGGCGGTGCGGTGGGCGCGGATATGGTGGCGCGCGCGGCGCCCGACGGGTACACCATCATGCTCGCGGCTGCGGCGAACATCGTTGGACGCCAGTTTCTGGTGAAAAACCAGACCTATGACGCGGTCAAGAATTTCACGCCGATCGCCAAGATCGCCGATACGGTGCTGGTCGTCATCACGCAGCCCAACTCGCCGTTTAATTCGATGAAGGACGTGGTCGAGTACGCGAAGAAGAATCCGAACAAAATTTCCTATGGCACTTCGGGCATCGGAACCAATCACCATTTGTCCGCGGAAGTGATCCGCATGATGACGGGCATCGACTGGGTGCATGTGCCCTACAAAGGCGGACCGCCGGTGGTCACCGATACCCTCAGCGGCCAGATCCAGATTGGCTTCTCCATCCTGGCGACTGTCAGCCCGTTTCTCAGTTCGGGCAAGATCAAGATCATCGCGGTCAATAACACCACGCGCTATTCCCTGATTCCCAATATTTCGACAGTGGCCGAACAGCTGCCCGGCTACGAGGTCCCGCCCGGATGGATGGGGTATCTCGGACCGGCCGGCATGCCGGCGGCGATGGTGCAGCGGCTGAACTCCGAGATTGTCAGGATCATGAACACGGCGGACGTCCGCGGCAAGGCCGCCAACATCGGGTTCATCTCCAGCACCACCAGTGCAGGCGAATTCGCAACCATGATCAAGGAAAACCTGACGGTCATGGAAAAACTCGTAAAGGCGGCGAAGATCGAACCGGAATGAGCCGCGCGGGCGCGGGAGTCGCGCCGGAATTGCGGTTTCACGTGCCGGCCTAGATGCAACGTCGTTTGGCAATTGGAAAGATTCTATTTGCAAAGCCTCCTGATGGTGTGCGTTTTCAGGCCAATTTGATATTGTTATTGGTATAGTTATTAGCTAATTCCGTCCCCGCCATTGATGACGCCGTCAGCATGAGCCCCGATCGCAGAAACGTTTTCATACTCGCCACCTGCCAGATGTTGTTTGGCACCGGCCGCTCGCTCCTGATAGCCACCGCGCCGCTGGTTGCCTATGGACTGGCCGTGGAGAAGGGCTTGGCCACCCTGCCGACCTCGCTGGTGGTGGTGGGCACGGCGCTTGCCAGTATTCCCGCGGCGATGGTCATGCACCGTCTCGGTCGCCGCGCCGGCTTCGTGGTCGGCGCGCTTTGCGGCGCGGGAGGCGGGGCGCTGTGCGCCTATGCGGTATTCCAGGCCAATCTGTGGCTGTTTTCACTGGGTGCATTCCTGTTCGGATTGTTTGCCGGATTCGCGCAACTTTTTCGCTTCGCCGCCACCGACGTTGCCGCACCTGAATACCGCAGCCGCGCGGTATCCCTGGTCCTGGCAGGCGGGGTGGTCGCCGCTTTTGCCGGGCCGGAGACCGCCAAAATCGGCAAGGATTTGGTCGCCTCGACGCCTTTCGCCGGCGGCTATTTCCTGCTGGTGGCAATTTGCCTGCTGTCCGCGCTGGTGCTGATGACTTTGGATATTCCCCGGCAAACGCGCGCCGAGCGCGAGGGGCCGAGGCGCCCGCTGCGGGAAATCATGGCGCAGCCGGTATTCATCGCCGCGACCGTCGCGGCGATGATCGCCCAGGGCGTCATGACGCTGCTCATGACCGCGACGCCGATCGCCATGATGCATGAGCATCACCCGTTTGACGATACGGCGATGGTGATCGAATGGCACATCTTCGCCATGTTCGCGCCGGGATTTTTCGCCGGCCAGCTGGTGGACCGCTTCGGCGAGGTGCCCATGATCCACGCCGGCATTCTGCTGCAGTTGATCTGCGTGGCGGTGGCCCTGTCGGGCTATGGGGTGATGGAATTCTGGCTCGCCAATGTGTTGCTGGGCCTGGGCTGGTGCCTGAGCTTTACCGCTGCGACCACGCTGACCACCTATGCCTACACCCCTGCCGAGCGCGACCACACTCAAGGGGCCACCAACTTCATTGCATCGACTTTCGTGGCGTTGCTGTCGCTATCTTCGGGGGCCCTGGTCCATTATTTTGGCTGGATGTGGGTCAATCTGGGTGCCGTGCCGCTGCTGCTGGCGGCAAGCGCGGTGACCTTCTGGTATTCGTCCAGGCCGCGGACTCTGGTGGCGTACTGATGACAGCGGCTGTAGTCTCTTGCCGTGCTCCGCCCGGCCCGAACCGCGACAGGTTGACGCAAAGACATGCCCCCGGGAAAACTCCCTCCGACAATGAGATAATTGGCGTATGAACGATCCACAAGTTACCGAACCCGTAAATCCGCGCCGCCGCCTCCAGGAACTGCTGGCAATTCCCGACGGACAGCGTACCGATGAGCAATGGGACGAGCTCAATGAACTCGAGATCATGCTGGCCTCTGGAAACAGGGAGAGGCCCCAGGGTCAGGGACAGGCCGCGCGTCCGCCTGGCAACGCGCCGGCCGGTCAGCCGCGACCTGCCGGGGGCGACAATGCCCGGCGCCCGGGGAAAAAGTTTCGCCATCGTCCGCAACGGCGTGGCCCGCCCGGAACGCCTTAAAGACCGATCCTGGTGTCCATAGGATGGTTTCCCGGCCACATGGCCACGGCGCGCAAGAAGGCCGCCGAGACCATGGCCAGAACCGATGTCGTTATCGAGGTAATCGATGCGCGGCTGCCCGGGGCCAGCAGCAATCCGATGATTGCGGACCTGCGCCGTCATCGCCAGCGCGCCTGCCTGAAAATTCTCAATAAAGCTGACCTCGCGGATCCTGCTGTGACTGCGGCCTGGCTGCGCGAGTTCGAGGCGGAGACTGGCGTCAAGGCGATGGCAGTGTCCTGCAAGCGTCCCGGCGACGTGGCGAAGATTCCGGCGCAGGCGGCGGCATTGGCGCCGCATCGTGACCGGCCGGATAAGCCGGTGCGACTGATGGTGATGGGCATCCCCAACGTCGGCAAGTCGACGCTCATCAACGCGCTGCTGAAGCGCCGCGTGGCCAAGACCGGTGACCAGCCGGCGATAACCAAGCAGCAGAGCCGCCATCAGCTCAACGCTCGCATGGACCTCACCGATACGCCGGGGCTGATGTGGCCGAAAATAGAATACCCGTCCGACGGACTGATGCTCGCCGCCAGCCACGCCATCGGGGAGAACGCCTACATCGACGAGGAAGTCGCGGCTTTTCTCGCCGAAACCCTGTTGACCCGCTATCCGCAGTTGATTGCGGCGCGCTACGGCTGCGAGCCCGCAGGGCTGGACGGACCGGCGCTGATCGAGGCGATTGCGGCCAAGCGCGGGTTTCGCATCAAGGGGGGTGAGACCGATTATCTGAAAGCGGCATTGATCCTGTTGCAGGATTACCGCAGTGGTGCACTGGGGCGCGTCAGCCTGGAGTCACCTTCCGGCCGCGCGGCAATGATCGAGGCGGCTGACACTTCAATCAGAGAAGCGCCTGCGGACGAGACCCCGGACGATAATTGACAGTCTTTGGCTACCCGCGCTGTCAGCCGATCGGGGCTGACAGCGCGGGGCAGGCACTAGTTCGATTCGGGCCGGCGAGTCTGCGAATACGATTCGCGTGAGGGGCGTTTGCCGAATCCGGAGCGGGGTTTGTCCGGGCTGCTGAAAGTGCGTCCGCCACCGCCCGCGCCTTGCGAGTTATAGGGGCGATTGCCACCCGAACGGGCGCCTTTGGGCGCGGCATGACGCGGTACGGCCTTCAGCTTGGGCTCCAGGCCGGCAATGACGCCGACAGTGAGTTGCTGGGTGGTATAGCGTTCAATATTGCGCACCAGACCACCCTCGTCATGATTGGCAAAACTGATCGCAACGCCTTCGCGCCCGGCCCTGCCGGTGCGCCCGATGCGGTGCACGTAGTCCTCGCCCTGGCGTGGCAGGTCGTAGTTGATGACGTGGCTGATGCCCGGTACATCCAGACCTCTGGCGGCAACATCGGTTGCGATCAGCACTTTGACGCGACCCTGGCGCATCGCCTGCAGGGTGCGGTTGCGGGCACTCTGGTTCATGTCGCCGTGCAGCGCCTGGCATGAAAATCCCTCGATACGCAGGTTGGTCGACAACTCGTCGGCCGCGCGCTTGGTCGCGGTAAATACCAGGGCCTGTTGCATTGCCGGGTCGCGCAGCAAGGAATCCAGCAAACGTCCCTTGTGGCTCTTGCTGTCGGCGTACATCAGTTTCTGTTCGATGCGCGGTTGCTCCTCGCGGGTGGGAGCGAACTGTATGCGTTTGGCATTGCGGGTCACGCGCTGCGCAAGATTTCCCACCACGCCTTCCAGCGTTGCCGAGAACAGCAAAGTCTGGCGCGTGGCCGGCGTGTGGCCGATGATGGTCTCGATGTCCTCGATGAAACCCATGTCAAGCATGCGGTCGGCTTCGTCCAGCACCAGCACCTCAAGGCGCGACAAATCGAGGCTGCGGCGATTCAGATGGTCGAGCAGCCGGCCTGGCGTGGCGACGACGACGTCAACGCCCACTCTGAGCAGGCGCGTTTCCAGATGCATCGGCGTACCGCCCACGATGCTGATGTAGCGCAGGTGCCTGAGGGTCTTGCCGTAGATGTCCGCGGCGCGAGTCACCTGCGCGGCGAGCTCGCGCGTGGGGGTTAGCACCAGAATGCGGGGTTGGCGCGCGTTGGCGCCGCCGGCCAGGCGGTGCAGGCAGGGCAGCATGAATGCCGCGGTCTTGCCGCTGCCGGTCTGCGAGGACACCAGCAGATCGTCGCCCGCCAGGGCCGCCGGAATTGATTGCGCTTGTACCGGCGTGGGTTCGGTATAGCCTGCGGCTTCGACGGCCTTTAGAACCAGCGGATGCAGACCCAGTGAACTGAAACTCATAGTATTTCCTTTTTCCGTGACGATGTCGCCACTGTGATGCCACAACGTTTCCCCAGGGCCGCGTACCAGGTACCGCGTGGCCAAAAGCTCGCCACGCTGTTTCTGACAGCCGGCGCAAGATCTTTGCGACGGCGGTCTATACCTAGAGCAGCCTCTTGTCTGACGTCCGGGCAAAAAAGACCCGCGCGGCCGAATCAGGGCCGGGAGCGAATCCAGATATTCACCGGCGCCAACCAGAAACTGCTGCCAACGCCAATTGAAAAAGGAGAGGTCAGGAAATAGGTCAGATACGATGAGTCGCTGCTTTGCAGGTCATGCATTTATTAAATGCTTATGTACTTCACATGCTGCATTGCACAAGGCGATTATACGCGACTGCGCCGACTTGTCGAGCAACACTTGTGCCGCTCGTCATGTGGCGCTTGCCGTTGGTCGGCTACCGGGAAGATGAAATCATCCTGAAAATGCTAAAGTCCGCCGCGAATTGCCCGTCGCACTGGCCAATTCAGACAGTCATCTGGCGAAATCAAGCAAGCCAACAAGCAACACATAAACCAAGAATCGCGGGGGAATAATGGCCAAGGCATACTGGATCACACTCTATCGTTCCATCACCAAACCCGAGGCGGTTGCCGCGTACGCGCAACTTGCCGCACCTGCGATCCAGGCGGGCGGCGGGCGTTTTCTGGTTCGCGGCACCCCGGCAAAGATCTATGAAGCGGGTCTCAACGAGCGCACCGTGATCATCGAGTTTGAAAGCCTTGAAAAAGCGATCGCCACGCATGAAAGCCCCGGATATCAGGCCGCACTCAAGGCGCTGGGGGACGGTGCGGTGCGCGATATGCGCTATGTCGAGGGCCTGGCCTGAACGGTGCTGCCGCAAAGCGCTGCTTGAATCAAATGCCCACGGGAAAATCATGTCACAACTCAATCTTTCTATCGCGACCACTGACTACGATCACTTCCGTGATCTGCGCATGGGCCTGGTCAAGCCCGAAGGCATCGAACTCAACTGGATGACCCTGGGACACCATGAGTGTTTCGCGCGCTTCACCGCCAACCGCGAGTTCGATCTCTCGGAGTTATCCTTCGCAAAATTCACCACTCAGGTCACGCGCAAGGACAGCGACATCATCGGACTGCCGGTTATCTGCTCGCGCCTTTTCCGCTTCAGTTCCTTCTACGTCAACCGCAAAAGCAAGATCAAAAGTGTGAAGGACTTGAAGGGCAAGAAGGTCGGCTCGCCCGAGTGGGCGCATTCGGCCGCGGTGTACATGCGCGGCTGGATGCACAACGAAATGGGCGTGAAACTCACCGATGTGCACTGGTACCAGGCGGGCGCGAACTCCGCCGGCCGCGAGGAGAAAGTCGAACTCAATCTTCCCAAGGGCCTGAAACTCACCCGCGTTGCGGACAAGTCGCTCAGCCAGATGCTCGCCTCCGGTGAAATCGATTGCGCGATCATTGCGCGGCCACCCGATTGTTTCCTGCAGGGCCATCCGGACGTAGTGCGCCTGTTTCCCGATTATCTGGAAATGGAAGAAAAATATTTCGCACGTACCAAGGTCTGGCCGATCATGCACATCATCGCCATGAAAAAGGCGCTGCTCGAGGAGCATCCCTGGGTGGCGCGCAACCTCTACAACGCGTTCCAGGAGTCCAAGCGGCGCAGCATCGAGCGCCTGCTCGACCCGGCGGTGTCGCGCTATCCGCTGGCGTGGCTGCCTACCTACGCCAGGAAGATGCGCGACCTGTTCGGCGGCGACCCGTTTCCCTACGGTATCGAGGAAAACCGCGCCACCTGGGAGCAGATGGCGCTATATACCTATCAGCAGGGCATCGCGCACCGGCAGTTCAAACCCGAGGAAATCTTCCCCAAGGGGATGATGACCAAGGTTGTGATTTAGCGGAGAACCCGGGAGCCTGCGTCCCTGGTTTATCGGGCATCTGTGCCTGGATGACCCCGGACAGGGGCGTGGGATTTTTCAGGTGTTGCCGCGTGTTTCGACGGCAGAGTCAAAGGGGATGGCATGAACGACAAAATACCAATGACCGGTGGACCGGTCGCCGCAAGTGTGCTGGAAGATCTCGCCGCCGCCAGTCGCATCCTGGCAGCGCAGGGCGTAGTCGATGCCTTCGGCCATGTGTCGATGCGGCATCCTTCGGCGCCCGATCGCTATTTGATGGCGCGCGCGATTTCGCCCGCACGCGTCGTTCCCGAGGACCTCATCGAGTACGACTTGGACAGCAATCCGGTGAACGCCAACGGGCGCGGCAGCTTTCTCGAGCGCTTCATTCATGGGGAAATCTACAAGGCGCGGCCCGATGTGATGTCGGTGGTGCACAGCCACTCCCCATCGGTGGTGCCCTTCGGTCTGGTGGGAGTGCCGATGCAGGCGATGTTTCACAACGCGGGCTTCATCGCGGCCGGGGTGCCGGTTTTCGATATTGCTGAAAAGTTCGGCGCCACCGACATGCTGGTCGGAAATGCCGCGAAAGGCGTCGCATTGATCGAGGTGATGGGCGACAAGGATATCGTGCTGATGCGCGCCCATGGCAGCGTCGCCTGCGGCCCGACCTTGCAGACAGCGGTGTTTCGCGCGGTCTACACTGAAGTGAATGCGCGCATTCAGCATTACACCGTGTCCCTGGGCGGCGGCGTGCCGATTGCGGCGCTGGATGCCGAGGAGGGCAGGCTTGCTGACGCCGTCAACCAGGGCGCCGGCATGCGCGCCTGGGATCTGTGGCGCAGCCAGGTCCACTGGTAGGCAATTAGCCCGCCCATTGCCTGCCGGTCCGTTGCAGGGCCGGTTGCCTTGTGCCCGCATCGGCGCACGAAAAGCGTCGGGAGCGTACGTCCGCGGCAACGCAGTAACCCTAACTCTGAGGAGAGTTTCATGGCATCACGATTCATGCTTTGCAGCTTCAAAACCTGTCCCTGGGTGCAGCGCGCGGCTATCGTGCTGCGGGAAAAGCAGATCCCGTACGAGATCAACTATATCGATCCGGACAAGCGGCCCGACTGGTTCCTCGCCATCTCGCCGCATTCCAAAGTGCCGGTCTTGCAGATCGATGGCAGGGATTCGCTGTTCGAATCGAACGCCATCGCTGAATACCTGGACGAAACTGCAGTACCGCGCCTGCATCCCGAGGATGCGATCGAGCGGGCCCGCAACCGCGCCTGGACCGACTACGTGGCCACTTTTTCCGGTGCCGTGACCGGCGCCCTGTATGCCGACACCGAGGAGGAATTCGCCGCGCGCAGCGCCAAAATCCCCGGCCCCTTCGGCAAACTCGAGGCTGCGCTCGCCGGGCGCGGCAATAACGGCCCGTATTTCAACGGGCCTAAGCTGTCGCTGGTGGATGCGGCCTACGCTCCGTTCCTGCAGCGCTATACCTTTATGGACCGCTTGCGGCCGCTGGGTATCATAGAAAAAATGCCGCATCTGGCGGCCTGGCGGGACGCGTTGCTGGCCGCACCCGCGGTGCGGGCATCGACTGTCGCGGAGATCGAGACCGCCTGGCGCGAGAACCTGGTGAAACACCAGCGCTGGCTCGCCCGATTCGTCCCGCAGGAAAAGCCCGCTGCGGCGATCGCCCGGTAAGTCCGGGAGCCGCTTGTAAATTTGGAGACTCAGCCAGTGTCGGAAGCCGTACTGAAGCAACAGATCGTCGAATGCGTTCGCATGCTGGAGCAGGCCGATATCATCGACTACAACGGCCATGTCAGCGCCCGCGTGGGCGAAAATCGCGTGCTCATCAACATCGGCTCCTGCCAGCGCAGCGCGCTGACCGTCGAGGACATCTGCGCCATCGATCTGGATGGCAAGCTGCTCGAGGGCAGGGCCAATCCGCCGCTGGAATGCCACCTGCATTGTGGCATCTACCGGGCGCGGTCCGACGTGAACGCCGTGGTGCACGCGCATTCCAAGTGGACCACCTTCCTCACCATGGTCGGTGCGAGCTACCAGCCGGTCTATGCGCAGGGTTCGCTGCTCTATCCGGTGCCGGTGCTCGATTCACCGAACTCGATCAACACCCGCACGATGGCCGACAAGCTGGCCGCGATACTGGGCGATCGTCCGGCAGCGCTGATGAAATCGCACGGGGCGGCCATTGTGGGCAAGGACATCGTCGAGGCTTTTGTGCTGGCCAATTACCTGGAGGAGAACGCCTACCGCCAGTACATGGCGATGCAGATCGGCAAGCCCTATGCTTTCAGTGCCGAAGAGCTCGTGCTGTGTCGCGAGAAACTCTGGACCTCGAGCCTGTTTCAGCGCACCTGGGATCATTTCCGCGCGAAGCTGCGCTGATGGATCGCCGCCGCATTGAGGCGGCGCGCGCCATTCCACCCCAGACCGCCCCTTGCGCGTAAGACGACCCATTTCGGTGGCCGGTCGTCGGCGCGCTAGAATCGCGGCTTGGCTAATTCCACCACTGCGCTTCTCGATCGATTCTTCCGGAACTCTCCGCTCCGTCACGCACAGTTCCGGCTGTACTACGGCGGGTCGATAGCCGTTGCCCTGGGCTATACCATTCAGGCGACCATCGCCGCATGGCTGATGGCGACGCTGACGCCATCGGCGCTGATGGTGGCACTGGTGCAGACGGCGAGCACCCTGCCGACCCTGCTGTTCGGGTTGGTGGCGGGCGCGCTGGCCGACATCGTCGACCGGCGCCGGATCATGCTGGTGACGCAATTCCTGCTCATCGCCGTCACGCTTCTGATTGGCGTCGCCGAGTTGCTGGGTCTGCTCGGTCCCGTGGCCCTGCTTGCGGGGACCTTCCTGATCGGCGCCGGCTTCACCTTCTACCTGCCGGCGCAGCAGGCCAATGTCAACGATCTGGTCGGTCGGGCGGATCTGACGCGTGCCCTTGCGCTGGGTTCGGTGGCGTTCAACCTTGCCCGGGCGCTGGGGCCGGCGATCGCCGGCGCGATCGCCGCGTGGCTGGGTTCGGGCAGCGCGTTCCTGGCCAGTGCCGCCTTCTTCACCGTCATGATCTATGCGGTGTATGGCTGGAAGCCCAGGGAGCGCGCCATTCCCGGCGTTCCCGATACGCTGCTCTCGGGTATGGAAAGCGGTTTGCGGTTTGCGCGGCATTCCCCGCCGATGCGCGCATTGATCAGTCGTACGCTGGCGTTCAGCCTTTGCGCCAGTGCCCTGTGGGCGCTGCTGCCGGTGATCGCGCGCGATCAACTCGGGCTAGATGCGGGTGGCTTCGGCATGCTCTCGGCCAGTTTCGGTATCGGTGCCATGTGCTGGGTGCTGGTGCTGCAGCGGCACTTGCCGCCGATGTCGCTGAACATGATGGTGACCGCCGGCTCGTTTCTGTGGATGGCGGCAGTGGTGCTGGTCGCCTTCTCCGGCAACCTCGCCCTGGCGGCCGCAGGATGTTTTTCCGCCGGTGCCGCCTGGGTTGCGGTACTGCCCGGCATATCGGCTGGCATACAGAGCACCGCGCCTGCCTGGGTGCGCGCACGTGCCGTGGCGATGAATCTGGTTGCCATGCAGGCAAGTCTCGCCTTGGGCAGCATTCTCTGGGGCTGGGTGGCATCCTTGTCGGGGCTCAGCGTGGCGCTGGCCTCGTCTTCGGCCGCCATGCTGGTACTGTTGGTGATCAGCTACCGGCTGAAAGTCAGAATGGGAGATGAGGCAGATGTCACGCCGGGCACTCAGTTGCCGGACCTTGCCATTGCAGTGGAACCGCTGCCCGATGACGGTCCGGTGCTGATCCAGGTGCAGTACCAGATTGATCCGCTGAACCGCGATGCATTCCTGCGCGCCATCCATGCCAACGAACCGGCGCGCCGCCGCAACGGCGCGAGCGACTGGCGGGTGTTTCGCGATCTGGGCGAGGACGGGCGCTATGTCGAGCGCTTTATTCTCGTTTCATGGGCGGAATACGTGCGCCTGCGCAGCCGCATGACGGTTGCCGATCAGCAGGCCCAGGATCATGTCGAGGCACTCCTTCAGCCGGGCACCGCCATCGTAGTCACGCGGCTGATCAGCACCCAATCAGGCGGGGACTAGCAAAGGGTCACGCCAGGGGTTGCGCTGTTTCTGTCCTCAGCCGATGACCGGCACCAGCAGGTAGCACTCGCGACCCTCGCCTGAGTGAAGCGTGTAGGTGCCGGCGAAACGTTCAGGCGCCCGGTCGACCGGGTCTTTGTGCAGGTAGAGCCCTGAGCCCCGCATCGCGCCCTTGGGCGCATCTGGCGGCAGGACGCGCTCGAAATCCTTGCCGGCGACAAGCAGTTCCAGGCAATGTCCGGCGGGCAGCGCGAGACTGGCCGGCCATACCGGAATATCCACCTGCACGGCTTCTCCGGGTTTGAGCATCTGTTCTTCGTCGTGCGTGTGCGCGGGCAGCCATTCGGTGGAGCGCGTCGGATCGGTCTTGCGGTGCGACACGCGCAGCCATCCCTGCGACACCGGTGATTTGGGTTCGATCGCGGTGACAAAGGTGGCTTCCCTGCCTTGCGGGTCGAAGGACCGCAGCGTGATGAAAAGATCGGCGTCGCGCGTGGTCGACGAAATCCACAGGCGCAGCTTGAGAGGCCCGGCAAATGCCGTGTCCTTGGACAGGGGAGCTGTGCGGAATGCGATGCCGTCGCCGGTCGCCTCGAAACTGGCCTGCGCGGATTGGACTGGGGCTTGCGGGGTCAGCGCGGAATTGGCCAGATCAAAGTGCATACGCGTCCATTGCGTGCCGCTCATCGGCCACTGGGTATCGGGCATCCAGCGCTTCACCGTGTCGTCGGGCCCGCGCAGCGATACTTCGACGCGCGGCTCCTTTTCCCAGCCGTTGTCCACGCCCTTGAGAAAGCGGTCAAAGAAACGCAGTTGCAGCGCGATGCTCTTGGGCAGCATCGGCGTGGTGAAGTAAGGTCCGGATTCGACCTTCAGCCACTTGTCCTTCGAGGCGATTTTTGTAAATGCCTCAATGGTGCCGCGTAAATGCAGGCCAAGGCCGCCCCAGTTCGCCACCACCAGCGCCGGTACTTCGATATTTTCGTAACGCGGCATGCGTTCCCGGTACCAGTCATCGAGCAGAGGATGCGCCATGATGTTGCCGACGTAATCGGAGCGATTGGCGTCCCGTTGCGCCTGCGGAAGCAGCGCCGGTCCGGTGTGGCGCTCGCCGGTGAACATGTCCTTGTACGGGGTGTCCGGGCAGCCATGCTGGTAGACCTTCTGACGATCCCACCAGCCGCGGGTGAAGCCATCACAGAATATGCCGCCGTGGCGGCTGCGGCAGTCGTAGAACTCCGCGGTGCCATGCCAGGGCAGGATGCAGGCCAGGTGCGGAGGTTTTTGTGCGGCCACCATCCACTGTCCCACGGCGTGATAGGAAATGCCCACCATGCCTACCTTGCCGCTGCACCAGTCCTGCGCTGCGGCCCACTCGACCACGTCGTAACCGTCGCGGTACTCGGTCGGGCAGTTAGGGTCCTGGAAGCCCGGGGTCTTGCCGGTGCCGCGGATGTCGCCGCGCACCACGACATAGCCTTCGCGCACGAAGCATTCCAGATCCGGCATCTCGTGCTGAAGGAATTTTCCCGAGGAGTTTTCCAGAATTTCGCGCTGGTTCTTTTCAATGTAGCCGTAGGCAAGGGGGAAGTTGTCCTTCAAATGCACATCCTTGCCGTAGGGGCCGCAAGCGGTGAGGGCGGGGAATTTTCCCGGCGCATCGGGGCGGTAGACGTTGGCGATGAGTATTGCGCCGTCGCGCAGGGGGATTTCGACATCCTTGTCAACCACGATGCCGTAGCGTTGCGGGTTCTGCTGGTTTGCGGCCATGTTGCGGCTCCTGTCGGCTGATGCGGAAATCAAAATGTGATTATCAGCCAAACTGGCGCGCCGATGTGCAGCTTGCGCCGCGCCCATGCCAATACGGCCTGCGTTAGACTTGATCGTGATGAGATCGATGAGGCAATTATTTATGGAAAACCGAACGGGTATTCGAAGCGTCAGACGGTATTTTGAATCGGCGACGGTGCTGGCGGCCTGCATATTTACTCAGGCAGTTTCTGCGCAGGTGGGATTTCCGTCGCGGCCGCTGACCCTGATCGCGCCGTTGGAGGCAGGTGGGTCGGTGGATATTCTGGCGCGCGCTATCGCCAGGCCGGTGTCTGAACGCCTCGGTGTCAACGTGCTGGTGGAGAACCGCCCTGGCGCGAATTTCGTAATTGCCGCAAACGCCTGTGCACGGGCGCGGCCGGATGGTTACACCCTGTGCCTTTTGCCGCGGGACACGGTTTCTTTGTTGCCCTTCGAACAGGCGCTCCCTTATGATCCGCAGAAGGATTTCGCGCCGGTCACGCTGGTTGCGTGGTTCCAGAGCATGCTTGCCGCGAGCGCGGCGCTGCCGGTGTCGACATTCCGCGAACTGGTCGAGTACAGTAAAAAAAACCCGGGCAAGCTTAACTACACCGGATTCGGATCCAATCCGCTGATGATGGAATGGGTCAAAAAACAGACCGGGCTCGATCTGACTTTCGTCCCTTTCAAGGGCGGGCCATCGGCCGCGCAGGCGTTTCTCGCGGGTGATGTTCACGTGATGATCCAGTCGATCGGGAGCCCCGGCATCATGCCGATGATCAAATCCGGAAAGATGAAACCGTTGATGGCGCCCGGCAGTCGGCGCGCCGCCCTGATGCCCGAGGTGCCGACGCATACTGAGGTTGGCCTGCCTGATTTTTCCATACGCACATGGCTGGGGGCTTTCATGCCCGCCGGTGTGCCGCGCGAAGCGGTGGGCAGGCTCAGCAGCGAAATCTCAACGGTGCTGCGCAATCCTGAGTTCCGCGAGAAAAGCCTGTCACCCTACGGCTGGGAGGGCGGCGGCGACACGCCGGACGAATTCGCCCGGTTTCTGGTAAATGACAGGCGCGAAGGCGAGGAGATAATCAAGGTTTCGGGACGACGGTGAGTTTTTCATCGCGGCGGGTTTTTATCATCGGTTGAAACATTCTCGAACATACAAAGGAGGGGCGATGCAGCAACGCACAATGGGGAATTCGGGACTGCTGGTGTCGGCAGTGGGCATGGGCGGAAATAATTTTGGCGGCAGGCTCAATGCCGCGGAAACTCGCGCCGTGGTGCACAAGGCGCTCGACATGGGCGTGACTTTCTTTGACTCGGCCGACACCTATGGCAAGCGCGGCGGCGGCGAAACCGGCGCGGCCGAAATCGTGCTCGGGGATGCTCTGGGGGCCCGCCGCAAGGACATCGTGCTCTCGACAAAATTCGGTCACGCCATGGACGACGAGGGCAAGCTCAAGGGCGCCTCGCGCCGCTACATCATCAACGCGGTCGAGGCGAGCCTCAAGCGCTTGAAGACCGACTGGATCGACCTGTATCAGTTGCACGCCGCCGACCCTCTCACACCCATCGAGGAGACCATGCGTACGCTCGATGACCTGGTTCGACAGGGCAAGGTGCGCTATATCGGCTGTTCGGGCGTTGCCGCCTGGCAGTTTGTCGAGGCCAACTGGACCGCGCGCAGCCTGGGGCTGGCGCAGTTCATTTCACAGCAGCATGAATATTCACTGGTCAACCGGGGAATCGAAGCGGAGATGGTTCCCGCGGCGCGTTCCTGTGGCATTTGCATCCTGCCCTTCTATCCGCTGGCGAGCGGGATGCTGACAGGCAAGTACAAGCCGGGCACGCCGCCGCCGGCGGGGTCGCGCTTTGCCAATCCGACGCGATTCGAGACGCGCTTTCAGAACGACGCCACGGCAAAGAAGGTCGAGGCCCTGCGCGCGTTCGCCGAAGGGCGCGGACACACGCTGCTGGAACTCGCAATGAGCTGGCTGGTCGCGCAGCCTTTTGTCGGTTGTGTCATCGCCGGCGCGACCACGCCCGAACAGGTTGAAGCCAACGTCAAGGCAGCCAACTGGGCGCTCAGCGCCGAAGAGCTTGCCGAGGTCGACAAAATCACGCGCTGAGCGTGTGTCGCGGCTTTATTCGGAAAACCGGCTCCCCGGCTTTACGCTCCGACAAGCCGGAGTTGGAGGGCAGGCGCGGCGAAGGAGTCGCCTGAATCCTCCTCAGCCGCTTTTCGCTTCGCCTTCATGGCTGCGCGAGGCCATCCATTTGCCGCCACCGACGACAAATACGGCACCCAGAATCTGCGCCCAGCTCACTTCCATCCCGAGCGGCAGGTGGATTTCCATCCAGGGCATGTTGGCGGCGATCCAGGCGACAACGAAAGGATCGGTGACCAGCATTTCGCCGGAGACCCAGCCGAGCAGTCCAGCGCCTATGGTGATGATGACCGGGAAGCGCTCCATCAGTTTCAAAAGAATTGTCGCGCCAAAAATAACCAGGGGAATGCTGATCGCGAGTCCAAGAATCAACAGCGTCATGCTGCCCTTGGCCGCAGCCGCCACGCCGATGACGTTGTCCAGGCTCATCACCAGGTCGGCAATAAGAATGGTTTTTATGGCCTGAACCAGGTTGTCGGAGCTTTCGATATCTTCTTCGCCATCTTCAGGGATGAGTAGTTTGACGGCAATCCAGAACAGCAGTATCGCGCCGATGATTTTCAGGAAAGGATACTTCAGCGCCTCGACTGCAACGATGGTGAGAATGATACGCAGTGCCACTGCAGCGCCGGCACCCCAGGCGATTGCCTTGCCCTGCTGGTGTTTGGGAAGTGAGCGGGCTGCCAGCGCGATCACGACCGCGTTGTCGCCGGATAGAACAATGTTGACAATAATAATGCTCAACAACCCGGCCCAGAATGCTGCGGTCTGAATCTCTGCCATTAATTCCATGAACTCTCTCCGTTGATATACAGACTCATTCACCTGCTACCGTTTGGGTAAGGGCAGGCGGGGGTGATAATACCCGAACCTATCGAGTTCGATACATTCGCTCTGACGCGAAACTTTCAATCGAGATGATTTGCGCGCGTGAGTCGATGCCCGGCATCAATCAAACTGCTTTCTCGACCTGAGCGATCAAATTGTCTTCTCGACCAATACGCGCAGTTCCGCATTCATTTGCGGATCAATCCCGAACCAGGCCTTCCAGGCCGGGCGCACCTGGTGCATGAGCATGCCCAGACCATTGACCGTCTTGTTGCCGCGCATCCGAGCCGCGGCGAGAAACGGGGTCTCCAGCGGGATGTAGATGATGTCTGCGGCGAGCGCGTCTGCCGGCAGTTTGTCGAGGTTGACCTCGAGTGCGCGGTTGCCCACCATGCCCTGGCTGGTGGCGTTGACGACCGTTGCCGCCCCCTCGAGCAGATCGTGCCGTTGTTCCCATGGGTAAGCCTTGATCGGCCCGCCGAATTCAGTCGCAATTCCCTGTGCACGGGAAAATGTACGGTTCACCAGGCGAATTTCCTTTGCGCCCTCCTGCGCCAGGCCATGGCATACCGCGCGCGACCCGCCGCCCGCGCCGATCACCGTAATCGGGCCGGCATCGGCGCGCCAGTTCGGTTGTTCCTGCTTCAGGTTTTGAATGAAACCGTAGCAGTCATTGTTGCTGCCGACAAGCGAACCGTCGGGGTGGACCACGACGCAGCTGATGGCGCCAATGCTCTTGGCGACGCCATCGACTTCGTCGACGATAGCCATCGCCTGCTGTTTGTGCGGAATGGTGAGGTTGCAGCCGGCAAAACCCAGTGGATGCAATGCGCGCAGCGCGGCCGCCAGCCCCTCGGGGCGTATAGCCAGCGGCACATAGGTTCCTGCAAGCCGGTACTGGTTGAACAGGTAGTTATGCAGCATCGGCGAGCGCGAGTGCATGACGGGCCAGCCCATAACGCCGGCCATGAGAAAACGCTCAGGGTTTGCCACTGACTTTTACCTTTCTTTGGCGGCGGTGAACACCAGGAAATACTGCTCGGGCAGAAAGGTGAATTCGTCGGCCAGCTTATAGCCCGATGACGCCATTTCGGCTTTGACCCGTTCGGGCGCAATGCGCTCGCCTTTTGGCGGACCTGAGCGGGATGTCATGCTGAAGTCGATCACCGCGACACGCCCGCGGGGTTTCAGCGAATGGCGCAGGTTCGAGAAATAGGTGTTTCTCTTTTCGATATGGTGAAAGACGTCGACCAGCAGCACCAGGTCCACGGCCGAAGGCAGGCGCGGGCTGTCCGGCGCTGCAGTTACCGCGGCGAGATTGGCAAGTCCTTCGCGCCTGGCACGCTCGCCAAGGAATTTGACCATGTCCGGTTCGGCGTCGACGGCGTAGACCTGACCCTTCGGGACGAAGTGCGCGAGGCGCGCGGCAAAGTAACCGGTACCCGCGCCGATATCGGCGACGATCGCATCGGGGGCTAGCCCTAGCGCGGCTATGACCTGGTGCGGTTTCTGCCAGGTGTCACGTGCCGGGTCGTCGAATACGCGCGACCATTTTTCCGCGTCGCCAAAACTATGCTGGTGGGTGGCGTGCGTCTGTGCAATCGCCGTGCCGGCGAAGCAGGCGCCGAGTGCCAGGGCGGCAAGCAGCATTGCGGTGGGCGAAGGGTTTGAACTCATTGCGCTCACTGTGAATCCCCCGGACTGGGGCGGATTTACCTTGCCGGGCATGATGGAGCTGCCCGGCTCGTTTTTCGGAATGGACATCGGCCAGCTTACTGCGGCTTCAGGCCGGCTTTGGCAAGCAGCACCGGCCAGCGCTGGATTTCGGCCTTGACGAAAGCTTCGACATCCGGGGGTGAATAAAGCGTGTAACCCTGAGCAGTCATGCGCTTCTTGTAGTCGGGGGTTGCCGCAAAATTGAGTATGGCCTGGCGCAGCCGCAGCACGATCGGGCGCGGCGTTGCCGCCGGCGCGAAAAGTCCTGTCCAGTTCTCCAGCACCATCTCCGACAAACCGGACTCCTTTGCGGTGGGCACATCGGGCAGGATGAAGTCGCGCTCGGAGCCGGAGGTGGCAATGCCACGCACTTTGCCGGCTTTCACGAAGGTTTGCGCGGTGCCGGTTGCGTCAAAAAAAAGATCCACGCGACTGGCCATCATGTCGATGTAGACCGGCGGCGCATTCTTGTACTGCACCTCGAGTGCGTCCATCCCCGCAATGCTCTTGAGGAGCGCGGTGGCCACGGCCTGCCCGGTGCCCTGGCCGGGTGTCCCCAGGGTCAGCTTGCCCGGATTGGCGCGGGCATAGGCGAGCAGTTCCTGCAGGTTCTTCGGCCCGAAATCGGCGCGCGCGGTGAGGGTGTAGCTGTTGGTGCTCACCAGTTGCAACGGCACCAGATCGGTGGCCGGATTGTAGGGAAGGTCTTTCACCAGTGCCGTGGCGTGCGCGATGCTGCCGACTCCGCCGACGACCAGGGTGTAGCCGTCCGGGGCGCTTCTTACCACATACTGGGTGCCGACCACGGTTCCGGCTCCCGGCCGGTTTTCCACCACCACCGGTTGCCCCAGTTCCTTGGAGAGGCCCTCGCCAAGCAATCGCCCGCTGAAGTCATATCCGCCGCCGGGACCAATGGGCACGACGATATTGAGCGGTTTGGTCGGGTAAGCCTGAGAAAATGCAGCCGGCACGATCGCCAGAAGGGTGCTTGCAATAATTGCGACAGAGGCAAACGGTCTCATGCAGAAGTCCTTTCTTGTCAGGCTTGATTGTTTCGTATTTTGGAAATTCCGCCGCTCCGTTCGGCGCGCTTATTGCGCCGCGTGGTCCTAAAATTACGACAACGGTGACCCGGTCAGGCAGGCTAAGCGGCGCAATTATGCGCCGCGATTGATGTCTGTCAATCTCCCGTCGGGAAGGCTGCGCAGAATGGCTGTCCTCAGTATCATGCCGGCATTGATTCGGGAACCTTTTTTGCCTCTTGACCGGCAGCCAGGAGCATTCATGCATGCAATCGGAAAACCCCGGCAGGCGGGGTGGATGCCGGCGCTGGCGTGTTGCGCGCTGCTGCTGCTGCAGTCGGCGCCGGTGGTCGCGCAGGAGTATCGCCCCGGCAAACCGGTGCGCATCATCATGTCGAACGCGGTGGGCAGTCCGCACGACATCACCATGCGCGGGGCGGCTCAAGTGTTAAGCCAGACCTTCGGCCAGCCGTTCATTGTCGACAACCGTACGGCAGGCCGGGGTGTAATCGCCACGACTGCCTGTGTCCAGTCCGCGCCCGACGGCCACACCATCTGCCTGAACAGCTTTATCAACATCTCGCTCAACCCCTACCTGTATCCGGATACGCCCTACGATGTGCCGCGCGACCTGGTGCCGGTGATCCGCCTGGGCGCCATCGTCAGCGCCTTGCTGGTCGGCGCGAATGTGCCGGTGAATTCGGTCCGGGAATTATTTGAATTCGCGCGGCAGAAACCCGGCAGTGTCACCTTCGCGCACTTTGGCGTCGGCAGTGTCAACAATCTGATCATGGAATGGGCCAAGCGTGAACGCGGCGTGGAGTTCTATGCCGTGCCCTACAAGGTGTCGGTACAGTCCCTGAATGCCCTGCTCTCCGGGGAAACACAGGTCGCCCTCTACGCCGTGGCGGTGATGGTGCCGCACGTCAAGCAAGGCAGGGCAAAGGCGCTTGCGGTCATGGGGGCCAGGCGCCACGTATTGATGCCTTCGGTGCCGACGCTGCGGGAAGCCGGCATCGAGCTCGATCTGGACAACTGGACCGGCATTTTCATGCCGGCCGGAACGCGCAGGGAGATCGTGCAGCGCCTCAACCAGGAATTCGGCAAGCTGATCGCCGACGCGGCTTTCAGGGATAAGATCATGCTGCCCTCGGGCCTGGAACCGGATGATCCGAACACGCCCGAGGCCTTCGCCGCCTTCATCAAGCGCGACCGGGAAATGTACGAAAACCTCATCAGGTCGACCGGACTGAAGGGCGATTGATGCAAACGACACCATGGAGAGAAAAGTGAGTAAAGGCACCCAGCATTCCACCCCCAAGACCGACAAGACCTACCAGCCGCCGGCCCTGCATGAGCGCTTCGTGCAGAAGCTCGACGTCATGGTGCCGATGCGCGACGGCGTGCATCTCGCGGTCGATATTTATATCCCCGATGCGGCCGGCAAATTTCCGGCGCTGCTGGCATTCGCGCCTCACAACAAGGATCTGCAGGCGCCGGCGCTGGTCGACGCGCTCGCGCCGCAGCCGGCATGGTCGGCGTTGTGGCAGGGCGGAGCCGAGGCGGGCGACAGCAAATACCTCACCTCGCGCGGCTATGTGCACGTGATCGGCAACCCGCGCAATGTCGGCAAATCGGAGGATGGCGGTTCTCCCGATACCGATCTCTACGACCTGATCGAATGGATGGCGGCGCAGCCCTGGTGCAGCGGCAATGTCGGCATGGTGGGCCTGTCGGCCTATGCCGCCTCGCAATGGACTGCGGCGCGCCTGCAGCCCCCGCACCTGAAGGCGATTTTTCCGTTTGATGCCAACGCCGCCTACGGGTTCGACGACCGGCCGCCGTTCACCTTCAAGCGCGATCTCTATCCGGGCGGCGTGCTGCATGTCTTCAGTTATCTGCTGGCGGGTCTGGGCGTGTTTCACGGCTCGGTAGGCCGGCCCGGCAAGCTCTCGCCCGAAGAGGAGGCGCAGTGGCGCGAGGCGATGGAAAACCCGGATTACAAGATCTACTCGCACATGTACAACATCCTCACCATGAAGGGGCAGCTGTTTGCGTCCTTCAAGCGGGTTTTCAACACGCTGATCAATCCCTATGATGACGAGGCCGGCGAGAATCTGCTGCGCACCGAGCGCCATTTCGAGGAAATCAAGGTCCCGACCTATACCGGCGCCGGCTGGCATGCGCTCTCCTACAAGCAGCACCTGCAAGGGGCGCAGCAGTGGTTCCGCGGCATCAAGGTGCCCAAGAAACTGATTCTCAGCGGTCCGGCCCACATGGAGCGGCCGTTCCATTCCTTCCACGACGAAATCCTGCGCTGGTACGACCACTGGTTGAAGGGAATCGACACCGGCATCATGAAGGAGCCGCCGGTGAAGGTCTGGGTGATGGGCGCCAATCAATGGCGCTACGGCGACGACTGGCCGCTGCCGGAGACGCAGTGGACCAAGTATTACCTGCACAGCTGGGAGCGCCTGCGCAGCGAACCCTTCGTCAGCGGCAGCCGCGAGGCCTATGCTGATCCTGATGCCTTCGCGCAGATGCCGCCCACGCAGACGCGCACCGTCCAGAACCTGCGTTACATGACCGATCCCCTGCCCGAGGACACTCTGGTGGCAGGGCCGGTATCACTCACCCTGTATGCCGAGATCGACCAGGACGACACCAACTGGATTGTGATTCTCAAGGATGTCGGGCCGGATGTCTCGGTGCGCACCGCGCGTGAAGGCGAGCGCGACCTGCCGGGCAATCTGCCGGAACGAGAACTGACGCGCGGCTGGCTGAAGGCCTCGATGCGGGAACTGGATGTGAAGCGATCGACGCCCTGGAAGCCTTTCCACAAGCTCACCCGCTCATCGCGCAAGCCGGTGGTCCCGGGCGAGATCAACGAGTACCAGATCGAAATCATGTCGACGGCGAACCTGTTCGAGAAGGGCCACCGCATCTGCCTGGAGATCACCTGCCTCGACATGCCCACCGGAGCGGGGCTGGAGACCAATGTGGAATACATCCCGTACCACATCTGCAGCTCGAAGACCGTGCTGCACAAGGTCTATCACAATGAGAAGTACCCATCGCACCTGCTGTTGCCGGTCATTCCGGTGGACGAATGAAGGGGGCCGGGCGCGCGTGCGGTTCGATCAGGGTTGATGACGCCGGGATGCTGTTGAGGTCGCGCGCAGCGATCACTGCTATTCTTTTTTCGGTATCGCTTTGCGCGGTGGCGCAGTCTTACCCATCCCGTCCTGTCCGGGTGGTGGTGCCTTATCCGGCAGGCGGGGGCATAGACCGTCTTGCCAGACTGCTGTCGCCCTCCCTGTCCACGGCGCTGGGTCAGCCGGTGATCATTGAAAACCAGGGAGGCGGCGCAACCATGATAGGTACCGGCACGGTGGCACGTGCGCCGGCAGACGGCTATACGCTGCTGTTTACGTCAAACGGGTTCGCGGTCAACGTGCTGCTGCAGAAGTCGCCGAGCTACAAAGTCGATGATTTTGTCGCAGTGGCGCCGGTGGCGGCATTCCCCTATGTGCTGACGGTGACGCCGTCGTTTCCGCCACGCAACATCCCGGAGCTCATCGACTACGCGCGTCGCGAGCCCGCGAAAGTCAACGCGGCCACGGTGGGGCAGGGCAGCGCCATACATCTGTTGAACGAGCGCTTTGAGGGGCTTGCAGGGGTTGTCATAGCCGATGTGCATTATCGCGGGACGGCGCCGGCGCTGACCGACCTGATGTCCGGGCAGGTGCAGATTCTTTTCGACACGGTGGGAACCGCCGCACGACAGGTGCGCGGCGGCAAGATCCGTGCGCTGGCGGTGACCAGCGCCGAACGAGCCCCGTTACTGCCCGAGGTTCCAACATTCCGCGAGGAAGGGCTGCCGGGCATGACCCAACTGGGTTGGCAGGGGGTCTTTGCCCCTGCGGGAACACCGATGGTTATCGTGGAGCGTTTGAATCGCGAGATTGTCAGCGCTGCCTCTGCAAGCGATATCCGCGCCCGCTTCGAACCTGACGGACTGGCTCCCTTGCGCCTTTCCCGCGAAGCGTTCGCGAAGTTCGCGCGTGAAGATGGTGCACTCTGGGAGCGCATCATCAGGAGCCTGAATATTCAGCCTGAATAGCCGCAGTATCCAGGCTTTCGCAAGCATTTGCGGCGATCAGTTCTCGATGCGCCTTCGTTCGCGTTCCAGCCGCGTTTCCAACGCCAGGCATTTTCCTTCATCGTCGAGCACCACGCCGTAATCAGTCAGTGCGGCCTCGTGGCTGACATATCCGAGGCGTACGTCGCGTTCAACGTTTGCCGGTTCGCGCGCAAGTGGATCGCCATAGCCGCCGCCGCCGCCGCTGGTGATGTGCATCCGGTCGCCGGGGGCGATACCGACCGTGGCCTTTTTGACCACTTCGCGCCTGCCATCGGCGCGCTCGATCTGCACATCTGGCGCGGCGCCATCCTTGCCCCCGAGAATGCCCCAGGGCGCGCAGTCATTGCGGTCCGAACTGACATGGGAACTGCAGGGAGCGAGAAAGGTCGAGACCTTTTCAACGCCCAGCCCTCCGCGGAATTGCCCCGCGCCGCCTGAGTCAATACGCATTCGCTGCGATTCGATGCGTATTGGGTAGAGCGCTTCCTGCATTTCCACCGGAATGTCCAGTGTATCGCCGTGTGCCATGGTCTTGTAAGGCCCGGGGCCGTCGTGGCCGAGCGAAGCGCCCCAACCGCCGTGCATGGTGCTGTTGCAGTGGTAAAGCTGTCCGGTTGCCGGGCTGTTGCCCGAATAGCCGTGTATGCCGAAATTGGCGTGGTGGCCACCGGCCACGTACTCCGGCACGCCTTTTACCATCGCCTTGATGATGGTGTCTATGACGGTGGGTAATGGGGTGCTGTAGCCGCCCATGGGTGCCGAGCCCGTGGCACTCAGAAACTTGCCTTGCGGAATGACGACATGCAAGGGTCTGAAACTGCCATCGTTGGCGGGTTCATCCGGTTCCACCAGATATTTGAATGCGATGCGCGCGGCCGTCACCGCACCGCCCTCGCGGCCGGAATTGAGCGGTCCCTTCACCTGGTCTGCAACGCCGGAAAAATCCACCGTCATTTCATCGCCGTGCACGCGTACCTCGAGATTGACGTCGATATGGCGATTGACATCGATGCTGTCGCTGTCGAGGAAAGATCCGGCGCGGTAAGTGCCGTCCGGTATCCTGCTGATGGTCTGCCGGGCAGCGGCTTCGGAGCGCGACCACATGAGTTCGATCGATGCCCGCACCGTTTCAAGTCCGTACTTGTTGACCACTCCCAGCATCATTTCCTTGCCGAGCAGGCATCCGGCCAGCTGCGATTTCACGTCACCCATGAGCATCCTGGGAAAGCGCGTGTTCGACTCGATGATCCGGTAGATGTCCTTGACCGGTTCGCCACGCGACCAGAGTTTGACGCTGCGGAACTGGATGCCTTCCTGGAAGATGTCGGTGGACCGGGAGGTGGCCGCCGACCCAACCACCATGCCGCCGATGTCGATCCAGTGGACCAGGACCGCCATGAACCCCACCAGTTCGGCGTTGTCGGCACCGGCGAAAATGGGCGTGTACATGGCCACGTTGTTGAGGTGCTGGCCGAGCGACCCGGGATCGTTGCTGAAGATCACGTCGCCCGGTTCGATGCCCTCAAGTCCATGCACCGCAATTCCATCGCGCACTGCAACGCCCAGAGCATTGGCGACGAAAAGGGGAATGGAACCCTTGCCCTGGCAGATCAGACGGCCTTCAGGATCGACGATGCCGCAGGCGAAATCCTTGTAGACATAGATGATCGGACTGTATGCGGTGCGGGTGATATTGAGGTCGATCTGATTCGGGATGGCGAGCAGCGCATGGCGGATCATTTCCGCGCTGATCGGATTTACCTGGACGGATGCGGTCCGTTGATGGGCAGGATGGGTCATGGTGTCAGCGCGCCTGCCGCTTGTTTGGTTGCGGACCGAGCCGGATGTGGATTTCACCCAGCGAGCCGATGGAAAAACTGTCATCCGGACCGATGATGGTGGTGGACCCGTACTCCTCGATTACCGCGGGCCCTGCCGATTCGAAACCGGCCTGCAAGGCGCGGCGATCATGGACGGGCGTATCGATCCGGGCCCCGCGCTCGGAAAAATATACCTCGCGGGATCGAGGGTCTGCCGCAGCGCGATTTTCAGTTGCAGGACGCAGGCTCTCCAGCGCCGGCCTTTGTATCTGGGCTGTTGCGGTGAGCGTCAACCCGACAATCTCGATTGGCGAGTCTTCATCGACATGGCCAAAGCGCTGGCGGTACAGGGCTTCAAAAGCAGCGCGTATCCTCCCGAGCTCAGGGTCGCGTCCGATCGCGGTCTGCACAAAATGCCGCTGCCCGGCAAAGCGCATCTGAGCCTGTCTCGCGAAGGTCAGCGGCACCGGCCCCAGTTCGGCAGCAAGTGCCGCACCCATGGACTTTTCCATCTGTTCAAAAGCAAGTGCCATCGCCGCCGCCGCTTCCGCATTCAATGCACGCAGAAAGGTCTGTGTTTCATCGACACGGGCGTCCGCGAGCAGCATGCCGACAGCCGAAAAGATTCCAGGTTCCGGCGGAATGATTACCTCCGGTATATTCATCTCCCGTGCCAGCGCCTGGCCATGTAGGGGGCCGCCACCGCCAAAGGCAAACAGCGTGAAATCGCGGGGATCGAGTCCGCGCTCGGTGGTGATCTGTTTGATCGCGCTTGCCATGGTAATGGTGCCCAGCGCGACAATGCCCTGGGCCATCTCATCGCGGCCAGCAGCGGCGGTGAAACCCAGCGAGGACGCGAGTTGGTCGATGGCGCGCACGGCCGCGGGTTCGTCAAGGCGCATTTCGCCGCCCAGAAATGACGCGGCACTGATGCGCCCCAGGGCGAGATTGGCATCGGTAATGGTGGGCTCCTTGCCGCCCAGGCCGTAACACACGGGGCCGGGAGTGGACCCGGCGCTGCGTGGTCCGACGTGCACGCGTCCCAGTTCATCCTGCCAGGCGATGGACCCGCCGCCCGCCCCGACTTCGACAATGTCGATCACCGCATGCCGGACCGGGAAACCGCGCTCTTCGCCACCGACGTAATAGGGCGACTTCACTTCGAAGCGCCCGTATTCGATGATGCCGCATTTGGCGGTGGTGCCGCCCATGTCGAAGGCAATGACCTTGTCCAGGCCAAGCGCACTTGCATATACGCCGGCACCGATGCATCCGCCCACAGGACCGGATTCGAGCATTGCGCAGGGTTGCTGGCGCGCGCGTTTGAGTGCGACCACGCCGCCGTTGGAGGCCATCATGTAGAAGGTTCTGGTAAAACCTTCACCGCGCATGCGCTCGTCCAGGCGGGTAATGCAGTCGGCCAGCCGCGGACCGGCATAGGCGTTGGCAGCTGCGGTCGAGGTGCGCTCGTACTCATACCATTCGCGCGTCAGCTCCGATCCGGCAACGATGTAGCAGCGGGGCAGGCGCTTTCTGAGAATCGCGGCCGCCTGGTCCTCGTGTGCGCTGTTGATATAGGAGTTGAGGAAGGAAATGGCCACGGCTTCGATGCCGCGTGTTTCGATGAACTGAGCTATCCGCTCCAGTTGTTCCACATCCAGGGCGCGGAACACCTTGCCGTCCCCGCCGATGCGTTCGCGAACCTCCAGACGCAGGTCGCGTTCGATCAGCACCGGATCGCGCTCATAGCGCAAATCGAAAGGAACGGCGCGATTGCCGCGCTTGATTTCCAGGATGTCGCGGTGCCCTTCCGTGGTGATGAGGGCGGTTTTCGCACCGTTGCGCTGGACGAAGGTATTGATGACCAGGGTGGTCGCGAATTTGACGATCTCCGCCTGCGGCAGGTCGATTTTCGCTTTGTGAAAGCAATCCATCAGGCCATTCACCAGATCGTCATAGGTGGTGAGGCTCTTGGTCATCACCAGCCTGCCCTCTACGCGGTCAAAAGCCGCGAGGTCGGTGAATGTACCTCCGGTATCGGCGGCAACGATGTATCTCAATTCGGAAATTCCAATGTTAGTGGAGGCAGTGAAGCCACTATTCGGGTTTGATTCCCGCTTTTTTCAGAGCTTCGCCAAAGCGCCGGTAATCCCGCTTGATCAATTGATCGAATGCGTCGGCGCTTCCGCCGATGACGTCCACGCCGGTGGCGCCAAGCTTCTGCCTGACCTCGGGCTGGTCAAGCGCGGTGCCCAGATCGCGATTGAGCTTCTGGATTACCTCGCGCGGGGTGCCTGCGGGCACCACCACGCCCTGCCATGCCGTCAGGTCAAAGCCGGGAATCGTTTCGGCGACAGCTGGCAGGTCCGGAAAAGGTTGGGCGCCGCGTTTCGGAAATGCGGTGGCCAGCGCACGCACCCGGTTACTCCTTACCGGCGCAGTCACGGTCGGACCGAGATCGAACATCAGGTTGATTTCGCCTGCCATCAGCGCGGTCAGGGCCGGCGCATTGCCTTTGTAATTCACCAGAATCATTTCTGCGCCGGCGTACGACTGCAGCAGCGCGCACCCCACGGTGGGCAGGGATCCCGGTGTCGCGCAACTGACGGTGCCCGGCCGGGCGCGCACTTCGGCAATGATTTCACCGACCGTTTTGGGGGCGAAGCCGTTGCTGGCAACCAGCACCGAGGTCAAGCCGGTGGCCTGGATGACCCCGTTGAACAACTCAGGGTCAACGGCAACCTTCATGAAGGAAGGATTGGTGACCAGGGCGGGAACCGCGTAAAGCAGCGTATAGCCGTCGGGGCGGGCCCGGGATACCTGCTCGTGGCCGATATTCCCACCGGCGCCACCAACGTTGTCAATGACCACCGCTTGTCCCAGTTGCTCGGTGAGCTTCGGCATGAGCAGGCGCACCACGACGTCGGTGGCTCCTCCCGGGGGAAACGGCACCACCCAGCGAACTGGCCTGGAGGGAAAGCCCTGAGCCGTTGCGGCAAGGCTGCATGTGAATAGTACAGTCGCGGTCAGCGCCTGCGTTGCGCGCAACAGGTTTGTCTTCATCGATACATCTCCTGATCAAATGCTTGTGAGGGGCCCGCGTCGCGGCGCTCCCGGAATTTAATTGGCCGCAGAAATTTCCCGGGGAATCGCTGGTCAAGTTCCCATGTGGGTTGAATCCAATGGGACTATTGGGACTTAGGCTCTACGAGAGGGCGATTTTACCGGTGTTCAGCGCATTGCGACGGAAACGCTGATCAAGCCCAATTTTGAAAATTTCCCCATCAGGGTTTCCCTCTGATATGGGGGAGTTACAAGGGGCTCGGTTACGTAACAGCGGGCCCCTGGTTCAGTATTTCCCTAGCTTTTTACACCCAAGCCCTGCATGAAGCGGTCGCGGATCCGGGCAGGATTGCGCTCGGTCTCGGCGGCCGGGGGTTTGTCATCGATGCGCGCCGCGATCAGCCAGGGGCCGTCCGCGGCGAGCGCGCGGTCGATGCGTGTTTCGAAATCCTTTTCATCCGCGGCCCAGGCACTTTTTTCCAATCCGGCGCCTCGCGCCACCGCAACGATGTCGGTGCCGCGCGCGGTAAGTGTCGCCTGCCCGCCGGTGATCTGGTAGCTGCCGTTGTCCATGATCACGATCGTCAGGTTTTTCTGTCCCTGTGCCGCGATCGTTCCCAGGCATCCCAGTTGCATCAGTATCGACCCGTCGCCCTCGATGCCGATGACGCGTCGCTGCGGTTGCGCCAGCGCCACGCCCAGTGCGATGGGACAGGCAAGTCCCATGCTGCCCAGCATGTAGAAATTCTCCGGGCGCTGCCCCGCCGCCCAAAGGTCGAAGTTGGTGTTGCCGATGCCGCCGATCACGGCTTCGCCGCCGTGCAACCTGGCCACCAGGCGTTTGGAGAGATCGGTGCGGTTCATTACTTTCGCGGAATCGCGCGTGCCGGGGGAGAGTTCTGTCGCGCTCATGGTGCTCCTCACTTCCTGACGGTCTTGCCGCCGGTCAGCAGCGGAGAAAGGATCAGGGCAGCCGGCGCCCGCGTCAGCAGCGCCTGCTGTATGGTCCGGTCGGCAATGAATTCGAGTTCGTCCAACCGCGTGATGGTGTGGTTCTCGATGCCAAGGGACTCCAGCACCGGGCGCATGGTGCGGCATACCATCGCCTGGCCGATGTTGAATTCACCCAGGGTGCCGCGCTCGGAGACCACCATCAGCACGGGGATCTGGTAGGGCACGGCCAGCGAGGCCAGGACATTGGGCAAGGTGGCGAAGCCGCTGGTCTGCATCAGCACCACGCCGCGCACACCGCCCATCCAGGCGCCGGCGACGATACCAACGGCCTCCTCTTCCCTGGGCGGGGAGATCACGGTGAAAAAACCGTCCGCATGCACGGCGCCGATCAGCGGCGTGAGCACCCGGTCCGGCACGTAGGTGATAAGGCGTACCTGATTCGCTTTAAGAACCTTGAGCAGGGTTTCGTGCCAGGGCGCTGGCGGGGCGGATTCATCAGACATGGGTGGCGTTCCGGATAATTACTGGCAGCGAGCCAAGCACGCGACATGACATATTATGCCGCGTCTCAAAATATCAACATGCTCAACCAGTACCCGATCGCGGCGACAAAGGCGCTCGCCGGGATGGTGAATACCCACGCCCAGACGATATTGCCCGCGACCCCCCAGCGCACCGCGCTGGCGCGTCGCGTCGCACCCACGCCGACGATGGCGCCGGTGATGGTGTGCGTGGTGGAGACCGGAATGCCCAGTCCGGTGGCGAGGAACAGCGTTATAGCGCCGCCGGTTTCCGCGCAGAAGCCGCCAACGGGTTTGAGCTTGGTGATTTTCTGGCCCATGGTCTTGACGATGCGCCAGCCGCCAAACATGGTGCCCAGGGCTATCGCCATATAGCAGGCGATTATGGTCCAGATCGGCGGCATGTCCGCTGTTGCCGAAGAATAACCGGTGGCGATCAGCAGCATCCAGATGATGCCGATGGTTTTCTGCGCGTCATTGCCGCCGTGCCCCAGGCTGTAGGCGCCCGCGGAAACCAGTTGCAGCCGGCGGAACCAGCGGTCGATGCGCGACGGGGTTGCGCGCCGGCACAACCAGGAGACCGCGATCATCATGCCCGATCCCAGCAGAAAACCGAGCAGGGGCGAGACGAATATGAAGACCACGGTCTTGATCACACCGCTGGCAATCAGCGCCGAGGCGCCTGCCTTGGCGACCACCGCGCCGACTATGCCCCCGATCAGGGCGTGCGACGAACTGCTGGGAATCCCGTAGAACCAGGTGACGATGTTCCAGGCGATCGCGCCCAGCAGGGCGCCGAACACCACATTGGGATCGACCACGCCGGCATCGACGATACCCTTGCCCACGGTGGCCGCAACACTCAGGTGAAATACGAACAGGGCGATGAAATTGAAGCAGGCCGCAAACAGCACCGCCTGCGCCGGCTTGAGGACGCCGGTGGATACCACGGTTGCGATCGAGTTGGCCGCGTCGTGAAAGCCGTTCATGAAATCGAAGGCCAGCGCGATCAGCACCAGCAGAACGACAACCCATAGCCCGACGGAGCCTGCAGTCATGCCCGGGTACTCTCAGGAGTTCTCGAGGACGATGCCCTCGATCAGGTTGGCGACATCTTCGCACTTGTCGGTGATGGTCTCGAGCAATTCATAAATCGCCTTGAGCTTGATCACCTCGCGCACATCGGGTTCGGAGCGAAACAGCTTGCTCATTGCCGAGCGCATGACGCGGTCGGCGTCGGACTCGAGTTGATCGATCTCCTCGCAGGTCTTGAGCGCCGCCTCGGCGGTGGAGGCCTTTGAAATATCCGCGATCAGCGAAACGGCATGGCTGACCCGCTCGCAGCATTTCACACTGAGGTCGGTCAGGCGCACGATCTCCTCGGTCATGTGGCGCACGTCGTACAAGGCCATGGTCTCGGCGCTGTCCTGGATCAGGTCGGCAATGTCGTCCATGGTGTTGATCAGTGAATGGATCTGGTCGCGATCGATCGGCGTGATGAAGGTCTTGTGCAGGGTCTTGTTGACCTCGTGCGTGATCCGGTCGGCGGCATGCTCGGCATCGTCGACTTCGCGGGTGAATTTCTCGCGCAGGACAGGATCGTCATAGTTGACCACCAGTTGCGCCAGGGAGCGCGCCGCTTTGACCACGCAGCCCGCGTGCTGGTTGAACAACTGGAAAAAATTACCGTCCTGCGGCAGCAGTTTTGAAAATAGCATGTTGGGTCTCCAGAATTGCCCTGGCCGGATGGTTTTTGCACCCGCCCCAGCGGCACTTGCGGGCGCAAGTCTACACTCGCGCACCTTTTGCGGCTTGCCGGCCTTTCAGGGATTGCTGAGCGGCAAAATCAGCTGGGACGCAAATCCGCTTTCAGGCTGGCTTGCCCGGGGCACGGCATCGGCGCGGCACAGATTTCCGGTGCGCACGCCCAGAAGCCGGATGCGGCGCTGCAGGGGCTGTTTCTTCAGGCATTGTCCGGCGTACTGGCGGATGATTTTTGCATCCTGGGTGTGTGCCGCCAGCGTCAGTTCGCGCGTGCTGATGCTGAAATCGTCGAAGCGCAGTTTTACGCCGATAGTCTTCGCGGCGTAGCCCTTGCGGTCCAGGTCGGCCGCGACCTGTTCGCAAAGGCGGGTGAAGATCGCACCCAGGGTTTCGCGATCCTCGCGGGGATGCAGGTCGCGCTCGAAGGTGGTTTCGCGGCTCAGGGATTTCGCCTCGCGATGCGTCACCACCGGCCGATTGTCGCGGCCGTGTGCGGCATCGGTCAGCCAGGCGGCGTAGTTGGCGCCGAATTCATCGGTGAGGCGCAGGCGGTCTGCCGCGGCGAGGTCGCCGATGCTGCGAATGCCGATGGCCTCGAGCCGCGCAGCCGCTTTGGGGCCGATGCCGTTGATGCGCCGCGCCGGCAGCGGCCAGATCCGGGCGGGGATATCGGCATGGGTGAGGACGGTCAGTCCGTCAGGCTTTTCCAGCTCGGAACACAATTTTGCGAGCAGCTTGTTGGGCGTCACGCCGATTGAGCAGGTAAGTCCGGTGGCTTCGTGCACGCGCGCTTTGATGGCGCGCGCGATGGCATTGATGCCGACGCGCGGGTTGCCGGGGGAGGTGTCCTGCGCGCCGGCGACCTCGGTTAGATCGATATAGATTTCGTCAATGCCGCGGTCCTCGATGAGAGGCGCCATTTCCGCCACGGCGGCCTTGAACAGGCGGGAATATTTGCGGTACTCGTCGAAATCGGCGGGGAGCAGGATCGCCTGCGGGGCCAGCGCCGCCGCTTTCATCAATCCCAGCGCCGAGTGCACGCCAAACGCGCGGGCTTCGTAAGTGGCGGTGGTCACAACGCCCCGTCCGGCATAGTCGCGCAGCAGCGCAAATCTGCGCGAACCGTCGGGCAGCACCTCGGGTTGGTGCGCGCGCCGGCCGCCGACGACCACCGCCTGAGAGCGCAGTTCCGGGTAGCGCAGCAACTCCACCGATGCGTAGAAAGCATCCATGTCCAGGTGGGCGATCCAGCGCTTGGGCATGCCGGGGACTCAAGCGGTGCCGAACCGCCACAGTGAGGTGAGTTCGGCCGCCCGCGCCGCATACAACGGGTCGCCGGCATCGGCGGCGCGCGCGTGGCGCGGCCTGATGTCGCGCTTGCCCAGCACCTTCAGGCCGGCTGCGCCGGCCCATGCAAGCAGTTGCTCGCGCGAGCGCAGGCCCAGATGTTCGGCAAGATCGGAAAGTATCAGCCAGCCTTCGCCCCCGGGCGCCAGATGCGACGCGAGTCCGGCAAGAAAGCCGCGCAGCATGCGGCTGTCCTGGTCATAGACCGCGTGCTCAATCGCCGAGCCCGGTTTGCCTGGCAGCCACGGAGGGTTGCAGATCACCAGCGCGGCCTTCGCATCCGCAAACAGATCCGCATCGAGCACGCGCACCTGCTGCCCCAGATTCAGAGTTTTCAAATTGTCGCGCGCGCAGGCCAGTGCGCGCCGGTCGTGTTCGGTGGCGATGATGTGGGCGACGCCGCGTTTTGCCAGCATGGCCGCCAGCACGCCGGTACCGGTGCCGATATCCATGGCAACCGCGCCGGCCTTGAGTGCCTCGGGCAGGGGTTCGATGGCGACCAGGTCCAGGTACTCGCCGCGCACCGGCGAAAACACGCCGTAGTGCGGGTGGATGCGGGCGCCCAGTGCGGGGATTTCGATGCCTTTCTTGCGCCACTCATGTGCGCCTATCAACCCGAGCAACTCGCGCAGCGAGGCGAGGTAAGGGCCGTCGCCGGGACCGTAGGCTTCCTCGCAGGCCTGGCTGACATCGGGGGCTCGCGGCAAGGGGATGTGGTGTTCCGCGGTAAAGGGCAGCAACAGCATCCCGAGGATGCGGGCCCGCTGGGCCTGCGCCATGCGGTACTGGTGAAATGCCTCGGGAAATGCCGGCGTCGCCTTGCCGGCAGGTTTGGATGGTTTGTGCTGGTCGGCTCGGCGCGCCAGCGCCTGGAGGCGCTGGCGCGCATTCTGAAAATCTCCGCGCCACAATATCGCCGTGCCTTCGCAGGCCAGCCGGTAGGCGGCATCCGCGCTCATGCGGTCATCGGCAATCACCACGCGCCGCGGCGGGGTGACGCCGTTCTCGGAGCGCCAGCGCGCGGACCGCAGCGCGCCTTTTTCGTTCCAGCTGACTGTCGCGTGTTCGTCTGCATCAATTGTGTTCATGGCCGGCATTCTAACGGCTGGGTCCGTCCTAACCGTTCCACAGATGGGTTGCCGATTCCGCCGATAGATGCGTATTGGCCGGAAACGCCCGCCGATACTGGGTTTTGGGTCGATGTTAGACTCAGGCCCCGGACTTTCTCGAGGTTGCACCGATGTCGTTTCACGCAGCATCCCGCCTATCGCTGGTCCTATTGCTGCTCGTGCCGGGGATTGCCGGCGCCGCGGACGCGCCGGGTCTGCTTGGCATCCCGCTGGATTTCATCCTGTTCGCCCTGACACTGTTTGGCGTGGCGCTGTTTCATCGTCACACGCTGGCTGTTGCGTTGACGGGGCTGGCAACCATCACTGTCTACAAGCTCGCAATAACGGGTTTCAAGACCGGCGCCGGACTGGCCGGACTGGCGCTGCATCTGCAGCACGAATGGGTCATTCTCATCAATCTGTTTTGCCTGTTGCTCGGGTTTGCCCTGCTCTCGCGACATTTCGAGGAAAGCAAGATCCCCGCAGTATTGCCGCGCTACCTCCCCGACGACTGGAAGGGTTGTTTTGTCCTTCTGGTCATGGTGTTCGTGCTGTCTTCGTTCCTCGATAACATCGCCGCGGCGCTGATCGGCGGGGCGGTGGCGCACACGGTATTCCGTGGCAAGGTGCATATCGGTTACCTCGCGGCCATCGTCGCCGCTTCCAATGCCGGCGGCTCAGGCAGCGTGGTGGGAGATACCACCACCACCATGATGTGGATCGATGGCGTCGATCCGGTCGATGTGCTGCACGCCTATGTCGCGGCGGCGGTGGCGGTGCTGGTATTCGGCATTCCCGCGGCCGTGCAGCAGCAGCGTTACGCGCCGATCATGCGCGATGAACCCGCCGGGACGCGGGTGGACTGGGTGCGGGTGGCCATCGTCGCCTTCATTCTGGCCATGGCCATCGCGGTGAATGTTTTCATCAATACCCGGCATGCCGATATTTCCGACACTTTTCCCTTTATCGGCGTCGCGGTCTGGGTGGCCATCCTGGTGTCGGTGCCGGTGCGCAAGCCCGAGTGGAGCCTGCTGCCCGATGCCATCAAGGGAAGCATTTTTCTCCTTTCGCTGGTGACCTGCGCCTCGATGATGCCGGTTGAGAAACTGCCCGATGCCTCCTGGCACGCGGCGTTCGGTCTGGGATTTGTCTCAGCGGTATTCGACAATATTCCGCTCACCGCGCTGGCGCTGAAACAGGGCGGGTACGACTGGGGCATGCTTGCCTACTGCGTGGGCTTCGGCGGTTCGATGATCTGGTTCGGCTCTTCGGCCGGCGTGGCGCTGGCCAACATGTATCCGGAGGCGAAATCGGCCGGGCGCTGGCTGGTTCACGGCTGGCACGTTGTCGTGGCTTACATCGCGGGGTTCATCGTCCTGATGCTGGTGCTCGGCTGGCAGCCGCACGAACCGCACAAGGTCGACAAAAATTCGCCGCCCTCGGTCAATCTGCCGGGTTAGGGAGTCCTCGCAGTTTCTGGAGAGCGCATCGCCTTGTCCCGGTGCAGTGGGGCCAAGCCCGGTGCCGGGTGCGCTCAGTCCGACTGCAGCCCCATCAGGTCTTCCAGCGTCACTTCCAGGTCGGCGAGCATGACTTCGCTCAGGCGCAACGCCGCGGCTTCTTCGCTGGCGGCGGGCATGAGGTCGGGCTCCGGTTCGCAGCCAATGCCCAGCTTGCGGCATATCTGATCGATCAGCCTGACCGCGACCATCAGAACATTGCCGGTGTTGCACGGCTCGGCATGGTGGTCGTGACCCACCAGGCAGTATTGCTCCGGCAGGTTCCAGCGCCGCAGCAGGTCACAGCCATACTCGCAGTGCAGCGCATCGAGCATTTCACTAATGACGGCATCCGGGATCGGTTTGCCCTGCCGCGGGTCGTTGGCCAGGTCCTCGATGACGCGCAGAATCACCAGCTTGCCGACATCGTGCAGCAATCCGGCCATGTAGGCCTGCTCGCTCAGAGCGCCATGGCCGCTTTTTTCAACCAGCCAGGCGGCGCCGGTCGCGCAGGCGGTGGCGGCGCGCCACATGTCGCCCATGTGACGCCGGCAGACCGGATGGTTCGATTGATACAGACTGAGTTGCGCCGCGGCCAGGGCGAGGCGCATGACCTGTTTTGATCCCACGCGCATCAGCGCCTGGCGCAGCGTGGTGATTTCCGTGAGGCCGGTGTACAGCGATGAATTGGCCATGCGCAGGACCTGCACGGTGAGCGCGGGATCACGCTGTATGGTCGCCTCGATGCTCGCGTTTGAAACGTCCTTGTTCTGCATGAGGTGCTGCAGTTCGAGCGCCACCGGATTGAAGACCGGCAACTGTATCCCCGGTTTCGCGATGGCCGCCGCGATGTGGTCTTTCAGGGACATTTCGCTGCTCATTGCTACAGTCCGGTTATCCGGCAAAGCTCGGGAATGGGACGGGGCTTGTCAAGGCGCGGCAGGCATTTGAGCACTTCGGCCAGCGTTGTCAGTCCCAATGAAGCCTTGACGATACCATCTTCGAGCAAGGTTACCAGTCCCGATGTTTCGATGCTCACGCGGCGTATCTGCGAGGAGGTCTGCGAGCTGCGCATGGCGGCCTTGACGTCCTCATTGAGCACCAGCAGCTCGAAGATGCCGATGCGTCCTGCATAGCCGGAGTAGCGGCAGTGCTCGCAGCCCTTGCCAATGACGAAATTGCCGGCGGTGGTATCGGCCGCGCTATAGCCGAGTTTGCGCAATTCCGTCGGCGTCGGCTTGGCCGGTTGGGCGCAATGCGAGCAAACCCGCCGCAGCAGGCGTTGGGCGAGCACCGAGACCACGGTGGAGGAGATAAGAAAGGTCTCGATATCCATGTTCATCAGGCGCAGCAGGCCGCCGATGGTGTCCTCGGTGTGAAAAGTGGTGAGAACCTTGTGGCCGGTAAGGGCGGCCTGAATTGCCGCCTCCGCAGAGAAGTGGTCGCGGATTTCGCCCAGCACGATCACATCCGGGTCCTGGCGCACCATGTGGCGCAGGGTTTCCTCGAAAGTCACATTGAGCTGCGGATTGATCGAACACTGGGCGACGCCTTCGACGATGTATTCCACCGGATCCTCGGCGGTCACGATGCAGGTTTCGTCGTTGTTGAGGTAGTTGACGGCCCCGTACAGCGTGGTGGTCTTGCCCGAACCGGTCGGGCCGGTAATCAGGATCACACCGCTCGGTGCGTCCAGGGCCTCCTCCAGAAAGCGCTCCAGCACGCGCGGCGCCAGGCCGGTTTCGCGGATGTCGATTTTTGTCGACTTGTGATTCAGTACCCGGATGACGATTTTCTGACCGTACAGCGTGACATAGAAGGACACGCGCAGATCGCTCGATTGTCCGGAGGCCGGATCCTCGAAGTGGATGCGTCCGTCCTGGTGGCGGCGCTTCTCGGAGATGCTCGCGCCGGCGAGGATCTTGACGCGGCTGGTGAGGGTGGTTGCCAGCGCGTTGTCGAAATCGCGATAGTGGACCATCACGCCATCGCAGCGAAAGCGCACACGCAGGCGGTTTTTCATCGGCTCTACGTGAATGTCGCTCGCGCCGGCACGCAGGGCGTCCAGGATCATGTTGTGCACGGTATCAACCACCGTGGCTTCGGCGGGTCCGGCTTCGGTTTCTTGCCGCCGTCCGCCCTGATCCAGCGTGGCAATCGCGTCGAGAATTTCGCGCTTGCCGGCGATGCCGATTTCTATGCCCGGACCGAATACCGATTCCGCCGACTCCCGAGCCGCCCGGTCCAGCGGGTCGGCCATGGCGACAATGGGCTTGGGGCCGGTGGAGCGCAGCGGTACCACCAGGTGCTGGATACACCAGTTCTGGTTGACCTTCTGCATCTGCTCGCGATCCAGCGAGGCGTAGTCCGGCGATACCTGGGTGAAACCCAGTTGCATGGCCAGCACTTCGATGAGACGCTGTTCGCCGATAAACCGTTGTTCGACCAGGATATCGCCGAGTTTCCTGCGACTGGTGGCACGGCGCTGGATTTCCAGCGCAGCTTCGAGTTCCGATGGCTTGAGATGCCCCAGTTCCACCAGCAGCGATCCGACACCGACCGACAGACGGTTCTCGCGCAATGCCTTGCGCGCTTGCTCATTGCTGGCGTAGCCGAGTTCGCGCGCAATCGACAGAAAGGTTCGCCCGGGAAGTTTTTCCTGCACCCGGCGGACCCGCGCGAATTGAGTCTCCGTGAGCACGCCGCTGCGCAGCAGCAGGGAGGCGATTTCGGTTCCGGAACCGGGGCTGGGCGCGGCAATGCCGCTGGCACCCGGCGCTTTGTCATTGTCTTGGGGCGGTGGCTTGATCACTGACATGCCACGGACTCCCGGGACAATTGGACAACGGTTATATCGACATGTGGCGGGCAAACTTGAACGCGGGCAGTCGTCCGATCGAAGCGGCGGCAATGGCGCGGGTTTGGAATAGAATTCCCGTGACTTGTCGCCATCAGGTCGGGAAAATGATCGATGCGGAGGATATTTTCATGCGATGGATGATTGTTGCGGTTGGTTTGATTGCGGGCCTGTCGCTGTCCGGCGCACAGGCTCAAACCTGGCCCGGCAAAACGGTTCGCATCGTGGTGCCTCACACGGCCGCGGCGCCGTTCGACGGCGAACTGCGCGCCTTCGCGCAATCGCTCACACAGGCATTCGGCCAGCCTTTTGTATTGGAGAACCGTGACGGCGCCGATGGCGCGATCGGCGCCGAGGCCTGCGCCAGGGCGGCAGCCGACGGCTACACCCTTTGCGCCACCACGTCGTCGGTGGTGTCGCTCAACCCCGCAATCTATGCCAAGTTGCCCTACGATCCGGTGCGCGAGTTCGCGCCCATCGTCCATGTCGGCGTGCTCAACAGCGTGGTCATTGCCAACCCTTCCGTGCCGGTCAATTCGTTCCGCGAATTGATGCAGCTGGCACGAGCGAAACCCGACGTCGTCACCTTCGCGACCATGGGCAATACCAGCTTCGGATCCTTGCTGCTTGGCTGGCTGAAGGTCAAACAGGGCATCGCCTTGTACGGTGTTCCCTACAAGAATGCCACCCAGGGCATGACCGGCACGATGGCGGGCGAAGTGCAGGTGACCACTTACGCGCTTGGCCAGATTGTGCCTATGGTCAAGTCCGGCAAGCTCAAAGCGCTGGCGATTGTCGGCGGCAAGCGCTCGAGTTTCCTGCCCGAGGTGCCCACGCTTGCGGAAGAAGGGCTCGACATGCCGGTGCCGCGCAACTGGATCGGCATGTTCGCGCCCATCGGGGTGTCAAAGGACATTATCGGGCGCGTGAATGGCGAAGTGGCCAGGGTCATTGCCTCGCCGGGATTCAAGGACAAATTCATGCTTGCCCGAGGCGTGGAAGCCGACGAATTCACCGGCGGCTCGGTGGACGCGTTCGCGGCGTTTCTCAAGACAGACCGTGAGGAATACGCGCAGATCGTCAGCGTGATCGGGCTGGCACGGCGCTGACTCGTGCGCAAATCGCGTAGCATCAGGGCGTCGAGACACCGATGAGGAGGTTTTGCATGAAGATCAGAGCCGTGGCAGTTCTTTCATCCGCGCTGGCCCTGGCCGCCGCAACGGCGTCCGCACAGGATCCGGCCGCCAGTTATCCTTCCAAACCGGTGCGCATGTTCGGCCAGGGGACCGGCAGCACCGCCGATTATCTGGCCCGCTTCCTGAGCCAGCGCCTCACCGAACGTTGGGGGCAACCGGTGGTCATCGACAACCGCGCAGGGGCTGGCGGAACCATACCGACCGATCTGGTGGCCAAGGCGGCGCCCGACGGCTACAACATGGTGATGGGGCATGCGGGGCCGTTTGTCAGCGCCGTGACTTTGTACGGCAAGGATCTTCCCTACGATCCGCTGAAGGACTTCGAGCCGATCACCATGGTCGCCACCGGTGTCACGGTGCTCGTGACCAATCCATCGGTGCCGGTATCCAGCGCCGGAGAGTTGGTCGCGTATGCAAAGCAAAACGGCAAACTCGCGTTTTCATCCGCCGGCAACGGCAGCATCAGCCACCTGACCGGCGAACTGCTCAAGGATGTCGCCGGCATTCCGCTACAGCATATTCCCTACAAGAGCGCGGGCTTCGCCCTGACCGCGATTCTCTCCGGAGAAGTGCAGGTGTCGTTCCTGTCGCCAGTTACCGCTTATGCGCAATTGAAGGCGGGCAAGGTGCGCGCGCTTGCGGTGTCCAGCGCCACGCGGTTTCCCGGTGCTCCCGATATTCCAAGCGCCGTCGAGGCCGGCATCCCCGGCATGAAGGCGAAATTGTGGTTTGGCCTGTTCACCACGGGCAAGACGCCGCGTTCGGTGGTGATGAAGATCAACCGCGACATCGGCGATATTCTGCGCAATCCGGAAAATCGCAACGCGGTTCTTGCGCAGGGAATTGAAACCGCGCCTTCCTCGCCGGAGGAATTGAACGACTGGGTGAGAAGCGAGCTGGCTTTGTGGACGCCGATCATCCAGCGCGCCGGCATCAAGGCCGATTGACAGGAGGCCGGGCCCGAATGATTGACACGATTCCCGTCGCCGCGGGTGACAAGCCACGGCGCTTCAGTTGACGGACAATTTCGAGTAACAGGGAGAAAGACTTTGAGTGAAGCGCAATCGGCGCGTGATACGCGCGTAGAGGCGGCGATTTCGCACTGGGCGCCGCGCTTCGTTGCCAACGGGGTGCCGTTGGCGGATTTCGAGGAGGTTACGGCTACGGTCGGACGCTGGGAGGACTGGTGCGCCGCCTGGTCGGCGCGTGCGGCGATCCATGAGGGCCTGGCGCTGCAGGCGCTTGCCGAGGGCTTCAGGCTATCCGCCGGTGAGCATTTCACCCGCGCCGCGGTGTGCTACCACTTCGGCAAGTTTCTGTTTGTCAACGACATGGACCAGATGAAGCGCGCGCACGCCAAGGCGGTCGAGTGCCGCAACTGGGCGCTGCCTTACCTCAGGCCGCCGGGCGAACGCGTCGCCATTCCCTACGAGGGAAAATACCTCTATGGCAACCTGCGCCGGCCCACGGGAGGGGCCAATGCGCCGGTGGTGGTGATGTGCATGGGCCTGGATTCGACCAAGGAAGAGATGGACGACTACGAGAACCGCTTCCTCAAACGCGGTCTGGCGACACTGGCGTTCGACGGACCGGGGCAGGGGGAGGCCGAGTACGACTTTGCGCTGTGCCCTGAGTTCGAGCGTCCGGTTAAGGCGGTGATCGATTTTGTCGAATCCCGCCACGACGTCGACGCTGCGCGTATCGGCATCTGGGGGGTGTCGCTGGGCGGCTATTTTGCGCCGCGCGCCGCGGCGTGCGAGTCGCGCATCAAGGCCTGTGTCGCGCTCTCCGGCGCATTCCAGCGCCGCAGCAACTTCGAGGGGCGCCCCTCGATCAACTTCGAGGCGTTCCGCGTGCGCTCGCATTGCGCCACCCTCGAGGAGGCGGGCAAGGTGGCGCAGCGCATGACACTCAAGGATGTGGCCAGGGATATCCGCTGCCCCATCTATATTGTTGCCGGCAGCAAAGACCCCTTGACGCCCCCGAGCGAAGCGGAAAAACTCGCGGCTGCGGTGTCCGGCCCGTGCGTGCTGTCGGTGGTCGAAGGCGGCAACCACGTGGTCAACAACCTCTGGTACCAATACCGCGACCAGACCGCTGACTGGATGGCCAGGCAGCTCGGCGTAGCGCCGGTTTGACGGTGCGGCGGCCGCGCCCGGAGGTTGCGACGACCCGAGGGCTCAAGTCGGGCGGGCTGGACCGGTTGAACATCGCCTGCGCGCGGACTGCCTGATGCTGCTTCGCGTGATTTATCTGCCCGGGTTCGAGATCGAGTGATGCTCCATTCCCTTTCCGGCATAACGGGACTGTTGCTGCTCGCCTGGCTTTGCAGCGAATCGCGGTGGCGCGTGCCCTGGCGCGTGGTTGCTTCGGGGCTGCTGCTGCTCATCATCCTGGCGATCGCCCTGCTCGAGATTCCGGCAGTCAAGGATTTTTTCGCCATCCTCAACGACGGACTCGGTGCCCTGGAGCGCGCAACGCAGGCGGGCACCGCCTTTGTGTTCGGCTACCTCGGCGGCGCGCCCGTGCCGTTTCAGCAATCCGGACCGGGTTCCACCTTCGTGCTGGCGTTCCGCGCGCTGCCGCTGATGCTGGTCATAAGTGCGCTCACCTCCGTGCTCTTTTATTGGGGCGTATTGCCAGCCATTGTGAGGCTGCTTTCCTGGGCGCTGAAGAAATTCATGGGTGTCGGCGGCGTTGTGGGGCTTTCCACCGCGGCGAACGTGTTTGTCGGCATGGTGGAGGCGCCGCTTTTCGTGCGGCCCTATCTGTCGCGCGTGTCCCGTTCGGAGCTCTTTGTCATCATGGTGGGCGGCATGGCGTCGATTGCCGGCACGGTGTTGGTGCTCTATGCCCAGTTTCTCAGGGATGCCGTCCCTGATGCACTGGCTCATCTGCTGGCCGCTTCGATACTGTCCGCTCCGGCCGCGATCCTGGTCTCGCTCATCATGGTCCCGCCTGTGGATGGCGTGATGCTCGATGAGGTGAACCTCGAACGCGAGGCGAGCTCTACCATGGACGCGATCACCCGCGGTACGTTGGCGGGTGCGCAACTGCTGATCAACATCGTGGCAATGCTGCTGGTGCTGGTCGCGCTCGTCACCCTGGCCAATACGCTGCTCGGCATGCTGCCGGGCCCGGCCGGAGAGCCGCTGTCGATGCAGGGCATGCTGGGCTGGCTGCTCGCACCGCTTGCCTGGCTCACGGGCATCCCCTGGGCCGAAGCCAGGGCTGCGGGCGCGCTGCTGGGTACCAAGACAGTGCTCAACGAATTCATGGCCTATCTCGATCTGGCAAGGGATACCGGACTTTCGGCGCGATCCCGACTCATCATGACCTATGCCTTGTGCGGCTTTGCCAATCTTGGCAGCCTGGGCATCATGATCGGGGGCCTGGGAACCATGGTGCCGCAGCGTCGCGACGAGATTGTGCAACTGGGCATGAAATCGATCGTTGCCGGTACCCTGGCAACGTGTTTGATTGGCGCGGTGGTGGGATTGATCGTTTAGGCAGCGGCGACTGTTTTCAGAGTGGATCTGGTTTTGCGCCCCGTAGCCGCGCGCTCGACATCGATTTGGGAGGCGACTTCCTCCAGGCATCGCATCATTTCCCGAGCGCTGGGTGACAGCGGTCGCTCGCTGTTCCAGATGATGCCAATGGGGGGGACCTGCATCGCGAAGTCGACCGCGAGTATCGAAACCACCCGCAGTTCCGCGTAATATTTCGCCACATCGCTTGCCATGACGGCAATGGCCTCACTCAACTGAAGATAGCCCGCGATGACGTTGGCCGAGATGGTTTCGACGGCATTTCCCGGCAGAGGGATGCCGTGCTCTTCAAATGCTTTCTCGACCGGATCACGCAGCAAGGTGCCCATCGGCGGCAGCATCCAGGAATAATGCTTCAGGTCCGCCCAGCGCACCGTTTTTCTGTGCGAGAGCGGATGCCTGCGGCCGGCGACGATGCTTACCGGCTGCGAGAAAAGGATTTTTTCCTCCAGTCCGCGCGCGGCGTGCGTGGCGGGGAGCCTGCCGATGAGCAGATCGAGTTTTCCGTTCCACAGGTCGGGCAGCAGCACTTCCTGGGTGTTCTCGCGCACCAGTACATTGGTGCCGGGCGAACGGGATTTGAGCAGCGCGAGGCTTTGCGGCAGCAATGTGTTGACGGTGGAGGACAGCGCTCCGACGCAGACCTTGCCCGATGTGCCGGTGACCAGTCCGCGCAATTCGTCGCGCGTCTGTTCGAGTTCATCGAGCATCGTCCGCGCGTGCCGGATCAGGCATTCGCCATAGACGGTCGGATTGACGCCACGCGCGGTGCGCTCGAATAATTTCACACCCAGTCCGCGCTCCAGATCCGCGAGCGCCTTGGAAATGGCAGGTTGCGTTACGTTGGCCTTGCCGGCTGCCTTGCCGATATTGCGCAGATCGTCCAGCGCGACCAGCAGGTGCAGGTGCCGGGGTTTCAGGTCGCCGCGCAGATACCAGTCGAGTTGAGCCATGCTGTAACGCCTCGCTTTCCCTTATGATATTACCGTTTGGTAATGTTACTGGCAATATTATTCATTGGACGGTAATGTTTCCACATAACATGATTTCGCCTTCCGGCGGGCTCAGGAGGCCGCCGGAACAGTCGCCATCACCTGCATGTCGACTTTCCAATCCGGCGCCACCAAGGAGAATCCCAACATGAATGGTTCGAGGAATTGTCTTACTCGCGCGGCGCTGTGTGCGTTGCTGGCGTGCTGTTGCGGGGCGGCCGTGGCGCAGGCGCAGAACTGGCCGGCACGCCCGATACGTTTCATCCTGCCGTTCGCCCCCGGGGGCGTCGCCGACATCACCGCCCGCATCATGGCGCAGAAGATGTCGGAGAACATCGGTCAGCAGGTGGTGATCGAAAATCGTCCCGGAGCGGGCATGATCATTTCGGCGCAGGCGGCGCTCGCGACGGAACCCGACGGCCACATGATGGTCATTGCCGGCAACGGCACGGCCATCAGCACGACATTGTTCAAGTCGCTTCCCTTCGACGTACTTCGCGACTTCGCGCAGCTGTCAACGCTGGCTTTCTTCGACCTGGTCATGGTCACGGCGCCCGACTCGCGCTTCAAGTCCGCCGCCGAGGTGCTTGCTTTTGCCCGCTCGAATCCCGGCAAACTCAATGTCGGCAGCATCAGCATCGGCTCGACGCAGAACCTTACTGCGGAACTGTTCAAGTCGATGGCGAACATCGATGCGCAAATCGTGCCGTTCAAGGGGTCTCCGGAAATGCTGCTGGCGATGCGTTCCACCAATCTTGATGTCGGGTTCGAGATTCTTCCGGCGGTGATTTCCCAGATCAAATCCAATTCCGTGCGTCTGCTCGGTGTGGCCAACACCAAGCGTTACGCCGGCATGCCCAATGTGCCCACCATTGCCGAAAGCGGCGTTCCAGGGTTCCAGTCGTCGTCATGGAACGGGATTTCCACGCGTGCCGGAACGCCCAAGCCTATTGTCGATCGCATGAGCCGGGAGATCAATGTTGCGCTGGCGGCGCCCGAGGTGATTCAAAAAATGGCCGACATCGGGGCGGAAGCGAAAGGCAGCACCCCCGAGCAGACCCGCGCGCTGATGATTTCCGAGATAGCCAAATGGAAAGCCGTGATAGAGCGCGCCAAGATTCCGCTGCAGTAGATTCGCATCCTCCCGTATAGCCCGTTTGTCACAGGAACAAAAAGGAAACGCAAGATGTCAACACCTTTGCGATTGAAAATCGCCATCCACAACTACGCACACACCATCGCGCTCACGCAGGGCGCTGTCACTATTCAGGGGGTGGACCCGGAGTACATCAAGGTGGATCCGATCATCGCGGCGTTTCGCCGCATGGTGCGCGATCTGGAGTTCGATGTCTGCGAACTCGCGCCGATGACCTACCTGATCGCCAAGGCCTACGGCTCGCCGTTTACCGCGCTGCCGATATTTGTGATGCGCCGCTTCCATCACGGCGGACTGGTATGCCGTGACGATGCGGGGATCAAGGTGCCGAAGGATCTGGAGGGCAAGAAGGTGGGCGTGCGGGCCTATTCGGTGACCACAGGCGTGTGGACGCGCGGGATCCTCGCCAATGAATACGGCGTGGACAACTCCAAAGTAACCTGGGTGGTGGATGACGAGGAGCACGTCGCGCAGATGCCGCTGCCGAAAAACGTGATTCACGCCCCTGAAGGCAAGTCGCTGGTGAAGTTGATGGAATCCGGCGAGATTCAGGCAGGATTCAACGCGCGTGCCGGCATCGGCCGCGAGGGCGCGCCCAAGGCGGGATGGGAAGACAAGCAGCAGGTCGCGGCCCCGGTCTACAACGAGCTGTTCCCGAATGCAGCGCAACTCGAAGCCGATTGGTTCAAGCGCACCGGCGTCTATCCGATGCACGGCCTGATCGTGGTGAAAGACGCGCTGCTTGCCCAACATCCCTGGCTTGCCAAGTCGATCTACGACGCGTTTCTCCAGGCAAAGAATCAGTACGTCGCCGGATTGCGTGCCGGCAAAGTCAGCACCGCCGACGACAAGAAATACGCGGGCTTCATGCCGCTGGTCGGCGACCCTCTGCCCTACGGCGTCAAGGACAATCTGGCGTCGATCAACTGCATGATCGAATACACGCATCAGCAGGGGATGATTCCGAATCGCTTCAAGGCCGAGGAAGTTTTCGTCAATCTGTAGTCGCCGCCTTGGCGAACTCTATTGCAAATATATTTTTGATACAGGAACGCGAAATGACAATAAAAGCCATTGATATTCATCCCCACGTCATCAGTACCGATCAGGTGAAATTCCCGCGCGCGCCGCTTGGCGGAAAACCATCGGTCTGGTCTGAGGAGAGGCCGGTATCCTATGAGCAGATGATCAAGGCCATGGACGAGGCCGGTGTTGAGAAATCCGCCGTGGTGCAGGCCTCGACCTGTTACGGGCATGACAATTCCTATCTTGCCGAAGCCGTGGCTGCGCATCCGGACAGGTTCACCGGCGTGTTTTCAGCAGACGTGCTCGCCGACAACGGGCCGGAGCGGGTCCGTTATTGGGTGAGCAGGGGGCTTACCGGCCTGCGCCTGTTCACCGTGGGCAGCACCATGACCACGCAATCGAACTGGCTCGATGATCCGCGGACTTTCCCTTCCTGGGAGGTCGTGGAGGAATTGGGTATCCCGATGTGCCTGCAGGTGCGCGTGCCGGGTCTTGCCATGGTGCATACGCTGGTGGCGCGCTTTCCCAAGGTGCGCGTGATCATCGATCACCTGATGTCCCCGGAAATGGAAGACGGTCCGCCCTATGCGAAGGCCGCGCCGCTGTTCGAACTGGTGAAGTACCCCAATGTGCACCTGAAGCTGACCAGCAACAGCGTGCGCGCCGCGAAGAAAGGCAATGCCACACCGGAGAGCTTCTTTGCCAAGCTGGTGGGGGAGTTTGGCTCCTCGCGCATCGCCTGGGGTTCGAACTATCCCGCCTCGACGGGAACCTTGAAGGAAATACTCGACGAAAGCAGGGCGGCCCTGTCTGCGCTGCCCCTGAAGGATCAGGAGCAGATTCTGCGCAAGACCGCTCAGAGCCTGTATCCGTCGCTCGCCGACAAATAGAAATTAGTTGACCGAAGGCGCTCAACAACATGAATGAGCGCCGACCCCACTTGAGGGGGACGTTGCAGGAACATCTGCCCGAATCGGCGCGGGTGCAACGTCCCCATGAACAACTGCAAGGAAATCCGCGATGAGTACTTTGAAGCTGCAGGCGATGCTGGGTGACTACCCCAATACGATGGCGCTGAAAAGCGGCGCGATCAAATCGGATCTGGTTTCCTTTGATTTCGTCAAAGCCGATGTGCCCCATGACTTTTTCAAAAAAGTGATTGCCGGCGAATTCGATGTCGCCGAGCTGGCGATCATGACCTACCTGCAGGCGCGCGGCTGGAACAAACCGATCGCCGCCCTGCCTGCGGCCATCAGCGGGCGCTTCCAGCATCCGCAGCTGGCGTATAACAGCGACTTCGGAACCATCACCACCAAGAACCTGGAGGGCAAGCGCGTCGGCGTGCGTACCTATCCGCAGACGACGCCCACCTGGGTGCGTGGCATTCTGCAAAACGATTATGGCGTGGACCTCTCCAAGATCCACTGGGTGACATTCGAGGACGGCCACGTTCCCGAATACAAGGATCCGGCCGACAGCGAACGAGCCCCCCACGGTCAGACCTTCATGAAGATGCTGCTGGCCGGGCAGATAGATGCGGCGGTGGTCATGGCCCCCGACCTCAAATTGCCCAACATCAAATCGGTGATCCAGGATGCCAAGGCCGAAATTGCCGCCTGGCACAAGAGCTATAACGCGATCCAGTTGAACCACGTGATCGTGGTCAAGGAGTCGCTGCTCAAGTCCAATCCCGAAGCGGTGCGCGAGATCTTCCGCATGATGAAGGAAAGCAAAAAAGCGGCGGCGGATCCCTTGGGTGCCGATGGCATCGATTATCGGCCGATCGGTTTTTCAAACAACCGGCGCAATTTCGAGGTTGCCGCGCAGTACGCCTGGCAGCAGCGGATCATTCCGCGCGAATTGAAAATCGACGACCTGTTCAACGATGTGACGCGCGCGCTTGAATAGGAAAATGCCATGAAAACACATTGCCTCATTGCTGCCGCCATGGCATGCGGTTCGGTCCTGCTCTCGCCGGGCGCAGCGCTCGCGCAGTCTGCCGGCAAGCCGATCCGCATCATCGTTCCCTTCGCCCCGGGCGGAGGGCAGGATATTCTTGCCCGTTCCTTCAATTCGGAACTGGGCGCAGCGTTGGGGCAACCGGTGATCGTGGAATACCGCGCCGGCGGCGGCGGCGGCGTCGGCACCCTGTTTGTGGCCAAATCGGATCCTGATGGGTTGACCCTGAGCATGTCCGCGGCGAGCCACATCATCAGCGCGGTGCTGACGGCCAAGCCCGCCTATCACCCGATCAAGGATTTCACCGCGGTAGCCCACGTCGGCACCGGCAGCCAGGTCCTGATCATCAGCTCGCAGGTGCCTGCAAAATCGGTTGCGGAATTCGTCAAGTACGCCAAGGCCAGCCCCGGAAAGCTCAACTACGGGACTGCCGGCAGTGGAAGTTCCACGCATCTGGCGATGGCGTATTTCGCCAATGCGGCGGGGGTGGATATCGTTCATATTCCCTATAAATCCAATTCTGACCAGATTTCGGAGTTGGTTTCCGGGCGGTTACAGGCGATCATGATTCCCAGCATCAGCGCCATGGCCTTTGCCAAGGACACCCGGGTCACATTGCTGGCCGTCACGCCTTCGGTCCGGTCGATCTTCTTTCCCAATCTCCCCACCGTGGCGGAAAGCGGCTATCCGGGATTCAACTACGCGTCCTGGTTCGGCCTGCTGGGGCCGGCCGGCATTTCCCGTGCTGCCACCGAGCGCATCAATGTGGAGATGAACAAACTGCTGAAACTTCCGGTAATCGCCGAGCGGCTGGCAAAGATCGGCATAGAACCGCAGCCGCTTGCGCCGCAGCAGTTCGAGAGGCTGCTGGTCGAGGACCTGGAGCGCGTCGAGAAGATCGTGAAAATCTCGGGCGCGCACGCTGAATAGGCGGCCGCCCGAATTTTTGATCCATGGTTTCGCGGGAATGCCTGTGCCTCGGCGGGACCGCGCAATCGGGAGAGCGGGGACGAAGGGCGGATCTGCTAACATCGCGCCCCCATACGGCTGGTTTTTCAATCACTTGACGCCACGCCGGAACCCCGGGCCAGTTCATGAGTGATATTGCCAAAGAAGTCGCCAGACGCCGCAGTTTCGCGATCATTTCCCACCCTGATGCGGGCAAGACCACGCTGACTGAGAAGCTGCTGCTTTTTTCCGGCGCGATACATATCGCCGGCAGCGTCAAGGCGCGCAAGGCGTCGCGTTATGCCACCTCGGACTGGATGGAAATCGAAAAGCAGCGTGGCATCTCGGTGGCCAGTTCGGTCATGCAGATGGAGTATCGCGACTGCGTCATCAACCTGCTCGATACGCCCGGTCACCAGGATTTTTCGGAAGACACTTATCGTGTCCTGACCGCGGTGGACTCTGCGGTGATGGTGATCGACGCGGCCAACGGCGTCGAAGCGCAGACGATGCGTCTGCTGCAGGTATGCCGCGCGCGCAACACGCCGATTGTCACCTTCGTCAACAAGATGGACCGTGAAGTGCGCGGCCCCATGGACCTGATGGACGAAATCGAGCGGGCGCTGGGCATGACCGTGGTGCCTATTACCTGGCCGGTGGGCATGGGCGCGCGCTTCAAGGGGGTGTTCGACCTGACCCGCGATTGCATGCGGGTGTTTGCGCCGGGCGAGGACAAGGCCGGAGGCGATATGGAAACCCTCCAGGGACTGGACAGTCCGGAATGCCTGGCGCGATTCGGCGAGGAATTCGAGCAGGCGCGCAGCGAGATCGAATTGTTGCGCGGTGCCGCGCCGGCTTTTGACCGCGAGGCGTTTCTTGCGGGGCGCCAGACGCCGATGTTTTTCGGTTCGGCCATCAATAATTTCGGCGTTCAGGAGGTGCTGGATGCGCTGGTTGATCTGGCCCCGCCGCCGGGCGCGCGCCCCTCCCTGCAGCGCCGCGTCGAGCCCGATGAAAAGAAATTCTGCGGCGTGGTTTTCAAGATCCAGGCCAACATGAATCCCGGCCACCGCGACCGCATCGCATTTATTCGGGTATCGGCGGGGCGTTTCGAGCGCGGCATGCGGCTTACGGTCTGTCGCAGCGGCAAGGATATCCGCACCAATGCGGTGGTGACCTTTCTCTCGCAACGGCGCACCATCGTCGAGGATGCCTATGCCGGGGACATCATCGGCATTCCGAATCACGGGGTGATTCAGCTGGGAGACACCCTCAGCGAAGGCGAGAACCTGCAGTTCACCGGACTGCCGTTTTTCGCGCCCGAACTTTTCCAACTGGTGGAGCTTGCCGATCCCATGCGCTCCAAGCAGTTGAAGGCGGGGCTCGCGCAACTGGGCGAAGAGGGCGCCATCCAGGTGTTCCGCCCGCACAACGGCAGCGGCCTGCTGCTCGGGGCCATCGGCCAGCTGCAATTCGAGGTGGTTGCGCACCGCCTGAAGCATGAATACGGGGTGGATGCACGGATGCTTGCCAGCAACTATCGGCTCGCGCGCTGGGTCACCTGCGATGATGCGCGCAAGCTCAAGCTCTTCATCGAGGCCAATGCCCATCGCATTGCCTATGATGCTGTGGATGCGCCCACCTTCCTCGCTTCCAACCCCTACGAGGTTTCGGTCGCCCAGGAACACTGGAAAGATATCCGGTTTCATGCCTTGCGCGAGCATGCCGGCCTGGTATTCCAGACCCGGATCGAGACCGACCTGGTCGATTGATTGAGTAATCTCAACGGGCTGTTCTTTCGCAGTTTTTACGATCTGCGCATTTGTCGGTAATACGGGGGCATAAATGGACACACAGGTACTGATTGTCGGGGCGGGGCCGGTCGGGCTGATTCTTGCGCTGGATCTGGGCAGGCGCGGCATACGCACCACCCTCATCGAGCAGAAGCCGCAGCCGGCGTTTCTGCCCAAGATGGAGCGCTGCAACGCCCGCACCATGGAAATCTTCCGGCGCATGGGCGTCGTCGCCGAAGTGCGCGCGGCGGGCCTGCCAGAAAACGCTCCCATGGATGTGTACATTGTGCTGTCCATGATGGAACCGCCGCTGGTACGGCACGGTTACCCGTCGGTCAGCCAGGCGCGCTTCGATGACCGCGCCACCAATGACGGGTCGGCTCCGTGCGAACCCTATCAGCTGATTTCACAGTACACGCTGGAACCGCTGCTCAAAAAGCTGCTCGACCGGCAGCCCAATGTGACTCAGCTCTGGGGCACCGAGTTCCTGTCGCTCGAGCAGGATGGCCAGGGCGTCACCGTCTCCGTGCGGCATGCCGATGGCACGACAGGGAGGATTCGCAGCGCGTATGCGGCCGGATGCGACGGCGGCGGTTCCCGGGTGCGCCAGGCGCTGGGCATCAAGCTGCAGGGCGAAGGCAACCTGCTCGGTTTGCGCCAGGCGATGATCCGCTGTGACGAACTGTACGAGCGCCTGCCCCTGGGCAACGGCCCCGGCAAGGGGCGCCATTACCATGTGGCAGACACCGATTCCTCGTTTCTCATCGTTCAGGACTCAACCCGCCACTGGACGCTGCATGCCACGGTGGAGTCCGACGAACTGATGAAACGCAAATTCGAGGCAGTCGTCGGCGTACCGGTGAAGTACGAGATGCTCTCGTGCAATCCGTGGCGGCAGAACCTGATGCTTGCCGAGCGCTATCGCGATCGTCGCGTGTTTCTCGCCGGTGACGCCGTGCACCTGGTCATTCCCACCGGCGGGCTTGGGATGAATTCCGGATGCGGCGACGCCATCGACCTTGGCTGGAAACTCGCCGGTGTGCTGCAGGGCTGGGGCGGTGCCGGATTGCTGGACTCCTACGAGATAGAACGCCGGCAGATTGGCGATCGCAACGTGGGTGCATCACGCTATGCGACCCTCGGGCGGCGCAAGTGGCGCGAGCTGTGCAAGCCCAATATCCGCGATGACACGGCGGAGGGGCGCCGCACCCGCAACGTAGTCTCGCTCGTTGCCGGCATCGAACAGCGAAAATCCAACGAAATGGTTGGCGCGGAACTCGGCTACCGCTACGTCGATTCTCCGGTCATCTGCGACATACCCGGCGGACCCGAACACCGCTTTGTCGATTACGTGCCGAGCACCTGGCCGGGGGCGCGCCTGCCCAATGTGTGGCTTGCTGACGGACGACCCATTCAGGACCACATTCCCGAGGGCTACACCGTGTTGCGCCTGGGCGGGACGCAGGCCGACACCTCGGCTCTCGAGCATGCATTTGCCTCCCGTGGCGCGCCGGTGGTGCGGCTTGACATATCCGATCCGGTGGCGCGCGATGTCTATGGCCATGACCTGATCCTGTTGCGCCCCGACCTGCACATCGTGTGGCGCGGCAATGCACTGCCGGAGAATGTCGACCAGGTTGCAGCCGTCGCCACCGGGCGCAAATGATGGGGGTGCAGCCACGTTTTCTGCCGGGGCGGGCGTCGTGAAAATCGCAATGCCTGCGGCCCCGGTCGCGTTATTCGTGCTGTTGTTCGCACTGTGCGCGTGTTCGGGTGAGCAGGCGCGTTTTTCCGGCATCGACCTGACCGGCAGCAAGCAGGATCTGCAGTTTTCACTGACGGACGCGGAGGGCAAGGAGCGGACGCTGGCGGATTTTCGCGGCAGTTATGTCATGCTGTTTTTCGGCTTCACGCAGTGCCCCGATGTGTGTCCGACGACCCTGGCGCGCGCCGCGGAAGTGCGCAAGAAACTTGGACCCGACGGCGCCAAAGTGAAGGTGGTTTTCATCAGCGTGGATCCGGAGCGCGACACGGCCGAACTCCTGCGCGACTACCTGCGGGCTTTCGACCCCGAATTTGTCGGCCTGCGCGGCACCGCCGAGCAGACGCGCGTGGCAGCCAAGGCATTGAATGTCTTTTACGAGAAAGCCCCCAGCGGCAGCTCCTACACCATCAATCACACCGCCATCACCTACATTTTCGACGCCAGGGGCCAGTTGCGCCTGGGCATGCGCCATTCTCAGGAAGCCGACGATTACGTCGCGGATCTGCGAATCTTGATGAAACAGCAGTCCTGAGACGCTCGCCGCGGCAAGGGCGGCCAGCCGTGCCGTCTGATCTGGATCAAGGAACCTGCCGATCCGGGCGCTAGAGTGCATCCTTCTTTACCTTGGGGATACTCCTGTCGGCATGACTCAAGCGCCAACCGTCCCATCAACCCGACCCGGCAGCGACTGGCCGGTGGCCGACGAAGCGCTTCCCTCGCACTGGTTGCTGCGCCTGGTTTATTACGCGCGCCTTGCCCCCTCCACGCACAATACACAGCCGTGGAAGTTCGTCATCGGCAGGAGGACAATCGATGTGATCGCCGACGAGTCGCGCTGGTTGCGCGTCTCCGATCCGTACCGGCGCGAACTGTACATCTCGCTCGGTTGCGCCATTGAGTCCTTGCGTATCGCCGCTGATTTCGCCGGCAGCGCGACCGAGGTCAGCTATTTTCCGATTCCGCAGGACGCCACGCTGGTCGCGCGTGTCGAAGTGGATGGAGCGGGCAGCCGGCGTGACTCCGCGGTTCCGGAACTCCTGCCGCACTTGGCCACGCGACGCACCAGCCATCGTAAATTCGACCCGACGCGAGCGGTCACGGACGAGGATCGGCGGGCGATCTACACCTGTTTCGACTCGCCCGAACTCGCGCTTCATTTCATCACCGACCGTGCCGCGCTGGACCGGCTCGCGGAGCTTGAATTCCTTGCCGACCGGGAATTGTTCGCGGACCTTGCCTATCGCAGCGAGCTGGCCGTCTCGGTTGGTGAGGGCTTCCTTGGCACCTCGTGGCTGGCGTCCAAGCTTGGCCAGTTTGCGGTCAGCATGCTGCCGGTGGGGCGCCAGGTTGCGCAAAGCGACGCGCAACGCGTATCCAGCGCGCCCCTCGCGGCATTGCTCAGCACCCGGCATGATCGGGCGCTCGACCAGGTCCACGTTGGCGAAGCCTATATGCGCATCGCGCTGGCCGCGGAATCGCGTCAGTTGCGCATGCAACCGATCAGCCAGGTGCTCGAATTGCCGGAAACGCGGGTCCAGGTGGCCGCCGCCGCGGAACTCGACGATCGCTTTGCGCAGCATTTGTTCCGATTGGGCCATGCGCTGCCGGAGACCGAAGAGCGCCGGCGCAGGCCGCTCAAGGATCTGGTTCTGCGCGCCGATCTATAAGACCGCGCGGCCCAAAGCTCGCCGCGCTGTTTCCAAAAGCCGGCGCAAGATTTATGCGACGGCGGTCTTTTCTACGACCGCGCGCCTCCGCACCTTGGGTGAGGAGCAAGGCGCGTGCGTAGCGAGGTCCCGGTGTTCGCGCGGGTTTGTGCGTACGCCCGTCATAGAACCGGAGTAGGGCGGCGCCTGCCGCCTGCCAGCTATGGTGCTAACCTTTGCTCCTGCCGAGCAACAAAACCCCGTTTCATTCCGCAACCGTCCCGGCACTGGAACTCCATGAATCGCGACAGGACCCATTTTCTGCTGCTCAACGCAGGTCATTTTTTTGATCATTTCTTTACGTTGATATTCGCCACGGTCGCGGCGCTGGCGCTGTCGCGCGAATGGGGCCTGGGTTACGCGGAATTGCTCGGTTATGCGACGCCGGGATTTTTTGCCTTCGGCCTGTTTGCGCTTCCTGCCGGCTGGATGGCGGACCGCTGGAGCCGCGACGGCATGATGGTGGTGTTCTTCGTTGGTATCGGCCTGTCGTCGATGGTTGCCGGATTTGCGCCGACACCCCTGCTGATGGGCGCCGCGCTGTTTGTCATTGGCATGTTCGGCGCGATCTACCATCCGGTGGGGCTGGCCATTGTGACCTCGACCTGGAAGAACACCGGCATGCGCATTGCGGTCAACGGAGTCTTTGGCAATCTGGGCGTGGCGAGCGCCGCGCTGGTCACGGGTTATTTCATTGATCATGGCGGTTGGCGCGCGGCCTTTGTCATACCCGGGGCGGTCTCCATTGCGATCGGCATCGGCTATGCTTGGCTGCGCTGGCCGCAGGTGCGCACAGTATCAACGCGATCTGCTGCAACCAGCACCCGGGTTGAGCCAACGCCGTCGGCAGATTACAAGGCGCTTTTGTTGCGCGTATCGGTGATCGTGTTCATCACGGCGGCGATTTCAAGCATCATTTTTCAGTCGACCACGTTCGCGCTGCCCAAGATTTTCGACGAGCGACTGCAGGGCATCGCGACGGCTCTCGCGGACGCATGGAAAACCGGGGGTGGCGCCGGTCAGGGCGAGGTGGCGACCATGGTGGGCATGTTCGCCTTTGTCGTCTTTGCCATTGCATCTCTTGCACAGCTGGTTTCCGGAAAGCTGCTGGATCACTATGGCCCGCGTTCGATCTTTATGAGCGCCGCAGTAATCCAGGTGGTGTTTTTTGCCGCCATGCCCGGGTTGCACGAGGGCATCGCTCTGGCGGTGGCGTTCGGCTTCATGCTGGGCGCTTTCGGGCAGGTTCCGATCAATGATTTCCTCATCGGCAAGATGGCCAGCGGCCAGTATCGGGCGCGCATCTACGCGGTGCGCTATGTGGTGAGCTTCACCGTGCTTGCCGCGACCCTGCCGTTCGTGGCGGTGGTCTACGACAACTGGGGATTCGACACGCTGTTCCGTATTCTGGCGGTGTTGGCGGTGCTGATTCTTGCGGCGGTGGCGTGCCTGCCAAAGGCGCTTCCTGCTCCGGAGCCGGTTGGCGCGCCCGCCTGAAACCCGTGTGTTGGTGGATCGAATCCGGTCACGACTTTTCGGCCACGGTAGTGGGAGCATTTCGCCCAATTCGCCACCGTTTGCGCATTCAAACCGAGAGCGCAGGCGGTCTGCACGAGAGTCAGTTGTTGCCACTCACGGTGATCTCTGATCTTGCAGTGCACTATATCAACCGATGATACAATGTGCCATGCCTCAAGATCCTGGGATTGAAACCCTGATCGACCTACACGGGCAAATCGTTGATCAGGACGATGGCTATTGGGTCAAGATTGAAGCTTGGAGAGTCGATTCGACTGCGGAAATTCCTCACGGGATTCGCTACGCATTGACGCTACATGAACCTTATGGGAAAAGAATCCTCGGGTGCGATAATTCGCACTCAGTAAAGCCGAAAAAATTCAAGTATGCCGGGCAGAAGCTTGCTTTTGATCACAAACATCGGCATTTCAGCGACAAAGGCGTTCCATACGAATTTCGAAATGCGCAGCAACTCCTGGTGGATTTCTTCGACGAAGTCGATCGAGTGCTTAAGGAGATAAAGCAAAAATGAAAGCCATCGTCATAGGGATCATGTCGCAGAACAAGATTCGGGAGCGAATTTTGTCGATCGCTCGCGGAGAGTACAAACCCAAGCTAACCGAACCGAAGATCTGGTTTACGTCGATGCGTTCGCTTGCCGAGGTATTGAGCGACGAAAATCGCGCCCTGCTGAAGTTGATAAGAGATACGAAACCGCAGTCCATTTCTTCATTGGCCGAAGCTACCGGCCGCAAGCCGGGCAATCTTTCTCGAACCCTCAACACCATGTCAAATTACGGCATCGTCGAGATGAAACGGGAGCGGAATCATGTGCGCCCGGTAGCAAAGGCCACCGAGTTTCGGATTGTGGCGTAGTGTGCAATTGCATGGGTGACGGACCAAGTGCCCTCGAATGAGGTCATGAGTCAGCCATGCTCGAAGTGAAATTGACCCCTGAACTGGATTCAGCACTATCGGAGCACGCCAAGCGAGAACGCAAGTCCAAGACCTCGCTGGTGCAAGCCGCCGTGGTGCATCGAATGCTCGATTCAGGCGTCCCGCGTGGTCGTCTTGGTGGTGAAGGTAGTGCGCCGGCGCGGAGTGTATTAACTGGGTTGGAGGAAAGCCTACTCACGCGCTTGTCTGACGAGACTGGGGAGCCGGAGTCCGCCACTTGGTTACGGGTTGTCGGTGGTTGCCGAGAAGTTGCTCTATAGCGTGGTATCGATTGGCAAGCGTCAATAGGTAGCTGCTAGAACCACCAGTAAGATGCCTTGGGCAAACAATCAGCCTGCCTTGTTCAGGCAATGCTCGACCAGGCGCACCCAATACGATGCCCCGACCGGCAGCGCCGCATCGTTGAAGTCGTAGCCCGGGTTGTGCAGCATGCAGCCGTGCATCCCCGCGCCCTGGCCGTTTCCCATGAAAACGTAGCAGCCGGGCTTGGCCTGCAGCATGTAGGCGAAATCCTCCCCGCCCATGGTGGGCGGGAACTGCCGATGCACGCGTTCTTCGCCAACCATGTCCGCCAGCACGCCTGCGGCGGTCTCGGTCTGTGCGGGCCAGTTGATCAGCGGGGGATAGCCGCGCTCATAGCTGAAATCAGCGCTTGCCCCATAAGCCGCCGCGGTGTTTTCGCAGACGCGGCGCATGCCCGCTTCCATCGCGTCGCGCGTTTCCGCCTTGAAGGTGCGTACCGTGCCGCGCAAAACCGCCTCGCCGGCAATGACGTTGTAGGCATCACCGGCGTGAAACTGGGTGACGCTGACCACCGCAGCGTCCACCGGTTCGATCGAGCGCGACACTAGGGTCTGCAGCGCCTGCACGATTGCGGCGCCGGCCACCACCGGATCGATGCCAAGGTGCGGCATGGCCGCATGCGCCCCGTGGCCGCGCACCACGATGTCGAAATGGTCGGTGCTTGCCATCATCGGCCCCGGAATCAGCGCGAAATGGCCCAGGTCCAGGCCCGGCCAGTTATGCAGGCCATACACCTCGTCCATCGGGAATTTCTCGAAAAGCCCCTGTTCGATCATCACGCATCCGCCGCCGCCGTGTTCCTCGGCCGGCTGGAATATGAAGTGCACGGTTCCGTCGAAATTGCGTGTTTCGGCAAGATGACGCGCGGCGCCCAGAAGCATGGTCGTGTGCCCGTCATGGCCGCAGGCGTGCATCTTGCCATCGTGGCGCGAGTGATGCTCAAAGGTATTGGCTTCCTGGATCGGTAGCGCATCCATGTCGGCGCGCAGGCCGATGGCCCGATTGCCTGAGCCCGCGCGCAGCGTGCCGACCACGCCGGTGCCCGCCAGCCCGCGATGAACCTCGACGCCGTAACTGGACAATTCGCGCGCCACGAGGTCCGAAGTTCTCTGTTCGCCGAAGGCGAGTTCCGGGTAAGCGTGCAAATCCTGGCGGATCCGCGTCAGTTCAAGCCGCAGGATTTCCAGTGCGGGCAGGATGTTCATGGGGTGCGCTGTAAGAAAAGACGGCGGTTCATGGCTTGACCCCCTTGCGCTGAACCGCCTAAGCTACAGGCGGCGAGGGTGCGTGTCAAACAGTGCGACGTACGGACTTTTGCGTCCGTTTCCGGCGCGGCGCTGTCTGGCCTGATCCGCAAAATCAGCGATTAACGATGGAATAAAAGCATGGATTTGGAATTGAAAGGCAAAACGGCACTGGTGACCGGAGGGTCGAAGGGAATAGGCTTGAGCATCGCCGAGCGCCTTGCCGCCGAGGGGTGTGAGCTTCGGCTGGTGGCGCGCGATGGAGCGACACTGCAGCAGGCCAAGGCAAAGCTCGAGAGCCTGCACCCTGTGAAGGTGGCGGTTCATGCCGCCAATCTCGGTGATCGCAGCGAACTGGAGAGCGCGTACAGTCTGCTGGACGGCGTCGACATTCTGGTCAATTCCGCGGGGGCGGTGCCCCGCGGCGCGTTGCACGAAGTCAGCGCGGAAGCATTGCGAGTGGCCTTCGAGGTCAAGGTGCTGGGAACGATGAACCTGTGCCGGGAAGGCCTGAGCCGGATGAAGGCAAGGGGTGCGGGGGTCATCGTCAACATCATCGGCATATCGGGAGAGCGCCCGAACCCCAAGTCCATCCCCACCTCGGCGGTCAATGGCGCGCTGATCGCATTTACCCAGGCGGCAGGCGCGGCCAGCGTCGATGACAATGTGCGTATCGTGGGCGTCAATCCGGGGCTGGTGGCCACCGAGCGCACCGCTGCCATGTCCGCCCCCGGCGATGGCATCGACCAGCTGGCTTACCGTCACCTGCTTGCCAAGCTGCCGTGGGGGAGAATGGCACATGCGGTTGAAATCGCCGACCTGGTTGCGTTTCTCGCCTCGCCGCGCGCCTCCTATATCAGCGGCGCAATCTTCACCGTCGACGCAGGGCAGAGGTTTCGCGCTTGAGGCCGTCTGCAAAATCCGGGTCTTAAAGTCTGTTTGGACATGTGTCGCCGCAACCTGCCGGGAACATCGTGACTTCTGCTGAATACCCGGTGACCCGCCGCTTGGCGACCTTCCTCTGCGAATCACGCTTTGAGGATCTGTCCGTGCTGCTGCGGCATGAGGCGCGGCGCGCATTGCTCAACTGGACCGGTTGCGCGCTGGGTGGTTGCACAGACGAAGCGATCGAGCGCTCCGTTGCCGCGCTGGCGCCGTTCGCGGGGCCGGGTCAGGCAACGCTCATCGGACGCGGGGAGCGCTTTGATGCCCCGAACGCGTCGCTCATCAACGCCATGAGCGCAAATATTCTCGACTATGACGACACGCATCTGCGCACTGTGATCCACCCCAGCGTGCCGGTGGCCGCTGCGCTGTTCGCTCTGGTCGGGCATCGCAAGGTCTGCGGCGCGCAGCTGCTGCACGCTTTTGTCCTCGGTGTGGAGGCCGAATGCCGCATCGGCAATGCCGTTTCGCCCGGCCACTATGCCCGTGGCTGGCACATTACCGGCACCTGCGGCGTATTCGGCGCGGCGGCAGCGGCAGGCAAGCTGTTGCATCTGGATGCGCAGCAGATGACCTGGGCGCTGGGGATGGCTGCCGCACAGTCGGCCGGACTGGTGGAGATGTTCGGCAGCATGTCCAAGAGCCTCAACATCGGCATCGCGGCAAGGAATGGCCTGGTCGCGGCGCTGCTGGCGAAATCGGGCTTTACCGCGAGTGAAACCGGCATCGAGGGGAAATTCGGTTTCGCCAATGTGCTCGCGGAAGACCCCGACTACGCAGCGATCACCGGCGGTCTTGGCGAATCCTGGGAACTGCTGCTGGACGGGTACAAACCCTACCCCTGCGGCGCGGTGTTGCATCCGGTGCTGGATGCCTGTCTTGAAATTCGCGAGCGGCAGGCGTTCGCCGCAGATGCCATTGCGAGTGTGACGCTGCGTGTCAATCCGCTGGCGGTGCTGCGTGCCGACAATCCCGGGCCGCGCAATGGCATGGAGGCAAAGCTCAGCCTGCAGCACGGCGCCGCTGTATGCCTGTTGCAAGGGGCCGCTGGCGTGCGTCAGTTCAACGACGACAGTGCTGCAGACCGGGAACTGGGCAGATTGCGACAGCGCATCGTTCTTGAAAAAGACGCTGCCATAAAAGTCGAAGCGGCGATCGTTTCGCTGCTGACCGTGGACGGCAGGAGGTTCGATGCTCGGGTCGCACATGCCTTGGGCAGCAGCGCCAGGCCCTTGAGTGACGCGGCATTGGAGAAGAAGTTTTTTGAACTTGCCGGGCTTGGGATGCCGGACCTGGCTGCGCCACAGGTGGCCGGGCTTTTGTGGCGCCTGGATGAGCTTGCGGACCTTTCGGTGTTGATGGAGTTGCTTGCCCCTTGACAGGCCGTGCCCCGGCGCGCGCGCTACGCACCGAGGCCGGTTGGATCATCCCCGCAGATGTTCCTTGAAGAACGCCAGCGTGCGCGACCAGGCCAGCTTCGCCGCAGCCTCGTCGTAGCGCGGCGTCGTGTCGTTATGGAAGCCGTGCTGGGTGTCGGCATAGGTGTGCATCGCGTATTTCACGCCGGCCGTCTTCAGCGCGGTTTCAAAGGCGGGCCGGCCGGAGTTGATGCGGTCATCATTGGACGCGTAGTGGGCCAGGAGTGGCGCCTTGATTTTGGCAACTTCCGCGGCACTGGGGATGTCACCGTAGAACGGTGCCGCCGCGGCCATATTCGGAAAGTTCACCGCAAACAGGTTGACCATGCCGCCGCCGGCGCAAAAACCCACGGCTCCGAATTTTCCGGTCGATTCGGGATGCGCATTCAAAAAATCAACCGCCGCGTACATGTCTTCGCGGCGCTTGGCCGGATCCAGCTTGGCATAGAGGGCCGCGCCCTTCTGGTCGTCTCCCGGATATCCGCCCACGGGGGCGAGCGCATCCGGTGCGAACGCAAGGTAATTCTCGGTAGCGAGGCGCCGCGCGACGTCCTCGATATAGGGATTGAGTCCGCGGTTTTCGTGGATCACCACTACGCCGGGCAATTTGCCGCTCATGTTGGCCGGCTTGGCCATGTAGCCGCGCATGGTCCCTGACCCCTTGGGCGACGGATAACCGAGATATTCCGTGACGATGCGTTTGTCGTCCTTGGGAACCTGCTGTGCCCACGCATAATTGGGCTTGAGGATCTCCAGCATGGCGGCGGCGGTAAAGGTGCCGACGGCATACCTGGCCGCCTTGTCGAGAAAATCGCGGCGGCTCATCCAGCCGTGCACGTAGCTGTCAAACAGCTTGAGAACTTCCGGGGGGAAATCACTGGCTTTCTTGCGTTCCATGGGGGCGGCTCCTGGGGTGGACGGGCAATTTGCGGCGGCTATTCTATCCAACCGGCGCCTCCTAGTGAGATCGCCGTCGCATTAAACTCGCGCCGGTTGTTGGAGGCAGCGCGGCGAGTTTTTTGCCGCGCGGTCCCTAGCAGGTAACAGCGACTACCCGACGATTATTCCCGGGTAGTCTGGCAAACCTCGCCCAGGGATTGCGCTTACGCATCGCTGGAATCATCGTCGTTGCGTTGCGGTATCCATGCCGCATCGCGTACCATGACCCGCATGCGGCACGGATACCGCAGCCGCCAGTATTCACCGAGTTTATGAGGAATTGGAAATGAAAACGTTTACCGCTATTTTCTCCCTGGCCGCCGCGATCAGCGCGGGTAGCGCGGCAGCGCAGGGTTTTCCCGCGAAACCCGTGCGTCTGATCGTCTCTGCGGCGGCGGGGGGGTCTCTGGATATTCCGGCCCGTGCCATCGCCGAACGCTTGCGCGACAGGCTGCCGTTGATCGTTGAGAACCAGCCGGCCGCAGGCGGCACCGTCGCGGTGGGGAACGTGGCGAAGTCCGCCCCGGACGGCTATACGCTGATCTATGGTTTTAACGGGCCATTGGCTTATGCGCCGTTTCTGTTCTCCAATCTTTCCTATGACCCCTTGAAGGATCTGACGCCTGTCATTTTGATGGGCGGACAGCCTTTTACGCTGGGAGTATCTCCCTCGCTGGGGGTCAATAACGTAAAGGAGTTGGTGGATCTGTTGCGCAAAAGTCCCGGCAAGTACAACTATTCATCGCTGGGCAACGGCAGCGCCTCGCATCTGAGCATGGAACTGGTAAAGAACATGACCAGGACCTTCATGGTGCATATTCCCTACAACGGCGCGCCTCCCGCGGCGGCGGCACTGGCCACCGGCGACGTGCATGCGGCCTTCCTCCCTGCGATTGTGATGATGCCCTTCGTCCAGTCAGGACGCATCAAGATACTTGCCGTATCCACCAAAGATCGCTTCCCGCTGACACCCGAGGTGCCCACCGTCGCCGAGTCCGGCGGTTTGAAGGGCTTCGATGCCGACGGCTGGAACGGCATACTCGCACCGGCGGGTACGCCTCGCGAGATCGTGTTGCGCCTCAATCGCGACATCAATGACGCGCTGGCATCCAATGAGGTGCGCGCGGTCCTCACCAAGGCGCAGATACGCCCGCGCGGCGGCTCGCCGGAGGATTTCGGGGAGTTGATGCGCGGCGAAGCGCAGAAGTGGGGGCCGGTGATCAAATTCACCGGCGCGCGGCTGGACTGAACGGCTCAGGCCGCGGAACCGGCGCGGGGGATGTTCAAAAGGGGGGCACAGTCAACCAGGCGCAGCCCCCTGCACATGAATCACTCCGGCTGCAAGCCGATCGCCTTGACCAGCCTGCCGATGGCATTGATGTCCTGGCGCAGCATTGCGGCAAATTCTTCCGGTGTGCTGGCAACCACGTCCAGTCCCAGGTCGTCGAGTTTTGCGGTGATGTCGGGCTGCTGCAGCGCTTTTTTCGATTCGGCGGCAAGACGGTTCGCGATCGGCGCGGGCAGGCCCAGCGGCCCCAATAATCCCCACCAGACGACAAACGGCTCGAAGTTCGGCAAGAGATCGGTGACCACGGGGACGTTGGGTGCGTGCCTGCTGCGCTGCCGGTCGATGATCGCGAGCACCTTGAGCCGGTTCTGGTTGGGGCCGACATTGAACCAGGTCGTCATGAACATCGCGATTCTTCCGTTCAGGAAATCGGTCTGCAACTGCGGGTAATTCGCCTGCGAATAGGGCACGTGCAGGAGGTCGATTCCCGCGGCGTGTTTCAATGCCTCGCCGGCAAGGTGGAAGTACGAGCCGTTGCCGGTGGAGCCGAATTCGAGCTTGCCCGGATTTTTCCTGGCGTAGTCGATCAGATCCTGCATGGTGCCGATGCCGCGCGAATTGTGGATGGCGACATACGAGGGGGAATTGAGCGACATGCTGATCGGCACATAATCCTTCAGGACGTCGAACGCCATGTTCTTGAACAGGTAGCGGCCATAGACGAAAGTGCCCGCGGTGCCGAAGGTGAGGGTATAGCCGTCGGGAGCGGCCTTGGAGACGACGGCATGGGCCTGCGCGCCGCGCGCCGCGCTGCGCAGTTCGACAATAATCGGCTGACCCATGCTCTGCGTCATTTTTGCGGTCATCAGGCGCAGGCCGGCATCACCGCTGGTGCCTGGCGAGGCGGAACTCACCACCAGAATCTGTTTGGCGGGATAGGCCTGCGCCAGAAGGTTCGATGCGAACAGCACACCCGCCAGCACCATCGCAGTAGCAAACGCCGTTCTTTTCATTTTTGTTACTCCGGCTGCAGGCCGATCGCCTTGACGACCTTGGCAACGGCGTTGATGTCCTGCCGCAACAGGGTCGCCAGTTCCTCGGGGGTGCTGCCAACCACGGTCAGGCCCAGATCGTCCAGTTTCGACGCGATATCGGGCAGCAGCATTGCGCGCCTGGATTCCGTGGCAATGCGATTGGCTATCGGCGCGGGAAGCCCCAACGGCCCGAAAAATCCCCACCAGACCACGAACGGCTCATAGTTGGGCAACAGCTCCGAGATTGGCGCGACATTGGGCTGATGCTTGCTGCGCTGCCGGTCGACGATGGCAAGCACCTTGAAGCGGTTGAGATTCGGACCAACGTTGGCCCAGGTCGTCAACCACAGCGCGATCCGTCCACTGGTCCAGTCGTTCTGCAATTGCGGAAAATTCGCCTGCGCATAAGGGATGTGAAGCATATCGATGCCGGCTGCGGTTTTCAGCGCCTCGGTGGCCAGATGGAAGTAGGAGCCGTGGCCGGTGGAAGCATATTCGAGCTTTCCCGGATTTTTCCTGGCATAGTCGATGAATTCCTTCAGCGTGTTGATCCCCATCGAGTTGGGTGCGGTGACGTAGGAAGGCGCGTTCAGCGACATGCTGATGGGAGCGAAGTCCTTGAGGACGTCGAACGCCATGTTCTTGAACAAGAAGCGGCCGTAGACATAGGTTCCCGAGGTGCCAAAGGTGATGGTGTGTCCATCGGGCGCAGCCTTGGACACCACGGCATAGGCCTGCGCGCCGCGAGCTGCGGTGCGCAGATCCACCAGCACCGTCTGCCCCATGCTTTCGCCCATCTTCAGTGCCATCAGGCGCAGGCCGGCGTCGCCGCTGGAACCCGGCGAAGCGGTGCTCGCGACCAGTATCTGCTTGGTGGGATAAGACTGTGCATGCGCATTCGCCGCGATCAACGCGCCTGCCAGCGCTGCGACAACTGCCCGTGTGGTCCCGGTCAATCCGGCCATTGAAAATGCGCTTGCTCTGGTCATTGCGGTGCTCTCCCAATGGTGCGACTGCGATCCCGGTCCCGGAAAGTGTACCCGAAGGTCTGAGCGCTCATTGCGGGGCGGTTGTTCTATCTTGCGCGGCGGATGCCAGTATCAATCTTTCACGAACCAGCTGGATATAGGAGCGCAGCGCATATAACTGATCGGTGTAGGCAAGCGGCACGGTTATTTCTTCGGCGCGTGCATCGAGGGTATTGAGCCGCTCCATCAGGTTTGCGTGTGAAACGCTGTTCTCGGTAAGGTCGTCCTCGATCTCGCGCAGGTCGCGGTACCAGCGGAAGATGCGCGAGCGCACTCGAAATGCATACAAGGGCGGCACCATCCGCGAAATCGGGAGGAGCACGGCAACGATCGAAAACAACGCCACCCACATCCGATCAATCAGATTGGCGAGCCAGAATGGCAGATGCTGTTGCAGCCACGGCGCGCCGTGTTTATAGAAGCGCTCGGCTTCGTCTGCAAGCGGGAATTCGGTATGTTGCGCGCTGGGAAACTGCCCACTCCTGAAAAACCAGCCGGTGCCGCCATGAATTCTGCCCGCCGCCTGCACGAACAGTTGTATCAGAGTGGGGTGGGTATCCTCGCGTGCGACCAGCATCGCCGTGGTTGCGAGCAGACGCACATCCTGCACAGGCACATCGCGCGCAAAATCCGCTATGCCGCGTGGCAATGTCACTGCGCTAAAAAAGGGATACTTGCGCGAATAGGCGTCGGCCTGACGGAATTCGAAAAGCCTTGTCCCAGGCGTTCGCAGCAGCATCTGCACCATCGGTGATTCCGGCGCAGATGCGAATGCCACGGCATCGAGTTTGCCTTGGAGAAAGGCGGCAACAGCGGTAGACGGGTCGTCGCGACTCAGGGTCATGCTTGCCGGGGCCAGACCGTTGGCGTGGAACAGCTTCAGCATCAGGTTGGGCACGCCGCTCCCGGTTTCGCCCACGTTGACGCGCCGGCCTCGCAACTGCGCCAGTTTGCTGAGCGTGCCGCCAGGAAGCCCGCGCGCAGCGCTGTCGCGATAGAAAACCCAAATGGGCTCATAGAACAGGCTGCCCAGTGATTCAAGCGCCCAATCGCCTTCTTCCTCATCGATCGAGAGCACGGCTTCCCCCGAGCCGCCCTGGATGAATGCAAGGTCGACATCCTCATTTTCATCCATTAACAGGCGGCGGTTCTCGCTGGAGCCGTCGGTCTCGCGCAGCGTCACTTCAATGCCGAAGCGCTTGAGTTCCTCGGCGTAGCGCGCGCCGAAAACCGCGTAATCGCTTTGCGCAGGGCCGGTGGCCAGCACCACGCGCTTGGGCGGGGTAGGGTCGAGGACATAGTAGGCGCCGGCCAGCAGTCCGATTGCGATCAGCAGAAACGGTCCAAAAGTGATCAGCAAATCACGGGCGGAAAGCATGGTCTGTCGGATGATGCGTGCCATAA